>NZ_JBMDIU010000002.1:0-539015 GCF_057808845.1 Brevundimonas sp. FG8 | reverse complement strand
GCCCCCACCCTGTCGTCGCTGCGCGCCGACATCCCTCCCCGGGACGGGGAGGGAGCGCAGGAGTGCCGCACCCCACACCCCACACCCGAAACCCCACGCCCCCGCAAACCCTCCGTCTCCGTTAAAAAGTTGAGCCCTGATGCGGGCTCGTGTAACCCGACGGCAACATCCGGGCGCAGGCTGCGCCCATCACCACGAGAACGTCTTTGTCCGAGCTGAAATATCCGTCGTCGTTCGATTATGAGGCCCTGCTGGCCTCGGGCCGTGGCGAACTGTTCGGTCCCGGCAACGCCCAGCTCCCGGCCCCGCCGATGCTGATGTTCGACCGGATCACGCAGATCAACGCGGACGGCGGCGAGCACGGCAAGGGCTATGTCGAGGCCGAGCTGGATATCCATCCGGACCTCTGGTTCTTCCAGTGCCATTTCATCGGCGACCCGGTCATGCCCGGCTGCCTGGGCCTGGACGCCATGTGGCAGCTGGTCGGCTTCTATCTCGGCTGGATCGGCGGTCCCGGCCGCGGCCGCGCCCTCGGCGTCGGCGAGGTGAAGTTCACCGGCCAGGTCCAGCCCGACGTGAAGAAGGTGACCTACAAGATCAATCTGAAGCGGGTCATCAACCGCCGTCTGGTCATGGGTATCGCCGACGGGGTGATGGAGGCCGACGGCGTTCCTATCTATACCGCCACGGACATGCGCGTCGGCCTGTTCGGCGGCGCGGAAGCGTCGGGCGAGTAAGTCCCCTATATTCCCCCGGACCGCGGATAACGCGGCGACTGATGAGTTACGGAAGGATTCCACCATGCGGCGTGTTGTCGTCACCGGGCTGGGCATTGTCTCCTCCATCGGCACCGGAGCCGCCGAGGTCACCGCGTCGCTGCGCGATGCGAAGTCGGGCGTCCAGCACGCCGCTGACCACGCCACGCACGGTTTCCGCTCGCAGGTCTGGGCGCCGCCGGCCCTGGGCCACACCGCCGAGGACTGGGCGCCGCTGGTGGACCGTCGCGCCGCCCGCTTCCTGGCCAACGGCACCGCCTGGGGCCACATCGCCTTTGAAGAAGCCCTGAAGGATTCCGGCCTGACCCCGGAAGAGATCAAGGATCCCCGCATCGGCCTGATCGTCGGTGAAGGCGGCCCCTCGACCCAGGTTATCCTGCAAGCCGCCCAGACCACCCTGGAAAAGGGCGCGCCCAAGCGCATCGGGCCGTTCGCCGTGCCGAAGGCCATGGCCTCGGGCCCGTCGGCCGTTCTGGCGACCTGGTTCGAGCTCAAGGGCATCAACTATTCGATCAGCTCGGCCTGCGCGACCTCGGCCCACTGCATCGGCGCGGGCGCTGAACAGATCGCCTGGGGCAAGCAGGACGTGGTCTTCGCCGGCGGCGTCGAGGACATCGACTGGTCCATGTCGAACATGTTCGACGCCATGGGCGCCATGTCCTCGAACTTCAACGACAATCCGTCGAAGGCCAGCCGCGCCTATGACAAGGATCGCGACGGCTTCGTCATCGCGGGCGGCGCCGGCATCGTCGTGCTGGAAGAGTACGAACGCGCCGTGGCGCGCGGCGCGAAGATCTATGCCGAAGTCACCGGCTACGGCGCCAACTCCGACGGCTACGACATGGTCGCGCCCTCGGGCGAGGGCGCCGAGCGCTGCATGAAGATCGCGCTGGAAATGGCCGGCAATCCGAAGATCGACTACCTGAACCCGCACGGCACCTCGACGCCCGTCGGCGACAGCAAGGAAATGGGCGCGGTCCGCAACGTCTTCGGCGACGACTTGCCGATGATCTCCTCGACCAAGTCGCTGACGGGGCACTCGCTCGGCGCCGCGGGCGCCCAGGAGGCCATCTACTGCCTGCTGATGATGGACAACGACTTCGCCGCCGAAAGCGCCCACATCGAGAACCTCGATCCCGAGTTCGAGGGCATGCCGATCCTGCGCAAGCGCCACGACGGCCCGCTGAAGCACGTCATGTCCAACTCGTTCGGCTTCGGCGGAACGAACGGCACGCTGATCCTCAGCAAGATCTAGACGACACCACCACGACCGGCCTCAAGCAGCGAGCGACCGCGTCGCGAGCGATAGGCCACTTTAGGAGAGCCAAGATGGCCGCTGAATCCACCTGGGACATGCCCACCGGCGACCTCATGAAGGGCAAGAAGGGCCTGATCATGGGCGTGGCGAACTCCAGCTCCATCGCCTGGGGCATCGCCTCCCAGCTGGCCGCCCAGGGCGCCGAACTGGCCTTCACCTACCTCGGCGAGAGCCTGGAGCGTCGCGTGCGTCCGCTGGCCGAAAGCGTCGGCGCCAAGCTGCTGATCCAGGCCGACGTCACCGACGACGCCTCGATGGACAAGGCGTTCGAGGAACTGGAAAAAGAGTTCGGCACGATCGACTTCGTCGTGCATTCGGTGGCCTTCGCCAACAAGGACGAGCTGAAGGGCTCCTTCGTCGACAACACCACCCGCGACAGCTTCCTGCTGGCCATGAACATCTCGGCCTTCAGCTTCGTCGACGTCGCCAGGCGCTCGGCCCGCCTGATGCCGAACGGCGGCTCCATGATCACCCTGACCTACCTCGGGTCGGAACGGGTCATCCCGAACTACAACACCATGGGCGTCGCCAAGGCCGCTCTGGAAGCCGCGACCCGCTACATCGCCCGCGACCTCGGTCCGAAGAACATCCGCGTCAACGCCATCTCGGCCGGCGCCATGCGCACCCTGTCGCTGGCCGGCATCTCGGGCGGCCGCGGCCTGCACTCGAAGTCGGCCCAGTTCTCCCTGATCAAGGAAGAGACCTCGATGGAAGGCGTCGCCGGCGCCGCCCTGTGGCTCTGCTCGGACCTCGGCCGCTCCACCACCGGTGAAGTCGTCCACGTCGACGCCGGTTTCCACGCCGTCGGCCTGCCGGACGACATCGAGGGCTAAGCCCGGTCAGCGGGGATGAGCGCCCCTCGCCTGCCCGTCTCCGCCATCTCGGCGGCCGCCGTCGGAACCGTGATCGGCTTCGGCGGCACCGTCGCGCTGGTGGTGCAGGCGGGCCATGTGCTGGGCGCCTCCCCGGACCAGATCGTGTCGATGGTGACGGCGCTCTGCCTCGGCATCGGCCTGCCCGGCCTGCTGCTCAGCTGGCGGATGAAGGTCCCGGTCATCCTGGCCTGGTCCACCCCCGGCGCGGCCCTGCTGGCGGCATCGACTCTCGGCGTCGGCTGGCCCACCGCCGTCGGCGCCTTCGTCATCGCCGGCGGCCTGATGGTCGTCACCGGCCTCGTCCCCGCCCTCGGGCGGCTGGCGGCCCGGATCCCCGGCGGCATCGCCTCGGCCATGCTGGCGGGCGTTCTGCTGCCCTTCTGTCTCAAGCTGTTTCTCGTCTTCCCGACCGATCTGGCGCTGGCGGCGGGCCTGTTCGCGGTCTTCCTGCTGATGCGGCGGCTGGCCCCGACCTGGGCCCTTCCCGCCGTCCTCATCGGCGCCTTCGCCGTGCTGGCCCTGCGCGGCCAGGTCGCCCTGCCGCCCGGAACCGGCCTGTTCGGCCAGCTGTCGCCGGTCGCGCCCGCCTTCGACCTCAAGGTCGCGGTCAGCCTCGCCCTGCCGCTGTTCCTCGTCACCCTCGTCTCCCAGAACCTGCCCGGCCTCGTGGTGCTCAAGGCCGCGGGCTATGAGCCGCCGCCGGGACCGCTGCTGCTCTCGACCGGCCTCGCCACCCTGGTCCTCGCCCCCTTCGGCGCCTACGGGGTCAATCTGGCCGCCATCGTCGCGGCCATCTGCACCGGGCCGGACGCCCATCCGGACCCGCGGCGTCGCTGGATCGTCGGCGTGATCTACGGCGGACTCTATCTGGTCGTGGCCCTGTTCGCCGCCCCTCTGGCGGGACTTTTCATCGCCATGCCTCCGGCCGCCCTCGCGGTGCTGACCGGACTCGCCCTCATCGGTCCCCTGACCGGGGCCCTGCAGGGCGCCATGGCCGAACCGGACCATCGGGAGGCCGCCGTCATCGCCTTCGCGGCGACCGCCTCGGGGGCCGCCCTGTTCGGCATCGGCTCGGCCTTCTGGGGCCTGCTGGCCGGCTTCCTGGCCCTCGCGGCCCTGCGCTGGAGGCGCTGACCTCACGAGCCTGTGTCCGCTTGCCGACAAACCGGCGGTTGACGCCCGCCGCTGTTCCGGCCCAGCCTGAGCCCATCTCAAAGGGAGAGCCGCCATGGCCCACAAGTTCGAGATCTACAAGGACAAGGCCGGAGAGTTCCGGGTCCGCTTCAAGTACAACTCGGAAACGCTCTTCTCGACCGAGGGCTACAGCTCCAAGGCCTCGGCCCAGAACGCCATCGACTCGATCAAGAAGAACGGGCCTGACGCCCCGACCGAGGACAACAGCTAGGCCGACGCTCAGTCGGGCTCGCGCTCGCCGACCTCGTTGGGCCGCACCACCAGCAGCCAGCCGTCGGCCAGATGCAGCTCGGGCACGGCGTCCCTGGTGAACGGCAGATACCAGGTCGGGCCACCGGCGGCCGGAGCGATCTCCAGCATGTCGGAGGCGCCGAAATTCTGGACCGACTTCACCGTGCCCAGCACGGTCCCGTCCGGCTCCCGCCCTTCGACCCCGACCAGATCGGTCAGATAGAACTCGTCCTCGTCCGGCTCCGGCAACCGGTCGCGCGGGATGAACAGTTTGAGCCCGCGCATCGCGTCGGCCTGCTCCTTGGTGGCGATCTCCTTCGCCCGCCCGACCACGCCGTTCTTGTCCGGCCGCGCCGAGGTCAGGGTCAGCCCCACCGACCCGTCCGCCCGCAGCAGGTCGCGATAGGCCAGCAGGGCCATCGGGTCGGCGGTCCAGGCGGTCACCCGCACCTCGCCGCGCACGCCGAAGCCGCCGGCGATCTGTCCAACCTGAATGAGCTTGTCCTGCGTCATTGTCACCTCGCTGCCGCCGTTCCCGACTTCCCGGCCTCAACTAGCGCGAAGCGCGGCGGGCGCCTTCTAAAAAGAAGAAGGGCGGCGCCCGTCGGACGCCGCCCTTCCTCAGATCAAATCCGGCGAACCGGAAGAAATCAGGCTTCTTCGGTCGACTCGGCGGCCGGGGCTTCCTCGGCGGCGACTTCAGCAGCCGGGGCTTCTTCAGCAGCGGCTTCAGCCGGAGCTTCTTCAACGGCCGGAGCGGCGGCCGCAGCAGCAGCGGCGGCAGCGGCTTCTTCCTTGGCGCGCTGGGCGGCTTCAGCGGCTTCCACCTTGGCGGCGGCTTCGGCTTCGGCGCGGTCAGCTTCGCGCTGGGCGCGTTCGGCGGCGCGCTCTTGCGCCTTCTTGCCCGGCTGGGCCTTGTTCGGGTTGTTGGACTGGGTCCACTTCACCTTGCCGGCCAACGCTTCGTCCTGCGACAGGAAGCGAGCGACACGGTCGGTCGGCTGCGCGCCCTTCGACAGCCATTCAGCGATACGGTCGGCCTTCAGCACAACGCGCTTCTGCTCGCCGTCGCGCGGCAGCATCGGGTTGTACGAGCCAACGCGCTCGATGAACTTGCCGTCGCGCGGAGCGTGCGAGTCAGCAACGACGATGTAGTAGTACGGGCGCTTCTTGGCGCCACCACGGGCCAGACGGATCTTCAGCATTTCAGGTCTCTTTCAGGGATCGTTCTATTTCTTGGGAGGGAAGCCCGGCAGGCCCGGAAGGCCCCCCGGAAGTTGTCCGCCGCCCAGGCCCGCCATGCGGTCCTGAAGGGCTTTCAATTCGTCGGCGCTCGGCTCGGGCATCTTGCCCCCGCCCATCGCCTTGAGGCGGGCCATGTCCGGTCCGCCGCCACCGCCGAGGCCGCCGAGCATGGCGGCCATCTGCTGCATCTTCTTCGGTCCGCCGCGCGACAGCGACTTGACCATGTCGGCCATCTGCCGGTGCTGCTTGAGCAGGCGGTTGATGTCCTGAACCTCGACACCGGCGCCGGCGGCCACGCGCTTCTTGCGGCTGGCGTTCAGCAGGTCCGGCTTCTTGCGCTCGGCCTTGGTCATCGAGGAGATGATCGCTTCCTGGCGGGCGATCATGCGGTCGTCGATGTTGGCGTCGGCCATCTGTGCTTTCATCTTCGCGACACCGGGCAGCATGCCCATGATGCCCTGAAGACCGCCCATCTTCTTCATCTGCTGGAGCTGGGCGGCGAGATCGTTCAGGTCGAACTGTCCCTTGGCCAGCTTGCGGGCCATGGCCTCGGCCTTGGACGCGTCAAGCTCCTGGCTCGCCTTCTCGACCAGGGCGACAATGTCGCCCTGACCCAGAATGCGACCGGCGACGCGACGGGCGTCGAAGGCGTCCAGCTGGTCGACCTTTTCGCCGGCGCCCAGATACTTGATCGGCAGGCCGGTGACGGCGCGCATCGACAGCATGGCGCCGCCGCGGCCGTCGCCGTCGGCGCGGGTCAGGATCAGGCCCGTCAGCGGCAGGCGCTCGTGGAAGGCCTTGGCGGTGCGAACCGCGTCCTGACCGGTCAGGCTGTCGGCGACCAGCAGGGTCTCGACCGGCCTGGCGATAGAGGCGACTTCCGCCACCTCGGCCATCAGGGCCTCATCCAGCGTAATGCGGCCGGCGGTGTCGAGGATCAGGACGTCGAAGCCCTGCAGCTTGGCGGACGTCATCGCCCGCCTGGTGATCTGGACGGCGCTCTCGCCCTTCACGATCGGAAGCGTCGCGACCTCGATCTGCCTGCCGAGGGTTTCGAGCTGCTCCATGGCCGCCGGACGACGCGTGTCCAGCGAGGCCATCATGACCTTCTTGCGGTCGAACTTGGTCAGACGCAGCGCCAGCTTGGCGGACGTCGTCGTCTTGCCGGAGCCCTGCAGGCCGGCCATCAGGAAGACGGCGGGCGGGGTGGCGTTCAGATTCAGCGGAACCGGCTCTTCGCCGCCCAGCATTTCGACCAGACCGTCATAGACGATCTTGATGACCTGATCGGCCGGCTTGACCGAACGGATGACCTCTTCGCCCGTCGCGCGCTCGGTGGCGAAGGCGATGAAGTCCTTGACGACGGGCAGGGCGACGTCGGCCTCGAGCAGGGCCACGCGCACTTCGCGCATCGCCTCCTGCACATCCTTTTCGGACAGGGCGCCGCGACCGGTGATCCGGTCGAATACGCCTGAAAGCCGCTCGTTCAGAGCCTCGAACATCAACTACCTCACGCCCATTTTCGCTTCAGGTCACGACGACCTGAATCCGGAAAATCGGCCACAAACCCTGCGCAGGTGGGGCGGCTCCATACGAAGACAACCTCTGGCGACGATCACGTCGGCAGAGGGTTCTCGCCCACCTCGTCCGGTCGAAACCGGGGTCGTGTGGGAGGAGACGCAGGTTCACTTGCGTCGGAAGCGGCGGCTTATGGCGGAAAGTCGAGCGTTTGTCGACTCAGGACCTGACGCCGTCGGTCATACCACGATGTCCAGCAGGACGGCCTCGGTCTTTCCGTTGCGGGCGGCGTCCTGCACCTGCTGCTGCATGGTTTCCTCCAGCTTCTGCTGGATCAGGCGGGCGATCTCACCCTCGATTGAGGCGCCCTGCTCCTGCGGCAAGGCATCGACGCCCTGCTCGGTCATGCCCTTGTCCGACAGGATTTCAGCGCGAAGCTTCTCCTTCAACGCCTCCATCTTCTGTTCACGCGCCCATTCCGTCAGGCCTTTCTGACGAATGTCCTCAATGTCCGAGCGGGCCGTGTCCCGTGCGGAACCTTGGGTGGACGGCGAATTCTGCCGGGTCGAATCCGTACCGGTCAGACCGGCGATGCCGCTCAGCAGACTACTAACCAACGAAATGGACATGACATTTCCTCTGGGTACCCAGCACGCGGGCCGGGCTTCTGGTCGGAAACTGCAAACGGCGGGCCGAACGCACTTTCGGTTTCGGCGTTGGCGTCAGGCATGGCCCATTCCGAAACCCCTGATACGGTGACGCTCCCGGCCTCCTCGCTGCGAGACACCACCATGATCCAGGCCGCCGACGACCGGCTGCGCGAAGAAGTCCGACTGCTGGGCGGACTTCTGGGCGAGGTGATCCTCGCCGAGGGCGGGCGCGAACTCTACGACCGGATCGAGGCCGTGAGGCAGGCCTCAGTCGCCTGGCACCGGAACGCCGGCGAGAAGGACGCCCGCCTGCTTGAGACCCTGCTGGGCGAGCTTTCGCTGGATCAGGCGGTTGGGCTGGCGCACGGCTTCGCCGTCTTCTCCCTTCTGGCCAATGTCGCCGAGGACCGGGCGGGCAAGCGGCGCGCGCGGGAACAGACCGTCTCGGGCGCCCGACCGGATACGCCGGAAGGCGCGCTGGAACGGCTTAGGGCCGCCGGACAGTCCACGAACGACGCGCGTGACCTGCTGAAGACCGCCCTGATCTCCCCGGTCCTGACCGCCCACCCCTCCGAAGTCCGCCGCAAGAGCGTGATCGACCGTATCGCCGCCGTCTCGGACCTGCTGGACGCCTGCGACCAGAACGGCTCCGCTTGCGATGTCGAGACCCGGGATGCAGGTCTGCGCCGACAGACCACGATCCTGTGGGCCACGCGACTGGTCCGGCAGGCCGGACTGGTGGTGCAGGATGAGATCGACACCGTCGTCTCCTTCCTCGAACGCATCTTCCTGCACGTCGCCCCGGCCCAGCTCGCGGATTGGCGCAAGCGGCTGGACGCGCCAGATCTGGAGCCTTTCATCCGCATCGGCACCTGGGTCGGCGGTGACCGCGACGGCAACCCCAACGTCACCGGGGAGGTTCTGACCGCCGCCTTCCGGACCCAAGCCCGGGCCGTCCTGCGCTTTTATCTGGACGAGGTGAATGCGCTGGGCGCCGAATTGAGCCTCTCAGGCTCGATGAGCGTGATCTCGCCCGAGCTTGCCGCGCTGGCCGGTATTTCGGGCGATCACTCCGAGCATCGGGCGGACGAGCCCTACCGGAAGGTCCTGAGCCAGATCTACGCCCGGCTGGCGGCGACACACCCGATCCTCACCGGCCAGCCCGCCCCTCGCGCCGCCGCCTTCGCGGCCGAGCCCTATGAGGGCCCGTCGGCCTTCCGGGCCGATCTGGCCGTCTTGCAGGACAGTCTGGTCGCCAACCACGGCGCGGTCTTCGCGGAAGACCGGCTGGCCCGCCTGATTACCGCCGCCGATGTGTTCGGCTTCCACATGGCGACGCTGGACCTGCGCCAGAACTCTGACGTGCACGAGCGGGTCGTGGCGGACCTGCTGAAGGTGGCCGGTGTCACGGACGACTACTCGGCGCTGAGCGAGGAAGCCCGGCTGGCGGTTCTGGCTTCCGAGCTGGCTTCCGGGCGTCTGCTGTTTAATCCCTATGAGACCTATGCCGAAGAGACTCTGAAGGAACGGCGCATCCTGCAGGCGGCGGCCGAGGCCCTGCGCCTGTTCGGTCCGCAAGCCATCCGGACGCACATCGTCTCCAAGACCGACGCCGCCTCTGACCTTCTGGAGGTCTATCTGCTGCTGAAGGAGGTCGGACTGTTCCGGCCGGAGGACCCGTCGTCCTGCCCTGTTCAGGCCGCGCCCCTGTTCGAGACCATCGGCGACCTGCGGGCCTCGCAGCCGACGCTGGAACGCCTGTTGAAGGAACCGTCCGCCCTCGCCGTCGCGAAGGCGCGCGGGGTGCAGGAGGTGATGATCGGCTATTCGGACTCCAACAAGGATGGGTCTTATCTGACCTCGACGTGGGAGTTGCACGAGGCGTCGCGCGCCCTGCTTGAGGTGACCGACAGGGCCGGCCTGCGTCTGCAGCTGTTCCATGGTCGGGGCGGCGCGGTGGGCCGTGGCGGCGGCTCCAGCTTCGCCGCCGTGCTGGGTCAGCCGCAGGGCACCGTCGCCGGACGTATCCGCGTGACGGAGCAGGGCGAGGTTATCGCCAACAAATACGGTGAGCCCGAGGTGGCCCGTCGCAATCTGGACGCCCTGACCTGCGGCGTCCTGCTGGCGTCACTGGCGCCGCCACCCGACGCAGAGCTGACCGCAAAGCATGGCGCGACCCTGTCGAAGCTCTCGCAGGCCTCGATGAGCGCCTATAGGGCGCTGGTCTATGAGACCGACGGCTTCGTCGACTATTTCCGCGCCGCCACCCCCATCGCGGAGATCGCCGATCTGAAGATCGGGTCGCGGCCTGCTTCACGCACCGCGTCCACCGCCATCGAGGATTTACGGGCCATTCCATGGGTGTTCAGCTGGAGCCAGAGCCGGGTCATGCTGCCGGGCTGGTTCGGCTTCGGCTCAGCCGTCGAGGGCGTATCGGTCGATGAGCTTCAGGCCATGCACCGCGACTGGCCCTTCTTCCGGACCCTGATCCAGAACATGGAGATGGTCATGGCCAAGGCGGATATGACCATCGCCAAACGCTACGCCGGTCTTGTTCCGGACGCCGCTCTGGCGGATCGGGTGTTCTCAGCCATCCGGGCCGAGTGGGACCGAACGGAGGCTGCGGTTCTGGCCATTACCGGTCAGGAGGCCCTGCTGGGCGGCCAACCCGAACTGGACAGGCTGATCCGGCTGCGCATGCCCTATGTCGAGCCGCTGAACCACGTGCAGATCGAACTGATCCGCCGCCGGCGCGCCGGGGACGATGACCCCCGCGTCCGTGAAGGCATCCTTCTGGCGCTCAACGGCGTGGCCGCCGGTTTGCGCAACAGCGGCTGATCAACGGTCAGGTTTCGGCGATTTAATGCGGCGTCTCGATTTCGCCGTCGAAGTCTCACGGGCCTGAAACAGGCGCGGCTCATAC
Source organism: Brevundimonas sp. FG8 (assembly GCF_057808845.1). Lineage (NCBI taxonomy): Bacteria > Pseudomonadati > Pseudomonadota > Alphaproteobacteria > Caulobacterales > Caulobacteraceae > Brevundimonas > Brevundimonas sp. FG8. The sequence continues at coordinate 528,285 of NZ_JBMDIU010000002.1, read as the reverse complement.
GGCCTTCCGTCACCACCCCCGAGTGACGCAGCGCTCCGCAGGAGACCGCCATGAAGACCCTCGCTTCCCTGACCGCCGCCCTGTCCCTCCTCGCCGCCGGTTCGGCGTCGGCGCAGGAGGCCCGCATCCAATGGGCCGATTTGAACCTGGCCTCGTCGGCGGGCGCCGCCGCGCTCGATCAGCGCATCGAGGTCGCCGCTCGCGACCTGTGCCGGACCGCCCGCCGTCCGGGCAGCCGCCTGAGCGACCGCGACTTCTGCGAAGCCGCTGTCCGCCGCGAAGCCCTGCGCCAACTGCCCGGCACAGCCCAGGTCGACTACGCCGCCAGCCGGGCCGTCGTGGCCTACTGATCTTGCGACGGGCGCCGCCTCAGCCTCGCCCACCCAGTGAGAAAGGCCGGTGGCGAACCACCGGCCTTTCCTTTGTACAGATCTGTCAGCCTCAGCTGGTGGGGAAGCCCCGCACCCGCAACAGGGCCGCCACGTCCGGGTCGCGGCCACGGAAGGCGCGGTAGGCTTCGCCCCGATCCGTGGTGTTGCCCGGCGCCAAGATGATCTCCTTGTAACGACGGCCGATCTCCGGATTGAAGACGTCGCCAGACTCCTCGAAGTAGGCCCAGGTGTCGGCGTCCATCACCTCCGACCAAAGGTAGCTGTAATAGCCGGCGGAGTAGGCGTCCGACGTGAACAGGTGATTGAACTGCGGCAGGCGGTGCCGCATCACGATCTCCTTCGGCATGCCGTAGCGCGCCAGGCTGTCGCGTTCGAAGGCGTCGATGTCGGTCGGCGGCGTGGCCTGGGTGTGGAGGTCCATATCAACCAGCGCTGACGACAGATAGCTGACGGTCGCATAGCCCTGATTGAAGGTGGAGGCGCGCTCGACCTTGTCCACCAGCGCCTGCGGCATGGGCTCGCCGGTCTGATAGTGCTTCATGAAGCCGTCAAGGATCGGGCGCGACAGCACCCAGTGTTCATGCACCTGTGACGGATACTCCACGAAGTCGCGCGGCGTGCCGCCCAGCGCCGGATAGTTCACCGTGGAGTTCAACGAGTGCAGGGCGTGGCCGAACTCGTGGAACAGGGTCTCGGCGTCGTCCAGCGAGATCAGCAGGGGCTCGCCCTCGCCCGGCTTGGTGAAGTTGTTGTTGTTCGAGGACAGGACATTCTTGCGACCGTCATAGGTCGAGTGCGAGCGATAGCTGGTCGCCCAGGCGCCCGAGCGCTTGCCGGCGCGGGCGAAATCGTCCGAATAGAACAGGCCGACGTTGCGACCGGTCGCCTTGTCGTTGACCTCGAACACCTCGACGTCCGGCGTGAAGCCCGGGACCACGCCCTTCGGCAGGGCCTTGAACTCCAGACCATACAGACGTTCGGCCATGTAGAAGGCGCCACGCTTGACCGCGCCCAGTTCGAAGTAGGGCTTCAGCTCGTTCTGATCGAGGTCGTACTTCTGCTTCTTCACCTTCTCGGCGTAGTACAGGTAGTCCCAGGGCTCGATGTCATGGCCGGCGATGGCGCGCATGTCCGCCACTTCCTCGGCCACACGGGCCTTGGCCGGAGCCCAGACGCGGTTCATCAGGTCCATCGCGGCGGCCGGGGTCTTGGCCATGGTGTCCTGCATGCGCAGTTCAGCGTGGTTGCGATAGCCCAGCAGCTTGGCGCGCTGATCCCGCAGACGAACGATCTCGGCGATGGTCGCATTGGTGTCGTTGGCGTCGCCGTTGTCGCCACGGTTCACGAACTTGCGCCACACGATCTCGCGCTGGGCGCGGTCGTCGCCGAAGGTCAGGAAGGGATCGACGCTCGAGCGCGTGTTGACGATGGCCCAGCCCTGAACATTGCGGCTGCGCGCAGCGGCGGCGGCGGCGGCCTTGTTCGAGGCGGGCAGACCGGCCACGCCCGCTTCGGTCGTGATGACCGTCCAGGTGTTTTCGTCCGCCACGACCTTCTGGCCAAAACTGGTGAAGGCGTTGGACAGGGCGGTGTTGATGCGGCCCAGCTCGGCCTTCTTGCCCGCGTCCAGGGCGGCGCCGCCCCGGATATAGGCATCGCGGCTGCGGGTGACGATGCGGGTCTGTTCGGCGGTCAGGCCCATGGCCTGTGCGTTGTCGGCAACCGTCTTGATGCGGTTGAACAGTTTTTCGTTGAAGGTGATCTCATCGCCCGCGGCGGAGAGCAGGGGCGAGACTTCACGATCCAGCGCCTGATAGTCGGCCGAGCCGATGTTCGAGGTCATCACGCCGAACAGGGCCATGGCCCGACCCAGCGGTTCACCCGCCATCTGCATGGCGACCGAGGTGTTGGCGAAGGTCGGGGCGTCGGGGTTGTCGGCAATGGCCGTGATTTCGGCGCGACGCAGCTCGATGCCTTCAAGGATCGCTTCACGGAGCTTCGGCGCGGTGACCTTGTCCCACGGGGGCACGCCCTCATAAGGCCCGGTCCAGACCTGCAGCAGCTCGGCGCGCGGCGTCTGAACCGGCAGGACAGCGCGGGCGACCCGGGCGTCCTCGGCCATACCGCCGGTGGAGCCCGCGGCGCCTCCGGTCGTCGCGCAGCCTGCGGTGGCGGTCAAAGCCATAAGGCTGCCTCCGGCGATGAGAAGATGGCGTCTGTGCATGGGAACTCCGTAGCGTCGGTTCGTTTCCCCGGACCCTGGACCCGGAGCGGGCGGACTGTCACACGAACGAGGCCGAAGCTCCAGCCATGGACGGAAGCGGGCGGCGCGGCTAAATCGCGCCCATGGCCATTGGCGTTTTTGACTCCGGCGTGGGCGGGCTGACCGTCCACCGTGAACTGACCCGACGCTTTCCCGAGCGGGATTTCGTCTATCTGGCCGATCAGGCCAACGCCCCCTATGGCGGCCGAGGCGGCGAGGAAATCGTCGATCTGACCCGCGCGGGCTGCGAACGGCTGTTCGAGGCCGGAGCCAATGTCATCGTCCTGGCCTGCAACACCGCCAGCGCCATCGCCCTGCGCCGCCTGCAACAGACCTGGGTGCCGGAAGCGCGGGCGCGTCATGGCCGCCCGGTCAATGTGCTGGGCATCATCGTGCCGACCATCGAAGCCGCCACCGGCCTGCCCTGGACCTATGAAGCCGAGCATCGGGCGGAAGGTGAGAAGGTCGAGGCTATCGCCGTCAACGGCGTCTTCTGCACCGCCGCCACGGCCATGAGCCGGGTCTATGAGATCGAGATCGACAAGCGCCGCGAGGATCTGGCCGTCTTCTCCGAACCCTGCCCCGGTCTGGCGGGCCTGATCGAGCTGGGCGCGCCGACAGAGGAGCTGGAAGTCGTGGTCCGTGATCATGTCGACGCCCTGCGTCGGCGCATCGGCCGCCACCCGGACAAGGCGATCCTCGGCTGCACCCACTACGAGATCGTCGCCGATATCTTCGCCGCCGCCCTGCCGGCTGAAACCGCGATCATTCACCAGCCCGCCGCCGTGGCCGATGCGCTGGAGCGCTACTTCGCACGGCACCCGGAGTACGCGCTCGGCGGCTCCGGCCGTCGTGACTTCCTGACCACCGGAAATCCGGGTCCGCAGTCCGAGCGGGTCAGCCAGTTCTGGGGCGCGCCCCTGACCTTCCAGTCCGCCTGACTTGACGCCGCCCTCTGATCGGCGGCCATTGGCTGTCAGGAGGAAGGGCCATGCTGAAATCACTGCTCATCGCCGGGGCGCTGGCCTTGCCGGCGGGCCCCGCCGCCGCGGAAGTGGTGGAGCGGAGCGCCGACGGCTTCACCCTTCGGTACGCCAGGTCCATCGAGACTTCGGCGGGCGAGGTCGTAATGGCGCTCGAATCCATCGGCGCCTGGTGGGACGGCGCACATACCTACAGCGGCGATGCCTCCAATCTGTCGATCCGGCTTGAGCCCGGCGCCTGTCTTTGTGAACGATTGGCCGACGGCACGTCCTTCGAGCATGGTCGGGTCATTCTGCTGGATGATGACCACTTGAGCCTGAACGCGGCGCTGGGCCCTCTGAAGGGCCGGACATCCAGGGCCGACCTGACCTTCAGCTGGCCAGACGCGAACGCCGCGGATGTGACGGTGATCATGACGTTCAGGGTCGAAGGCGCGGGCGTCGGGGCTTGGGCTGACGGCGTCGACGCCGTCATGCAGGGCCAGTACGACCGCCTGATGCATTATGTGGAGCACGGCGAGACGCCGGGGGCCTGACCACGGGCGAACTGTCGGCTCCGTGGACCCGCCACAACCACAGCTCCGCGATCAGCAGGTTGGGCAGCCAGCACAGGAATGAGATGGCGCGGTAGGCTTCTTCGAACGGCAGCCCGCTGAGGGCCGCGAGGGGCAGCAGAACTCTCAGCGTGACCGCAGCCAGCGTCAGCGAAAGGCTGCGGATCATCCAGCGCCGATGACCGGTCAGATCACCGCGAATGACCTTAAGCCACCCCATGACGGTCGTGAAGAACCACACCACCGCCAAGCCGCCGAAACCCACGCCAGCGATTGGTCCCGCCGACGTTGTCAGGGCGAGCCACGCCCCCGCGACCGCGCTGGACAGACAGGCGAGCACATAGCCCCGTCCGGCGAACCGATGCCACCGCAGGCGCACGCCTCTGCGGGTAACCAACTGGAACAGCCCGAGCGTCAGGGCCGTGACCCCCCCGGCGACATGAACGACCAGCGCCCACGGCCGGTGCTCCAGATGCGGGATGACCGGCGGGGCGGGGAATGCCGGATCGGGCGCCAGATAACGCGCGCTCAGCAAGGCGACCCCCAGCGCCATCAGGATCAGAAGACTGAACCCCGCCACCTTCATCAATCGCTTCACAAGACCGCTCCCCTGTTTGAGAAGGGCGGCTTGAACCACCCCCCGGGGACGTGTCAGCGTTCCGTTCGCGAACGGAGCAGGTTCCTTCGCGAACGGGGCCGCGCGTGACCAAGGTGCAGTTGATCAATGTCCTGCGGCGCCCCCTTCTGGGTCGCGCGACCGTTGCGGAATTCAACGCACTGGTCCTTCTCGGACTCTTCCTGTCCGCGATTGAAGCCTTCGGCACGGGCGCGATGAGCCCGGGGCTGCGTAACATCTACTGGCAGATGGCGCTGATCGGCGGCGGGGTCATCGCCGCCCTGGTCGAGGTGGCCCTCAGACACATCTTCCGGGATCGCCCGGTTCTGTTCATCACCATTCAATTGCCGGTGATGACCTTGCCGATCACCGGCTGGGTGTCCGTGATTCCGGTCGTGTTCTTCGGGCCCCACGCCGCTGCGGAAAGCTATCTGCCGCTCTTGCCCGATGTGCTGACCGTCAACATCGCGATCATCATCGCATCCGCCGCAATTCGCAGGATGGCGGCGCCGAATGCTCGCTTGCCGGTCGCAGACAACCAGACGCCCCCGGCGATCCGGGCGAAGCTGACACCCCGGCTGGCGCGCTCAAGGCTGATCGCCGTACAGGCGGAGGACCACTACCTGCGCATCCACACCGAGGCCGGCTCCAGCCTGATCCTGATGCGATTCAGCGATGCGCTGGCGGCGCTGTCCGACTGCGACGGCTTCCAGACCCATCGCTCGTGGTGGGTGGCGCGAGCCGGGGTGGAAACCGCCCGCTGGAAGGGGGGACGGGGCGAGTTGCGCCTTTCTGACTCGCTCGTCGCGCCGGTCAGCCGGACCTATGCCGCAGCTCTGAAGGATACCGACTGGGCCTCGCCCGTCGCTATGCAGCCCTAGGAGGCCAGAGCCGCCTCTGACGACACTATGCGGCTGACCGCATGGACCACCGCGCCGATCCGGAGCGCGCACTGGATCTGCGTGTTGGGCACGGCATGTTCGCGCAGCGTCGCTTCATGTGCGTCCAGACAGGCGCCGCAGCCGTTGATGGCCGACACCGCCAGAGCCCAGAGCTCGTAGTCAACCCGCTCGACGCCCGGATTGCGGTTCACGTTCATGCGCAGGCGAACCGGAAGCGTGGCGTACTCGGGGTTCTTCATGATGTGCAGCGCCCGGAAGTAGACGTTGTTCATGCCCATGATGGCCGCCGCCGACTTGGCCACGCTCATGGCTTCAGGCGACAGGACAGTCGTGGCCTGGGCCTCAATCGCCTTCACCACCGGCGCGACGCCGATGCCGTGAGCCGAAGCGAGGAAGCAACCCCACTTCTGTTGCTCGCTCAGAATGGTCTCCTCGATCAACGAGTCCATGTTCTGGGAAATGTCGCGGGCATAGGCCGGAATCTGGTCGCGCAGGGCGTCGAGGGGCATGAAGGGTCTCCGCCGGGAGGAATGAGGATCGCATTGAACCGCCGAAAATCCGGTGATCCGCGCCGCACAGGATACAGGTATTTCCGACCCCTATCCCAGACCTGACAAGACCTGACGACAAGGTCCCGTGCCCTTTCCCGGCCGGCCCGCGCGCGTCAGGCTGACCGGGCGACAGGGAGTACCGGAATGTCTCGTTTAACCGCCGTCCTGCTGACCTTCACCGCCCTCGGATCGGCCCTCGCGCCATCCGTCGGCCTCGCCCAGACCCCGCCCGCCGCGATTGGCGATCGTTACGTCCCCGCCCCCTGGTGGATGCGCGATCCGGTCATTGCTTCGGTCGGCTATGTTCGCACGGAGGTTCCGGCCAACCGGGCCGCCTTCAACGCCACCTTCCAGTCGGTCGAGCGCACCGCCGCCGAGGCCTCGCGCAAGGCCGCCGATCAGGTCCGCGCCCTCAGTCAGGCGCTGGCCGCCTATGGCGTCGATGTCGCCCGTGTGGAGACCTCGATCACCACCCGACCGATCTACGACCAGTATCGCGATGAGAACGGCGTCCTGCGCGACAACGTCCGCGCCGACCGCATCGCCCGCTATCAGGCCGACGCCAGCGTCTCGGTGACCCTCCGGGACGTGTCTGTGCTGGAACGCGCCTATGCGACGGTGATCGCCTCCCAGCCGACCTCCGTCAGCGCCGTGCGCTTCAATCTCGAGGCGGAGAATGCGGTGAAGACCTGGCTGCAGGGCGAGGCGGTCAAGGATGCGGCCCGCCGCGCCCGCGCCGCCGCCGGGAACGCCGGAGCTGACCTCGGCGGAGTCAGGGTCATCGACCCGACCGGGCGAGCGTGCGAGACGGATGTCCTGGCCGGCTGGCCGTCCTACAGTTCCGGCGTCGAAGGCGCAACAACGGTCGAGGACGTCGCGGTGACCGGCGCTCGCGTCCAGCGCGCACCGGGAGCGCCGCCGCCTCCCCCTCCGCCGCCTCCACCCGCCGGAGCCGGCGCGCCGACCGAGGCCCAGATCGAGGCGGCGAGGCTGGCGCTGCAACCGCCGCTGCGTGAACTGACCGACCGCGCCTGCGTGGTCTACGCCCTGAACTGACCGGACGGCTTGACGCCCGGCCACCGACAGGCGACCGAGGCGTCATGTCCACTGACTTCAAAGCCGACCCCGCCTTCGACGCCGGGTCCGTCATCGCCCTCGACTGGCCGCTGTGTCAGGTGCGGCTGCAGGATGACAGCCGCTTCCCGTGGCTGATCCTCATCCCCCGGCGGACCGGGCTACACGAACTGGAAGATCTGGGGCGGGACGAGCGCACGGCCCTGATGGACGAAGTCCTGAGGGCCGGCGATATGGTGCGGCTGCTCGGTGAGACATCAGGCCGTCCGGTTCAGAAGTTGAACGTCGGCGCCATCGGCAACATCACGGCCCAATTGCATGTGCACGTCGTCGGACGCCGTCATGACGACGCCGTCTGGCCCGATCCGGTCTGGGGTCGAGGGCCCGCGACGCCCTATGGGGCGCCCGCGCTGCAGGCTGCAATTTCCCGGCTGCGGCTCAGCCAGTAACGATCAGTCGGGGCGAGAGACCGACACAGCCCGGGACCGGCCGTTGGAGGCCAGGGTTCCCCGCCAGCCGCCGCCGCGCGCGGGCTCCAGCGTCAGAACCCCCATGCCTTCCAGCGTGATGGTGCGACCGCTGGCCGTGGCGACGCCGAAGCCGTCCGGATTACGCCAGCCGCCCTCGACCGGACCGCTGCGCGGATCGCTCATCACCAGACCGAACAGGACGTGACCCCTCTCATCAGACACGCGCCAGCTCCCGTCGAGCGGCCCGGAGGTCTGATCAACCCGAAGCTCGGCATTGGTCACGCCACGATTGTAGGCGACCTCGACCGCCCCCGGCACAAACTCATAGGACCGCGCATAGGCGTCGACAGAGACCGCGGCGGCCAGCGGGGGCCGTTGGGTTTCGTCGCCGTCTCCCTGTGCGTTTTCTCTTCCGAAGCTGGAGTTCGGCTCGAACGGACGGATCGCGGGCGCCGAATACAGCACCTGCGAGGAGGGATGCGGGGCGGACTGCTGCAGGAGAGCGCCCGCAAGTGCGAAGACGATAAGGCCTGACATGCGCCTTAAGCTGCCGTGCGAAGGTTTCCAAAGCTACTACAGATCGCCCGCGCTCGAAATTGTGATGAGAAAACGCGCCGTCCGTGAGGTCATCGGGCGAAAGTTGTGAACCTTGGCTGCGTTGACCCTCCCGCCGTCGCTGACTAAAGCCTGTTCACCGATTTCGAGCGACTGATTTCGCTCAGGTTTTTTGAGAACCATTCGCAAATGTCGAGCTCCCCAACGACGGGTGACAAGGCGACCGACCGGACCGGTCGCTTCGTGCGTCAGCCCAACGGCCGCATCACGCCCCTTTCGCCCCATCTGCAGACCTGGCGCTGGCACGTCACCATGACGGCCTCGATCCTGTTCCGTGTCACCATCGGCGCCGCAAGCGTCGGAGCCTTCTTCGGGCTGGCCTGGCTGGGACTGGCCGCCTGCGGGCCCGAGGCCTATGAGACGGCCCGCGGGCTCGCCGGCTCGCCATTCGGCCTGTTCATCGGCTTCGGCCTGACCGTGGTGCTGTTCTCGTTCGTGCTGAACGGCGGGCGCCACCTGATCAATGACACCGGCAACGGCCTGACGCTGAAGTCGGCCACTCTGCTGTCCAACATCGCCGTGTGGGCGCCGATCCCGCTGGCGATCCTGTTCTGGGCGGCCCTGTTCGCCACCGGGAGGGTTTCGCTGTGAGCGGTCCGGCAAAGTTCAAGAAGAACGTCAAGATTTCCGAGCGTCACGGCGCGAAAGAATGGGCGCTGGAGCGGGTCTGCCTGCTGCTGCTGATGCCGCTGGGCCTGTGGGTGGGCTGGGTCGCCTTCAGCCTGACCGGCGCCTCCCACGCTATGGTGATGGACTGGTTCGCCAGCCCGGTGAACGCCGTCCTGCTGGCCGCCACGGCCATCATCTTCTCCACCTTCGCCGCCCTCGCGTGGAAGGTGATCGTCGAGGACTATGTTCACACGCCGGGCGCCAAGGGCCTGTCGCTGTTCCTGGTCAACCTCTTCTTCTTCGCCCTGGCCGCGGCCAGCGTCTTCTTCATCGTGCGTCTGGCTCTGGGCTCCGCCCCTCTGCCGGCGGGTATCGGAGCCTGACCGGTGGCTGCTTACGAATTTGTCGATCACGAATATGACGTCGTCGTCCTCGGCGCCGGCGGCTCCGGCCTCCGCGCCGCTCTCGGCGCCGCCCAGCAGGGCCTGAAGGTCGCCTGCGTCACCAAGGTGTTCCCGACCCGCTCGCACACCGTCGCGGCGCAGGGCGGCATCTCCGCCTCGCTCGGCAACATGGGCGAGGACTCGTGGAAATGGCACATGTACGACACCGTGAAGGGGTCGGACTGGCTGGGCGACCAGGACGCCATCGAGTATCTGGTCCGTGAGGCCCCCAAGGCGGTCTATGAGCTGGAACACTGGGGCGTGCCGTTCTCACGCACCGACGAAGGCAAGATCTACCAGCGCGCCTTCGGCGGCATGACCCGCAACTACGGCGAAGGCCCGGTGCAACGCACCTGCGCCGCCGCCGACCGCACCGGTCACGCCATTCTTCACACCCTCTACGGCCAGTCGGTCCGTCGCGAGGTCGAGTTCTTCGTCGAATATTTCGGCCTGGACCTGATCATGCAGGACGGCGCCTGCACCGGCCTGACCGCGCTGAAGCTGGACGACGGCACCCTGCACCGCTTCCGCGCCAAGATGGTCATTCTGGCCACCGGCGGTTACGGTCGCGCCTATTTCTCGGCCACCTCGGCCCACACCTGCACCGGCGACGGCAACGCCATGGTGCTGCGCGCCGGCCTGCCGTTGCAGGACATGGAGTTCGTGCAGTTCCACCCGACCGGCATCTACGGCGCCGGCTGCCTGATCACCGAGGGCGCGCGTGGTGAAGGCGGTTACCTGACCAACTCGGAAGGCGAGCGCTTCATGGAGCGCTATGCGCCGACCGTGAAGGACCTGGCCCCCCGCGACATGGTCAGCCGCTCCATGACCATCGAAATCCGCGAAGGCCGCGGCGTGGGTCCGAACAAGGACCACATCTTCCTGCACCTGGATCACCTCGATCCGGCGATCCTGCACCAGCGCCTGCCCGGCATTTCGGAATCGGCCAAGATTTTCGCCGGCGTCGACGTCACCAAGGCGCCGATCCCTGTCCTGCCGACGGTCCACTACAACATGGGCGGCATCCCGACGAACTATCACGGCGAGGTGCTGACGCTGCGCGACGGCAACCCGGACAGCGTGGTTCCGGGCCTGATGGCCGTGGGCGAAGCCGCCTGCGTCTCGGTGCACGGCGCCAACCGTCTGGGCTCCAACTCCCTGACCGATCTGGTCGTGTTCGGCCGGGCCGCCGGTCTGCGCACCGGGGAGGTCGTCGACAAGACGTCGAAGGTGCCGGACGCCCCGGCCTCGACAACCGATAGCCACCTGGCCCGTCTGGACCGCTTCCGCTTCGCCGACGGCTCAACCCCGACCGCCAAGCTGCGCATAGAGATGCAGCGGGCCATGCAGTCGGACGCCGCCGTGTTCCGCACCGGCAAGACGCTGGAGGAAGGCGTCGCCAAACTGCGCGCCATCCACGCCCAGGGCAATGACATCAAGACCACGGATCGCGGCCTGATCTGGAATACCGATCTGGTCGAAACCCTCGAGTACGACAACCTGATCGATCAGGCCCTTGTCACCATCGAGGGGGCCCTGAACCGGACGGAATCGCGCGGCGCCCACGCCCGCGAGGACTATCCGGATCGCGACGACACAAACTGGATGAAGCACACCCTCGCCTGGAAGACCCCGGGAGACGCGGTGAAGATCGACTATCGTCCGGTGCACAATTACACGATGTCCGACGAGGTCTCGTACATCGAACCCAAGGCGCGGGTGTACTAATGGTCCAGCTTGCTCTCCCCCGGGGCTCGAAGCCCACCACCGGCAAGGTTCACAAGGCCCCCGCCGGCGCGAAGAACGTCAAGACCTACAAGGTCTATCGGTATGATCCCGAGGTCGACGCCGATCCGCGTTGGGACATCTTCGAGGTCTCGGCCGACGATCATGGGCCGATGCTCCTGGACGCCCTGATCCACATCAAGAACGAGATCGACCCGACCCTCGCCTTCCGCCGGTCGTGCCGCGAGGGCATCTGCGGCTCGTGTTCGATGACCATCGACGGACGCAACACACTGGCTTGCACCAAGGGCATGGACGAGTGCGCCTCGGACACAATCTCGATCGCGCCTCTGCCGCACCAGCCGGTGGTCAAGGATCTGGTGACCGACCTGAGCCTGTTCTACGCCCAGTACGACTCGATCCAGCCCTACCTCCAGTCGGACGAGCCCGATCCGACCACGGAGCGTCTGCAGTCGCCGGAGGACCGCGCCAAGCTGGACGGTCTGTACGAGTGCATCCTGTGCGCCTGTTGCTCGACCTCATGCCCGAGCTACTGGTGGAACCAGGAAGAATACCTCGGCCCGGCGGCCCTGCTGCAATCCTACCGCTGGATCGCTGACAGCCGCGATGACGCGACAGACAAGCGCCTCGATGATCTCGAGGACCCGTTCAAGCTCTATCGCTGCCACACGATCATGAACTGCGCCCAGGTCTGCCCGAAGGGGCTGAACCCGGCCAAGGCCATCGCCGAGACCAAGAAACTGATGGTCTCGCCGAGCCGCAAGAAGGAAAAGGCCTCGGCCTGACCCGGATGACCGAAGTTCTCCTTTTCTCCTACGGCACCCTTCAGGACCCGCAGGTGCAGGGGGTGAACTTCGGGCGACGGCTGGATGGCTTGGCGGACGCCTTGGGCGGCTATGAGCGGACCATGGTCGAGATCACCGATCCGAACGTGATCGCCGAGAGCGGCCTGACCCACCACCCGATTGTTCGACCTACGACGGACGGTTCAGGACGGATCGAGGGCGTGGTCTTCCGCGTCACCGACGCCGAGCTGCATGCCGCCGACGACTATGAGGTCGATGATTACCACCGCATCCGGGTGACACTGGAATCCGGGCTCGACGCCTGGGTCTATGTCGCCCGTTCATAGTCTGATAGCAGCCCCACATGGCCAAGATCACCTACGTCGAGCACGACGGCAAAGAGCACACCGTGGAGGTCAAGAACGGCCTCAGCGTGATGGAAGGCGCGATCCGGAACAATGTCCCGGGCATCGACGCCGACTGCGGCGGCGCCTGCGCCTGCGCGACCTGCCACGTCTATGTGGACGAAGCGTTCCAGGCCGAAACGGGCCGTCCGTCCGCTATGGAGGAGTCCATGCTGGACTTCGCGGAGAACGTTCAGCCGAACAGCCGCCTGTCCTGCCAGATCCGCGTCTCGGATGATCTGGAGGGTCTGGTGGTCCGCCTGCCGGAAAACCAGCACTGAGCCTCGACCTGATCGCCGTGGTCGGCCGCCTGATCGCGGCGGGGCCACAGGATCGTCCGCCAGTCATCGGCGTCGCGGGATCGCAGGGCTCGGGCAAGACGACACTGGCGCGCAAGGCCGCCGGGGCGTTCGGTGGGGTGCAGCTCTCGCTGGATGATGTCTATCTGACGCGGGGCGAACGGGCTGACCTCGCGCTAGACATCCACCCTCTGTTCGCCACACGCGGCCCGCCCGGAACACACGATCTCGGTCTTCTGGAGCGGACAATCATAGCCCTCTCCAACGCCGATCCGGATAGCGAAACTCCGCTGCCCGTCTTCGACAAGCTCACCGACGACCGGCTGTCGGAAGACGACTGGTCACGCTTTCGCGGACGCCCCCGCGTTATCCTGATCGACGGCTGGTGCCTCGGCGCCCTGCCTGAAGCCGCGGACGCTCTCGCAACCCCCTTGAACATCCTCGAGCGCAAACAGGACCCGGACGCCGTCTGGCGCAAAGCTGTGAACGACGCGGCAGGCGCCCGCTATCTGGCGCTGGCGGACCGACTGGATGCGCGACTGTACCTCCGCGCCCCGGGCTTCGACACCGTTCTCGATTGGCGCTGCGAACAGGAAGAAAGCCTGCGCGGTCGCCCCCTGACGCCCGAAGAATGTCACGGGATCGCCGATTTCATCCAGTATTTCGAACGTCTTACCCGTCGAATGATCGACGGCGGGGTACGCGCGGACGTCATTGTGCAACTGGATCGAAACCGTCTGCCGGTCACTATCACCTCATGACTTTCCAGGACCGTCGCCTTGAACCGCGCTCACCCGTCAACGCGCGAGGAATCGTGGTCGCGCCCGGGCTGGAAATGCCGTGCCTCATCGCCGACGTCTCGGCCACCGGCCTGAAGGTGCGATTGGACCGCAACCTGGCCGTGCCCAAACAGGTCCAGATCGTCGATCTGACCCAAGGCATCGCCATAGAAGCCGAGTTGGCGTGGTCAAAAGGGCAGGAGGCAGGCTTCAAACGCACAGGCCAAGCCAGCTTGCGCGGCCTGACCCCATCGCGTCTGGCAGACGCTCGTGCGGCCTATCTGCGGGCCGGCGGCCGTTAGTCGAGCGTTCGCGCCATGAAGGCCACGACCTTGGGCCAAGCGTCCTGACGAGCCGCCGCATCGGCCTCGGGAGAGCCCCCGCTACGCTCCACCTGGCGCACGCCGCCGTCGCCGACCAGATCATGGCCCGCATCCGGGTAGATGAGGGCCGTGGTCTCCAAACCAGCGCGGGTCCGGGTTTCCAGAATGGTCGTGGCGGCGGCGGACGCGTTCCACTGGGCGTCCCGTCCCCCGGCGATGAGCAACAGGTTCCCCGGATAGGCCTCAACCGGGATGCGCGCTGCGGCGGCCTTGTCCGGGTGATCGGCTCGGCCATTCTCGTGGATCGCGCGCAGGTCGGCGGCAGGACCGGCCAACAGGCCTTCCACAAAGCCGCGATAGGGCGTGAACGGCAGGGGACGGCCATTGAAGGAGAAGGACGACCGCGTCCCCTCTGCTTCCACCATTTCCAGACCCCAGCCCTCCCAGACCACGTCGGTCGGCGCATAGGCGACAATGCTGTCGATCCACGGATAGCGGCTGCCCGCGATCAGGGCGAATTCGGCGCCCTTGGACACCCCGAACAGGCCGAACCGCTCCACGTCGGCGCCCGCCATGCCGCGCAGCGCCTCGCGCAGTTCCGCGATCTGATCGACCCGAATGTCGATGAAGCTCCCCGGAAGGTTCGGGAATTTCGGCGGCGGGCCGTACTCGCCCCAGTTCGGCGAATAGTAGGGAAGCCCGACAGCGGCGTATCCCATGCGGGCGAGGATGGGGCCGAAGCGAACGCCGGCCTCATCGTTGCCGTCCGCGCCGTGCAGGATGACGACGACGGGCTTCGGCTGGTCCCCCACAGTATAGAGGACGGCGTGCGGGAAACCCGCGATGGGCCTTTGGGTCACGTCCTGCGCCATGGCCGCCCCTCCGAACAATAGGGCGGTGATCAGCGTCAGCAGGCCGGTCAGTCGGGTCAGCATGGACATCTCCCCCGGCGGTTCATCCGCCTTCATAAGGGTAGTCGCCGCCGATGACGGTTCCGGATGCAGCGATCAGATGCCTTCGGGCATGGTCTTGGCGGTGATGGCGATACGGCCGATCAGGCCCTTCACGATCAGGTCCAGCGCCGAGCCCTCACGATAGTCAGCGGCCGCGACGAAGTTCACGCGATCCTCCGAGATCAGCGAATAGATCTTCTTCTGGTCCCGCTCGGAGTTACGCGGATCGTAGACGGCGACCGAGAAGCCGCCCTTGGTGTGCATCATCTTCATGGTCGGAACGTCGGTGTCCCCGTCGCCCAGGAAGATCATCCGCTCGAACGGGATCGGGCGGGCGTCGTCAGCCATGAATTTGTTGATCTTGTCGTGCTCCCAGTGGTTCAGCACGCCCTTGTTGATGCGGAAGAGGTACTGAGTCTTGGTGGTGTAGTTCACACCCACCGCCGGCCAGATGGCGACGCCATCCTTGTCGTAGACGAATTTCGACGCGAACACATGGTGGAACTCATCGCGGATCGGACAGCCGTCGATCATCTCCTCCAGCCCGGCGGAGACGATGTAGTGCTCGATATCCAAGCCGTACTCGCGGCCCTTGGCGTTGATGCGCTCGAACCAGCCCTTGCCGGTCAGGTCGCTTTTCAGGCCGTCGAACAGCTTCACGTCCTGCCCGTGCTCACGCAGCCCCTCGCGGGTGATCGGCGCGCCGTTCTGGCGGGCGTGCTGCAGCATCAGCTGCATGTACATCAGGATGCCGTCGCCGTCGGCTTCCTTGGTCAGCGCCTCGGCCTCGCCCCAGAAGTCGCCGATGCCCATGCCCACGGACGGAATGAAGCTGACTTCCTGCATGTTCCCGCGGGCGAGGGTGCCGTCGAAGTCGTAGATGAGGGCGGTCTTGAGCAGCTTGGCCATAGGGCGGATCCTGAAGTTCTCCGCCGCTCTATACCAAACTAGCCGAGCCGCAACTCCGGCGCGGCGGCGACGCTCGCTGCTTCCAGGGGCAGATGCAGAATGAAGGCCGCGCCCTTGCCGGGTTCGCTCTCCACCTCGGCCCAGCCGCCGTGCAACTCGACAAGCGCCTTCACCAGCGCCAGACCGACCCCCGGGCCGCCCCGCTCGCGCCGGACGAAGCGATCAAAGACATGGGCTTGCAGATGGTAGGGAATACCCCGCCCGCTGTCCTCGACCCGGAGACGGATCTCGGAAGGTGCGCCCTCGGCGATCAGATTGACCGAGCCGCCCTCGCCCACCGCACGGGCGGCGTTGTCCAGAAGATGCTCCAGCGCCTGCCCGACCCGCTGCGCATCGGCGCGGATGGGACGCAGACCCGCCGGACAAGTCACGGTCAGGGTCGCGCCCCGGCCCTCGATCCGGGCCCGCACCTTTTCGGCTGCGGTGTCCAGAAGATCGCTGACCCGGACATCGCCCAATGTCAGTTCCATCTCGCCCGCATCAATCTGGGCCATGTCCAGCACATCGTCGATTGAGGTCGCCAGTTGGCTGGCGGCGACGCGGATGGCGCCCGCGTGCTGCCGGCTTCGCTTGGGCAGATCGCCTTGCAGTTCCAGCAGTTCGGAGTAGCCGACGATGGTCGTCAGCGGTGTGCGCAGTTCATAGGAGACGCTGCCCACGAACTCGCGCTTCAATGCCGTGGACTCTTCCAGCGCCTGCGCCTTGGCGGCCAGCGCCTGCTCCAGCTCACGGCGGGCGGTGACATCCGAGAAGGCCACCAGTGTAGCGCCGTCGGGAAGCGGGCGGGTCTGCCAGGCGGCCACGCGACCATCGGCGGTGCGTCCCTCGCCCGAGATCGGCACACGGCTTTCGGGGTCCGGATCAGCAACCCGCGCCTTCAGGCCCAGCCAGAGGCTCTGGTCCGGCATGGTCTTCTGGCAGAGGGCGGCGACGGCGTCGAAATCCCCGGCCGCGCGCAGCTGTTCGCCGGTCACGCTCCAGAAGGTCTCGAACGCCTCGTTGTGCAGGCGGATACGGCCGTCGGAACCGAACACGGCGACGGCGTCGTTGAGCTTGTCGAGCGTCGCCGTCTGGACCTGGATCTGGGCGTTGAAGCGGCTGCGCAGTTTCAGCTCGTCAGTGATATCCGAGAACAGCAGCAGGACCCCGCCCAGCGGGTGCGGCTGACGCACGACGCGCAGGGTGCGCCCGTCCGGCAGGGACCAGCTGTCATCCGGCGCGGCCGCGGCGGCCCCGTAGAAGTCCAGCTCGCGCGCCTTCCAGCCCGCATAGTCGATGACCTCGGGCAGCAGGCGGCGCTGGCGCAGGCGGTCCAGCAGTTCGGCATGCGTCGGCCGCTCATCGAGATAGCCGGGATCGACGCTGAACATCTGCTGGAAGGCGGTGTTGTGGAACGCCAGCCGCCTGGACGGGCCGAAGATGGCGACCGCGTCGGCGATATGGTTCAGGGTTTCGTCATGGGCCTCGACGTGGCGACGCAGGGTGTCGCGCGTCTCCTCGGCCTCGGTCATGTCCAGGGCAAAGGCCAGTACGCCGCCGCCGGGCGCGGGCTCGGCGACGATCCGCCAGGCGCGGCGACGTCCGCCGCCCGTCGTCCAGCGGAAGCCTTCCTGACGCTGATGCAGCCGCCCGGCTTCGGCCACGATGGCGTCCGCGCCGCGGTCGAAGGTCAGGGTCTTGTCGCGCGCGGCCTCGACCGTCTCGACCTTCATTTCGGCCAGCCAGGCGCGGTTGGCCCAGGCCAGACGCCCGCCCGCATCGACTACCCAGGTCGGCGCCGGATAGTAGTCGGCCAGCAGCCCCAGCCCGCTCTCTGCCGCCGTGCCGATCAGCCCAAGCCGGGACAGGCGCAGCCAGGCGGCGCCGGCGGCGCTTCGGCCCTCGACCGCCCACGCACCGGACTCGCCTTCCAGCACGGCGTCGAACGCCTCGCCACGCTCGATCAGCCCATCCACACGCGGTCCGGCCACGCCGCGCACGGCGTCCAGAACCACATAGGCAGGGTCATCGGGGAAGACCTCGACGCCCTTCGTCAGATCCCGGACAATCATGTCCCATGTTGCGGGCGAGCCCAGTCGGTCAGCCCCGCCGCCGGGCGTCAGGGCGACACGAACGTCCTCGAACGCCGCCAGCGCGCCGTCCCGGGCGGACAGATCGAGATTCGCCTTCTGCATGGCGGCCTCAAGCGCGGTGTTCCGTTCGGCCAGGCGCGCACGCAGCCGCGCGGCCCAGGCGCTGAGCGCCAGCGCCAGTCCCGCGGCGCCCGCGGTCGCGACATAGGCGATGTCCGCCTCGGCCATGTGTGTCGTTCAGCTCCCGAGCCCTGATTCGGTAACCATAACGCATGGGCGGCGGGGAGCTAGGGCGTAGGACTTGGAGCTTGGTGCTTGGGGCGCGGTCTCGAGATGCGCGAACCGGCCGCATGTGCAGACCTTCTCAAGCAGAGCCCTACGCCCTAACTCCTACGCGCTATGCAATGGTCCGATCAACTCGCCCCCTCCCTCGAGGATTTCGCCCGGCTGGCGAAGGCCGCGTTCGACGACCTGCCCCAGCCGTTCAAAGGGCTGGCGGGCGATGTCGTCATCCGCGTCGATGACTTCGCGGACGACGAGGTCTTGGCCGGCTTTGGCATGGAGGATCCGTTTGAGCTGACCGGCCTGTATCATGGGGTCGACATCGGCCGTCGCGACAGCATGGGCCCGGCGGCGGAGCCCGCCCGGATATTCCTGTATCGCCGCCCGATCCTCGACGAATGGGCCGAGCGTGGGGACGTCGGCCTTAGCGAGATCATCGCCCACGTCCTGATCCACGAGATCGGCCACCACTTCGGTCTGGATGACGACCAGATCCACCACATCGAGGATGGGGCGGAGTGAGGGCCTACTGTCTATTCCTCGCCCACTCGCATCCGACACCGTCGCCGTCAGCATCGAGATGACGACCGTATCCCTGGTGGCCGCGACGAACCGGGGCAGCATCTGCCCCATACGCGTCGGCGCAACTGCTGAACGCCAATCCAAAGTCCGCCTGAGCTGAAGGCAGGGACTCGCAGGCGACGCCGTCGTCGTCCTGATCATTCCATCCCCAGTAACCCGGCTTTCCCCTGACCGCCGGCGCCAACTCCAACCCTCGCGTTGTGGCGCATCCGGTTGAAGCAGCCAGATGCCGAAGGCTGTCGAAGGGCGTAAAGGGGCTCAGGACCAGCGCCGTAAACATCCCCCCAAAGACCAGCAGGAACAGCGGCGCAGATCCCCGAAACCGCCTCGCCCTACGCCTTATGGCGACCCGTCGGTTGTGCGCCGCGTGTACATTGCCGAACCGGCGGCGGATGCGCGCGAGGCGCGCGGCCTCCCGCGCCATTTTCTCTTCGGCTTTACGTCCCTCACGCCTCATGCACGCAAAGATAGAACGAGACGGTTGACGTTCCGTGCATGGGCCCGCCTTAAATCCAGCGCGATCTGTGGTATAAGGCCGTTCTCCCGACTTCGAAGGATGCCGCCTTGAGCCTGACGCTCGACCTTTCGCGCACGACCGCGACCCCGTCTGCAGCCCCGGTCAACCTGTCCGGTCTGACGCGCGCGGAGCTGCGGCAGGCGCTGATCGACGCCGGGGTCTGTCCGCCCGAGAAGGCCAAGATGCGGGCATCGCAGGTGTGGAGCTGGATCCACCACTACGGCGTCACCGACTTCGCGGCGATGAGCAATGTCGCCAAGGACATGCAGGCCAAACTGGCCGAGGCCTTCACCCTGGCCCGCCCCGAGATCGTCGAGCGTCAGGTGTCGAAGGACGGCACCCGCAAATGGCTGATCCGCACCGCGCCGGGCATCGAGATCGAGACGGTCTACATCCCCGACGTGGGCCGCGCCGGCGCCCTGTGCGTGTCGTCTCAGGTCGGCTGCACCCTGAACTGCACCTTCTGCCACACCGGCACCCAGAAGCTGGTCCGCAACCTGACCGCCGCCGAGATCGTGGCCCAGGTCCAGGTCGCCCGTGACGATCTGGGCGAGTGGCCGTCGCCCAAGGAAGACCGCCGCCTGTCGAACATCGTGTTCATGGGCATGGGCGAGCCGCTCTACAATCTGGACCACGTCTCCAACGCCATCGACATCATCTCGGACAACGAAGGCATCGCCATCTCGCGTCGCCGGATCACCGTGTCGACCTCCGGCGTGGTGCCGAAGATCGCCGAGCTGGGCGAGCGCACCCAGACCATGCTGGCCATCAGCCTGCACGCCACCAACGACCCGCTGCGCGACGTGCTGGTGCCGCTGAACAAGAAATACCCGCTGGAACAGCTGATGGCGGCGATCCGGGCCTACCCCGGTCTGTCGAACGCCCGCCGCGTGACCTTCGAGTACGTGATGCTGAAGGGCGTCAACGATAGCCCCGAGGAAGCCCGCGCCCTGATGAAGCTGATCGAGGGCATTCCGGCCAAGATCAACCTGATCCCGTTCAACCCCTGGCCGGGCGTCGAGTATGAATGCTCGGACTGGAAGACGATCGAGCGTTTCGCGGCCATCCTGAACAAGGCCGGTTACGCCAGCCCGATCCGGACACCGCGCGGCCGTGACATCCTGGCCGCCTGCGGTCAGCTGAAATCAGAGAGCGAGAAGGTGCGGGCCAGCGCCCTGCGCAAGGCCGGTGTCGAGGGTGGAGAAGCGGAAGCGGCCTGACCTTGTCCCGCCGCTGATACACGCTGTCATCAATCTTGACCGACTGTGTCGTTCGCGCGCTTGCGGATTGGGGCGAAAAGCGGGCAATCCTCGCTGACCCCCTGACCCACGGACCCTCATGGACAGTTCGTCCCTTTCACGCGTGCTCGACAGCGCCGAGGTGCAGGCCTTCGCAACCGGCTTTCCCACGACGCTTGCCCATCTGGCGGTGACGCTGGGCCTGCTGCTGGCGGGGGCCGTGATCTACGCCCTGTTCACCCCGTGGAAGGAGATCACCCTGATCCGCGAGGGAAACGCCGCCGCCGCCGTGGCCTTCGCCGGGGTGCTGGTCGGACTGGCCATCCCTCTGGCCGTCAGCCTCAGCGTCTCAACCTCGGTGAAGGACATCGTCCTTTGGGGCGTGGCGACCCTTGTGCTTCAGCTTCTGGCCTTCCGTCTGATCGACATGCTGCTGACTGGCCTCCCGCAACGCATCCGCGACGGCGAGATTTCCGCTTCGGTCCTGCTGGTCGGCGCCAAGCTGGCGACCGCCCTGATCCTCGCGGCGGCCTTGACAGGCTGATGCGATGAGGCCGCCCGACTGGCTGATCTATTCTTCGGTGTTGGGCGCCCTGCTGATCGCCTCGCTGAGCCACCGGGAGAATGCCGACGCCCCTCCCGCCCCGGCTCCACCAGATGAAATCGAGGGCGCCCTGCTGGGCCCGGTGACCCCGTTCGACCCCGCCGTCACCGTCAACGCGCCCGACATTCCTTTTCAGCCCAGCACCGGCACCGCCTTCTCTGTCGCCCGAACGGGACGATGGGTGACCGCACGCCATGTCGTCGAGGGCTGTCGCCAGCCGGCGATCCTGGTCGGAGGCGGTCGAGCCGTGGCTGCCGACGTGCGCCTTTCGCCCCGCGCGGACATCGCCGTCCTGCAAACCGAGGGCGGCCCCTCCGCCCTGCCG
Source organism: Brevundimonas sp. FG8 (assembly GCF_057808845.1). Classification (NCBI taxonomy): domain Bacteria; kingdom Pseudomonadati; phylum Pseudomonadota; class Alphaproteobacteria; order Caulobacterales; family Caulobacteraceae; genus Brevundimonas; species Brevundimonas sp. FG8. The sequence continues at coordinate 506,935 of NZ_JBMDIU010000002.1, read as the reverse complement.
ATCGCGCCGGTCGAAGGCATGCACAGCGGCCAGCGCGGCTTCCACCCCGGCTATCCGCAGGCGCGGGCGGGCGAGGTGACCTCACGCCTGCTGGGCCGGGAAACCCTGAAGGTGCGCGGGCGTGGCCAGCGGAATGAACCGGTTCTGGCCTGGGCGGAGGTCGGGCGCACCGATGGCCTCGGCGGCACGCTGGCGGGTCTGTCCGGCGCGCCGGTCATGGACCGTCAGGGGCGCGTCGTCGGCGTGACCATCGCCGAAAGCCCCCGTCGCGGCCGCATCTACACCACCGCGCCCGAAACTTTCCAGCCGACCGTGCGCGGCATACAGAAAGCCGACGAGCCCCTGATGGGCCGGGTTGTCACGGTCGACAATTATGGTCTCGTCGCCGACGATCTTCGCCGGGACCTGCGGGTCGCGCGGGTGGTCTGTCTGTCAGCCTGACCCCGTCTCAGCGCGGGGCGCCGTTGGCCGAGACCCACTGCTCGCGCGCCAGACGGACCTTGGCCGGATCAGCCGTCGCGATCTGGGTCGACAACTGTCGCAACAATGTCCGTGCGATCTGATCGCCACTCTCGGCCGCCAGTTGCAGATAGGCCGCGCCGGTCGCCAGATCGACAGGGCCGCCTTCGCCGACCGCCATCATGGCGCCCAGTCCCCGCAGGGCGTGAGCCGACCCTCCGCGCGCCGCTCGCAGATACCAGTTCCGGGCCGCGGGAGCATCGACTGCGCCGCCCTGGCCGATCGCCAGCATGACGCCCATCGAGATCATGCCTTGCTCGTAACCGGCATCGGCCGAGCGCTGAACGTACTGCCGCGCCAGCGCCGGATTGGCGGCCACCCCGACGCCGTCGAGAAGCATCATCCCCACTTGCCACTGGGCGCGATAATCCCCGGCGTCGGCGGCGATCTTCAGATGGCGATAGCCTGCCTCCGGATCAGGCTGGATGCCCCAACCGTTCTGGTAGGCCCGCCCCAGAAGGAACTGGGCGTCCATGTTGCCGGGCGACTGTTGGACCGCCGTCTCCATCAGGCGGGACCCGCGCTCCAGATCCTGCTCCACTCCATTACCGAACAGATAGGCGCGCCCCAGTGGATAGGCGGCGATGCCCATGAGGTCGGGCTCGACATCGCGCAGCATCTCGACCGCGCGCGCGTCATCCCCGGCATCGTCATTGAGCAGCAACCGCGTACCCAGATTCAGCCGCGCGCCCTTTGATCCATTGGCGAACGCCTGTTCCCAAAGCTGCATGGCGCGTTCCGGATCGGCGGGAATCCCCGGTGGCGGATCACTGACGACAATCGCCACCATGTTCATCGCCTCGGCATCACCGGCGGCGGAGAGGCGTTCGAGTTCCGCCAGAGCCGAAATGGGTTCTTGCTGAAGAAGGGTGATCGCCTTCTCGAGCGAATCCGCCTCCTGCGCCCGGACCGGACCGGCGACCATCAGAGCGACTGCGCCGAAGGCAGCCGCGAGGATGTGCAGTTTCATCATGAGCCCTCCGACGCCGACGTTCGCCGGAGCCGGAGGGAAGATCAACGCCTTAGCGCAGCGAGGCGGAATCCAGATTCAGCGCGGTCAGCGGCAGAACCTCGACGTTCGGGTGTTTGGCCCGGATGGCGTCGATGAACTGCGACGCGTCCCCTACGATGACCAGACTGGCGTTGGCGACTGGCAGGTGCTCGGCGAAGGCCGCCTGAACCTGATCCGGCGTGATCGCCTCCACCCGACCGACATAGGCGGCCAGATCGCTCATCGGCAGGTCGTAGAGCGCCAGGTTGGCGACCACGCCGCCCAGCCCGTCGACGGTCTCCAGCGAGCTGCCGAAGGCCCCCGACAGAATCGCCTGACGCGTGGTCATCTCGCTCTGGGTCGGCTGGGTCGTCGACAGACGGTTCACCTCGCCCAGGATCAGATCAGCCACCTCGGCGGCGGCGTCATTGCGGGTCTGGGCATAGGCGACGAAGGCGCCATCGTCCTGACGGACACCCAGATTCGAGCGCGTGCCGTAGCTGAGGCCCCGCTTGATCCGGATCTCCTGATTGAGGCGCGAGGTGAAACTGCCGCCCAGCAGGGTGTTGCCGAGGGTCAGCGGGAAGAAGTCCGCGTCCGTCCGGTCAATGCTGCGCATGGCGACATAGACGGCCGCCTGACCGGCGCCGGGCTGGTCGATGACCACGACCCGCGGAGCGACGGCGACACCCGCCGGATTGGCGCGCGGCGCGGGCGCCGGCCCGGCGGCGCGCCAGTCGCCGAAGGCCTGCTCGGCCAGGGCTCGGGCCTGGGCCACCGTGATGTCGCCCGAGAAGATCAGGCGCGCCGTCTCGGGACGATAGCGCGAGGCGTGGAAGGCGGTGACATCCTCACGGGTCAGACCCGGCAGGGAGTTCGGCGTACCGCCGCCGGGCGCGCCATAGGCGGCGTCGCCATAGACCACGCGACCGGCGGCCATCGAGGCGACCGGGCCGGGCGAGCTGAGCGACACGCGCAGTCCGTCCAGCGACTGATCCCGCTGGCGCTCAACCTCCTCGGCGGCGAAGTCCGGGCGGCGAACGACGTCGGCCATCAACGACAGGGCCTGCGGGAACACGTTGGCCGGAGCGTTGACCGAAACGTTCGAGAAGTCCGGACCGGACGAGGCGCCGAGCTGGGCGCCCAGTTGTTCGATCTGGGCCGCGATCTCGGGAGCGGAACGCCCGCTGGAGCCCTGCGTCAGCAGACCGGCGGTCAGCACCGACAGACCGGTCTTGGCGCCGTCGTCCGCCGAACCGGCGGCCAGACCCAGACGGGCCGAGATCAGGGGCAGACCCGGCTTGCGGGCGACATAGACCTCCAGCCCGTTCGACAGGGTAAAGGTCTCCACTGCCGGGGTGGCCAGTTCGACCGCCGGACCGGCAGCCGGGATCGGAGTACGCTGCGCCTCGGGCAGCAGTTCGAAGATACGGCCGACCGGGGCCAGATCCGCGACCTTGACCGGAGCTTCAACGTCCACCGACTGGGCCGTGACCGGGTTCTGGTCGTCGGCGTTCAGATAGCGGATGGCGATGCTGCGGTTATCCGTCAGGTAGCGACGGGCGACCCGCTGGATGTCGGCGGCTGTCACCGCTTGCAGGGCCGCGATCTCGGCATCTGCAGAGGCGGCGGAACCTGTGTTGATCAACGACCAGCCCAGCACATTCGCGCGGTCCTCGACCGTCTCACGCTCACGCAGGGCTCCCGCGACCAGTTCGTTCTTGGCCTCGGCCAGTTCAGCAGCGGTGACCGGCGCGTCACGCAGACGGGCGGCCTCGGCACGCAGGGAAGCCAGACCGGCTTCCGGCGTCTCGCCCTCGGCCATGATGGCGTAGGTGATGACCGCGCCGGCCTGCTGGCTGGCGTCGACATTCGAGCTGGCCTGCGTGGCGATCTTCTGATCGTAGACCAGCGAGCGATACAGGCGGCTGCTCTCACCCGTCGACAGGATGCCGTCCAGCACCGTCAGCGCTGCACGGTCCGGATCGTCGTAGCGCACGCCCGGCCAAGCCAGCACAACGGCGGGCAGCGGGACGTTCGGCGCATAGAAGGTCGCCTCGCGCGGACCGGTCGGCTCGGGCTCACGCACATCGTTGACCGGCAGCGGGCGGTCCGGATTGGTCAGCGGACCGAAATACTGGTCGATCCAGCGGTCCAGCTGCGCCTGATCGAAATTGCCCGCCACGATCAGATAGGCGTTGTCCGGACGATAGAAGGTCGCGTGGAAACGGCGCACGTCCTCAATGGTCGCGGCGTCCAGGTTCTCGATCGAACCGATTGTCGAGCGACGATAGGGATGATCCTGATAGATGGTCGCCGGAACGAACAGGCTGAACAGGCGCCCATAGGGGCTGGCCAGAACGCCTTGCCGGTATTCCTCCTTCACCACGTCGCGTTCGCTGGCGAACACGGATTCATTGACCACCAGCGAGCCCAGACGATCCGCCTCGGCGAAGATCAGGCGCTCTAGGTGATTGGCCGGAACCGTCTCGTGATAGGCGGTGACGTCATCGGAGGTGAAGGCGTTGTTGTTGCCGCCCACATCTTCGGTCAGGCGATCGAAGGTCTCGTCCGGGAAGTTCTGCGTCGCCTTGAACATCAGATGTTCGAACAGGTGGGCGAAGCCGGAGCGGTCCTGGGGGTCGTCCTTGGAGCCCACGCGATACCAGACCTGCACGGTGACGTTCGAGGTCGAGGTGTCCCGCGACGTATAGATCTTCAGCCCGTTCGGCAGGGTGCGCTCCTGGAAGCCCAGCGGCGGGACGGCCACCTGACCGGCGGCGGAAGCGGCGGTCTGCGCCAGTGCGGGCGAGGCGGCGGGCAGGCCGAGCAGCAGGGCTGAAACGGCGGCGGTAAGGATCAGGCGGGTCTTCATTGGGGGGCAACTCCGGACGCCCGGACGACGGGCGGGGGCGACCCTATCAGGGCCGGTCCGGGGCGCACCTTACAGACTCGTAATGAAGCGCCTTCAGTCCAGTCGCAGGGCTTCGGCCAGAAGCTTCGCCTCCGCCGCGCGACTGGAGCCCGCGCGCCAGGCGACCACGATCTCGCGTCGGGGAGCCTTGGCTGCGATGGGGCGAACCACCACGCCGGGCATGTCGGCCAATCCCGCGCGCACGGCCATCTCCGGCAGGAAACTGACGCCCAGGCCGGAAGACACCATCTGCACCAGCGTATGCAGACTGGTGGCGGCGAAAACGTCATCCCCCTTGGGAGCCTCGATATCGAAGGCCGCCAAGGCCTGATCACGCAGACAATGCCCGTCTTCCAGCAGGATCAGGTCCTCCGCTTTCAGGGAACCCGGCGGGATCGGCCCCTCGCCCGCCAGCGCGTGACCGACCGGCGCGGCCGCCAGAATTTCATCATCGCCGATCCGCGCATGCTCGATACCCGCCGCGCTGTAGGGCAGGGCGATGACGGCGGCGTCGAGATGGCCGCTCTTAAGCGCCGCGACCAGCCTGGGCGTCAGATCTTCCCGGATGAACAGGCGCAGGTTCGGATAGGCCGTCTTGATGCCGGGCAGGCGCGCCGGAAGCAGGAACGGCGCGACCGTCGGTATGACGCCCAGCCGAAACCGACCCGACAGAGGCTTGCCCGCATTGCGCGCCGCTTCGACCAGATCCTCCGTGCGGGCCAGCACGTCCTCGGCCCGGCGCACGGCCTCGGCGCCGACAGCCGTCAACTGGACATTGCCGCGCGTCCGTTCGACCACCGGCGCGCCGAGAATGCGCTCCAGCTCCTGCACGCCCGCCGACAGAGCGGGCTGACTGACATGGGCGGCCTCGGCGGCGCGGCTGAACGAAGCGTGCTCGGCGAGCAGACGCAGATATTGAAGCTGGCGGAGCGTGGGGAGCATCCGCGCCACATAGGGCGTCGTTATCGACATGGCAAAGTGCATCAGAAAAGCCGCCCGTTTCCACCTGCCGGAAACGGGCGGTTCCTTGAAGCGTCAGGCCTTCAGATCGTATCGATCCGCGTTCATGACCTTCACCCAGGCGGCGACGAAGTCCTTGACGAACTTCGGCCCGGCGTCGGCCGAGGCATAGACCTCAGACAGGGCCCGCAGCTGCGAGTTGGAGCCGAACACCAGATCGGTACGGGTCGCGGTCCAAAGTTCCTCACCGGTCTCGCGGTCGGTGCCGACGAAGGTTTCGTCACCCTCACCGTCGACCTTCTTCCAGCCGGTCTTCATGTCCAGCAGGTTGACGAAGAAGTCGTTGGTCAGTTGGCCCGAACGATCCGTGAGCACGCCGTGGGTCGAGCCGCCGTGATTGGCGCCCAGCACCCGCAGACCCCCGACCAGAACGGTCATCTCAGGCGCGGTCAGGCCCAGCAGCTGGGCCCGGTCCACCAGCAGTTCCTCGGTCGGAACATTGAAGCGCACCTGCAGATAGTTGCGGAAGCCGTCAGCGCGGGGCTCCAGCACCGCGAAGCCCTCGACATCGGTCTGCTCCGCGGAGGCATCGGTGCGGCCCGGCGTGAAGGGAACCTCGACAGGAGCCCCCGCGGCCTTCGCCGCCTGCTCGATCCCGACGGAACCGCCCAGCACGATCAGGTCGGCGATGGAAACGTTCAGGCCCGAAGACGCCTGGATGTCTTCATAGACCTTGAGGACCTTCGCCAGCTTCGCCGGCTCATTCACGTCCCAGTCTTTCTGCGGAGCGAGGCGCAGACGGCCGCCGTTGGCGCCGCCGCGATGGTCCGAACCACGATAGGTCGCCGCCGCCGCCCAGGCCGTCGAGACCAGCTCGGCCGTGGAGAGGCCCGACGCCGCGATCTTCTCCTTCAGGGCGCGGACATCGGCATCTCCGACAAGCGGGCCCGAATGCGCCGGGATCGGATCTTGCCAGATGAGATCCTCCGCCGGAACGTCCGGGCCGAGATAGCGAACCTTCGGCCCCATATCGCGGTGACACAGCTTGAACCAGGCGCGGGCGAAGGCGTCGGCGAAGTAGGCTGGATCAGCCCGGAACTTCTCCATGATCTTGCGGTATTCAGGATCGACCTTGAACGCCATGTCAGCCGTGGTCATCATCGTCGGGACCTTCTTGCCCGGCGTATGCGCGGCCGGGGCGAGGGTCTCCTGCGGATTTCCGACCGGCTGCCACTGCTTCGCCCCGGCGGGCGAGCGGACCAGCTCGTAGTCGTGGTCCAGAAGCATGTCGAAATAGGTCATGTCCCAGGTGATCGGGGTCGGGGTCCATGCGCCCTCGATGCCCGAGGTGATGGTGTGGTCGCCGACGCCGCTTTCATGGCCCGACTGCCAGCCCATCCCCTGCTGGGCGATGTCCGCGCCTTCCGGAGCCGCGCCGACCTTGGAGGCGTCACCGGCGCCGTGGGCCTTGCCGAAGGTGTGGCCGCCCGCGGTCAGCGCCGCCGTCTCCTCATCGTTCATACCCATGCGGGCGAAGGTTTCGCGAATGTCACGGGCCGACTGCAGGGCTTCGGGCACGCCGCCGGGTCCCTCGGGGTTCACATAGATCAGGCCCATCTGTATGGCCGCCAGAGGAGCCTCAAGCGCCGCGCCGTCATCCGGACGGATGCGGGTCTGGTTGCCCTCATCCCCGACCCAGTTCTCCTCGGTGCCCCAGTAGACGTCCTTCTCGGGCTCCCACACATCGGCGCGACCGCCGCCGAAACCGAACACCGGCCCGCCCATGCTTTCGATGGCCACATTGCCGGCCAGGATCATCAGATCGGCCCAGCTGAGCTTGGCGCCGTACTTCTGCTTGATCGGCCACAGCAGGCGGCGCGCCTTGTCGAGGTTGCCGTTGTCCGGCCAGCTGTTCAGGGGGGCGAAACGCTGCTGCCCCGCGCCCGCGCCGCCACGCCCGTCACCGGTGCGATAGGTGCCCGCCGAGTGCCACGCCATACGGATGAAGAAGGGGCCGTAATGGCCATAGTCCGCCGGCCACCAAGGCTGGCTGTCCGTCATCAGGGCGGTCAGATCCCGTTTCACCGCCGCCAGATCCAGCGTCTTGAACGCCTCGGCGTAGCTGAAGTCGTCGCCCATCGGGTCGCCCGACTTTCCTTGCTGGTGCAGGATGTCCATCGTCAGCTGGTTGGGCCACCAGTCACGATTGGTCCGACCCAGAAGGCTGCGCAGCGCGGCCGGCTCCTTCTTCGGATCATTGAGGGGCGTCGCGCCTCCGGCGTGTCCGTCCATGGTCGTCGTCTCCCTGATGCTGTGGGAGCACCTAAAACCATGACGACCATAAGGGGAAATCGATAAACCTTGTCGTCAGAAACAACAAAACTTATGGAACCTCCGGATTCGATAAGCAGTCCGCCTCCGCGAACCACCGCATCCGGCAGGCCATGATCGCGGTTTCGCCCAACCGCTCGACAAGCCGCCAGTTGACCACGGCCCCGACCGGCGCGCCGATCAGAGGGAGCAACTGAGCCATCTTGGCCAGATCGATGTGATCCCGGTACTCAAGCTGGAAGGTACGCCAGTCATAGTCGGTCAGGACCTGCGGCTGATCGATGTCGGCGATCCACCGCTCCAGATCGGCCAGCGCTTCGGGGCGTCTTCGGGCGCTGGCGAAGGCCAGATGGAAGATGTGCAGCACGAATAGCCGCTCACGCACCGATCCGTCGCCCCAGCCGTAGGCGGCGACGATCTCGCCCAGCATGCGCACCTTGATCGCCATCAGGGCCGGGAAGTCGGCGGCGGCCAGCACGAAGCCGCCGGCCCCCGCCACTCCGCCTTCGATGCTGGCGGTGTTCCGATAGGCGCGGATCGTCGCGCGGGCCTTCTCCTCCCTCACGGCCAGTCCGCCCGCCGTCATGGGCTTGGCCTTCAGAAGATCAGAGCCGAACAGAATACCTTTCGTCATCGCCTCCACCCCCGTGGTGACGATCCGATGCACGCGTTCGGGGATGATCCGATTGATCCGGTCCTGTGTCCCGCGCGCCGCCTTGTCCCAGAAGCCCGGGCGCTTCAGCACCTTATCGCGCCAGATCAGCATCTGGTCCTTCACGACGCGCTCGTCCGTGACAGCGACCAGACCGGTCGGCACATCGTCCGGATCAATGATTTCGGGCAGGGTTTCGGGTGTGCGGGTCATGTCCGGAACAGGGTAGGACAGTCCTCACGCGGCGTCACGGTTGCAGGCCGGGCCGCACGGGTCTAGACCGCCGCCGACCGCGGTTCGCAACCGCACACATTCCTCCCGGAGACAGACAGCATGGCTCGCGCGAAGATCGCCCTCATCGGCGCCGGTATGATCGGCGGCACCTTGGCTCACGTTGCGGCGCGCGAAGCGCTGGGCGACGTGATCCTGTTCGACATCGCCGAGGGCACCCCGCAGGGCAAGGCTCTGGACATCGCGGAAGCCTCGGCCGTCTTCGGTCAGGACGTGGCCCTGAAGGGCGCCAACGACTACGCCGACATCGCCGGCGCCGACATCTGCATCGTCACCGCCGGCGTACCGCGCAAGCCGGGCATGAGCCGCGACGACCTGATCGGCATCAACCTGAAGGTCATGAAGGCCGTCGGTGAGGGCATCAAGGCCCACGCCCCGAACGCCTTCGTCATCTGCATCACCAACCCGCTCGACGCGATGGTCTGGGCCCTGCAGAAATTCTCGGGCCTGCCGAAGGAGAAGGTCGTCGGCATGGCCGGCGTGCTGGACTCGGCCCGCTTCGCCTACTTCCTGGCTGAAAAGACCGGAGTGTCGGTGCAGGACATCCACGCCTGGACGCTGGGCGGCCACGGCGACGACATGGTCCCAATGGTCCGCCACTCGACCGTCGGCGGCCTGCCGCTGCCGGATGCCGTCGCCGCCGGCTTCCTGTCGCAAGCCGAACTGGACGCTATCGTCGAACGCACCCGCAAGGGCGGTGGCGAGATCGTCGCGCTGCTGAAGACCGGCTCGGCCTTCTACGCCCCGGCGGAATCGGCCATCGCCATGGCCAAGTCCTACCTGCTGGACCAGAAGCGCGTCCTGCCTTGCGCTGTATGGCTGTCGGGCGAATACGGCCTGTCGGACCTGTACGTCGGTGTTCCGGCCCTGATCGGCGCCGCCGGCGTCGAGAAGATCGTCGAGTTCACCACCAACGACGAAGAGAAGGCGATGTTCGCCAAGTCGGTGGAGTCGGTTCAGGGCCTTATCCAGGCCTGTAAGGACATCGAGCCCTCGCTGGCTTAACGCCAGCGGCGCTAACGCTCGCGACGCGGTCGCTCGCTACTTGAGCGCAACCCGTTCGCCCTCAGGCAGCGAGGCTCCGCGAGCCGAGCGATAGGGCCATAAAGAATGAGGGCCGTGGAGCGATCCACGGCCCTTTCTTCATGACAATCCTGGGGGTTCAGCCCGGGTCGCCCGGCAATCCGCTACAGGCGGCATGCGCGGCGGCGTAGCAGGCTTCAAACGCAGCGGCCTCGTCGATGTCGCCCAGATTGGGCGGCCGGATATTGCCGAAGGCGTCACGAGGGTAGCAGCCGTAATAGGCGTTGAACGCGCATTCGTCGTAAGGCGTCCCGGGGAAGTCCTGCGCGCCGGCGGTCGAGACCAACGGCGTGGCGGCGAGGGTGAACGCGGCCGTAGCGGCGGCGGCGGCAAGGCGGATCAGCATCAGTCTATCCTCCCGATCGGCCCGGATTGGGCCCACCGGCAGCAAAGCCCGCCCGCTGCGCCCCGGCAACCCCTGATTGCCGAATCTTCAAGACAACAATCTTTGAGTTATCAGCTCGACGTACCCTCGGGCGCCACATAGGCTGTTCGGCGAACCACGGGAGACGCCGATGCTGCCCCTCCTTCTCGCGCTGATGTCCGACCCGGCCGTCACAGCAACGACGTCTACCCCGCCGACAGACCCTCTGGCCGCTGCGGAAGCCCGAGCGCTTCAGCGCACCGCCCCCTTGAGTCAGGCAGGGTGTGAGAATCCCCAACTGCAGCGCGCGGGACCGGTCGTGGCCGGTACAACACCGCGTCCGTCGCTGAACGACCTGATGCACCGCTCGGGTGATGCTGTACGTGTCGATCTTCTGCTCGAGCGAAGCATCAACGGCTGTTCAGCCCCGCTGTCCTTCACCATCAACACCCTGCCGGTGCAGCGCCAAGACTCCGCTCCGGCTTACTGACCCGACGGCGGGGCGGCGGGCGGCTGGGCCGCGGGCAGGCTTGAGAACAGCGACCGCGCGAACTGGGTCAGAAGCTGAAGCCATATGTAGGTCGGCTCCTGCAGCTGGTCTGAGCCGTTGGTCAGTAGCAGCAGATCATACTGGGCCAGAATGGTCGCATCCCCGCCAGGCTGGGCCGGCCCGATCCAGACCGCCTTCAGATAGCGGCTTTCCCGGTTCCAGGCCGAAACCTGGGCTTCGGTGACCGGACCGGTGAACACCGCATTGTACTGGAGGTCGTCACAGCGCGTCTGACAGCCGAACAGGCTCAGGCTCCAGGGCAGGGGGCTGTCCTGCACCCGAACCAGAAAGCCGCCCTCGACCGGGACCGGATCCACGACATTGCCGCCCAGAGCCGTCAGCCACGCCTTCACCTCCGGCGCGGTCACGCCTCGATCAACAGCAGCGATCTGGGAGGCCGGGGACGGCGCGGACGCCTGGCCCCGATCTCCGGCGTTGGCCGGCAGGGCGGCGGAGGCCAGACCCGTGGCGGCGGCAAGGGCGGCGAAGGCGGTCAGTCGGCGCATATCGATCTCCGTAGGGCTCGCGATCCAGCCGGATCGGCAGAGCGGAATTGTGGCCGCGTCAAATCTCGCGCTGATGGGCCAGCCAATCCGCTGACGCCATCTCGTTCAGGCGCGACACCGTCCGTTCGAACTCGAACGCCCCGACGCCCTGGGTGTACAACGCTTCCGGCCGTGCGACCGCGAGCCCGATCAGACGGGTTTTCGCCTCGTACATCGCGTCGATCAGGGTCACGAACCGCCGGGCCTCGTGATGGTTCGCCGGGCCCAGAACCGGAATCCTATCGAGGAAAATCGTGTGGAAGCGGGCGGCGATGGCCAGATAGTCCTGCGGACCGAGGGGACGCGCACACAGATCCTCGAAAGTCGCGCGCGCCATGCCGCCCGCCGTGCGCTCGACCACCACGTCACGCCCCAGAACCGTCAGATGGGCGGGTTCTTCGGGCTCACCACCACGCAGCTCAAACCACAGGGTCTCGAACGCGTCGCGTTGATCCGGAGTGAACCAGACCGGCGAGCCCATCAACCGATCCAGTCGCCAGTCGCGCGCGCCATCGATCTCGACCACCGCGCAACGCTTCTGGATCTCGGCGATGAACGGCAGGAAAAGCTGGCGATTCAGCCCGTTCTTGTACAGCTCGGTCGGCGCGCGGTTCGAGGTCACAGCCAGCACCACCCGGCGTTCGAACAGGGCTTCGAACAAACGGCCCAGAATCATGGCGTCGGCGATGTCGGTGACCTGAAGCTCGTCAAAGCACAGCAGCCGCGCCTCGGACGCGATCAGCTCGGCGATCGGTTCGATGGGATCATCGCCCTTGTGGATGCCGAAGATCGCCTGACGGGTCTTCCGGTCTCCCTTTCGCCACTGATCGACCAGCTTGTGAATGCGGGCCATGAAGGCGTGGAAGTGGGCGCGCATCTTGCGCGGCTCGGGAGAGCTGGAGACGAACAGGTCCATCAGCATGGACTTGCCCCGTCCCGGCGGGCCCCAGATGTAGATGCCCTGAACCGCCGGAGGCTTTCCGAAAAGGCTCTTCTTCATCAGGTCGGCCTCAAGCCGCTCCAGCGCCTTGATCAACGGCTCCTGAGCCGGGTCGGGCGTCAGAACGCCTTCCTCGATGCGGATGTCGTAGGCGGAGCGGATGCGGGAGGTCATCCCGCCCGGCATAGCCTTGCCGGGGCGAGGAGGAAAGCACGCCCATAAGGGCGATGTATGGGAAAGGGCGTCGTTCTCAGGCTGAACCGTCCGCGCGCGGTTGCAAAACCGATTGCTTCGCGGCCGCGAAAGACTACATGCAGGCTCGCTTGACTAAACTTTTTCGCGCTCAGGCAGCGAGCGACCGCATCGCGACCGCCAGCGCGTCCTAAGGAATACTCATATGGGCTATCGCGTCGCCGTCGTCGGGGCCACCGGCAATGTCGGTCGGGAGATGATGAACATCCTCGAGGAGGTCGACTTCCCCGTCGACGAAATCCACGCCATCGCCTCGCGAAAATCCAAGGGCGTCGAGGTCGCGTTCGGTGACCGCACCCTGAAGTGCCAGGACCTCGAGCAGTTCGACTTCTCGACCGTCGACATTGTCCTGATGTCGGCCGGCGGTTCTGTGTCGAAGGAATGGTCCGAGAAGATCGGCAAGGCCGGTCCGATCGTGATCGACAACTCCTCGGCCTGGCGCATGGACCCCGACGTGCCGCTGATCGTGCCGGAGGTGAACCCGGACGACATCAAGCTGGCGACGAAGAAGAACATCATCGCCAACCCGAACTGCTCGACCATCCAGCTGGTCACCGCCCTGCGTCCGCTCCACGACGCGGCGAAGATCAAGCGCGTCGTCGTCTCGACCTACCAGTCCGTCTCGGGCGCCGGAAAGGAAGGCATGGACGAGCTGTGGAACCAGACCAAGGCCATCTACGGTCTGGGCGACGCCACGCCGAAGAAATTCCCCAAGCAGATCGCCTTCAACGTCCTGCCCTTCATCGGCTCGTTCCGCGACGACGGCTATACCGATGAAGAAGCCAAGATGTGGCTGGAGACGCAGAAGATGCTCGATCCGAACATCAAGCTGACCGTCACCTGCGTCCGCGTTCCGGTCTTCGTCGGCCATTCCGAGGCCGTAACGGTCGAGTTCGACCGCCCGATCACCCCGGACGAGGCCCGCGCCGTCCTGCGGGACGCGCCGGGCGTCCAGGTCGTCGATAAGCACGAGGCCGACGGCTACATCACGCCTGTCGACGCCGCAGGCGAGTTCGCCGTCTACGTCAGCCGCATCCGCAAGGACCACACGGTCGAGAACGGCCTGTCGTTCTGGGTCGTCTCGGACAACCTGCGCAAGGGCGCCGCCCTGAACGCTGTCCAGATCGCCCAACTGCTGGACGAGACCGGGACGATCAAATCGTCGTCCGGCTACCGCACCCTGAACGTCTGACACTTTCCGTCTCGCCGCTCCCCCGGCGATGGAGAAGCCCATGACCACCGCCACCGGCCCCGACGCGAGCCGCCCCGCCCTGCTGTCCGCTTTCGGCTGCTACACCCTGTGGGGGCTGATGCCCCTGCTGTTCATGGGCCAGCACGCCATCGGCTTCGATGCCTTCGAAATCCTCGCCCACCGCGCCCTGTGGGCGGTTCTGGTCGCGGGCCTTCTGGTCGTTCTGGCCAAACAGGGCGGGCAGGTCATGGCGGTGTTCCGCTCGCCGAAGACCTTGCTGTGGCTGATGCTGTCCACGGCCCTGATCGCGGTGAACTGGGGTCTGTACGTCTGGGCGACGACCCATCACGCCACGCTGGAGGCCAGCCTCGGCTACTACATCAACCCGCTGCTCAACATGATCGTCGGACTGTGGCTGTTCCGCGAGAAGATCGACAAATGGGGCTGGGTGGCCATCGGCATGGCGGCTGTCGGCGTTCTGCTGCAGGCGCTGGCTCTGGGCCGCCCGCCGTGGATCTCCATCGCCCTGGCCATCTCGTTCGCCAGCTACGGCGTGATCCGCAAACGCGTGCCCATCGAGGCGCAGGCGGGCCTGTTCATCGAATGCCTGCTGCTGGCCCCGCTGGGCCTGCTCTGGATCGTATGGCTGCTGCATACCGGCGCCAGTGCGGGCTTCGACAGCCCCGTCAACCTGACCTGGGCGCTCGCCAACGGTCCGGCGACCGTCCTGCCGCTGGCCCTGTTCGCATGGTCAGCGCGCCGACTGCCCCTGTCGACCATCGGCTTCATTCAGTTTCTGGCGCCGACAATCCAGTTCGTGATCGGCGTCTGGTCCGGCGAGCAGCTGACGGGTCTGCGGATCGCCTCCTTCGCCTTTATCTGGACGGGCGCAGGCGTGTTCGCCGCCGCCGCCTTCCTGCGTCAGCGCGCCGCCCGGCTGGCGCTGAAGAACAGCGCGGAAGAGGCGGTCGGAGGGTAAGCGGCGAGTGAGTCGTGAAAAGTGAGTGGCGAGTCCGCCTGGAACCGGGCTGCGGCGCCGGGTTGGGCGCCATCCTTTCTACTCGCTACTCACCTATCACCTTTCACGCCTTCAAAGCGCCCCGTACAGCGCTCCGATCAGCCGCTGCGCCCTCGGGTCGCCAATGAGATGCGGCGACTGCCGGGTCATGACATAGGCCGCCGACAGCCCCCTCGCCGGATCGGCGAAGGCGCAGCTACCGCCCCAGCCGCAATGGCCCACGGCGTCCGGATTGGTCCCGAAGATGTTGAGGCCCGAGTTGCGGGTGAACCCGGCGGCCCAGCTCATCTCATAGGGCAGCACCCGGTCCTGCCCGTGAACACGCTCGCGCGTCGCGGCTGCCAGCACCTCCGGCGACAGCACCGTCCGTCCCTCGAACTCACCACCGGTCGCCAGAACACCGACGATCCGCGCCAGATCGGGCGCCGTGCCGTGCAGGTTGGCGGACGGGATCTCGATTGACCGCCACTCGGCCGAACCGCGCCCGCCGGGCGAGGAGCCCTTGTCGAGGAAGGCGGCCTTCTTGATCGCGTCGATCTCGCCGAGGCTGGTGGCCTTGGTCGGCTTGCGCATCTGGGCGACGCGGTCGTGCTCGGCCTCCGGCAGGCCGATCCACAGATCGAGACCGGGGAAGTCTTCCCGCAGGGCCGTGCCCATGGTCCGCCCATCGACGATGCGGAACAGCTCGCCCGCCAGATAGCCGATGACGATGGGGCTATAGCCCGAGGCCGTGCCCGGCGCCCACATCGGCGTCTGGGCGCACAGCCGGGCCAAGGTCGCCTCGCGGTCGAACCAGATGGCCGGATCCTCGGGCGTATCAAAGCCCGGCAGACCCGCCTGATGGCTCATCATCTGGGCGACGGTGATCCGGTCCTTGCCCGCCTGACCGAAGGCCGGCCAGTAGCTGGCCACGGTCGCCTCATAGTCCATCAGACCACGCTCGACGCAGGTGGCGATCAGCAGGGCCATCACCGCCTTGCCGGTCGAGAACACCGGGGTCAGGGTCCGCTCGCCGAACGGGATCGTCCCCGCCGCATCAGCCGAACCGCCCCACAGGTCGATGACCGTCTCGCCGCCCATGCGGACGCTGAACCGCGCGCCCTGTTCGTTCAGCCCTTCGGGCGCGTCATTGAAATTGGCGGCGAAGGCGTCCTTCACGGCGGCGAAGGCGGCAGGGCAGATGCCTTGGATGTCGGGGAGGGAGGTCATGGAGGGGGATCTAGCCGCCAGACACGCCGCTGTCACCGCCGCCGGTCGGCCGACGCCGCCCGGGCCGCCTCGAACTCGGCGCCCTCATTCCACTGCGGCCACTCGCGGCTGTCGGCCAGATCGCGACCCACGGCGTAAAGCAGGTTCACGTCCACGGCGGCGGCGTCCATCACCCAGTCGGGCGTCCATTCGTCCGAGGGCTTGTGATAGCGGTTCTGGACGTAGTCGCGGCTGGCCGCGTTGTGCCCGGTGAAACCGGCGGCCGCGAACACCGCAGGCACACCCATCCTGGCCAGCGGAAAATGGTCCGAGCGGTAGAAGCCGCCCGCCTGAGGCGCCGGGTCGGGGATCAGGCGACGCCCCTGTTCGGTGGCGCGACGCTCTACCCAGCGATCCGTCTCGCTCTTGCCGGCGCCGATGACCACGACCTCGGGCGAGACCTCGGTGCCGGGCAGGAAGCTGTCCATATTGATGTTGGCGACGGTCGTCTCCAGCGGCCAGACCGGGTTGGCGGCGTAGTATTCCGCCCCCAGCAGCCCCGCCTCCTCGGCGGTCCACGCGGCGAACACGACCGACCGTTCCGGCGGTGTTCCCGCCTTGAACATCCGGGCCAGCTCGATCATCGCCGCCACGCCCGTCGCATTGTCCACGGCGCCGTTATAGATGTCGTCGCCGTTCTGCGGCGTGGCCCGGCCATAGGCGTCCCAGTGGGCGCCATACAGCACCGTCTCGTCCGGATGCTCCGAACCCGGAATACGGGCCAGAATGTTACGGCTCTCGATGGTCGCGTGGGTCTGGCCGAAATCCATCGACATCGTCACGCCCGGCAACTCCACCGGAAGGAAGGCCTCGCTGCGGGCCTGATAGCGCAATCGGGCGTAGTCGAGGCCCGCGTCGCGGATCAGTTGCTCGGCCACATCGCCCTGGATCCAGCCCTGCGCCGGAACGCGCTCGGCCTCCCAGTTCGCACGCACGATGTCGAAGTCCGGCGCGGTCGAGGATCCTTCCAGAACGCTCCAGCCGTAACCGGCGCCCGTGGTGTCGTGGATCACCAGCACCCCAGCCGCGCCCTGCCGGGCCGCCTCCTGGAATTTGTAGGTCCAGCGGCCGTAGAAGGTCATGGCGTTGCCGTCGAACCGCCCGGCCACCGGATGTCCCTCGGGCGCGCCGAAGTCCGGGTCATTGACGATGACGAGGATGATCTTGCCCCGCACATCCACGTCCTTGAAGTCGTCCCAGCCCTTCTCGGGCGCATCGACGCCGTAACCGGCGAAGACCACCGGCACGTCGGTCAGGGTGATGCGATCCACCGGACGGTCGCTGGCCACGAGAATCTGCGGCCCACGCTCCAGCGTGCGCACCTGCCCGTTCACGGTAGCGGTGATGGTCGCCGGGCCGGCTTGCTGTGTCCGGCTCAGATGGGCGACCTGCACCCACTGACCATCCGGCCCGCCGGGTTCGAGGCCCAACGCCTGAAACCGGCTGACCACATAGTCGACGGTCTTCTGCTCGCCCGGAGTGGCGACGCCCCGTCCCTCGAACTCATCCGAGGCCAGAACGCGGGTGTGCTCATTCAGCCGGGCCGGATCGGCCTGCTGCGCGTGAGCGGCGCCCGCGAGACAGAGCAGCGCCGTGGTCGAAACGAGGATCGATTTCAGGCGCATGGCTCTACTCCGGACAGTCAGGACGGCGTGGCACCCTGCCCGGCCAGACCCAGCCAGTCCAGCACGCCTTCCGCCGCCACGACACCCGAGGCGAAGCTGGCCTGCAGAAGATAACCGCCGGTCGGCGCCTCCCAATCCAGCATTTCGCCGGCGACGAAGACACCCGGCAGAGCCTTCAACATCAGATCATCCGTGACCTGATCCAGCTTTACCCCACCGGCGGACGAGATAGCCCGCTCAAGTCCCTGCACCCCTTTCAGGGTCAGGCGCACCGCCTTGATCCGCCGGGCCAGTTTGTCGGCGCCTTCGGGGATCGCGCCGGGGATTTCCCGCAGCAGGCCGACCGCGGCAGGAGAAAGGCCGCCCGCCTTGCGCAGCCAATTGGTGACGCTGTCCTTGCCGCGCGGCTTCGTCAGTCGACCCGCCATCGCCTCAATGGACAGATCGGGCCGCAGGTCCACCACCAGCTCCGCCGATCCGTCGCGCTGGATCGCATCTCGCAGCGCCGCCGACAGGGCATAGACCGCGCCGCCCTCCAGCCCGTATCGGGTCAGCATCAGATCGCCGCGCACCGACTGCCCCCCGTGGCTCAGGCCGATGGTCTTCAGCGGCTCGCCCGCGAACCGCTCGATCAGCACCTCGCTCCACGCCACGTCGAAGCCGACGTTGGACGGCTTGAACTGCGCCACCTCGACCCCGGCGCCCCGCAGTTCTTCCGTCCACGCCCCATCGGACCCCAGACGCGGCCAACTGGCGCCGCCCAAGGCCAGAACGACGGCGTCGGCCTTTTCAATGGTTTCACCATTCGGCCCGGCGAAGACCCAGCCGCCGTCCCGGCGACCGACCCAACGCGACCGGGTCCGGACTTCCACACCCAAATCCGCCAGTCGCCACAACCAGGCGCGCAAGAGGGGCGAAGCCTTCATCGCCTTGGGGAAGATACGGCCTGATGATCCGGTGAAGGCCGGCTGTCCCAACCCCTCGACCCAGCCGATCAGACGCGTGGGCGAAAAACGCTCCAGCCATCCGGAGACGACCGTCGTCGCCTCACCATAGCGCGACAGGAAGCCTTCCATGGGCTCCGAATGGGTCAGGTTCAGTCCGCCCCGCCCCGCCATCAGGAATTTGCGCGCCACGGACGGCATGGCATCATGCACAACCACGCGCACGCCGCCGCCGGCCAGCCGTTCCGCAGCCATCAGGCCCGCAGGCCCGG
This sequence comes from Brevundimonas sp. FG8, assembly GCF_057808845.1. Taxonomy (NCBI): domain Bacteria; kingdom Pseudomonadati; phylum Pseudomonadota; class Alphaproteobacteria; order Caulobacterales; family Caulobacteraceae; genus Brevundimonas; species Brevundimonas sp. FG8. The sequence continues at coordinate 488,244 of NZ_JBMDIU010000002.1, read as the reverse complement.
CGCCGATCACATGGACGATTTTCATTCGCCGACCTCAAGCGCGGTTCGGACGTCGTGGCAACCTCAGACCGCCGCCGCCTCGCGTTCCCCCGGCACATTGGGATCCGGCGCGGTGGCGGGTTTGCGCGTGTCCTGACGGCGCGGCAGACGCCAGACCTGCGTGTCCTCGAACCGCTCGCCGGTCCAGGCCACGGCCGTCACTGTGATCTCCCGCTTGTCCCAGTCGATCCGGTTGAAGCTGGGCGGCGTCCCTCGCTCGCGGTGGGACAGCGTCCCGCAGCCGATCGCATAAGAGCAATGATCGCCGAGCTGGATCGGCAGGGCGAAGGGAACATGGACATGCCCCGTCGTGATGATGTCGACCCCGGCCTCGGCGAAGATCAGGGCGGCCTCGTCGCCGCGTTTCACGTCCCCCGTCATCGGCGTGCCGATCATCTCGACAAGCGGATGGTGACAGGCCAGCACCCTCAGCGCCCCGACCGGCGCCTGCCGCAGGGCCTCGGCCGCCTTTCGGGTCTGATCCAGATCTATGACGCCTTTCGACCAGTTCGGCCGCGCCTGCCAGCCTCGCGCCGTAACCACACCCCGCACCATCAGCTCGGGGCTCAGAAACTGGTGATCGTGGGCCGGATGCCCCGTCGCGCGTTCAAAAGCCTTCCACGGGTGGAACAGGCGCGCGGCCAGACTCCAGTAGGGCACGTCGTGATTGCCGACGATGACGAACTGCGGGTCCGGCATCCGCCGGATCCAGTCCCCGGCCGCCGCGAACTCATCCGGAAAGCCCTGCTGCGTGATGTCTCCGGTGATCAGGACCAAGTTCGAAGGATTGGCATGCGCATAATCCAGCGCCGCAGAACAGGCACGCTTGTGTTCGCACCCGAAATGGATGTCCGAGAACTGGAGGATGCGCCCCACTAGACGGCATCCTCCGCCGCCGGAGGGATCGGGGCCAGCGCCCGGAAAGCCTCGCGGATGAAACGAACCTTGGCCCTGTGATGCAGTTGCGTCGGCTCGCCGTCGATCACCGCCGGGATGCGAGAGCGAGCAACGATGGCGACCCTCTGGGTGGAGCGCGTCGTCACCGCCGGGTCCTGCCGCCAGTCGTCCATCACGGCGTGCGCGGCCAGACGGAAGGCTTCCATAGCATCGCTCGGGTTCATGGCGGCAGCTTCCAACCCGGTGTTTTCCTCCATCGCGCGGGAAATCATCGGACTGATCAGAACCAGCGCCTCCGCCCGCCGTTCCTTGCGACCGTCCAGTGAGAACCTCAGCCGCCCGCTGAACGCCCGCCTCAGCGCGCGGCGAGCGTGGGCGAAGGCCAGCTTGATCTTGCCTGTTCGCATCGCCTCCCGCGCCGGCGCCCACAGGGCCGGAGAGCCGAATATGGCCGCGCAATAGAAGGACTGGGTGAAATCGCCGTCAGTCACCTCGCCGCCCGCGACCGGCTGCGGCGCTCCTTCCTCCAGCGCGCGGCGCAGAGCCGGCTTCCAGTCGCCGGTGCCGTAAAGCGCCTTGGGCAGCATGTTCATGGTGCCGCCCGGCAAGGGGGCGACCAAGGGGCCTTCAGGCCCGGCGCGCGAGGCGATCGTTCCCGCCGTGCCGTCTCCCGCCAGCACGAACAGGACGTCCGGCTTGGCCTCCAGCGCCGCGTTGATCTGTTCGTCGAACTGACCACCCTCCAGCGCCACAACGGAGGCCTCGCACCCGTAGTCCGCAAGTATGGTCTCCGCCTCAACCACCGCCCGTGGCCCGACGCTGCCGGACAAGGGGTTGATCAGCATTATGACCCGCGTGATAGCCACATGCGGCGTGAGCGCATGCGTCTCCGCGGCCGCGCCCGAAGTCACGGCCGCCGTTCCATCAACCTTGACCGTTGCATCGCCCATGGGGGCCGAACGCCCCGCTCGTGCGAGGGTTCCGGCGCTTCCCTCGGGGCCTACTTCTTGAGCTCTTCCGTCGCGGCGGCGGCGCCGGCCTGAACCGCATTGCCCGCCTTGTCGGCCGCATCGCCCGCCGTGTCGACCGCCTCGTCCGCGACCTTTGGCGCCTCGCCCTTGACCGTGGCGACACCTGCGGCGATCCAGCCGTCCATGATCGCGCCGCCCTCGGCCAGGGACCGCTCCTTGATGCCCAGCACGGCCGTCAGGACGCCGAACACCGCCAGCAGGGTCACAAGCACGCCGACAATCGGATTGGCCCCGCCGCGACGGCGCTTCGTGCGCGCCCACACAGGACTGTGATCCCCATCGTTCGCCATGCGAACCGGTTCAGAAAAACGCATACGCAACCCCCGTCTGCATCCAAAAAACCCCGACCGCCGCCCTCCGCGACCGTCCGGGGCAAGCCTAGTACAGGCTTAACCCTGATCATAGGCTGAGGAACCGCCCAGCTTATCCAGCGTTCTCACCCCAGGGGCGAACCCGAGGATCAAGGAACACATCATGAAAACGGCGATCATCGCGATTGCGGCGGCCGGCCTGATGGCTTCGGCCTGCGCCAGTGACGGTTACGGTTACGGCGGCCCGAACGAAACCGTCCGCCAGGGCGCCATCGGCGCCGGTGTCGGCGCAGTGGCCGGCGCCATCATCGGCAACAACGTAGGCGACGGCAACGCCGGTCGCGGCGCGGCCATCGGCGCGGTCGTCGGCGGCGCCGCCGGCGCCATCCGCGGCTCCAGCCAGGACCGCGCCAACCAGCGCCGCTACACCGACAGTCAAGGCCGGTACTACTACTGCTACGACGGCCGTCAGGACGAGTGCTACTGGGAAAACGGTCAGCGCCGCTACTAGTAGCAAGGGCTGAGGCCTGAGCTTTGGGGGCGGTTCGTCGAAGGGCGGGCCGCCCCTTTTCATGCGCCGCCCGGGGCTGGGCGGAGGACAGACGAGGGGTTGGATATGAAGCGTTTTGTGGTGATCGTGGCGGGCGCGGCGGCGCTGGCGGGGTGCGGCTGGACGCCGGGAATGCGGGACCGGGCCGAGATCGTGGCCGAGCCCTCACCCTGCACGGCCAAACGGTTCGATGTCTATTTCGCCGAGAACGAGGCCCGGCTGACCAGCGCGGCGCTGCAGGCCATCGGCCTGACCGCAACCCAGCTTCAGGGCTGCGACATCAAGCGGGTGCAGGTCGTGGGTCTGGCCTCGGCGACGGGCGGGGTCGCCTCCAATCTGAATCTGTCCGAACAGCGCGCCATCGCCGTGGCCGAAGCCCTGCAAGCCGCGGGCTGGCCAGCGCCCGCGTTCGAGGTCGGCGCGGTCGGCGATGCGGGCGCCACCACCGCGGCAGGGACCAACGAACCCCTGCGTCGCCGGACCGAGGTGCTTGTCGAAGCCGCGCCGAAGCCCCAGCCCCGCCGCTGAGGCGACCTGACGCTGACGGCGGCGCGTGACGACACGGGGGCCGTGCGGCTAAGGTCCGGCGGTTCCGAACGAGAGACCGTCGCGTGCGCCGCCTGTTCCGTCTTCTGATCCTGCTGACCCTCATTCTGGCGCCCGCCGGGATGGCGGCGGCGCAAACCGGCCCCCAGCGCACCGACGAGATCGAGGCCGAGCTGGTGTCCATGAGCCGCTGGGCCACGCCCGGCGGCACGACCGTGGTGGCGGTCCGGCAGAAGATCGAACCCGGCTGGCACACCTACTGGCGCAATCCCGGCGACTCCGGCGGCCCGACCACCCTTCAGTGGACCCTGCCGACAGGCGTTAAGGCGGGCGACATCGTCTGGCCGCTGCCCGAACGGCAGCGGCTGCAGGGACTGGTGAACTACGGCTATGAAGGCGCGGTCTATCTGCCCGTGCCGGTCGAGATCCCCGCCAGCGCACGACCCGGTTCGACCCTGCCGCTGCGGGTGAAGGCCCTGTTCCTCGTCTGCAGCGACGAGATGTGCATTCCACGGGAATTGACGCTGGGGCTGGATCTGCCGATTCGCGAAGGCGCAGCCCCTCAGGACGCCGCGCACGGCGCCGCCATCGCCCGCATCCTCGAGCAGGCGCCACGCCCGGCGGGGATCACCGCTCGCGCGACCCTCGAGAACGGCGTCCTGACCCTGTCGGCCACCGGCGGACCTCTGGCTGGAGGCGATCCGGGACCGACCTATTTCTTCCCATTCGAAAGCGGGACCATCGACCATGCGGGCGCCCAAAGCGGCTCATGGGGTCCGAACGGCCTGACGCTGGTGCTGACCGCGGGCGGGAAGATGGCCGCGGGCGGCCTGACAGGCCCTGTCGCCGGCGTGCTGGCTACCTCGAAGGGCGCCTTCGAGATCACCGCCCAGCCCGGCGCGCCCCTGCCCGGCGCGACCGGCTCAGGCGCACTGGCCCCGCTGGATGACGCCGCCCCGACCCCGGGCGCCTCCGCTCCCGCGACCGGGTGGATCGTGTTCGCGCAAGCTCTGGTCTTCGCCCTGCTGGGCGGGCTGATCCTGAACCTGATGCCCTGCGTCTTCCCCATTCTGGCGATGAAGGCGGCGGCGCTGGCCGCCTCGGCCCATGACGCGAGACGCGCGCGGGCAGATGGCCTCGCCTTCCTCGCCGGCGTTCTGACGACCTTCATCATCCTCGCCGGCGCCCTGCTGGGTCTGCGGGCGGCGGGCGAGGCCGTCGGCTGGGGCTTCCAGCTGCAGTCCGCGCCGGTCACAGCCGGTCTGGCCCTGCTGATGCTGGCGGTGGCCCTGAACCTGTCGGGCGTCTTCCACATCGGCGGTGGATTGCAGGGCGTGGGCTCGGGCCCCCTGTCCCGACTGCCCGGCGGCGCGGGGTCCTTCTTCACAGGCGCGCTGGCGGTGATCGTAGCCGCGCCCTGCACCGCCCCCTTCATGGCCTTCGCCCTGGGCGCGGCCCTGTTGATGCCCTGGCCGATGGCGCTGGCGGTCTTCCTGATGTTGGGACTGGGTCTGGCCCTGCCCTATGTGGCCATCAGCCTGACGCCGCGCCTGCTGTCGAAACTGCCGCGCCCCGGTGCCTGGATGGACCGGCTGAAAAGCCTCCTTGCCTTCCCGATGTACGGCGCCGCCCTGTGGCTGGCCTGGGTGTTCAGCAACCAGACAGGCGCCGAGGGTCTGGGCCTGTTGTTCGCCGCCGGTCTGGCGGGCGCGACGGGCCTGTGGCTGGTCGGCGCGGGGCAGGGCGAGCGGGCGCTGGGCCGTCGCGGGGTGATCCACACCATTGCGGGCGCGGCTCTGCTTCTGGCCATGCTGGGCGCCGCGACCCTCGCGGCCCGCGCGCCGGTCGAAGCCCCTTCAGCAGACGCCGGAACCGGCGAACTGTCATCGGCCCCGTGGTCGGCGCAGGCGGTCCAGACCGCCCTGTCCGAAGGCCGGCCGGTGCTGGTGAACTTCACCGCGGACTGGTGCGTGACCTGCAAGATCAACGAACGGACCTCCCTGACCACGCCGGGCGTGAAGCGGGCGATGGAACAGTCGCGCGCCGTCTATCTGATCGGCGACTGGACGCGGCGTGATGACGCGATCACCGCCGAGTTGCAGCGCCACGGCCGGTCAGGCGTTCCGCTTTACCTGCTTTACCGGCCCGGACAGGCCGGACCGGAAATCCTGCCCCAATTGCTGACCGAGGGCGTCGTCGTCGAGGCCCTGAAGCCCTGACCCCACTGAAGGAGACCGCCATGGTTCGCGCCCTGCCCCTTCCGACGCTGGTCGTCGCCCTCGCCGCCCTGTCTCTCGCCGCCTGCCAGCAGCAGGCCGCCGCGCCCGCGGGAAAGGCTGACGCGCCGGCCGCAACCACCGCCGCGCCGGGGGCCATACCAATGCCCGGTCAGGCCGCTCCGGCCTTCACCCTGATCGATTCAGAAGGCGCCCCCCGCTCGCTGGCGGACTTCCGGGGCAAGATCGTGGTTCTGGAATGGACCAACGAAGGCTGTCCCTACGTCCAGAAGCACTATTCGGGCGCCATGCAGGCGCTTCAGAGGGAAGCGGCTGAAGACGGCATCGTCTGGCTGAGTGTCATCTCGTCAGCGCCCGGTACGCAGGGCCATGTCGAAGGCGAAAGCGCACGAAGCTGGAAAACCCGCACCAAGGCGAATGCAACCCACCTTTTGCTGGACCCGACAGGTCAGGTCGGCCGCGCTTACGGCGCCAAGACCACGCCGGACATGCGGATCATCGACCGGGAAGGACGGCTGGTCTTCGTCGGCGGCATTGATGACAAGCCCACCAATGACGTCGCCGACCTGCAAGGCGCGACGAATTTCGTCCGCGCGGCGCTGGATGACGTGATGTCGGACCGCCCTGTGCGGACCGCCTTCGCGACTCCTTACGGATGCTCGGTAAAGTACGCGGACGAGGCGTAGTCCCGGCCCTCGGCCTCTAGACCGGGGGCTGCGGCGGCGCGGTGATGACTTCGATGTTGTCGTTCAGCAGGTAGTGGAGCTCGTCCAGCGCGACGCGGCGTTCGGCCGGGGTGGCGGCGGTGCGGACGGCCTCGACCTTCCTCGGCATGTCTTCCGAAATGCCGCGCAGGATGCATTTCAGATCGCCGTCGGTACCCCGCTCCTTGAGGATCAGATGCCCCTGCATGTCGAGGTCGGCCAGCGCCGTGGTCTCGGTCTCGAACCGGCCGAGCGCCTCGGGGGTCATGTACCAGTCGGGCGCGGAAGCCAGATTGGCCTGCCACTGGCCGACCACGCCGCGCAGCGCTCCGGCGCGACTGACGATATCGGCGAACAGGGGCTCGTCCGCGACTGAAACCGGAGCGTCGGCGACGGCGCGCGGTTGCTCCGCCGCCAGGGCGACGTTGGGGTCTGTGAGCAGCAGAGAGATCGCGAGGGCGACGCCGCAGGACATAAGCAACCTCAATTGTTTTGCCGAATCACCGATTCGACGTTGAACCGGCTTACGCCCGACCCGTAAACGAGGGTTTACGACTCCCCGCCGACCGCCGCCGAGATCGCCGATGACCGCCCGCAATCAAGCCCTCGACCTTCTCCGCGCCGTGGCGCGCAAGGACGCGGGGGCGCGCATCGTCCACCATTTCGCTACCGACCCGGGCCGGATCGACCGGATGAGCGTGGATGCGGCGGGCCTGTATCTGGACCTGTCGAAGCAGTCCTGGAGCGCCGAGGGCTTCGAGGCCGCGCTGGATGTCGCCCGCGCCTGTGACGTCGAGGGTCGCCGCAACGCCCTTTTCGGCGGCGAGGCCGTGAACAACACCGAGGGCCGGGCCGTCCTGCACCCCGCCCTGCGCGCCGCCGAAGGGGCCGACTTCCACGCCTTGGGCGAAGCTGTGTCGAAGGAGGTCGACGAGACCCGTGACGCCATGGCGCAATACGCCGCCGACATCCGCTCGGGCGCCGAAACCGGCGGGACCAAGCAACCCTTCACGGCCATCGTCCACATCGGGATCGGCGGATCGGATCTGGGGCCGCGCCTGCTGTGGGATGCGCTGAAGCCGCTGGAACCGGCGATCGACCTGCGCTTCGTGGCCAATATCGATCCTCGCGACATGGCCGAGGCGCTGGCGGGGCTGGAGCCCGAAACGACGCTGGTGGTGGTCGTCTCCAAGACCTTCACCACGCAGGAGACCCTGGCCAACGCCGAACTGGCCAAGGCCTGGTTGGCCGAAAGCCTGTCACCGCGCCGGATGATCCGCCACCTGATCGGCGTCACCGCCGCGCCGGACAAGGCCAGGGACTGGGGCTGTGGTCGCACCTTCGGCTTCCGCGACTGGGTCGGCGGTCGCTATTCGCTGTGGTCGGCGGTCTCCCTATCGGTCGCAGTGGCGCTTGGCTGGGATGTGTTCGAGCGGGTGCTGGCCGGCGCCCGCGCGATGGACGACCATTTCGCCGAGGCAGATCTGGAGAAGAACGCACCGGTGCTGCTGGCGCTGGCGCAGGTCTTCAACATCGAGGGGTTGGATCGCCACGCCCGCACCGTCGCCCCCTACGCCCACGGCCTGCGCCGCCTGCCTGCCTTCCTGCAGCAGCTGGAGATGGAGTCAAACGGCAAACGGGTGAAGCGCGACGGCACGCCCGTCGACACCGCCACCGGCCCCATCGTGTTCGGTGAACCGGGCACCAACGGCCAGCACGCCTTCTTCCAGCAGATCCATCAGGGGCCGACCGTGGTTCCCGCCGAATTCGTGGTCGTCGGCCATACGTCGGCGACTGCGATGGACGACCGCGAGGGCGACGCGCCTCTGTGGTCCAACGCGCTGGCGCAAGCGCAGGCCCTGATGGTCGGCAAGACGGAGAAGGACGCCCGGGCCGAATTGATCGCAGCAGGCGCGTCGGAGGCCGAGGCGGACCGTCTGGCCCCGCACAAGACCTTCCCCGGCGACCGCCCGTCCTCCACCATCCTGATGGACGCCTTGACCCCCGAAGCCGTCGGCGCCCTTCTGGCCCTTTATGAGCACAAGACCTTCGTCGAAGGTGTGATCTGGGACATCAACAGCTTCGACCAATGGGGTGTCGAACTGGGCAAGGTTCTGGCCAAGACCATCCTGAAGGACGTCGAGGCGGGTGAGCCGTCAGCCGGCCTCGACCCGTCGACGGCGGAGTTGATGAAGCGACTGATGGTTTGATCAGTTCGCCGGCGGCTGCCACAGCTCAATAGCGTTGCCTTCGGGGTCATGAATGCGGGCGAAACGACCCATCTCGGGCGTCGCGTCCCATTCGTCCTTGGTGATGATCTCAACGCCCGCCGCACGCAATGACGCCAACAGGCCATCCAGATCATCGACCCGCAGGTTCAGCATGAAGGCCTTGTCGGCGGCGAAATAGTCGCTGTCAGCCTTGAAGGGGGCGAAGACCGTCGGCCCGGCCTGTTGGTCCCAGACGTAGACGCCCGGAGGCGCACCGACGCCCAGATGCTCGAGATACCAGGCCGCCAGGGCCTCGGGATCTTTCGAGCGGAAGAAGAAGCCGCCGATGCCGGTAACCGCCATGTCTTTGTCCTCCCTGACGGCGGCACCTTGCGCCGGGACGATGCTGGACGCCAGAGGACCGGCACACGGGAAAAAGGCGGGCCCCTTTTCAGGAGGCCCGCCTTCCTCGCCCACACGTCCGATCAATTCACACGAACGGACGGAAGGGTGTTCTGTTACCAGCGACGATCGTAGCGATAGTCGCGGCGTTCGCGACGCTCATCACGGCGGTGTTCGCGGTAGTCACGACGCTGCTCCCAGCGCGGGTCGCGGCTGTTGATGCCGTGCTCGCGTTCCCAGTGACCCTGGTTCCGGTAGCAGCGACCACCACGATAATAGCCGCAGTCATCGTCACGGTTGTTGCTGGCGGCGGCGCCGAGGGCCGCCCCGGCGAGGGCGCCGCCGACGACATAGGCGCCGTCGCCGTTACCCACAGCCGCGCCGGCGATGCCGCCGACCACAGCGCCGATAATGGCGTTACGACCGCTGTTGTCGCGGTCACGATCACGGCTCTGGGCCTCGGCCGGAGCGGCGGCCATCAGGGTCATGGCGCCGACCAGGGCCGGGGCGGCGAAAGCGATTTTCGAAAACGTCTTCATGGTCGGTTCCTTTCGAACGGGACCGGCGTCTCCGCCGGGTGTGAGGACCGTTATGCCGGTGGCAGCCTGAACCGGCCGGGAGAGAGGCGTTCAGTTTCGGTTCACCTTGCATAAATCGCTGTAATGTCGGCTGATGCCCGGAAAGGGAGAGGTCGGGCATGAAACGGCTGCTGGCGATCATCATGCTATCGACCGCTTCAGGACTGGCGCTGACGCTGGCCGCCGCCCCCGCCGCGGCGCAGGTGGTTCAACAGCCTCCACCGCCTCCGCCACCGCCGCCGCCGCCGCCTCCACCGCCTCCACCGCCTCCCGCGGTCGCCCCACCGGCCGATGTCCGTATCTCCGCGGCGACCGAAGTCGATCCCATCAGCGCCATCCTGCGGCGCGAAACTGATGCCGGAGCCGCCGCCGAAGCCTTGGTCGCGCTGGGGGTCGAACGCTACGGAGCCGGTGACGCCGACGGCGCGGTGGTCGCGTTGAAGGCGGCGGTCGAGGTGGTCGAGACCCGGCTGGGGCCGGATTCGAAGGTTGCGGCCCACCCGCTGGCCGTACGGGCGAGGCTGAAGCTGGAGACCGGCGACTATGTCGGCGCCCTGGCCGACATCGAACGCGCTTTGGCGCTGCTGGGCGAAGCGGGCGCCGACCCGCTGGAGCGGGCGACCCTCAGCTATGACCGCGCCCGCGCCCTGGACGCCCTCGGCCGCAACGAGGAAGCCGAGGCCTCGGCGCGCGCCAGTCTGGAGCTTCGCCGCGCCCATCTTGGCGAGGTGCACGAGAAGACCGCCGACAGCCTGAATCTTGTCGCCAACGCCCTGACCGCGCAGGGACGCCATGCCGAGGCCGATCCGCTGTACCGGCAGGTGCTGGGCATGTATGAAGTACTGTACGGACCGGACGACTTCCACGTCGCCATTGTTCTGTCGAACCTGGGCAACTCCCTGCGCCGCACCGGGCGGGCGCATCAGGCGGAGCCCCTGTATGTCCGCGCCGTGGACATCGCGGAGAAGGCGAACGATCCGGTCCTGCTGGCCCAGTGCCTGACCAACTACGGCTGGTATCTGCATGTGACCAAACAGGGCGAACGCGCCGAGGCGCCGTTCCGACGGGCGCTCGAGCTGGCGCTGGACATCGTCGGGCCGGACCATCCCTTCACCGGCAACGCCCGCGCCAATCTCGGCTACGCCCTGTCCGATCAGGGCCGCTGGACCGAGGCCGAGGCGCCGTTTCGGGAAGGACTGGCGGTCTATGAAGCAGGCGTGGGCGCGGACAGTCCCGATCTGCTGGACACCCTGACCGGCTATGCCGCCGTACTGGACCGGCTGGGCCGGGCGCCGGAGGCGGAGGCCCTGTACCAGCGCGCGCGCGCCATCGCCGCGGCCCACCTGCCCCCCGCCCACGCCACCGCGCTGTCCGGCGCCGAGCAGTACGCCGGCTTCCTGATCAACCGCGCCCGCTCGGATGAGGCGCTGGTGCTGGTCCGTGGGGGACTGGGCGATCTGCTGGGCCAGCAGGCCCGTGGTCGTGACTGGCGCACCCGCGTGCGCGGGGCCCGCCCGCTGTTCGCCCGCCAGGTCGAGGCCGCCTGGACCCTGGCCGCCGCGTCGGACTGACCCGCGTCACAAGCACCTCACCGCTTGACGTTCACGAGCCGCCGCCCTACCTCCCGCTCGCGTTAGCACTCGTGGCTGTCGGCTGCCAAAACGGCTCGCCGCGCCCGGGGGCTTCGAACTTCTCAAGGGAGATACACAAATGGCGTTTCGTCCGCTCGGCGACCGCGTGCTCGTGAAGCGCGTTGAAGAAGAATCCAAGACCAAGGGTGGCATCATCATCCCCGACACCGCCAAGGAAAAGCCGCAGGAAGGCGAAGTCGTCGCCGTCGGCGCCGGCGTCCGTGACGACAGTGGCGTTGTCCAGGCTCTGGAACTTAAGGCCGGCGACCGCATCCTGTTCGGCAAATGGTCGGGCACCGAGATCAAGATCGATGGCGAAGACCTGATCATCATGAAGGAATCGGACGTGCTGGGCGTGCTCTCGTAAGCACCCGCGTCTGATCGCCTAACTCCAGAAATTCATACAAGACAGGAGCTGCCGCCAATGGCCGCCAAGATCGTACAGTTCAACACCGACGCCCGTGACAAGATGCTGCGCGGCGTCAACGTGCTCGCCAACGCCGTGAAGGTCACGCTGGGGCCGAAGGGCCGCAATGTCGTGATCCAGAAGTCGTTCGGCGCCCCGCGCTCGACCAAGGACGGCGTTTCGGTCGCCAAGGAAATCGAGCTGGAAGACGCCTTCGAGAACATGGGCGCCCAGATGATCCGCGAAGTCGCGTCGAAGACGAACGACAAGGCGGGTGACGGCACCACCACCGCGACCGTCCTGGCCCAGGCCATCGTTCAGGAAGGCCTCAAGGCCGTCGCCGCCGGCATGAACCCGATGGACCTGAAGCGCGGCATCGACAAGGCGGTCACCGCCGTCCTGGCCGAGGTCAAGGCCAGCTCCAAGAAGGTCACCTCCAACGACGAGATCGCCCAGGTCGGCACCATCTCGGCCAACGGCGACGCCGAAGTCGGCGGCCTGATCGCCGAAGCCATGGCCAAGGTCGGCAACGACGGGGTCATCACCGTTGAAGAAGCCAAGACCGCCGAAACCACCGTCGACATCGTCGAGGGCATGCAGTTCGACCGCGGCTACCTGAGCCCCTACTTCATCACCAACGCCGACAAGATGGAGGCCCAGCTCGAGGAGCCGCTCATCCTGCTCCACGAGAAGAAGCTGTCCTCCCTGCAGGCCATGCTCCCGATCCTGGAAGCCGTGGTCCAGTCGGGTCGCCCGCTGATCATCATCGCCGAGGACATCGAGGGCGAGGCCCTGGCCACCCTGGTGGTCAACAAGCTGCGCGGCGGCCTGCGCGTCGCCGCCGTCAAGGCGCCGGGCTTCGGCGACCGCCGCAAGGCCATGCTGGAAGACATCGCCATCCTGACCGGCGGCCAGGTCATCTCGGAAGACCTGGGCATCAAGCTGGAGAACGTGACCCTGGACATGCTGGGTCGCGCCAAGAAGGTCACCATCACCAAGGACGACACCACCATCGTGGAAGGCGTCGGCGAGAAGGCGGACATCGAAGGCCGCGTCGCCCAGATCAAGGCCCAGATCGAAGCCACGACCTCGGACTACGACAAGGAGAAGCTGCAGGAACGTCTGGCCAAGCTGGCCGGCGGCGTCGCCGTCCTGCGCGTCGGCGGCTCGACCGAGGTCGAGGTGAAGGAGAAGAAGGACCGCGTCGACGACGCCCTGAACGCCACCCGCGCCGCGGCTGACGAAGGCATCGTCCCGGGCGGCGGCATCGCCCTGCTGAAGGCCTCCAAGGTCCTGGCCGACGTCAAGGGTGACAACGCCGACCAGACCGCCGGCATCGCCATCATCCGTCGCGCCCTGCAGGCTCCGATCCGTCAGATCTCGGAAAACGCGGGCGTCGAGGGTTCGATCGTCGTCGGCAAGGTCCTCGAAAGCACCGACGCTTCGTTCGGCTTCAACGCCCAGACCGAAGAGTACGGCGACCTGGTCAAGATGGGCGTCATCGACCCCGCCAAGGTGGTCCGCACCGCCCTGCAGGACGCCGCCTCCGTGGCCGGCATCCTGATCACGACCGAAGCCGCCGTGGCTGACGCGCCCAAGAAGGGCGGCGCCGGCGCCCCCGACATGGGCGGCGGCATGGGCGGCATGGGCGGGATGGACTTCTAACGAAGTCCAATTGTCATCCTGGCCGAAGGGCGGCGCGAGCCGCCCGGAGCGCCGGGACGCTCAGACTGAAAACGAAGAAGGCGCCCCGGGAGACCGGGGCGCCTTTTTTGTCCGCTACGTTCCCAGCAACTCCTCACTTTCGACCAGACGCATCGTCACGGTCGGACCTACGCTTCACGGCGACAAAGTGTAGGTTGTGAGCCACCACCACCATGAGCTACTGACCACGAACTTGGTGGGTTCTGACACGATCCGTAAACTTCGGGCGAACAATGAAGATCAGCAAAGTCCGGATTAAGGATTTCCGAGGCGTCAGCGACTTAGAGCTTCAGCTCGACGAAACGACCGTCATTTTTGGGGCGAATAACACCGGGAAATCGACCGTGCTTGCCGCAATTCATGCTGTGCTGAGCCGGGCGGCAGGGCGGAAATCTGGAATCTTTAGCGAGTACGACTACCGGCTAGACGGCGACGGGGTGCCGACGGATTCTCCACCTATCGAAATCACCCTCACGTTTACCGAAGGCGAAGCTGACGAATGGCCTGATGCAAAGGTTCAACAGCTTGGCAACGTGGTCGGCATTTCGCCGAACGGGCTTCAGATCGTCGCTCTCAAGGTCACCGGTAAGTACGACGACGCGCTCGATATGTTTACGTCCAACTTCGAGTTCCTAGACCCCGCCGGTAACCCGCTCCCGCCGAACGGAACGGCCGTTCGGAGGCTCCAACAGATCATACCCGCATTTTATCTCGCGGCCTTAAGGGATGCTGGGAAAGAGTTTAGGGCTGGCGCCCCGTTCTGGGGGCCATTCGTCAAAGCGTTGAAGATTGATCCTAGCGTCCGCCAGCAGATTGAGGATCAGATCGCAGCGCTCAATCAGCAGGTGCTCGATGCTCACGAGGGGTTCGAGACCGTAAAGCAGAGCCTCTCGAAATCCGCAAAACTGGTTCCCTTAGGGGGCGGAGATGCGCCGGTTAGCATCGAAGCTTTGCCAAACCGGGTTTTTGACATCCTAGCAAAGACCCAAGTTCTTCTTTCCGGGGCCTCCGGCGCTGCACTGCCATTAGCTCAACATGGCGAAGGCACTCAAAGCCTCGCAGTGATGTGCCTATTCGACGCGTTCTTGGACGCGAGGCTCATTGGTGAGTTTGGAGAGGGAGCCGTACCAATTCTGACCTTGGAAGAACCAGAAGCGCATCTCCATCCGGCAGCTGCTAGGGCAATCCTCAGGATCGTGAGCAGATACGTCGATTGTCGAAGGCATTCTACGATCTTGAAGGCCTCCAAATTGACGGAGCTGCTGTCGCAGCGAACGCTTCAGCTTTCGAAGGCAGCGCCCTTCGAGCCTTCGCCGATCTAGCCGCTGCAAAGCAGGGCCTTACTGGCACGACGAGCGCCTACCTCGCCGTCTCTCTCACGGCTTTGGCGGACCGACTGGACTTCAGATCATTCTGTGATGCGACCTTCAGGTGGTGCGATGCGCTTGAGAATATCGCGTTCGATACTGAGGGACATTTCGCGGACTATGCCGATGAGAAAAATACTTGGGGCACGTTGGTGAGCGAGATCGAAGGCCAGTTTGGCTCTGCCAGCACCACCTTGAACGTTTTGCTCCAAGAACTGGACATGCGTTCAAAGACACCGTCCCCTTCAAAAGACGCTGTGCCTTGTTTCACCATCCACGCTTCGAAGGGGATGGAATTCGGACATGTCTATCTCGTGGCAATGGTTGATGATCAACTACCTAGCTGGGCCGCAGTTAAGAAGGGGCCGGCTAGCACCGAGATGCAGGAAGAGCGGCGCAACTGCTTCGTGGCGATTACGCGCACTGAAGAGAGTTTAACGCTGACCTATGCTGACCGGATGAACGGGTGGGATAAGCAACCGTCGCGCTTCTTAAAAGAAATGGGTCTTGTCTAGCGCGGGGACCGCGCTGATGTTTTGAGCCACTCGCTTCGGCGAAGTGGGAGCCCGGAGTCGCTTGCGCCTGAGGTCACACGGACCTTCCCAAGACCCCGGGCGTGAGGCTGGCCAAGACCGTGGCCCGACGTTGATTACTGCGCGCCGTCCGTCGGGTCGCCGGGATAAACGGATATGGGGAGGTGAGAGTCCCTCTCCCCGCAGGGGCGGAGGTCAGACGGTGTCTGGGGCGGGTGCCCGTCTACTCTTCTTCGCCCTGCGGGCTTCGCAGGGTTCCCCTTCCCGCGAAGCGGAAAGGTGATGCGGTGTTCATGACGGGCGGTCTGTTCCCGCGTCAGGAACCGTCCGGGCCCTTGGCGTTCGCGGGCGGGGCGGGGGCGGCGTTGAGGACGGCGATGCGGGCGTCCTGATCGGCCTGTGGGGGAATGCCCAGCGCGGTGCGGAGCGAGTCCGGGACCAGATCGCGATCATAGGGGTCGAGCGTGGGGGGACCGTCTGGCGTCTTTCGCGTCTGGGTGCCGTAGATTTGCGCCTTGCCGGTCATCTGGAGATAGCGATCAAGCGTCGCCGCGGCGATCCAGGCGCTTTCACTGTCGCCCCGGGCGAGGGCGGCGACGGCGAGGCTGTGGGCCAGCAGATAGTCCTCGGGCGTGGAGCCGTGCTGGAAGACGAAGGCGGCGGCGCGGTAGTCCCGCGCCGTGCGCAGGGCGCCGGCCTCGAGAAGGGCGCGGGTGCGGCGGCGACGTTCGGCGTCCTCGGCGATCATGGTCTGGAGGAAGGCGCGGTCGCGGAGGCGTTCGGGGGTCATGCCGTGACGCACGGCCTGATCGGCCTCAAGCATGGCGGCCATTTCGGGGTTGTCAGAGGGAGTTGGGTCCTGCGCCCGGCCCGGTCCGGAGACCAGCAGAACGGCGGCGATGACGAAGGCGGGCAGGATCAGGCGCATGAGGCTCTCCGTTGCGGGAAGGCGCGCGATTGCCGGTTGGGCTTTGCACCCGGATTGCAGGGACGAAACAATCGGGCGGTTCGGGCGATTGGGAAGGAAGGGCGCCTGTGCGGCTTCAGGAACCCCTCCACCCTTCTTCGCCCTGCGGGCTTCGAAGGGTCCCCCTCGCCGCAGAGGGGGGGGTAGGACATCCGGAAGTTCAGCCGAATTTCTGAGGCGAACCGCCCGGAAATCAGCGGCTTGTAAAAAACAGTTCGCCATCTGCCGGCGGGGCCTTCGGGGGCGTCGACGGCGGCACTGGCCCGTGAGGCGTGGGCGGCATAGGCCCATGACGGCCAGCGCGCTTCGTCGGGCGACTGGCGGACCTGGGTGTTTCTGGCCGGGCGGATGCGCTGGTCTGGGCGATCACCGAGCTGTCGCGGCCCCGGTGGGAGGGGCCCCGGCTGACGCAGCTGTAAGCGCCACAATGCTGACCATATTCGCTACAAGTGTAGCGCTACATTTGTAGCGAAAGGGTGTGCGTATGCGGGCGGGTTGGCAGAGGGCGGCGGTGGTGATCGCGGTGGCGATGACGCTGGGGGCGGGACAGGCGGCGGCCCGGCAGGCGGCTTCCGCCCCCGCTCCGGCGGCGCAGGTGGAGATCCTGAGCAGCGCGCAGCAGGCCGAGATCGACCGCTATGTGCTGGCCGAGATGGAGCGGCAGCGGGTTCCGGGGCTGGCGGTGGGGATCTATCTGCAGGGGCGGCCGGTGCTGATGAAGGGCTACGGGCTGGCCGATGTGGAGTGGGCCGCGCCGATGGGGCCGGACACGCGGATGCAGACCGGCTCGCTGGGCAAGCAGTTCGTGGCGACGGCGATCCTGAAGCTGGTCGAGGAGGGCAAGGTGGCGCTGGACGCGCCGCTGAGCCGGTACTTCCCCGAGGCGACGGCCAGCTGGGACGGGGTGACTGTGGCGCATCTGCTGTCGCACACCTCGGGCATCGGCTCGTATGACAATCCCGAGCTGATCGGGCCGGGCGGGCCGTTCGACATCCGCCGGGACTACTCCGAGGACGAGCTGGCGACGGCGATCGCGGCCCTGCCCAACGCATTCGAGGCGGGGAGCCAGTGGAGTTACAACAACGCCAACTATGTGCTGCTGGGCATACTGATCCACCGCGTGACGGGGCAGCCCTACGGCGACTATCTGCGCGATGTGTTCTTCGCCCCGTTGGGGATGAGCGCGACGCGGGTGATCTCGGACACGGACGTGATCCCGCGCCGGGCCTCGGGCTATGAGATGCACGCCGGGCGGCTGAGGAACCAGGCGTGGGTGTCGCCGACCTTCAACTCGACCGCCGACGGGACGATCTACACCACGGTCGAGGACATGGGCCGGTGGGAGCGGGCGCTGGTCGAGGGCGGGCTGGTGTCGCCGGCCTCGCTGGCGACAATGTGGACCGTCCAGCCTCTGGCGGACGGGACGCCGAACCCCGGACGGTACGGCTTCGGCTGGAAGATCGACACGATGCGCGGCACGCGCCGGATCATGCACAACGGGTCTTGGCAGGGCTTCACCAGCAGCATGACGCGCTATCCGGACCGGGGCGTCACGGTGGTGGTGTTCGCCAATCTGGACACTTCGGGAAACCCGGCGCTGATCGCGCGGATCGTGGCGGGACTGGTCGATCCCACGCTGATGCCCGGACCGGCCCCGGCCCTGCCAGACGACGCGGCGCGGGCGCGGAAGGTGCGGACCTTCCTGGCGAAGGCGGCGGACGGCGACGATCTGAAGGCGGAATTCGTCGAGGGCAGCCCCTACGAGCACAGCCCCGAACTGGCGCAGGAGCTGCAAGGCTCCCTGCCCGCCGGCTGGCGCGAGGCGCCGATGATCCTCGTGCAGGACCTGACCCGGCCGGACGGCAGCGGACGATACGGCTATCGCGTCGGGCCGGAGGGGAACACCCGCCTGCTGACCGTAGCGCTGGCGCCGTCGGGGCGGGTTCAGGGCTTCGGCGTCGGGCCGGACCCGGACAACCGCTAGGGCGCGCCCAAGGGGAGGCGCGGTCTGGACCGGGGCGGCGGCGGGGTCCAGAAGGGGCGCCTCCCCCCCGACGTCGCCTCCCCCCGTGCTCGCCCATGTCCGCTTCCCACCGCCTCGCCCCCGTATGGATCATCGCGGGCATTCTTCTGTTCGCCGCCTGCCTGAGAGGGCCGTTCACGGCGGTCGGGCCGGTGCTGGACGTCCTGCAGGGCGCGTTCGGCATGGGCGCGAGCGCGGCGGGCGCCCTGATCACCCTGCCGCTGCTGACCTTCTGCCTGGTGTCGCCCTTCGCGGCCGGGATGGCGCGCGGGCTGGGGCTGGAGCGGACCCTGTTTCTGGCGCTGGCCCTGATCGCCGGCGGGATCGTGGCGCGGTCCGTCGGACCGGTCTGGAGCCTGTATGCGGGCACCGCCCTGCTGGGCGCCGGCATCGCCATCGGCAACACCCTGTTGCCCAGCCTGCTGAAGCGGGACTTCCCTGACCAGATCCCCCGGCTGACGGCCCTGTATGCACTGACCATGGGACTGGCGTCCGGGCTGGCCTCAGCGGTGGTGGTGCCGTTGACAGAGGCGTTCCACTGGCAGGCGTCGCTGGGCGCCTTCATCGCCCTGCCCGTCGCGGCCGCCCTGCTGTGGCTGCCCCAGTTGCGGCGCACGACCGGACCGGCCGCCGCCACGCCGGAACCGACGGAGGCCGTCTCCCTCTGGCGGTCGGGTCTGGCCTGGCAGATCACCGTCTTCTTCGGGATGAACTCCTTCCTCTACTACGCCTTGGTCGCCCTGCTGCCGTCGATGCTGATCTCGCGCGGGTTCGCGCCGGAGACCGCCGGCGCCCTGCACGGGGTGATGCAGGTGGCGACGGCCTTCCCCGGGCTGCTGCTGGCGCCGCTGGTGAAGCGGCTGAAGGATCAGCGCGGGCTGGCCGCCGGTCTGGCGGTGCTGATGTCGGGTTCAGTTCTCGGGCTGCTGGCGGCGCCGTCGCTGGCGGCCCTCTGGGTCGCCCTGTTCGGCCTGGCCAACGGCGGGACCTTCATTCTGGCGCTTGCCTTCGTCGGCCTGAGGACGACCTCGTCCGGCCAGACCGCCCGGCTGTCCGGCATGGTGCAATCGCTGGGCTATATGCTGTCGGCGATGGGTCCGCTGGTCGCCGGCGCCCTGCATGACTGGACCGGCGGCTGGACCGCCTCCCTGACGACCTGCCTGCTGCTGTGTCTGGTGCTGGGCGGTCTGGGTCTGGCCGCGGGTCGCGATATTCGACTGGACGGATCAGCGGCGACGCCCGGGTCATGACGGAACGCCGGGTCCGTCCCGATCATTGAGTCAGGGTCGTAGAAGGAGCCGGCCATGACCGAACCGAAGACCCCGCTGAGCGAAGAGCTTGAGCACCTGCGCCGGGACGCCGAGGCCATGGAGCGGCCCCAACGGGAAATTCCACTGCCGAAAGACGAGGACGATGATGACGGGGTCGGCCCGGTAACCGGCGTCGTCCCCTGACGATTGCCTAGAGGTACTTCATCCACCACCGACCGCTGCGGCGTTTGATCCCGGCGAACCAGCGGCAGGCGAACCAGCTGGGGATGGCCGCCACGACGGCGATGCCCCAGACCCATGCGACGTTCGGCACGCCGAAACTGTCGCCATGGTTGGGGCCGAAGGCGGCGAGGCAGGCCTTGTAGGCCAGATGCAGGCCGTAGAGGTGGATCAGGTAGAAGAACAGCGGCGCACTTCCGTACACGGACAGAAGGCCGATCAGGCGAAGCCATATAGCCTCGAACGTCGCCAGCAACAGGGCGCCGATCCCGAGGGTGAGCAGCAGGAAGTCGGCGGACGGCGGGTATTTGGTCAGGTTCAGCACGCTCATGACCGTGTGCAGCGGATCCGGATAGACCGACCAGGGCAGAGGCTCGCCATAGACATTGATCGCCCGCAGGACCGCGAACAGGGCCAGCATGCCCAGGCCCAGACCGATCAGACGACGACGACGCGTTCCCGCCTCGCCCGCGAACCACGGGCCGATCCCGTAACCGAGCGCCGCCACGCCGATCCAGGGCAGCAGGGGGTAGGAGGTGCGGATGCGCTGATCCCACGGCAGTTCGATGAAGCCCCGGTCGTGCAGGATCGCCCACAGGGCATGGCCCGGCTGGTCCGGCGCGAAGGTGATCGGGTCGAGCAGGTTGTGGCCCAGCACAATGACCGCGCCGACGGCGATCAGGACCGGACGCGGCAGCCAGACGAGGGCTGACAGGGCGATCATGGACAGGCCGATGGCCCAGATGACCTGAAGGAAGATCGTCGGCGGCGAGAGGTCGAAATTCCACGCGAAGCTGACCACCGTCAGCTCCAGCACCACGAGGAAGAGGCCGCGCTTGAACAGGAAGCCGGAGGCCGCGGGCGGTCCGCCCTTCTTCGACCCGTAGAGCCATGCGCCGAGCCCCGTCAGGGCGACGAAGATCGGCGCGCACAGGTGGGCCGACAGGCGGGTGAAGAACAGGGCCGGAGAGGTTTCCGTCACGCTCATCGGGTCGCTGACCTGGGCGTGGAAGAAGAAGAACTCCCGCGCATGATCGACCAGCATCAGCAGGATGACGAAGCCTCGCAGGGCGTCGATAGAGGCGATGCGGGCGGTGATCGGACCGGCGGGAGGCACGGGAAGCGAGGCGGTTGACAGCGACATGGGAGAGCGTCTAGCCGTTACGTAATAACATTACAAATGGAGTTTCCCTTGTCCCTGCTGACGAGTTGCGCGGGTCTGTGCCTGCTGGCCGCCCTATCCCCCGCGCCGGATGCTCCGACCCCGGACCAACAGGCGGCATCGCTGGACGAGATCGTGGTGCTGGGCCGCCGGACGCCGCGCGATGCGACCCTGGGCGCGGGCGGCGCGACCGAGCGCATGTCCCAGTCCAGCCGGTCGATAGAGTCGGACCTGATCGAGGCCGTGGGCGCGACCCGGCTGGCCGATGCGCTGGAACTGGTCAGCGGCGTCAGCCAGCAGAACAACCGTGGCGGGGTGATGGACAATTTCGCCATCCGGGGCTTCCTCGGCACACCCGACGGCGGCGCCGAATATTACGTCGACGGCTTTCTGGCCAACCGGGGCATGGCCCCGCCGCGCGATCCGGCGACGGCTGAACGGATCGAGATCCTGAAAGGCCCGTCGGGCGCCCTGTTCGGCGACATCGACCCGGCGGGACGGGTCAACATCGTGTCGAAGACGCCCCGGTTCGAGACGGAGGCCAGCCTGACCGCAACGGTCGGGTCATTCGGCCTGAGACGGGGCGAACTGGATGTGACCGGCCCGATTTCGGAGACGCTGGCCGCGCGGCTGGTTCTGGTCGGGGAAACCGGCGACGGCTGGCGGGACCATGTCGGGCTGGACCGCAGCGTGATCGCCCCATCGCTGACCTGGCGACCGACGGCCGATCTGCGCCTGACCTATGTGGGCGAGATCACCGCCTTCGACACCCTGTTCGACCGGGGTGTTCCCGCCCTGAACGGCGACGCCCTGGCCCTGCCCCGCACCAACTATTACGGCGAGCCCGCCGACGGCGTCACCGAGTTCCGTAACGAGCGGCATCAGCTATCGGGCGAATACTGGCTGAACGACGACTGGAGCCTGAACGGCGGACTGGCGTGGCGGACCGGCTCGCTGAAGGGGCTGTCGAGCGACCATTCGCGGCTGGTCGGGGACCAGCTGTGGCGGCAACGGCGGGGTCGCGACTTCTCGGTCGACGACCTGTCGGCGCGGGTGGAGCTGAACGGCCGGATCGAAACGGGCGCCGGGGTGCATCGCCCGACCGTCGGGCTGAAAGCCTATCGGCTGGAGTACGGGGAGAAATGGCTGCGGATCAATCCGAACGCCGGCGCCCCCTATGCGGTGGACGTGCACACTCCCGTCTATGGCCAACCGCAGCCGACACCCCTGCCGTTCACGGACAATCTGGAGAAGCGCGAGGTCGTCACCCTTTATGTTTCGGACCTGTGGGAGGTGAACGACCGGCTGAGCCTGAACGCCGGGGTGCGGTATGACGACTACAGCCAGACCATCCGCAACAACCGCACCGGCGCGACCGGAGAGGCGGCGGACAGTCCGGTCAACTACCATGTGGGCGCGCGCTATCAGCTGACCGAGGCGCTGGCCCTGCACACCGGGTTCGGGCGGTCCTTCGTGCTGAACTCGGGCACCGGACGGACCGGACAGGGATTCGCGCCCGAGACGGGCGAGGGCTGGGAGCTGGGTCTGAGCGGCGCCTGGGACGGGCTCGATCTGGCGGCCACGTTCTTCGACATCGAGAAGACCAACATCCTGACCACCGACCCCGTGGACCCCAACTTCCTGGCGCCGGTCGGCCGGCTGACGTCCCGCGGGATCGAACTGGACGGGTCGCTGGCGCTGGGCGAGTCCTGGCAGGTCATCGGCAACTACGCCTGGACCGAGGCCGAGGCGGATGACGCGGCCTTCGCCAGCGACACGGTCCTGAACGTGCCGGAGCATTCGGGCGCCCTGTTCATGGTGGGGCGCTTCAGCCAACCCGGCGGACGGGACTGGTCGGTCACGGCCGGCGCCGCCTATGTGGGCGAACGCGCCGGGTCGCTGGAGGCCAATGGGGTGCGCCTGCCCGCCTACTGGAAGCTGAAGGCCGCCGGCGAGTGGGACCTGACCCGGAACCTGTCGGTGCGGCTGGAAGGCGACAACCTGCTGGACGAGGATTACGCCGCCAGTTCCTACAGCGCGCTGTGGATCTCGCGCGGCGCGCCCCGGTCTTTCCGCCTGTCGCTGACAGCCCGCCTCTAGCCGGATCGTAGCGGGAGCGGCGACCGAAGGCCGTTCCCGGGCGTTAACTTCGAGCATTATCCATCGCTCGGGAAAGGCGCTTGAAGAATCAAGACTCTGGACGACCGCGACCTAACCGCCTTAGCTGTGCGGAAGGGGAGTACGGAATGCCGGAACGGCTGACCAAAAGGCAGGAAGAATGCCTGCGCCTGTCGGCCACGATGACCGACAAGGAAATCGCGCGCGCGCTCGGCATCTCGGAGAACACGGTCGACAAGCATTTCCGCGAAATCCTGCGGAAGTTCGGGGTCAGCACCCGGAAGGCCGCGCTTCGCGCACTGGCGTCTGACGCGTCATACGCGACGGACGCCATACCGCCGGGGCCCGTTTCAGCGCCTGATCAGGGCGTCGATGCGGACCGGGTCGCCGGTTCCCTCGCTTCGACCGCTCCGGCCGCGGAGGGGCTCTACGGGCTCTATACACGGCTGGGACGGTGGCGGACGCCGGGCTCCCTGCGTGTTCGCACCATGGCCATCTTCGGATGGGCCCTGGCGGGGCTGCTCGTTCTGACCGTTCTCACGGGACTGGTCGGACTGGTGTTCGGGGGGACGGATTCCTTCGCGCCGACAGGTGGCAATCCCTGATCCCTGAAGGACATCCATGAACATCGCCCGGAAACCTGACGAGTTCGCCAGCGCCGTCGCGCTCGACCTCCGCGAGACCGAACACATGATCGACGCCGCCGGCGCCCGGCTGGCCGACATGATCTCCCACGCCCTGTCGGGCCGCATGAGCGCGGGTCTGGCGGCCGGCGCCGGACATCGCGCCTTCAGCGCGGCGGCCAAGGCCCTGCACACCCTGACCGAGGCGCGCGGCGAACTGGTCGAGGCGCACAATCACGCCCTGCGCGACGCCCGTCGCATGGGCCTGAACCACACCCTGCTCGCCCCGGGCGAAACCAAGCCGGACGACGGCGAGATCGGTACGACCAAGCCCCAGGGCCGGTTGGCCGCGGTCTGATCGCTCCCGGCGCGTGCTGACCTTCGCGATCATAGGCGTCACCCTTGTCGGTGTGCTGGCCCTGTTCTGTTTCGGCGGCTGGGAAGAACGGCTCGTGGGGGTGCTTGTGCTGGCTCTGCTGGTGCTGGTCCCCCTCCTCGAGCCGCTCCAGATCGGCACCTGGCGCGCCGGCATCGCCGCTCTGGAACTGGTCTTCCTGATCGCGATCCTGTGGCTGACCTACGCGCGGGACCGCTGGTGGCTGACGGCCCTCGCCGGCTTCCAGCTGATCTCGGTCCTGACCCACCTCGTCCCCCTGCTGGCCGACGGCCGGCACTTCGTGTGGACGGCCGTCACCATCCGGATGGAGGTGTGGCTGCTCATCTGTATCACTTTCTTCGTCGGCGCCTGGGAAGCCTGGGCCGCGCGACGCTTCGCCCGGGAGGGCGGATCCCATGCCCAAGACAAACATCCATCAAGCCTGGTCGATCTGGACGCAGTCCAGCGGCCCTGACGAAAGCGACGAACTGCGTCGCGCCCGCGCCGAGGCCCAGATTCTGGATCAGAAGCCCGAGACGCCCGAGCACGCGGTGATGATGCTGGAGGTGCTGCTGGACAATATGCGCGCCGGCAGCCGGACGGACGAGCGCGACCTCGGCGCCCTGGCCCGACTGACCGCCTTCATGCGCGGCCTGGGCCAGGACGGCCGGGTCATCAACTAGTCGAGGTCGACGGGCAGGATCTGGCTGGACAGCAGGGTCTCCATGCCCCGCCAGTGATCCGGCCCCTGCCGCTCGACCCAGGCCTGAACCACGTCGCGGCCCAGGCCGTAGTTGATGATGTAGCTGCGGTAGGTGTCGATGAAGCGCAGCCGCTGGGTCGCCTTGGCGCGGTCGGCGAGGCTGTACTTCATCAGCCGCTCGATGCTCTCCTCGCGCCCGACCCGGCCGGACAGGTAGTCGTCGGCGATGGTGTATTCGGCGCGGCCCAGCCGGCGGATCAGGGCGCCGAGCCGGGCCTTCTTCTGCGCCGTCGCCGGGTCCAGACCGGCGAGGGGGAACAGCACCTCACGCTCGAAACGGGCGGCCTCATCGCCCGGGAAGGCCAGGTCGATGCCGTAGTTGGCGCTGCCCTCGGCGACGAAGGACATGGGGCTGAACAGCGGATAGACGCTCATCTCCACCCAGCCGCGCCGGCGCACGAAGGTCTGCTCCAGCAGGGCGTTGTAGACGTGGTGGCCGGGGTAGCCCTCGTGGCAGCCCAGGTCGATCGC
The DNA here is from genome assembly GCF_057808845.1 of Brevundimonas sp. FG8. Lineage (NCBI taxonomy): Bacteria > Pseudomonadati > Pseudomonadota > Alphaproteobacteria > Caulobacterales > Caulobacteraceae > Brevundimonas > Brevundimonas sp. FG8. The sequence continues at coordinate 463,105 of NZ_JBMDIU010000002.1, read as the reverse complement.
CCGCTCGGTGTAGATGGGGAAGTCGGCGTTGATCTCGATCTTAGACCGCGAGTTTCCCTGATAATAATTATACCCGGACCACGGCTTGTCGCCGACGAAGGCGAGGGTGAAATTCTCGTCGGCGGGCAGGGTGATGTGGCGGGCCGTGCGGGCGCGGCACTCGGCGATGGCGGCGTCCATGACCCGCTGCAGGCGATCTCGCGGAATGACGTAGTGCGAGCGGAACCCGGTCACCCGGTCGGTCAGGGCGCCCGGGCCGGGGATCAGGGCGTCGATCTCGGCCAGCACCGGATCAAAGGACGACAGGGGACGCAGCTCCGGGCGGATGCCGAACAGGGCTTCGGCCTCGTCGGCGAAGCTCATCTTCTCACCGGACAGCATGCGCAGCCGGGCCGAGGCGGCCGAGACGTGGGCGAGCAGATAGGCCTTGCGCTGACGCACGGCGGGTTCAGCCCCGGCGACGGAGACGGCGTTCAGGCGCTCCGTCAGGGTCGCGGCGCCCTGGATCAGCTGGGGCACGGTGCGCGGATCGGCATGGGCCGCGGCCTGCCACTCGGCCGGGCCGTAGTAGGCGTCGACATAGCCGGGCTCACGCTCGCCGATCTCCAGCGTCAGGGCGACATAGTCCCGCGCGATGGCGTCCAGGGTGTCTCCGCCCGGACCGGTTCCGGCGGACGGCGCCGAGGCGCAGGCCCCGACAAGGCAGAGCAGAGCGAGAATGGCGACGCGCATCGGGTCCTCCCATCGAAGCGAGGGCGCACGCTAGTGCCGGACGCCGCCCGGGCCAAGCGGCGCGCCGGGCCTCGTCATGCTTTCGGGATTGAGGGCGGCGCCGTCCTGCTGTAGAGGCCTTGCCTCCGGCGTTCGCGCCGCCAGACGCACCCGTAGCTCAGCTGGATAGAGTACTGCCCTCCGAAGGCAGAGGTCACAGGTTCGAATCCTGTCGGGTGCGCCATTTTTTCCCTAGAAAAATCAGATTGTTGGGCACTGGTCGCTGGTGTCTGACCGGCCGTTTCTGAGGCCCTGAAGTGGCTAGTGGGGCGCTAGTGGGGCAGTGAAAACAAAACTCGCTGGAACGCGCTGAACCACGTCTCCGCTTTGGCTGGAGTGGGTCGCGCGTCACCGCGCTGGATTTCCTTGGCTCGATCTGGACGATTTCCGCGGACACTCGCCGCAAGGACACGCCTTCAAGCCCTAGGCGACGCCGGCCTGCTTGGCCTGCGCGTCGATGAGGGCCCCGATTGCGGGATTGACCCGATCGGCCAGTGCGGATCGCGCCCAGTCGGACCGTGACGGAACCGTGGAACCGATGGCGGACAATGCGATCATGATGCGGTTGACCAACGGCAGGGAGCCACTGTCAATCGCGGCGTCGATCCAACCGTCCACATAGGGCCAGTTCGATCGCAGCAGCCGAACCATCGCCGCGGTGGTCGGCTCGATAACGCCGTTGTCTCGGCAAAGCAGACTGACATCGCCGAAGTCGTGCACGAGGTGGCCGATCTTCTCGCCGGTATCCCTCAGCAGAGGCAGCGGCGCCTGGCCGACCTCGAAAAGAAGGCGGGCGTCGACACGGTTTTCGGGATTCTCGTCCATCGCCATGGGCAGGGCCGCAAGCTGACCCAGCATCATCCAAGGCGTCAGGCGGGCGTAGCTCTTCAGGGTTTCACCCTCGAAATCGATGGCGGGACTGCGTTGCCGACCGGCCTTATCCACGAGCCACGCGCGTCCCTCCTGAACGCGAAGGTCCACCAGCCGCCCATCAGGAGCCTTGAAGGCCACGGTCGTGTCATTCACCTGGTGGGTCTCGGGCTCGATGGCGAGCAGGGTCTCGATGATGCGCCAGTTCAGCCCGCCGGTTCGGTTCACCAAATCCCGGATCGCCTGCGCCCCGATCAGGTCGGAGAAGCAGGTGGCCTCCAGGCGTTCCGCCATCCAGTAGGCCGCTGCGATAGGGTCGTCTTGGGCGCGTTGTTCCAGCGCCTCGCTCATGGCGCGGGCGAGTTCGCTGATGAACAGCTCCGGCGCGGTCGGGGCGACGAGATCGAGGCCGTCGTCGTTCCGGTAGCGGGTCAGCCAGCCGTTCGTTTCGAGCTGACCAAGGCAGGCCTCAGAGGCGGGGCTGAGCGCGGCCCGGCGAATGACGAAAGCGTAGGACCGGGCCAGGGCGAGGCCCGCAGGCTCTTCGCCGACATCGTCGATGTAATCGCGGGCGAGAAGGCCGTAGGCGTGCTCGACTTCGACCTGATCTTCGAAAGACGTACGGGTGTGATCGATAACGGCGAGGCCCAGGGTCGCGGGCATCATGAAGAACCCCTTCTTCGGGTCATAGCCCGGCATCGAGACGAGGCCGTCGTAGAGGACACGCAGAACCCAGGGAGCCCGATAGTCGGCGCTGTGCAGGGCGCCGGGCTGGAAGCGGATCTCCGCAGCCGTCAACGCGTCCTGCGCCCACTTGAACTCGTCCGCCGAAAGGGGGCCCACGGTGACGGTCTCGGCTCCCTGATCGTTGATCGCCGTCCGGTTCCGGTTGTTACCGGTGAAAAGGATGCGGCGCGCATCGTCGATCGACGCCACGATCCGCACCTTTTCGCCGAACCCGGCGTCGGCCAACTCCTCCAGGTCCCTGGCCATGGCGTTGCCGGGTTCCAGGCCGTCGATGGTGAGGATCAGTGTAGGACCGCGACCGAAGCGGGACAGACGGCGCAGCCATTGGCGCACATTGTCCGGGGTCACCTCCCATTCCAGGGCGCTGGACAGGATATTGGCGATCGACTGGTAGAGCCCGGTCGAGCCCCCGCGCATGAAGAGGACCGCGAACTCTTCGCTGGTCTGCGTGGTCTCCGCCAGTTCACGCAGGACATTGGACTTCCCCACCAGGGGCGGTCCGTCGACCAGCACGAACCGAACCCCCGCGCGAAGACGGGCCAGCACCTTCTGGGTCGCATCGCGAGGCAGCTTGAGGCCCTCGGCAAAAGGCTTGCGGCCCTGTCCGGCCGGCGCGGTCTGCCGCGCGATCAACTCTCTGGTTCGGTCGCGCACGACCCCAGGCCAGATGTCGGCGCCCGGGCCAAGCAGGACCTCGACGGCCCACTTCATGTTCGCGGCGGCGACGGCCGTCGCGTTCTCCAGCAGTTTCGCGACGGCCTTTTCCGCGTCGGAACCGACGGACCAGCGTTCCCCGGTCGCGCTGTCGTAGGTGATCGTCTCCGATCCATTGGTGACGATCAACAGAGGCGGGCGTGGCGTGAACTGGTTGGCGTAGCTCTGGGCCTGGGCGGCGTCGTCCAACGCGAGCTTCACGGTCGTGCGTTTCACTTCCACGACCGCCAGACACCGATCCTCGTGGAAGATCAGGATATCGGCGCGGCCGGATCCCTCCCACTCGGCCTTCGCATCGAACGTCTTCTCCTGATGGCCGATGCGGACCGTCAGCGTCGTCTGGTGGCGGATCTTCGCGCGGTCGATGCCCGGAAACGCGGCCGCGAGGGCTTGCCCCAGCAGGGCGTCGAGGTGGGCTTCCTGGGGCGCGGCGGCGAGGGCCTTGGCGGCCGTCGACGCGGCGGCAGGGGGCTTGGGTTTGGTGGCGGCCTTGGCGGCGCCCTTCGGTTGTTTCGTCATGGCCGGAGGATACCCCAGGTCATTCCCGTGGGTCATTATTCCCGTGACGCCCGTCGCTCTATGCCGTCAGCCCAGCCGGCCCTTCCGTCGCCGCCGCGGAATGACCATGTCATGAGGCCCGTCCTCCCGCCCGCCGAGACCCCATGACCGATCAAATCCGCCAGCACGCCGACACCGTCAACGAACACTTCGCCGTCAAGAAATACCTGGTGAACTACCGCCTCGCCTCGGCCGGGGACGCCGCCGGCAAGGGCGACCGTGCGGAGCGGTACGAGGCGCTGTGCGAGGCCTTGAAGCCGATGGCCGGCTACAGCTTCAAGAACTTCGACGACGACGGTCACCATTCGACCTCAAGCTGGATCATCCACGTGTCCAAGACCGCCGAGCAGGTCGGCGTCGAGCTGGAAAAGCTGCTGGTCGAGCGGCACGACTTCCTCGCGATCTTCGAGATTTCCGAAGAGAACAACTGGTCGATGCCGGACGCAGACGGCGACCGCGCCCAGACCACCCGGATCTGAAGGGGCGGGGCTTCCTCATGACCCAGGCTTCGGAATGGACCGCGCTCGCGGACCAGGCGGCGGCGCTTCGGGATCATCTGCCCGACGATTTCAGCCGGACCGCCCTGGATGCGGCGCTCGCCGTGGCACCGATCGATATCCCGCTTCGGGGCAATTTCTTCGCGGCCGCGATGCGGGAGGTGGTCAGCATCTCCCTGCATGCGAACGCGCCCGACGAAGCCGTCATGGCGACGCCCGACTTCCAGCTCGAAGAGGATCAGGACCGTCCAACGCAAGCCCAGCGGTTCGCCTACTGGGCTCGGGCGGGGTTGGATCCTGCCTTCATGGAGGAGCACCTCACCGTCGACATCAGCGGGGCGGTGAAGACCGGGAAGGATTCCCTGCGGGAACTGTCGAAGCGGGTCCATGTCCGGGAAGGCACGCACGTCCACGAGGAAACGGCGGTCCTCATTCTGGTCCGATCCTCACTGGACGCCTTGGAGACGGTATTCGCGGCGGCGGAGGAGGCGCGCGCCGCAGTCATCGACGCCCTCGCCGAGGAGATCAACGACGAGGCCTTCAACGCTTTCGTTCTGGACACGATCGCGGCGGTCGACGAACTGGCCACTCATCACTCGATCGAGTCGGTCTGGGTCGACGACGTCAAGGTTCGCCAGGCCGCGCCGGATCGACTTCGCTTCGAGGTGGCCGGCTCCATCGATGTCGGACTGCAGTGGGGATCGAACTCGGACGTCCGGCGGGGCGACGGCGCCGAGCTGGATGAGACCTTCAAGTTCACCCTCGCCTTCACCGCTTCGACCCTGACCCCGACCGAGTTCGAGGACACGACCTACACCCTCGATCTCGGCAAATGGGAACGAGACGTGTTCGAGCGAGATGACGAAGCCTGGCCCTGAGCCGGTGCGAGGTCAGCGTTCCCAGCGGGCAAGGCCAAGTCAGAGGCAGCCGCAGGAAACAAACGGCCGAAGAGGAAGTAAGTGGCATTGCTATTTAAAGATGGCAATGCTATCTCGGTCGGGTGCTGTCCTCCCATCTGACCACTCACCGGTTTACCCAAGGCGACGTCCTGGCCGTCACGCGGTTGCGTAAGGACGTTCTCCAGACCTGGATGAACCGGGGAGTCATCGCGCTCGGGGACCAGAACCCGGGCACGGGGCGGCGACGGCTCTACTCGCCGCTGGATATCGTCAAGCTTGCGCTCATGCGCCGTGTGGCGGACCTCGGCATGGCGCTGTCGATCGGCCTGGACCTCGCCGGCGAAGCCGAACGCGTTCTCCTGGCCGGACGACTGCCGAGCTGGAACGAGCATCTGTCGATGAAGCCGGACGCGGCCACGCGGAAAGAGGCTTCCGTCTCCGTGATCGCTTCGGCGGGATACAGCCTGCTGGCGCTCAAGTATGGGGCGACCGTGGGCGACGCCTTTGAGATGCGGGTGTCGAGTTTCACCGAACCGTTCGACGGCGTCTTTCAGAGGCGCAAGCGTACCGGCGGCGAGGAGCGCCCGATCGATCCGGACCAACGGGCCGCCCTGGCGCGGAAAGGCATCCATGCCGAGCCGGTGGTCATTTTTCCCTTCGGCGAGATCGTCAACGCGACCCTGCTTCAGGTCGAGGATCTGATCGCCGCGACGGCCGGCCCGCGGGCCCCGCCGCCCGTTGACCCCGGAGGCTAGGGCGCTATGGCGAGAAGTCCGGCCGCTGAGCAACTGCGTCAGGAACGGGAGACGTTCGACCAGGCGCGGTCGCAGGATCGTCTGTGGTTCGGTCTAAGACTGGCCATGGGCTATGTCGCCATCGCCATCATTGTGCTGGTCGCGTCGGTCAGCCTGTATGTGATGCTTCATCCGCAGCGATACGGCCCAACGGTCCTGACCCTGGCCGCGGCAGCACTGCTCGTCGACATGGTCAGCCTGGCCGCCGCCGTGTTCCGGCTGGTGCTGCAACAAGGGAGCGCCAGAGCGCTGAGACCGGTCACACAGGTGACCTCGTATCCGGGTCGGAACGGCCCCTAGTCCACGCCATTTTTCAGACCGGTGGACGCAAGGACACGCAGACGTCTCGGGCGCGTGCGCGAGGTTCACCGGAAATCCCGGGTCCGCACCCTGATGGCCTCCAGCGACAGGTCGGGGATGTAGATGTCGCGGGCCTTCGGCGTTCGGGCGTCCGGGGCGCTGCCGCGATAGACCTCGTCGCCCCGCCCGTGCGGTAGCCGGAAACCCTCGCGTCGCCCCAGGGAGGTCAGGAGATCGGACGCGTCGTGAAGCCGGGTGGCGACGATGTGCACCACCTCCCCCTCGCGCTGCACCTTGCCGTCGACCACCAGCAGGCTGGCGCCCAGCACCACCCGGCGTTGCTCTTCATAGAGGCTCGGCCAGATCACCAGGTTGGCCACGCCGGTCTCGTCCTCGATGGTGATGAACATCACCCCCTTGGCCGACCCCGGCTTCTGGCGGACCAGGACCAGGCCCGCGACGCGGGTCAGGCGCCGGTCCCGCATCGCCGTCCCGTCGGCGCAGGTCATCACGTGACGGGCCTGCAGTTCGTCGCGCAGGAAGGCGAGCGGGTGATCGCGCAAGGTCACCCCGATGTGGGAATAGTCCTCCACCACCTCCTGGCCTTCCGGCATGGCGGGCAGGCCGGCGTCCGGCTCGGCGACCTCGGGGATCGCGTCGCGCCCGGCGCCGGCGGCGAACAGAGGCAGGGGCTCATCCCGCAGCGCCTTGATGGCCCACAGGGCGTCCCGGCGTCCGAGCCTGAGCCCTTCGAGGAAGGCGTCGGCCTCCGCCAGCCGGGTCAGGGCGCCGACCGGCGTGGCCGACCGACGCCACAGATCGTCCACGCCGCTGAACGGCCTCTCGCCCCGATGCGCGACCAGGCGAGCGGCGTCGGCGTTGGCCAGGCCCCGCACCATCCGCAGGCCCAGCCGCACGGCGAACCGGTTGTCCCGCTCCGTCGGTTCGAGGGTGCAGTCCCAGCGCGAGGCGTTGACGCAGACCGGCCGGACCTCGACGCCGTGCTCGCGCGCGTCGCGAACGATCTGGGCGGGGGCGTAGAACCCCATCGGCTGGGCGTTCAGCAGGGCGGCGCAGAAGACGTCGGGGTGATGGCATTTGAGCCAGGACGAGGCGTAGGCGATCAGGGCGAAGGAGGCGGCGTGGCTTTCCGGGAAGCCGTAGGAGCCGAATCCCTCCAGCTGGCTGAAGGTCTTCTCGGCGAACTCGGCGGTATAGCCCCGCTCCACCATGCCTCCGACCAGCTTGTCCTTGAAGTGGCTGACCCCGCCGGTGAATTTGAAGGTGGCCATGGCCCGTCGCAGCTGGTCGGCCTCCGACGCGGTGAAGCCGGCGCACTCGATGGCCACCCGCATGGCCTGCTCCTGGAACAGCGGCACGCCCAGGGTCTTGCCCAGGACCTTCTCCAGTTCCGGCTTGGGAAAGACCACCGGCTCCTTCCCCTCGCGGCGACGCAGGTACGGGTGGACCATGTCGCCCTGGATCGGCCCCGGCCGCACGATCGCGACCTCGATGACAAGGTCGTAGAAGGTGCGCGGCTTGATCCGGGGCAGCATGGCCATCTGGGCCCGGCTCTCGATCTGGAAGACCCCGAGGGTGTCCGCCTTTCGGATCATGGCGTAGGTCCTGGGATCCTCCGCGGGGATGGAGGCCAGGTCGAGGTCGGTCGCCTTGTGGGCCCGAAGGAGGTCCAGGCCCCGCTTCATGCAGCTGAGCATGCCGAGCGCCAGCACATCGACCTTCATGAACTTCAGGGCGTCGATGTCGTCCTTGTCCCATTCGATCACCTGCCGGTCCTTCATGGCGGCGGGTTCGATCGGCACGAGGTCGTCGAGCCGGTCGTCGGTCAGGACGAAGCCGCCCGGGTGCTGGCTCAGGTGGCGCGGAAAGCCGATCAGCTGGCGCGACAGGTCGAGTGCGAGCCGCAGGCGGCGGTCCGTCAGGTTGAGGTTCAAGTCCTCGACATGTTTGTCTTCCACCCCTTCGGACGAATAGCTCCAGACCTGGGAGGACAGGGTCTTGATCAGGTCCTCCGACAGCCCCAGCGCCTTGCCCACGTCGCGCAGGGCGCCGCGCGACCGATAGCGGATCACGGTGGCGCAGAGCGCGGCCCGGTCACGGCCGTAGGTCTCGTAGATCCACTGGATCACCTCCTCGCGCCGCTCGTGCTCGAAATCGACGTCGATGTCCGGCGGCTCCTTGCGCTCCTGGCTGACGAAGCGCTCGAACAGCAGGTCGTTGCGGCCGGGATCGATGGAGGTGATGCCCAGTACGAAACAGACCGCCGAGTTGGCGGCAGACCCCCGCCCCTGGCACAGGATGTCCCGGCTGCGCGCAAACCGGACGATGGAATGGACGGTCAGGAAATAGGGGGCGTAGCCGAGGCTTTCGATCAGTCCCAGCTCGTGGCGCAGGCTGGCCCGCACCGTGTCCGGAAGGCCTTCTGGATAGCGGCTTTCCGCGCCTTCCCAGGTCAGTTGCTCGAGCGCCTGCTGCGGCGTCAGACCGGGCAGGGCCGCCTCCTTCGGATACTGGTAGGCCAGTTCGTCCAGGCTGAAGCGGCACCGGTCGGCGATCTCCAGCGTCCGGGCCAGAGCCTCCGGATAGCGGGTGAACAGGCGGTACATCTCCCGAACCGGCTTCAGATGCCGGTCCGCCGTACGGGTCCGCCGGAAGCCGACGTCGTCGATCGTGCACCCTTCGCGGATGCAGGTGACCACATCCTGGAGGATCCGGCGGTCCGGGTGGTGGAAGAGGACATCGTTGGTGACCACGGTGCGGACGTCGGCCTCGCGGGCCATCTCCGACAGCCGATGAAGACGCAACTGGTCGCGGGGGCGCCGGTGCAGCGTCAGGGCGAGGTAGGCGTCGCGGCCGAACACGCGGGCCAGGGCGGTCAGTCGTCGGGGCGTGTCGGCCAGGCCGTCGGGCGCGAGGACGGCGACCAGGCCTTCACCATAGAGGTCCAGGTCCTCCCACCCGATCCGACAACCGCCCTTGCCGGCCCGCCGCTTGCCGACCGTCAGGAGACGGCACAGTCGCGAATAGGCGGCCCGGTCGCGCGGGTAGACGAGGATCTCGGTCCCGTCGTCCAGCACCAGACGACACCCCACGATCAGCCGGACGCCGGTCGCCTTGGCGGCCTCATGGGCGCGGACGATGCCCGCCAGACTGTTCCGGTCGGTGATCGCCAGCGCCTCCAGACTGCACGCGGCGGCTTGGACGAACAGTTCTTCGCAGGCGCTCGCCCCCCGCAGGAACGAGAAGTGGGAGGCGCATTGCAGTTCGACGTATCGCATTCGGGGAAGACTTTTTGTTCCCGTTATGTTCTAGTCTCGATCCCAAGGGAAGAGCGCTTGGCGTCGGTCGAGGAGCACCGCGGACGATGCCCGATCCCACACAAGACGACGCCGCTCCGACGGCGACCGGCGCGGTCTCAACCTTGACTTGGGCGCGTGGCGGCCCTCAGAAGTCGGCCAGGGACGCGGGGGTTTCCGACGGAATAGCGATGACACTGGATATCCGCGGAAGCCTGAAGAACACCAAGATCAGCTCGAACCGCTACGTCGTGTTCGAGGAACTGCTGTCCAATTCCATCGACTCCTTCCTGATCCGTCAGCACAAGCAGCCGTCCGATATCGACCTGAGCGTCACTGTGGATGTTCGGTTGTTCGCATCGGACCTTCTGGGCGACGAACTGGATGTGGCCGTCACCTGTTCGGACAATGGCTGCGGTCTCGGCGCGGAACAGATCGACGCCTTCCTGACCAAGGACACCTCCTACAAGGACGACCTGGCCATCGCCGGCATCGGCCGTTGCAAGGGGTCGGGGCGGATCCAGTTCTTCCACCACTTCAGCCGTGTCGGCCTGCGCAGCACCTATCGGACGGACGCCGGGGTGATGACGCGCAGCCTGCCGCCGACCGAGGGCCTGAAGAAGATCGACCTCAACGATTTCGCGGTCGAGCCGGGTGCGGAGGCGGACATCGGCGCGACCATCCTCCTGGAGCGCCTCAAGCCGACCACGCGCGACAACCTGTTCCGCGATCCGCTCACCGAGATCTTCGACCCTGACAATCTGCGCCGGCACATGCTGGTCGCGTTGCTGCAGCGCCTAGTCGGGCTCGGCGCCCGCCTGGGCGACTTCGCCATAACCTTCCGCACCACCTATCCGGATGGAAGCCAGAAGACGGCGACCCTGACGGCCGGCGATCTGCCGGAAGTGACGACCCAGCGACAGGTCGATGTGCCCGAGCGGGACATTCGATCCGGCGAGACCCTGGGTACGACGCAGACCTTCGTACTGACCTACTACCAGCTCGACGCGAAGGCGTTCGACCTCCCGCGCAACGCCATCGCCCTGTGCGCCAAGTCGTCCCCGGCGCGCGACATCACCACCCGGTATCTGCGCACCGGCGCGGAGCAGAACAACCCGGTCGCCGGTCACTATCACCTCGTCCTGATCGAGGGCGACGTCCTGGACCGCCGGGTGACGGAACAGCGAGACGGCTTCGCGGGTATCCCGGAGGTCATTCCCACCGAGGAGCTGTTCGTCGACGAGGCCATCTCCTTCGCCGGCCTCTACGACGCGATCGATCCCATCATCGACGAACTCGTCACCCCGGCCTCGTGGAAGAAGGAAGAGGTCATCCAGAACGTCGAGGAGATGTTCGGCGTCATTCCGGAAATGCTGACCGACACCGACACCCGGGTGAACCATGGCGACACGGCGCGCGGCGTCGCCGAGCGGGTGCTGCGGAAATACCAGGAGCGGATCATTGCCGAGACCGCCGAGATCTTCGACCTGAAGGAGGAGATCCTGAAGGCCGAACCTCACAGCGAGGGCTACCGGCAGAAGATCCACGAGCTGTCGTGGCGCTACACCGCGTCGCTGAAGAATTTCGACATGGCCAGCCTGTCGCAGCTCGTTGTGCGCCGGGCCGCGATCGTCGAGATCCTCGCCCTCGCCTGCGGCAAGCAGCTGACGGTCCAGACGGCCGGCGTGGACGCTGGCCAGAGGGCCCAGAACGAGCGCATCATCCACAGCATCTTCTTCCCCATGAAGAAGGACAGCACCGAGGTCACCGACCACGACATCTGGCTGCTGAGCGAGGAGTACCAGTACTACGACTACATCGCCTCGGATAAGCCGCTGTCGCAGATCCGCTGGGTCGACGACCAGCCCCTGTTCGAGAGCGACGTCGACGCCGAATGGGAAGCGCTGCTGCAACGCCGCTCCGACGAGAAGCGCGCCATGCGGCCGGACATCGCCATCTTCAACGCCGAGGGCTCGGCGATCATCGTCGAGTTCAAGGCGCCCGGCGTCAGCATGGACGAGCACATCGGCGACCTGTCGGAGTACGCCCACCTGCTGGCCGCCAAGTCGAACGGAAAGCTCCGCAAATTCTATGGCTACCTCGTCGGCGACACGATCAACGCCACGCGGATGTTCGGATGGACCCGGTTCGCCGCCGGCAAGGGCTTCTTCCGCTCGGACACGCTGGAGGACCCGGACAACGGCCGCCGCCTCGGCGAGCTGTATGCCGAGACCCTGCATTTCGAGGATCTGGTGGACCGCGCCCGCAAACGGATCGGCGTCTACAAGGAACGGCTCAAGGTTGAGCTGAACTAGATCGCCCGACGCGATCCATCCAGCGGATATCCGCGGCGCCGATATCTTGCGCGGACTCTGTAACAGATTGCCGGGCCACCGGAACGTCAGTATGCAGCGCCCGATGACCTGGTCGATGTCGACATGGGCGAGACTGGTGGTGGCGGCGACTATCGTATTCGCCGCCTTCTTCTTCGCGCCTATCGCCGATGCCGCGACCTGCGCGCCTGAACCCCCTGCCGCCCACGCGAGCGTCGATCACGACCCTCGTGACGGGGATCATGGCGACAAGGGCGGGAACCACGGGATTTGCGCCCACGGCCATTGCCATCACACCTCGACCGCGCGCGCCGACCTGACGGACAGCCCGTCGCCGTCATTTGGTGAACCGCCCGCCCTGAGCGGACGGGAGGACGACTTCCGGGCCTCGATCACGCCAGACGGCCTGAAGCGCCCCCCCAGAATCTGACCGAAGACCTGCGCCCGCGCGGGCGCCTCTTCGTAATCAGAAATCTGGAAATGGAACATGTCTCCCACATTTCGCCGGCGACCGCGTCTCGCGGTCGGCTGCGCGCTCGTCGCCGTCACGGCGACCCTGGCCAGTCCCGTTTGGGCTGACCCCGCCCCGACCTATGCCCAGTTGCTCTCACAACTCGGTCAAACTCCCGCCACCCTCGAGGCCGGCGCCAACTACGACGCTGCCGAAGCCCGCGTAAGGCAGGCGCGCGCGCGGCCCAATCCGGTGCTCGGGCTCGATGTCGAGAACGCGTTCGGCTCGGGTCCCTTCTCCGGAATGGACAACGCCGATGCGACCCTGGCCCTGAGCACCGATCTTGAGCTCTGGGGCCGACGCGCCACACGGATCGCCGCCGCCCGGGCCGAAGCCGGCGCCGTCGGCCTGCAGCGCGATCTCGCGGTGATCGATGCCGCCGGTCGTCTGGCCCTGGTCTATGCCGAGGCCGAGGCCGCTCAACGTCGGGCGACCTTGGCGGAGGAGACCCTGAACCTGACCGTGGCCGACGCCCGCGCGGCTTTGGCGCTGGTCGAGGAGGGACGCGAACCCCTGCTGCGCGGCATCCAGGGCGAAGCCGAGGCCGCTTCGGCCCGGGCGACGCTAGACGAGGCCGTCGCCGAACGCGACGCTGCCTACGCGCGCCTCACAGCCGTGGCGATGATCCCTGCCGCGGTGACGCGCATCGACGCCAGCCTGCTGGATGAGGCGCCGACGAGCGTGGGCTCGGTGATTGAGGACGCCCCCACGGTACGGGTCGCCGAGGCCCAGCGTTCGGTCGCCGAGCGCCGGATCGACGTGCAGCGCATCCAGGCCCGGCCGGACATCAATGCGAGCGTCGGCATCCGTCGCTTCGAGGCCGAGGACGCGACGGCCCTGACCTTCGGGATCAGCATGCCGCTTCCGCTGTTCGACCGGAACCGGGGGAACATCGAGGCGGCGCAGGCAGAGTTCCGCGCAGCGGACGCGCGTTTGATGTTCGCGCGGCAGGAGGCCCAGGCCGACCGCGCTGCCGCCGTGGCGCGCCTGTCTGCCTCGGTCAGTCGCGTGCGGGCCGCCGACGGCGGCGTCACCGCGGCCGAGGAAGCCTATCGCCTGTCGCGCATCGGCTTCGAGGCCGGGCGCATCTCCCAGGTCGAGCTGCGCGTCACCCGTACCGCCCTCGTCAACGCGCGGTCCGCCGCCGTCGACGCCCGTCTCGCGCGCGTCCGCGCCGAGATCGATCTCGCGCGCCTGGATGGCCGCGCCCCCTTCCAAGGAGCCCAGTGATGCGCAAGATCACATCCAACAAGACCCTGCTCATCGGGGGCGTCGCCGCCCTGGTGATCCTCGGGGGCGGCGGCCTCTGGCTCGCGACCCAGAGGTCGGAACCGGCCACGCCGGCCGCGGTGGAAGGCGAAGCCGGCCACGCCGAGGGCGAGGCCGGACATGAAGGCGAAGCAGGAGCCGAGGGCGAAGCGCCCGAAGGACGGGTCGAACTCTCGGCCGCCCAGATCCAGGCCGCCGGCATCACGGTGGTGAGCGTCGGCGGGGGAGGCGGCGCGGAGACCCGCCTCGCCGGCCGGGTCGAGCCCATGGTGGACTCGCGCGCCGCGGTCGCCGCGACCGTAGGCGGCCGGGTCGAGCGGGTGCTCGTTGCACCCGGTCAGAGCGTCCGGGTCGGTCAGGCGCTCGTGAGCCTGGTCAGCGGCGACGCGGCCAGCTTGCGAGCCGAGGCCGACGCGGCGCAGGCGGCCTATGTAGCCGCGGAACAGGCGCACGGACGGGACGAGGAACTGGCCGATCAGGGCGTCGTCTCCCGACGCGAAGCAGAGGTTTCGCACGCCGAGGCGCTGAGCGCTCAGGCCGCGGCCCGGGCGGCTCGCGCCCGGTCCAGCGCCGCCGGCTCGCCCAATGCTGCCGGGCGCCTCAGCGTCGCCAGTCCGATCTCGGGCGTCGTGACCAGCGTCCAGGTCGGCCCGGGCGGGTTCGTCGCTCAGGGCGGTGTGGTCGCCGAGGTCAGCAACCCCGCCCGGGTCGAGATGGTGTTCAACGCCCCGCCGGCCCTGGCCGCCAATGTGCGTGCCGGGTCCGCCCTGCGGGTCATGGGCCCCGAAGGCGAGTTCGATGCCGTCGTGACCGGCGTCGCCGCCGGCGCCGGCGCCGGCGAGAGCGGCGCCGCCGTCATCCGCGCCCGGCCGGTCGGCGCCACCCTGCCGCCAGCCGGCTCCGCTGTGACCGGCGCCGTCGTGACAGGCCAGTCGACGGGCGGCCTGACCGTGCCGACCGAGGCGGTCCAGACCGTCGAGGGGAACACCGTGGTGTTCGTCCAGGTCGACGGCGGCTTCCAGGCCACTCCCGTTCTCGCCGGACGCCAGGCGGCCGGCCGTACGGAGATCCTGCGAGGCCTGACCGGCAGCGAGCGCATCGCCGCCGCCAACGCCTTCCTGCTCAAGGCCGAGATGGCCAAGGGCGAAGCCGAGCACGGCCACTAGGGGAGGGATCGAATGTTCAAAGCCATCATCGAGGCCTCCGTCCGCTTCCGTTGGTTCGTGGTGCTCGCCACGGTCCTGGTCGCGGCCGTGGGGCTGTTCAACCTCACCAAACTGCCCATCGACGCGGTGCCGGACATCACCAACCGGCAGGTGCAGATCACGACCGTGGCTCCCGCGCTCGCGCCGGAGCAGATCGAACGGCAGGTCACCTATCCGCTGGAAACGGCCATGGCCGGCATCCCCGGCCTGACCTCGACCCGTTCCCTGAGCCGGAACGGGTTCAGCCAGGTCACGGTCATCTTCACCGACCAGACCGACATCTACTTCGCCCGCCAGCAGGTCGCCGAGCGACTGGCCCAGGCGCGCGAATCGATGCCGGAAGGCGTGGAGCCGGCCCTGGCCCCGATCACCACGGGCCTCGGCGAGGTGTTGATGTGGACGGTCGACTACAAGCCGTTCAACTCGGACAACCTCGCGCGTCCCGGTCAGCCCGGCTGGCAGGCGGGAGGCGCCTACCTCACGCCCGATGGCGAGCTTCTGACCACGCCCCAGGCGCGCGCGACCTATCTGCGCACCGTCCAGGACTGGATCATTGCTCCCCAGATGCGGACCGCGCCCGGCCTGGCCGGTGTCGACACCGTCGGCGGCTATGTGAAGGAGTACGCCGTTCGTCCTGACGCGTCCCGGCTGTCGGCCTATGGCCTTGGCATGGGCGACCTGGTCCAGGCGCTCGACCGGGCCAACACCCAGGCCGGCGCCGGCTACGTCCAGCGGGCCGGCGAAGCCCTGACTGTCCGGACCGACGCCCTCGCCCTCACCATTGAGGACCTGGCCCAGGCCCCTGTCGTGAACCGCGGCGGCCTTGTCGTCCGCGTCGCCGATGTCGCCACCGTCGAGATCGGTCAAGCTCCCCGGCTCGGCGGCGCCAGCCGCGACGGACACGAGGCGGTGCTCGGAACCGCCCTGATGATCGCCGGCGGCAACAGCCGCACCGTCGCCCAGGCGGCGGGCGATCGACTGGAGGAGGTCCAGAAAACCCTGCCGCCGGGCATCGAGGCCGTCACGGTCCTGGACCGGTCGGCGCTGGTCAACTCCACCATCGCCACGGTGGCGCGGAACCTGACCGAAGGCGCCCTGCTGGTCATCGTGGTGCTCTTCCTGCTGCTCGGAAATATCCGCGCCGCATCGATCACCGCCCTGATGATCCCGATCAGCTTCCTGTTCGCGGTGATCGGCATGAACCGGTTCGGCATCAGCGGTAACCTGATGAGCCTCGGCGCCCTCGACTTCGGCCTCCTGGTCGATGGGGCGGTCGTCGTGGTCGAGAACACCCTTCTGATGCTCAGCCAGCGCCGCGCCGAACTCGGCCGGATGTTGACGCGGCGCGAGAGGCTCGAGGTCGCCGGCGCGGCGGCCCGCCAGATGGTCAAGCCGGCCGCCTATGGCCAGTTGATCATCCTGCTGGTCTTCACGCCGCTGCTGATGCTGGAAGGGGTCGAGGGCAAGACCTTCATCCCGATGGGCGCGACGGTGATGCTCGCTCTGGTCGGGGCCTTCATCTTCTCCTTCACCTTCGTGCCGGCCATGACGGCGCTTCTGGTGCGGGATCCGAAGAAGGTCGAGGTCGACGAGCACGGCCACGCGCACGAGCACGAGACCTTCATCCTCCGGAGGGCCAGACGCTGGATCGAGCCCGCCATCCGCGCGGCGGTCGACCGGCCGAAGATCGTGCTGATGGCGGCAATCGGCACGCTCGTCCTTGGCGGCGTGGCCTTCACCACCCTCGGCCGGGAGTTCATCCCGACCCTGGACGAGGGCGACATCGCCATGCAGGCGCTGCGCGTGCCCTCGGCGTCGCTGGAGCAATCCCTCGCCATGCAGATGGCGCTGGAACGGGTCATCACCGCCCAGCCGGAAGTAGAGACCATGTTCTCGCGCACCGGCACGGCCGAGGCGGCGGTGGACCCGATGCCGCCGAACATCTCGGATAGCGTCATCGTGCTGAAGGACCGGCGCGACTGGCCAAACCCCAACCTCGAGAAGGAAGAACTGATTGCCCGCTTCGAGGAGGTCGCCTCGCAGCAGATCGGCAATAATTTCGAGTTCAGCCAGCCCATCGAACTGCGGTTCAACGAGCTGATCTCGGGGGTGAGGACCGATCTCGCCGTCATGGTCTATGGCGACGACTTCGCCACCATGCAGGCGGTCGCCGACCAGGTCGCCAACGCCCTGCGCCAGACGCCCGGCTCGGCCGACGTCCGCGTCGAACAGGCCTCCGGCCTGCCGACCCTGACGGTCAGCGTCGACCGGTTCGCGGCCGCCAACTACGGGCTGTCGGCCGCCGACGTCTCCGAAGCGGTTTCGGCCGCGATCGGCGGCGCGGAGGCGGGTCGCATTTTCGAGGGCGACCGCCGCTTCGACGTGATGGTGCGCCTGCCGGATGAGACGCGTAACGACCCGGCGGCCCTCGCCGCCCTGCCGATCGTGTCCTCGACCGGGGTGACCGTGCCCCTGTCTTCCGTCGCTCGTATCCAGAGCGCCGAGGGGCCGAACCAGATCAGCCGCAACGACGGCAGCCGCCGTATGGTCGTCCAGGCCAATGTACGTGGACGAGATCTGGGCGGTTTCGTCGCCGATGCGCAGAAACAGGTCGATCAGGTCCAGCTTCCGACCGGGGTTCGCCTCGACTGGGGCGGGCAGTTCGAGAACCTGAAGCGCGCCGAGCAACGGCTCGGCCTGGTCATCCCGATCGTCTTCATCCTGATCGGCGTCCTGCTGTTCATGGCCCTGGGGTCGTTCGCCGAAGCCGGGTTGGTCTTCGCCTGCGTGCCGCTGGCTCTCGTGGGCGGCGCCCTGGCCCTGTTGCTTCGCGGGATGCCCTTCTCCGTATCCGCGGCGGTGGGCTTCATCGCCGTGTCCGGGGTCGCGACGCTCAATGGCCTGGTCCTGATGCAGGCCATCCGGGAGCGGTTGACCGCGGGGGCCGAGCCGCGACTGGCGGCGATCGAGGGCGCCTTCAGCCGGCTTCGCGCCGTGCTGACGACGGCCCTGGTCGCCATCGTCGGCTTCATCCCCATGGCGATCGCCCACGGGGCGGGCGCCGAGGTGCAGAAGCCTCTGGCCACTGTCGTCATCGGCGGCCTGCTGACCGCGACCGCCCTGACCCTGCTCGTTCTTCCCACCTTCGCGGCCAAGGCCGTGAAGCACCGGACGGCGGAAGGGCTCGACGAATGAGCGGGGCCCACGAAACGGAGCAGGTCCAGCGCCGCACCCTCCTGGTGGTGCTGGCCCTGAACGCTCTGCTGTTCGTGGGCCTGGGAGTCGGCGGCCTCGCCGCCGACTCCAGCGCCCTGCTCGCCAATGCCGTCGACAACGGATCCGACGCGGCCGTCTATCTGATCAGCTTCCTCGCTGTCGGGCGGGCGCTGATCTGGAAGACCCGGGCGGCACAGGTTTCCGGCGTCATGCTGCTGATCTTCTCGGTCCTGGTCCTGCTCGACGCCTTGCGTCGGTCGCTGACGGGAACCGAGCCGGTCGGCCCCACCATGATGGTCCTCGCCGTCGTGGCGGCGGTGATCAACCTGATCTGCCTGCTGTTGATCCGTCGGCAGCAGAGCAGCGACGTCAACATGAGGGCGGCCGAGACCTTCAGCCTCAACGACTTCGCCTCTAACGGCGGCATCCTTGTCGCCGGCGGCCTCGTCCTGTGGCTGGACCAGTCGTGGCCCGATCTCCTGGTCGGCGTGCTGGTCGCCGCCATCGCGGCCAAGGGCGGGATCGACATCCTGCGTGACGCGCGACGGGCCGCCGAAACGGGAGGCGGACAGTGATGCGGCCTCTGCAGAGATCTCCGCGTGCCTGCGGCGGGACGCTCCGGAGTGGTTCAGGAGACCATCGATGAGACGGTTTGGCTGGGCGGGCGTCGTCGCCCTCTTCCTTCTCGTCGCCGCGTTCGCCTTCGGCATGCTGTCGCGCCAGCAGACCTCGCGGCCGGAAAGCGGAACGCCGATAGAGGCGCGACTGATCGACCCGCATGTCGGCCACGACGACGCGCCGTCCGACAGCCCCGCGACCCGATCGTTCAGGGAAGCGAACGCGAGCCTCCGTACCGCGATGGAGATCGACTACAGCGGCGACGCCGACGTCGATTTCATGCGGACAATGATCGCTTACCACGAGGGTGCGGCCGCGATGGCGCGCATCGCCCTGGAGCATGGTGAGGACCCTGAAGTCCGTGCTCTCGCCGAGGAGATGATCCGGGTCCAGGAAGCTGAGATCGTCCGTATGCGGATATGGCTCGCGAACCGCCCGGCTCGGTCACGCTGATCATGGGTGGCAAACGTTCACCGATCCGAAGCCGCTCGATCCGATGGCGACCGGGCCGCTATCGCCCCAGGAAACGGTCGAGAGCGGCGCGGCCTCAGCCGTACCGGCCCGTCAAGGACACCTTGATCGCGGTCGCTTCGGGGCTCGTCACCAGCACTGTGACCCTGCTGATCTCAGTCCCTATCTCCGCGAACTTCCACGTCCCGCTATTCGCTGTGTTCGGCATGGCGATGCTGTTGATCGCATTGGCGACCGGCCGGATGGCGGGGCGCGATCCCGCCGGTCGCGCGATGGCGGTGGTGATCCTGGTGTTCGGACTTGTGGCGGCGACTGCCCTCTGCGCATCTCGGAACGATCTGCGGCTCTCGTCGCCGGCAGGCCGCAGCGTCGCCCGTGACCCTGTGGTCCCGAGCGGTCGCGTTGAGAGGGACCAAGCCGCAATGGAGCCTGACGAAGAACAGTGGACGCCGGGTTCAAGCGCCAGCCGCGCCCGTGAGGCATAAAGATCAAGCGAGCGATCTCCGCGCGGGTCTCAATGGACCTTGGAACAGGTTCACCGTCTGTTCTCCAGCTGCTACCGTGGCCGCATGCAGGCGAGTCCCCGCAAGATCATCCACGTCGACATGGACGCCTTCTATGCGTCCGTCGAACAGCGCGACGATGCCGCGTTGCGCGGCAAGCCCGTGGCGGTGGGTCATGGCGCCCGACGCGGCGTCGTCGCCGCAGCCTCCTATGAGGCCCGGGCCTTCGGGGTTCGCTCGGCCCTGCCCTCGGTGACGGCCCTGCGCCGTTGCCCGGACCTGATCTTCGTGCCGCCGCGGTTCGAGGTGTACCGGGCCGTCTCGGCTCAGATCCATGCCATATTCGCCGAGTTCACCGACCTGATCGAACCCCTCGCCCTGGACGAGGCCTATCTGGATGTCACCGCCAACCGGGCCGGTCTGGAGACGGCGTGGATGACGGCGAAGGCGATCCGGGCCCGCATCCTGGAAGAGACGGGGCTCACGGCGTCGGCCGGTGTCTCCTACAACAAGTTCCTGGCGAAGCTGGCGTCCGGTCGCCGCAAGCCGAACGGGCAGTTCGCCATCCAGCCCCATGAAGGACCGGCCTTCATCGAGGCCCTGCCGGTGGACAAGTTCCACGGCGTCGGGCCGGCGACGGCCGCAAGGATGCACGCCCTTGGGATCCAGACGGGCGCAGACCTGAAGGTCTGGTCGCTCGGGGATCTCCAGGCCCGGTTCGGCAAGTCCGGCGGCTGGTACTACGCCATCGCCCGGGGCGAGGATCACCGGCCGGTCAACGTCAGCCGGGAGCGGAAGTCGTCGGGCTCGGAGACCACCTTCGACGAAGACCTGGTCGATCCGTCGCGCATCGAGGCCGGAGTGCTGGCGATGGCCGACGACGTCTGGGCCTGGTGCGAAAAGACCGGACGCAGGGCGCGAACCGTGACCGTGAAGATCAAATGGGCGGACTTCCAGCAATCGACACGGAGCCGATCGGTCGCCAGTGTCGTCAACTCGAAACCGCATCTCCACGAGGTTAGCCTGGAGCTGATACGGTCCGTCTTCCCGCCCGAGAAAGGCATCCGGCTCGTGGGCGTCACCCTCTCCAACTTCACCCCCACAACCGAGGCCGTCCCGGCGTCCTCCCTACCGCTGGAGCCGGCGTCGTGACCGCGGACCTGATCAGCAAACGCACCCGCAACGCCTTCCGCGAGGAACTGGTCGGCTGGACTCTGGCGGAGATCACGACGGAGTTCGACAACGAGGGCTTCAGTCCGGACTACGACCATGCGCCCGGCGTGGACGGGCAGCGGCGGGGACGGGTCGAGCAGCTCTATCACCGGATCGACTTCGCCGATCCGCGCCACGTCGCCAGGGTGCTCGAAGTCTTCCAGACCGTCGTGGCGAGGGCGCGAACCCAGAACCCCGAGACGGCGGAGGCCCTCCTCCAGCACCTCCATCGCGATGGTGTCGAAACCTCAGGCGCGTCGTTCAACCTGCCGCGTGGGCACTCGACCCTGCATCCGCTGGGCGCCGTGGCCACGGTTCTGACGGCGGACCAGTTGCAGACGCAGATCACGCGGATCAATGCGTCGATCGAGACCGACCCGGCCCTGGCCATCGGCACGGCAAAGGAATTGGTGGAGACCACCTGCAAGACCATCCTGGCCGACCTGGGCGAGGAGTACGGCACGCTCGACCTGGGCGACCTCGTGAAGGCGGCGACCAAGGCGCTCAAACTGGTGCCGGACGGTGTGCCCAACGAGGCCAAGGGCGCGGATGCGGTGAAGAAGACCCTGCGCAGCCTGGGCGCGACAGTGGCCGGCCTCGGCGAAATGCGGAACTTCTACGGGTCCGGTCACGGACCCGACGGACGGGCGCGGGGCCTGGCGCCCCGCCATGCGCGTCTCGCCGTCGGCGCCGCCGGCACGCTCGCCATGTTCCTGTTTGAAACCCACGACGCCCGCCGGTCCTGAGCCATGACGCATCACATCTTCTTCTCCTGGCAGAGCGACACGCCTGCGCGCGTGGGC
The DNA here is from genome assembly GCF_057808845.1 of Brevundimonas sp. FG8. Classification (NCBI taxonomy): domain Bacteria; kingdom Pseudomonadati; phylum Pseudomonadota; class Alphaproteobacteria; order Caulobacterales; family Caulobacteraceae; genus Brevundimonas; species Brevundimonas sp. FG8. The sequence goes on along the minus strand of NZ_JBMDIU010000002.1, from coordinate 441,497 downwards.
CGCGGCTTTGTCGAAACCTGTCTCAACCGGGCCATCAGGGACATCCAGGCCGACGCGGATGTGGACCCGGCGGATCGTGATCTGTCCGTCGATCGCGACACACGCGACGTCCCGGGATCGCCCCCGATCATGGAGACCATCTTCGGCAAGATCGATCGCGCCGCCGTCTTCGTGTCCGACCTCACCTACGTCGCGGAACGCATGGCCGGCGGACGAACGCCGAACCCGAATGTCTGCATCGAGCACGGCTACGCGCTGAAGGCGCTCAGCTGGCGACGCGTGATCGCCGTGATGAACACCGCCTACGGCGACCCCGATGAGCATGAGTTGCCGTTCGACGTTCGCCATACCCGTCGCCCGATCGCATTCGATCTGCCCGAGACGGCGGATGCGGACGCCAAGACGAGTGTGAGGGACGACCTGGTCCGCCAGCTCAAGACCGCACTTCGCGCCGTCTTCGGCGACGAAGCCGCCAAGGCCGAAATGGCGGGGCCGGCGCCCGAACCGCATCCCCACGATCTGGAATTGCTCGCTCGCCTCCATCGGCAACTCCCGCTGTCGCTTCGCCAGTTTCTTCATCAGCACGATTTCGGGACCCCCTACCGGATGGCGAGGGTCGATCCGCTCCTCGAGATGAACCACGACTGGGTCGGCGCGGCCTTCGAGTTCCATGATCCGGTGGTCCAGGCCGCCTTCGCGGAGGCGCGCGTATCGGCCCAGGCGCTCGGCCTCCTGGTCGCGACACGGATCCACGCCATGCCGAACAGCCAGGAGATGGGCTGGCCGAAGACCAATGTGGACATCGCCCAGGGTCTGCAGCCGGGAACGCTGCAGGTCATCCGCGACCTGAACGCCAGGGCGACCGAGTTCAGCGCCACCCTCGACGCCCTGGATCGTATCGCGCGGGACCGTCTTCGGGTCGCCAGCGGCGCCCATGCGGCCGCGGCCGCCGAAGCCGCCGACGCGGGCGCCGCCGAACGGGTGCTTCGAGACGCCGCGGAAGCGGCGTTGAACGAGTTGGCGATGGATGCCAACCGGGGCGGCCTGCCGGAGATCGTCACCCGACCGTCCGTGACCTTGCGGCTGGCTCCCTACGCCGCCGGCAAGGGGGAGCGCCTGGAGCCGGCCCTGGTCTCCAGGGCGCAACTGCGGTTTCCGCCGAACCTCGAGGAGCGCGTCCAGACGGACAGCGATGGACGGCAATGGTGGAGTTGCGGAATGCCGGCGCGCGTGGGCGAGGCCCCCAACGCGGAAACCCGGTGGCGCATGCGTCTCGTCCGGCCGGGCTATCTTGAGTACACGGCGACGATCGGGAGCCGGATCGACGATGATCCGGATATCGGCGTGGATGGACTGGTCCTTGAGGCCCTCGTTGTCCGGAACCTGCAGCGGATGGCGAGCATCGCCGTCGAACTCGGCCTTGGCGGGCCCGCACTGGTCGCGATCAGTTTCGACGGGATCGAAGATGTTCATCTCACGCGCGCGCGGCCGGGTGGCCGGCGCTTCCGTCGTCCGGACCTCTACCTGCCCGTCGCGACGCTCGAAGACCTCGACGGCCCGATCGCTAGCCGCTTGCACGAACAGCTCGATATCCTGTGGCAGGCCGCAGGTTGGGCCGACGGGTCCCCGTCGTTCGGTCAAGGCGCCTGGGCGGGCTACGTGGACGAGCGCAACTATCCGGTCTGACAGGACGAGCCGCGCCGGCCGCCGGCGTTCCGACGGCTCTGAACGGGCGCGACGCGTTGGCTCAGGAGGCGTCCGCCTCCGTCTGGACCAGCGCGGAATCGTCCGCGACCACGAGATGGACATGGCCTGACATGTCGCACCGGTGGCAGCCGACGAGGTTGAGGAACAGGCGTTCGAAGATCGCCCGGCCACGCACCAGTTCGACGTAGAGGGCCTGGTAGTCGGTCACCACCCGCCCGTGGACGATGTCGTTTCGGGTCTTGATGAGCTTGCCCAGCCCGTTGAGCAGCGCGCGATCTCTATCATTCCAGTAGGGGCGATATTTCCGGGCCATGCGCTCGACCCGTTCCTGAAGCGAAAGGGGTGTCGGCGACGCCAGACCGCGCTTGAGCCGCGCCCGCGTGGTCGCCTTCACCCCGACGTCGTCGATCGCCTGCTTGAGGGCCTTGGCGATCGGCTTCCATGTCTTGCGATCGACGGCGTCCCGGCTCAGGCCGTGGATGTCTTCGAAGGCGCAGACCAACCGTTCGAGGCCCTCGACGCAACTGGTGAGATGGCTCTCGCTGACGGACGACTTGAAGGACTCCGCATAGCCGTAGACCGCGCCATGCAGCACTTCTCGCTGCGCCCGGTAGCGCGCCAGCCGGGGCAGGGCCTGGGCGAAAACCGAACCGGTCGATCCATAGAAAGGGGGCATGTCCCCGCCGGATCGTTTCTCTTTGGGCTCCACCGCATTGGCGTGCCAGGTCTGCGTCCTTCGACCCCAGCCCTCCTTGTAGTCCATCAAGGGCGTGACGAACTGGCGGTGCCGGAAGGTGATGAGGATGCGCAGGCTGAACCAAAGGTCGTCTGCGCGCATCCCGAAGTCCGCCTCGTCCATCTCGACGAGCGGTTTGATCTCGACGGCCGGCACCTCGATGAGTTCGACCTCGCGCGACAGTCGTTCGTCGCTCCGGGCGTGGCCGATCTGAGCGAGCCGGAACTTCAGCCCCAAGCTCCGCAGGACATGCCAGTCTCCATAGGTGTCGAGGCCTTTCGGCTCGCTGTACCGTCGCTTGTAGGGCGACCAGTCATCGGGTCGCTGGAGGAACCAGTACTGGGCGGTCCGGTCTCGCCAGCTGTCGTCGTCGACGATCGTCTCGATGCTCTCGAAGACCTCGATCTCGGCGAAGGCCTGAACCCCGTCGGGATCGATGTTCATGCCCTTGGTCATCCCCCGGTCGCGGAGAAGGCCACGGCCGGAGGTGCGGTACTCCGACTTCATGCCCCAGTTCGCGTTCCTGAACAGGGACCAGCTCAGGCCATGCCTGTCTTCCAGCTTCCACAGGGCGAGCTTCTCGCTCTCGGTGCCCAGAAGGCGGATGCGGTTCCAGGTCAGGTGATGAGGGTCGCGAAGAAGGACGGCGGACAGGCGAAGCGGCTCTCCGGTCTTGAGGGTGAGCTCGACGGTCGCCGCCTTCTCGTAGTCCGGTTTCATACTGGTCTTCGTCTCCCCCGCTCCCGCCCACCCTGCCATGCCGGACGAAATCGGCGCAGTGATTCCTGGTCTTGTCCGGGGGTCACCCGAACAGCCCGTGGATGAACCAGGCCTGCGCCCCGGTCCGACCGTCCTCGCCGTCGCCGGCCCGGAACAACCAGAACCGCCGCCCCGCCTCGTCCTCGACCTGGAAATAGTCCCGCACCGCCCAGACCTCGGCGTCGCGCCGCCGCCATTCGCCGAAGATGCGCTCAGGACCGTCCGCGCGCACCACGCGCCGCCGCACGCCGCGCCAGGTGAAATGGGAGGGCGGGTTGTCGGGCAGGAGGGCCAGGGTCTCCACGGGTTCCGGCTGACGAAACAGGCGTGCGGGCCGGGGCCAATCAGGGCTCCAGTCCAGCGCCGGGACCGCCGCCAACGGCGAGACGCGCTGCGTCGACCGCTCGGGCACGTCGCTCTCAACCGGCATCAGCCGATAGAGACGGCCCGGTCCGATCCGATTGGCGAGGACATCCACCAGGTCGGACAGGTCGGGGGGCGTCGCCTCTCCCAAGGTCGATCCGACGGGACGCCAGTCGAGCGGTTCGGCGCTGATCGCCGCGAGGGTCATGCGCTCGATGCCGAACCCGGGGTCGATGGTTTCAATCCGATCGGTCAGCAACCGGGTCAGCCTCGCGGCGTCCCGAACCGGACGCGCCAGACCCACGCGGACGGCTTCGATGCGGTTGTCGACCCGGACGCAGGTCCAGTCGAGCCGGCGCGCGCCTAGGCCGCCTGTCTCAAGGACGGCGCACAGCTCATGCACCAGGCCGCCCACATACCGGGCCAGGGTCTCAGGCGCGCCGATGGGCTCGGCAAAAGTCCGGGTGACGGCGGGAACCTCGGGCGCCGAAACGGGCAGGAGCGGCTCGTCTGTTCGACCGTAGGCCTGGTCCAGTCGGCGGCCCAGGTCCGGCCCGAACCTGTGGAGCAAGGGCGCGCGGGGGCGGTGAGCCACATCGGCCACCCGCTCGAAACCCATGCGCTTCAGGCTTACGATCAAGTCCGGAGGCAGACGCAGGGCGGCCAGCGGCAGAGGCCCCACCGCCGCATCGACGGTGTCCGGATCTATGATCCGCATATCCCGGCGGAACCGGACCACCGCGTGGGCGGAGCCGTACGTCGGGCCGATCGCTGCGTCCGCCTCGATGCCCGCTCCGCACAGGCGTGTCCGCAGGTCCGCCAGCATCGCCGCCTCGCCGCCCTTGAGATGGGCGGCGCCGGTGGCGTCGATGGCCAGACCGTCGCCATCGGCCTGGCATACGGGCGCGTAGCGACGCAGGGCCCAGACGGCGAGCCGGTCGAGAGCCGCCGCGTCGCCGGTCGGATCGGCATCGCGCACGATAAGGCCGGGGATCAGAGCCTGGGCCTGGGTCGCCGCCATACCGACCCGCGCGCCCAGCCCCACAGCCGCCCGGTTGGCGGCCAGGACGCCCCGGCGGCGGCCGGATCGTCCGACGAGGATCAGGGGGGCGTCAGGCGGCGGCGCGTCGTCGCCCAGGTCGCGCCGCAGGCGATCGACGGACCAGTTCGGCAGGTAGAGCGAGACGACCCGTCTCATCACAGGCTTCCAGGGTGAAGTCCGCGGTCTCGGCGCCGCGGCAGCGAAGGAGTTCGACGAACCAGCGCGGGCGACCGACGCCGGGCACGGGGAGCGGTGAGGACGGCGCCGGACTGACTCGCCATCGGGTGACGGAGGCGGTCGGCTGGCCGAAGTCGGCGGCGTCGGCGGCGCGTCGCCATCGCCGGACCGCCAGTCCGAGCGCGCCTGAGCCTTCGGCCGCCAGCTGAAGGCGCCGGGATGCGGTGAGGCCGAGGCGGGCGGTCTCCGCGACCACGGCGGCGACCCCACCGTGCCGCAAGCCTTCCTCGAAACAGGCCAGCAGCGTCGGCTCGTCGCCCGCCTCCACATAAATCACCCGCTCCGGCCCCAGTCCCGCCTGGCTGAGCGCGGGCGCGAACAGGTCGGGCCGGGTGACGCACCAGAGGACCTGTCCCGGCCTTCGCGCCGCGATCCCCGCTGCGAACAAGGCTGCGGCGGCTCCGTCGATCGCTTCCTCGCCCCCACCTGCGACTTCGTGCAGGGCGCCCAACGCCAGTCCGCCGCCGGGGAGGCAGGCATCGACCTCGGGAACGCCGAAGGGGAGTACGCCGCCGTCCGGGCGATGCGCATACTCCACCGCGCGAATACGGTCGCGCAGCGTCTCGATCTCGGCGGATCGGCGGTCCTGCATCTGACGGCCTCCTGGTCCGAGGAATGAATGTTCTTCTTATGTTCTCAATCCGGATGGGGTCCGGAGTCAATCGATCTTGTGCGACCGTCCCCACCAGACGCTGGTCTCTCGTCCCCGGGTGCGCCTTTCGCGACCGCCCCTGACGTGATCAGATGGCCCCGGTCGCCCCGGCGGCGGCTGTCGAGAAAGGCTGTCGCGGCATGTGCAACGAATACCAGCTCATCCTGCCGTTCGACGATGTGATCGAGGTCTTCAACCGCACAGGCGACCGGCTGGTGTTCCCGGGCGGAATGCCGAACTTCGGTCCCATGGCGTCGATCCGGATCGGCGACCGCGCCCCGATCATCACCCTTGGCCCGGACGGTCCGCAGATGGTGGTGACCCCCTGGGCCTGGAAGGCGCCGCAGGGCCGACCGGTCTTCAACTTCCGATCCGACGGTCGATCCTTCGCCGGCGCGGTCCGCTGTCTGATCCCGGCTGACGGCTTCTTCGAGTTCACCGACCCGGAGCCCGGCCAGAAGCGCAAGACCAAATGGCGGTTCACCTTCGCTGGCGATCCGGTGTTCTGGATCGCAGGGCTTGTCCGGGACGGAGCCTTCGCCATGCTCACCACGGAGCCGGGCCCCGACATCGCCCCCTATCACGATCGGCAGATCGTCCTGTTGAGACCCGACGCCGGCCTCGACTGGCTGGAGTTGCGCAAGCCCGAAGGCGAACTGCTACGCGCCTCGCCGGCCGGAACCCTGGAAGTGGAGAAGGTCTTTCCGGAAGCCGCCTGAGGCCTGGGCTGGATCAGGCCGAGCAGGCGGTGGTTCCGCCCTCGCCAAGCTTGCGCTCGACCAGCTGCAGAGTCTGATACTCCGCCACCGGGATGGGCCTGCCTTCATCGTCCACGATCAGGAAGTCCCGCGTCGAGGGAGCGCCCGTCGCGATCAGCCAGTCCCGGAAGAGGCTGGCCGTGGCAGCGCTTTCGAATCCGGGCGTTACCGGCTGCGATCCGGGGCGCCGGGCCTGAAGCGAAACGGCCACATGGCCTGCGGTCCTCAGCGACCACAGCGCGCCAAGGTCAGCGCCGCTCAGCGACACGGTCTCAGAGGTCGCGCCTGTCATCCGCACCACGGTGTCGTCGCCTTCCGAGACGGATCGCGCGGCGGTCGGTTGAGTGACGTGCCGCACCCGGTAGCTGACGCCCATCCGCACACAGAAGGGCTGAGGTCTCGCTGCCACCGTGATCTGGACGGGCCGCAGGGTGACCCGGGCGGGATCGGCCCAGACGCCGCGCGCCTCGATCAGTTCGGAGGTCCGCCAGGCCATCTCGGTCCGGGACAAAGCGGCCGGCAGGTTCAGGGTCGCATCGACGACGATGTTGCCGACGAGGTTCTGGTTCGGGGCGCTGCCCTGGGAGAAGACCAGGGCGCCGTCGTCGACCGACACATTCGACGCCACGACCCGGGTGGTCAGAGTCTCCGCCGTCTCCCGCGAGCGCGTGTATTCGGGGCTGATCGACAGGCTGTCGAGCGACCCGCCGACATCGACGCCGGCCTCCGCGCCGAGGGTGAAACTCGCCGTATCCGTTTGACTGCCGAGGTTCACCGTATTGTAGACGGTCGCCTGCTGCTCCCAGCTGATGAACCGTTCGCCATTGGTGGGCTCCAGGGTGATGACGAGGTCCTCGACCCGATCGGCGATATTGGCCGGATCGCGCGACCATTCCGGGACCATTTCGACGGTCATCACGAACCGCACCTTGCGGCGGAGCGGATCACTGCGTCGCTCGTAGGCGCGCGGGGTCTGCTGGCGGGCCATCTCGGTGATGATCTCGTCCGTGCTCCAACCCTCGGCCAGCATGGCGGCGGTCAGGGCCGCCTGGGCTTCGGGCGCCAGATCCAGACCCCGGACCGTGCGGGTCTCCGACGGCGGCGTCGTCGCAAACAGCCGAACCTGCACGAGCGGGGACTGGGCCTCGGCCGTGGTGATGGCCTCGTGGCGCTTCAGCGCGGTGGAGCAACCGCCGAGGGCGAGGGCGGCGACGGCGGCCGACAGAAGAAGAGCGCGGCTCATCAGCTCATCAACACATAGGCGGCGCCGGGAAACTCGGCGCCATCGCGCCGGACGGTGACGCTCTGCAACCGCTTGGCCACGTAGCGGCGCTTGGCCACGTTCTTGTTCAGCCCGTTCCAGTTCTCGGCGGCGACCAGCAGGGCCGGCAGGTCCGGCTTCTCGATGGCGATGAGATACTCGTCCTGGCTGGGACGATTGAAGTCGTCGATCAGGATCACAAAACGCAGCGCCGCCATGCCGTCCCCCCGGAGGTCTGAAGGGCACTCTAGCACCACTGCGGGTTGAGTATCAATGTTCGCTCACAAGGTTGGCGGGCGCGTCTCTTGGAATGCTCAGCGCCCGATTCCACGTCCCAGTTGGGCGCTCACGACCTGGGCGAATCCACGTTCCCCGATCGCCACCGAGAGGGTCTTGCCGATCGCCGGCGGCGCCGCGCCGACGCCGAGACGAGCGTAGTGTTCGGCTCCATCCGCACTGCGCAGAACCAGATAGGGCGAGCCGCCGAGTTCGTCATGGAAGCCTGCCTGAACGACCTTCCCGCGCACCGATCCCTGGGTCAGTTGATCGACCGCGACGGCGCCCTGCATCCGACGCTGGTTCAGCGTACGGATCACGTCCTTCGAGAGCTGTAGGCGGCGAAGACGAGGTTCGAGATCCGGGGCCAGTTGAAAGCGTCGGCCGGTCCGAGTGGCGAGACCGAGCCTTTCGAGATGTCGCAGGCGTCCCCGTGTGAGGGCGGTCCAGGCATCGGTCCCGCCGAGGCCGTCATCGACCTGACCCGAGGCGTCGGCGGCGGCCATCAGACGTCGGTCGAAGGCGGTGAAACGGTCCGCCTCGGTCTCGCGCCAGACGCGACGTTCAGCGTCCTGTCGGCTGAGGTCGCCGAGCCGTTCCTGGGCGACCTCCTGGGCTCGCGCGCGAAAGCCGTAGCCGATGTAGTCGCGCGGGATCACCAGGTCCCTGCCGTCACTTCGGCGTCCTCGTACCAGGACGTGAGCATGCGGCTGGTCGGTGTCGTAGTGACAGACCGCCATCCAGGTCAGTCCCGGTTCAGGGCGCCGAGAGAGTCCAGTCGTCGCGCGATCGTGGAGGTGAAGCGTTTCTCCCCGTGGATGTTGGTGATCACGGGACGGAAGAGCGGGGCCGACGCCTGATGTGTCCGGTGGCTCCTTCCAAGGCCCTGGATCGCGGCGTCAGCCCGCCATCCCGGCTCGACCAGATAATGGACGCGGCGCTGCTGGTTCGGCGCGGAGAGGTCGGCGTGATAGCTGCGGCCTGTGCCGCCCGCGTCGGAAAAGACGAGGACGCGCTTGCGGCCCGACATGAAGGCGTCGGTTTCGGACCGGGCCGCGGCCGCCCCGCGCCGCTCGACCAATCGCCGCCCATCGCGCGCCACGACCCGGCGCGTGCGTCCGGTGATCTCGGCGACGGCGTCCGTCCCGAAGGCGGCGAGTATCGCGTCAAGAACACCAGGGACCGCCGGAAGGCTGGCCATGCGGCCGATCAGAAACGCGCGGCGTTGCAGCGCGTCCTGGCTGACAGCAGGGCGTCCGTCGACCATCACGGGGACCATGGTCATGCCCCCGTCATCGTCCTCGATCGCCTCCATCAAGTGGATCGGGAAGGCCTCGCGCAGATAGTCGAGGACGTATTCGCGCGGGGTCAGGTCGATGGAGAGGTTGTTCCACTCTTCCGGCGGGATCGAGGCGAGACGCCGCTCCATCACGGCCTCGTTCGTCGAGACGATCTGAACCACGGCGGATCGGCCTTCGGCCAGATCCTGGCGGATAATCTCTGTCGGCCGATCGTTCGAGACGCTTGTTTGTAGCGCCGGCAATGGCGTGCTGTGGGACGCCTTCGAGCGAGTCAGCGGCCAGCTTGACGTCTTGAGACATCTTGAGCCCTGCCTGTTCCAGGATTTGAACCAGGAAGCTGCGGAGCTCTACGCGGCCTACGCCGATGTCGTCGAGGCCCGGTTCCAGGCCGCAGCGGCGCGCTACCATGATCGACGGATCGGCGCCGCCGGTGCACTGGCGGCCCTCGCGTGCGGGGGCGAACGTGCGAACCGAAGCCGGGCTTCGGTCTGACTTGATACCCTCTATCCGAGGTCGAGGACCTGAGCCCGTCTGCAGCGAAGCTCGTGATGCGTCTCGAGCTGGGCCAGAAGTCCTGGGATGTCGCCTTCGACGATGACCGCCACCATCGCCTTCACCGTCGCGCCGTCGCCGTCGTCGTGGGTGCGTTCGGCCCGCAGGACGGCCAACAGGCGGTCTGAGACCCTCTGATGAGCGAGGCAGAGTGCGGCATTGGCAGACTGGGTGATGATCGCCTCGTAGAGCGCCTGGACGCCGTCGAGCGGATCGACCCCCACGGCCGCCTTGCGCAGGGATGCGTGTCCGCGCGGATAGAGGGTGAGAGCGGCATGGAGATAGGCGAGTTGAAGTTCGAACAGATCGATGATGTCGGACGGGCCGAGCGCGGGATAGAAGTAGCCCTTGCCGCGGCGTCTTTCGATGAGACCCTCGCCAGCCAGACAGGCCAAGGCCTCCCGGACGGGTGTCGGGCTCAACCCGACCTCTGCCGCCAGCTCGGTGACAACGATGGGTTCGCCGGGAACGAACCTCCCAGCATCCGCGAAACGCCTGACAGCACCCAGGGCCGAACTGTAAGGATCTCGCGGCGCAGGGTCCTGCATGACGCCCTCGACTGAACTGTGGGCGGACCGGCGAGCTCGTGCGTCGATCCGATGCAGTCAATTAGTGCAAATATATTTCGTGCAATGCAAGGTTATATTTAACCCGCCGATTGATGGCGGGCATTCCGCCGGAAATCGGCGGGCTGAATGCTTAAATCTAGCAATATGATCTTCCCGACGACAGTAATGGGTGGCAGGTCATGCCAGGCGCCGTCGTAGGCTCACGGTTTGCGCTCTGCCTTGTCGTCGAACCTTCGGGACACAGCGGACACCAGCGGCGTCTTCCGGAACGACCACCGATCCATGTCGTCGAACAGCGCAACGAACATGTCGCCCACGAGGCCCGCGTCGAAGGCTTCGAAATGGCTGGCGAGGGCCAGGTCGAGGACCTGGCGCATGAGGTCCGCCATGGCGTTGACGTCGCCCACGGTCTCGAAGCCGAAGTCGCGGTCCTTGTCGAACCCCTTCAGATCCTTGCCGATCACGGTGCTGCTGATGTGAACGTGGGTCGATAGTCGGCCGTAGAGGCTGTTCGCGGTCTGGCGATAGGTGTCCGCGCCGGCGGGGTCCATCAGGCGGAAGGTCAGACTGTCGATGACTTCTCCGAACCGCTCCCTGCCCAGGTCGTCGAGCGCGGCGACCTTCTCGTCGACTGTGCCAGGGACGGTCGCGAGCGGAGCGACCCCGTTGATGGCCGGGCTCCCGGTATCCAGCCAGAGGGTCTTGATCGACGCTTCCAGGAGGAACCGGAGTTCGCGCCTCGCCGGATTGTGGAGCCCTTCCTTGATGGCCTGACCTGCGGCCACCATCGACTCAACAAACTGCTGTTTGACGCGCAGCGTGATGAGCTGCTCGAAGAACTCCGGCCAGCGGGTGGCCATCAGGTCGATGACCGTCAGCCCCAGTCCATAGTCCATTATGAGCCGGTCGATCCGACCCATCGCGGCCTTGAACTGCGGATCCTCCCTCAGCTTGTCGTGCTGATCGATGCGGCGCCGGCGACGATCCGCGATGTCCCTGATCCGGTCCATGGGGTCGTCGGCTTCGTCGGTCATCGGCACCCGTCCAGTCTCAAGCTCGACAAGCGTGACGGGAGACCGGTTGCACGTCAAACTGGCGTGCCGCTCGACTTGAGCGAAGAGGACCCGATTTGCCGCAGCAGTTCGAAACCCACGTCACCTTTCAATGTCCAGCCTGCTCCTCCGTGGTCCAGGCGGCGGTCGACGTGCCCGAGCCGGACTGGGGCGCCGCCGAGAGTTCGTCAGACCTGAACTCCGAGGGCGAGACGGTGGTCTCCTGCAACGTCTGTCGAAAGGACTTCGACGCCTATGTCACGAACAGCGCGGGCGATTGCCACGTCACGCTGAATGATCACCCGGACACCAGGGTGGATGCGGACATAGCCTTCTTCTCCCCGGACGAAGACGATTGGTCGGACGAAGATCTTCCGGACAACCCCTATTCGATCTGGGAAGCCTCCTACCGGCAGACCTGCGCGTTTCTGGATTCTCACGGTGAGGAGGCAGGAGACGCGCTCATCAATCGCATGGTCTTCGCGCAGCATGTCGTCGCCCTGGAAGCCTATCTCGCCGACACCCTTCTGAAGTCGGTGCTTCACGATCCCAAGGTGCTCGGCCGGCTCCTCGAGCAGGATACCGAGTTGCGCAAGGAGAGGTTTTCACTCCTGGACATCCAGGCGAATCCGGACCTCGTCCGCGATCGCGTGGCCGCCTATCTGCGAGACCTTCGCTATCACAATCTCCCCGAAGGTCAACGTCGTCTACAAGATCGCGCTCGGGGTCGAGGTCCTTCCCGAAGGCGAGGCCGCTGCGCCACTGATCCTGGCCATGCGACTCCGGCACGACTGCGTCCACCGGAACGGTTTCAACAAGGACGGCGAGAAGCTGACCAACTTCACCAAGGCCTACGTCGCGGAGATCGCGGACGCCTTCCGCAAGGTCGTCCACCGCATCGACCTGGCGCTCTCTCCCTTCTGAGCGAGCCGCGACCGGGTCAGCGAACCTGCGTCATCAGAGCGCTGACGCGACCGCCCCGCCCGATGGAGACGCGGGCGTCGAACCGGAAGGGTGGCGACAGCGGCTCCACGGACAGAAGGTCGTCGCCCGCGCGCCGGAAGGTGAAGGTCTCGGCGGAATGACCGCGCCGGGTCAGCGTGACCAGGACATCCGACGGGGCGTCCGCCGAAAGCGCGCCGCCCCTCAGCCGCAGGACAGGGCGCCGATGTTCGAGAATGACGTCCAGAGCGACGTCGGCGACGGGATCGACGGTGGACAAGAGGAATCTCCGTTAGGCAAGTTGACATCTAACATATGAATACATATTCATGTGTCAACATCACAAAGCTGAGCTGCCATGTCCAACGCCCACTCCGGCCACGATCACTCGGGCCACGACCATTCAGGCCACGACCATTCAGGCCACGACCATTCAGGCCACGACCATTCCGGTCACGACCACGACCACACGCCGACGGTGACCCGAGACAACGAGCGCAAGGTGCTGCTGTCGTTCGGACTGATCTTCACCTTCATGATCGTGGAGGTCGTCGGCGGCCTTGTCTCTGGCTCGCTCGCCCTCCTGGCCGACGCGGGGCACATGCTCACCGACGCCCTGGCCCTGGCGCTCGCCTACCTGGCCTTCCGGTTCGGTCGGCGCATGGCCGATTCCAAGCGCACCTTCGGCTATCTCAGGTTCGAGGTGGTCGCCGGCTTCTTCAACGCCGTCACCCTGTTCGCCATCGTCGGGTGGATCGGCTTCGAAGCCTGGGAACGCTTCCGCGATCCTGCGCCGGTCTTGGCCGGTCCCATGCTGGGCGTGGCCGTCGCAGGGCTCCTGATCAACGTCCTGGTCTTCTGGATCCTGACGCGGGGAGATTCCGAGCACGTCAACATCAAGGGCGCGGCCCTGCACGTGATGGGCGATCTGCTCGGATCGGTCGGTGCAGTGGCCGCCGCCATCATCATCTCGCTCACCGGATGGACGCCTATCGACCCCATCCTGTCCGTGGTGGTGTCGCTGCTGATCCTTCGGAGCGCCTGGAAGCTGCTGGGCAAGTCGCTGCACATCCTTCTCGAAGGCGCGCCGGACAACGCCAAGCCGGATGCGATCGTCGACCATCTGCTGCAGTCGGTCCCTGACCTCGCCGATGTCAGCCACATTCACGTCTGGTCGATCACGTCCGGACGCACCTTGGCCACTCTGCACGTCCGGCCCACCGAGGACGGCAAGGCTCGGGCGGTCACCCAGGCCGTGGAGCGTGAGCTCAAGACGACCTTCAGTATCGAGCACCCAACGATCGCGGTGACCTGGAACGCAGGTGGGAGCAGCGACTGCAGTCTCTCTCCGGACGCATCGGTCCCGGTCGGGCAGGCGTCAGGCGCTCCTGACGGGCACGATCACGCCCCCGGCGGGTGCGGCTCACACGCTCACTGAGCAGAGCGGCGGCCCGGCGCTCGCCGGGCCGCGCGTCACCTGGAACAATGCAGGATCGGTCAGCGCAGGCGCTGGCCGATCCGCTCCATCTGTTCGATCTCCGTGCGCTGCGCCACGGTGATGTCGCGGCAAAGCGCCACGAGCTCCGGGTCCGACAAATCGGCTTCGCGACACATCAGGATCGCGCCCGAATGGTGGGGAATCATCGACTCGACGAACTGCCGGTCGTCGATGAGCGCCTGGGACCGCGTGGCCCAGAAGGATCCTGCGGTCAGCGCTATGAACAGGGCATAGAGCGCGAGGTTCGCACGCTTGTCGGGATACATTCCGGGCATGGTCGCGAGCATGAAGACGCCCATCGGCGCCCACATCGTCACGGCCATGTAGACCATGTTCAGATTGTTTCTGAAGTCGCGCGGACCGTCGATCATCGAGAACATCACGACGTACATGACGATGAGGCCGAGGATCATGTTGATCCAGAACATCAGATAGGGGCGTCCGTGGGCGCCCTTGCCGGAGCCGTGGGACGCGTGGGCGGTTTCGGAATGAGTCATCTGCCTAATCCTTGATCTAGTGAGCCAGGCCCATGGGTTTGACGAGCATCCAGATCGCCATGCCCACCATCATCAGGTTCTCGCTAAGCGACACGAAGCCGAGCGGGACCTTGCTGTCTCCGCCCACGCAGGCGCACTTCAACTCGCGCTTGTCGATGTAGACGGCCTTGAACACGGACACCGCGCCGACCGTGCCGATGAACAGGGCGATCGGGATGGACGCCCACATCAGCGCTCCTGCGAGCATCAGGACGCCGGCGACGCCCTCCGCGTAGGGATAGATCGCCCCATAGGGCACCCAGCGCTTCGCGAGCAGATCGTAGTTGAGGAACATCGTGGCGAAGCTGTCGACATCCTTCAGCTTCTGCAGCGCCAGCAGACACATGGCGATGGCGATGAACCACTCGATGGACTGGATCGGGACGATCCGGCCGAAGGCCGCCCAACTCGTCGCCAGCGCCATCAGGGCGGCCATGGCGAACAGGGCGATGACGGGCGTGTAGGTCACGGCGTTCTTGTCGCGGACCTTCATCCCGAAAAAGCGCCTCAGGTCGTCGTATCCGCCGATACGGGCCCCGTCGATGAAGACCTGGGGCGTTGTCTGGACCCCGTGCTCAGCCTTGAAGGCATCTGTCTCAGCCCGGGTTGTCAGGTGATGGTCGTCGACCGCGTAGCCCCTTCGTCGAAGGAGATCCCGCGCCTTGAGGCCGTACGGACAGGTGTGGTCCGGCATGACCATCCTGTGCAGCTCCGCGCGCTTGGCTTGGCCGGTGGCCATCTCCTTCTCCCTCCATGGCTAGAGCTTGGCTTTGGAGAACACCTCCACCAGCTCGTTGAATTTCTCGCGCTGCTGCGCGGGGTCGCCGGACGCGATAGCCTCCTCGACGCAGCAGGCCGCGTGGGATTTGAGCACCTGGCTCTCGACCCGAGAGAGCGCCGCCTTGACCGCGTGAATCTGGGTGAGGATGTCGATGCAGTAGCGACCATCCTCGACCATCTGGCTGACGCCTCGAACCTGACCGGCGATCCGGTTCAGGCTCGTGATCGTGGACTTGGTGTTCTTCTCATTCATTGATACCCATACCCCGCATAGGTATCGCCCCAGCGCCACTTTGGTTCCGGATCGCGATGCCGTTCTATAACCGACGCCGTCAGAACCGGCGCGCCGATAAGCTTGATGGCCCGACTTCCAATGTCAGACACTTCCCTCGCCCGCCGCAACATCACCGTCCTCACCGCGGCGCAGGCGCTGGGCGGCGCAAGCGCGCCGATCGTGATGTCGCTCGGCGGCCTCGTCGGCCATCAACTCGCGCCCGACCCCGCCATGGCCACGGTGCCTGTCAGCGTCTTCGGGTTGGGACTCGCGGCCGGCACGATCCCCGCCGCCCTGATCATGCGCCGCTTCGGCCGCCGCATCGGCTATCTTCTCGGGGCCCTGTTCGGCGTCGCCGCCGGATCGGTGGCGGCCCTGGGCATCTTCGCGAACGCCTTCTGGATCTTCACGGTCGGAACCTTCATCGCGGGTCTTTACGGAGCCTATGTCCAGAGCTACAGGTTCGCCGCTGCGGATGCGGCGGAGGGTCCGCTCAAGGCCAAGGCGATTTCCTGGGTCATGGTCGGCGGGCTCGCCGGCGCAGTCATCGGCCCGCAGCTGGTGATCTGGACGCGCGATGCGATCGGCGGGACGCCGTTCGCGGGAAGCTTCGTCAGCCAGGCGATCCTGCCTCTGATCGCCGTCCCGATCCTGATGCAGCTCCGCGCGCCGCCGATCGGCGATACCGGGGCGGATCGAGGCGGCGGGCGGTCACTGGGTCAGATCCTGACCGCGCCGCGGTACGTTCTGGCGGTCTCCGCCGGCGTGGTCTCCTACGCCATGATGGCGCTGCTGATGACCGGTGCGCCCCTGGCGATGGTCGACCACGGGCATTCCGTGGGCAGCGCGGCCCTCGGAATCCAGTGGCACCTCCTCGCCATGTTCGGTCCCAGTTTCGTGACGGGCCGGCTGATGGCGCGGTTCGGCAAGGAACGGGTGACCGCCGTCGGCCTCGCCTTGATCGCCGTCGCGGCCGCCATCGGTCTGTCCGGCGTCGCTGTCGCGCACTTCTGGGCGACGCTGATCGTGCTCGGGATCGGTTGGAACTTCAGCTTCATCGGCGCGACCGCGATGGTCACCGACTGCCATACCCCCGAGGAGAGGGCCAAGGCTCAGGGCGCCAATGACTTCCTGGTCTTCGGCGCGACCGCGGGCGTCTCCTTCTTGGCCGGGGCCGTGCTCAACAGTGGCGGATGGACGATGCTGAACTGGATGATCTTCCCGCCCATCGCCCTCATCCTCGTGCCCCTTGTCTGGCGGGCGGCCCGACGGCCCGCCTGATCGAGGCTTGGCGGCCGCTCACGCGCCGGGGCTCAGAGAGCCGGTCGGGTAACCGCGTTTCGAGGCTTGACCTTACAAGCGTTGGAAGCCGCACGACCCGCTGATCGATCGGAAACCGCCGCCGGCACGGGCCGGGCTCGACGGGCTCCGAGGGGTCAGAAACAAATGCGAATCAACAAGAAGGCAGCGGTCATCGCCGTTGGCGGCCTCCTGGCCGCAGGCGGCCTTGTCTACGTGCTTCAGAAACCTGCTCCGCCCAGCGCCGCCGCGCCGGCCGGAGCCCCGACCGTTCCCGTCGCCCAGGTCATCACCCGCGAGGTAGCACCGGCAGCCGAGTTCACGGGCAATCTCGCCTCGCCCCGGACGGTGGAACTGCGCTCTCAGGTCAGCGGTCCGATCCAGCGCGTCAGTGTTCCGGAGGGCGGCATCGTGCGGCGGGGCCAGGCGCTCTTCCAGATCGATCCACGTCCCTTCCAGGTCGCGCTCGACGCGGCCCAGGCTCAGTTGCGTCAGGCAGAAGTTCAGCTGGCGCAGGCGGACGCAGACCTTCAGCGTGCGGAGAGCCTGGCTCCCAACGGCGCCATTTCGGCGCGAGCTCTTGAGGTCGCCCAGACGGCGCAACGCGAGCGGCAGGCCCAGGTCCAGTCGGCGCGCGCCGCGGTCAACGCCGCACGGCTCGACCTCTCCTATGCCCGGGTCACGGCGCCCATCACCGGCCGCGTGGATCGGATCCTCGTCACCGAGGGCAATGTGGTGGCCGCCGGTACGACCGTGCTGACCACCATCGTCTCGGTAGACACCCTCCAGGTCTACTTCGACATCGACGAGGCGACCTATCTCGACTTCGTCGCGCGCGCGCGTCCGGACGCGTCGGGTCGCGCGACTGTGCGCCTTCCGGTCCGCATCGGTCTAATGAACGAGGACGGGTATCCCCATGTCGGCACGCTCGATTTCCTGGGCAATCAGGTCAATCGAGGCACGGGCACTGTCAGGGCGCGAGCCGTGCTCGCCAATCCGGGCGGCCGACTGGCTCCCGGTCTGTTTGCTCGGGTCCAGCTCGACACGGCCGCGCCGCGCCAGGCCGCATTGATCGACGATCAGGCCGTCGGCAACGACCAAGGCCAGACCTATGTGCTCGTGGTCGGGGCCGGCAACAAGGTCGAGTACCGCCCGGTCACCCTGGGTCCGGTCATCGATGGTCTCCGCGTCGTCGAGAGCGGCCTTCAGCCGACGGACATCGTCATTCTCAAGGGTCTCGTCCGGCCCGGCATGACGGTGACGCCGCGGCGTGGTCCGATGCAACCGGCCCCCGCCGCTCAGGCTCCCGAAGGAGCCGCGCGATGAAATTCCCTCGCTTCTTCGTCGATCGCCCGATCTTCGCGGTCGTCCTCTCCGTCCTGATGCTGATCGCCGGCGGCCTGGCGCTGCTGCGCCTGCCGCTCAGCGAGTATCCCTCGGTCACCCCGCCCACCGTTCAGGTCACGGCCGCCTATCCCGGGGCCGCGCCCGACGTCATCGCCGAGACTGTGGCGGCTCCGCTGGAGCAGGCGATCAACGGCGTCGAGAACATGCTCTACATGAGCTCCCAGGCGTCCAGCGACGGGCGGATGTCTATCAGCATCTCGTTCAAACAGGGCACCGACCCGGACCTGGCGCAGATCCAGGTCCAGAACCGGGTGCAGCGCGCGCTGCCGCGTCTTCCGGCCGAAGTGCAGCAGATCGGCGTCGTCACCGAGAAGACGTCGCCGGACATCCTGATGGTGGTGCACATGCGCGCCACGGACGCTCGCTACGACCCGCTCTACGTCTCCAACTACGCCGCTCTGAATGTTCGGGACGAGCTGGCCAGGCTGCCGGGCGTGGCCAATGTGCTGGTCGGCGGCGAGGGCGAGTACGCCATGCGGACCTGGCTGGATCCGGAAAAGGTGGCGGCGCTGGGCCTGACCGCGAGTGACGTGGTCGCCGCGATCCGC
Source organism: Brevundimonas sp. FG8 (assembly GCF_057808845.1). NCBI lineage: Bacteria > Pseudomonadati > Pseudomonadota > Alphaproteobacteria > Caulobacterales > Caulobacteraceae > Brevundimonas > Brevundimonas sp. FG8. Next base: position 422,948 of record NZ_JBMDIU010000002.1, on the reverse strand, counting down.
GAACAGAACGTCCAGGTCGCCGCCGGGTCCGTCGGCCAGCAGCCCAACGCCGCCGCGGCCTATCAGACCTCCATCAACGCGCTGGGCCGACTGACGACGGTCGAACAGTTCGGGGACATCGTCATCAAGGCCGGCGCGGACGGGCAAATCGTGCGACTGCGCGATGTCGCACGCACGGAGCTGGGTGCGGACGCCTACACGATGCGGGGCCTTCTCAACGGAGAGCCGGCGGTCGGCCTGCAAATCCTGCAGAGCCCGGGCGCGAACGCCCTTGAGGTCTCGAACGCCGTTCGGGAGACGATGGAGCGTCTGCAGGCGGACTTCCCCCAAGGCGTCAAATACGAGATCGCCTACGATCCGACGATCTTCGTCAGGGCATCGCTCAAGTCCGTGGCGATGACGCTGCTGGAGGCGACGCTTCTGGTGGTCTTGGTGGTGGTGCTGTTCCTGCAGTCCTGGCGCGCCTCGATCATCCCGCTGGTCGCGGTGCCCATCTCGTTGGTCGGCACCTTCTCCCTGATGCATCTGTTCGGCTTCTCGCTGAACACCCTTTCCCTGTTCGGCCTGGTGCTCTCGATCGGCATCGTCGTCGACGACGCCATCGTCGTGGTCGAGAACGTCGAACGACATCTGGCCATGGGCAAGTCGCCCAAGGCGGCGGCGCGTGCCGCTATGGACGAGGTCACCGGACCGATCCTGGCGATCACATCCGTGCTGGCGGCCGTCTTCATTCCGTCTGCATTCCTGTCCGGGCTGCAGGGCGAATTCTATCGCCAGTTCGCCCTGACGATCGCGATCTGCACGATCCTGTCCGCGATCAACTCCCTGACGCTCTCGCCTGCGCTGGCAGGGGTCCTGCTTCGCCCGCACCACGGCGACGCGCCCCGCGACCGCCTGACGCGGATCATCGACCGGGTGTTCGGCGGCTTCTTCCGCCGCTTCAACCGGTTCTTCGACACCACCTCGGACCGCTACGTGGGTGGGGTCCGCCGGGCGGTTCGGGCCACCGGGATCGTCGCGATCCTCTATGTCGGGTTCCTCGGACTGACCTGGCTGGGCTTCAATCAGGTGCCGGCCGGCTTCGTGCCGATGCAGGACAAATACTACCTCATCGGCATCGCGCAGCTGCCGACGGGAGCGTCTCTGGAAAGGACTGAGGCCGTCGTGCAGCAGATGTCGGAAGCGGCCCTGGCTGAACCCGGCGTGGAAAGCGTGGTCGCCTTCCCGGGCCTGTCTCCAAACGGCGGGGCGAACCTGCCCAACTCGGCGCTGATGTTCATCATGCTGGACGATTTCGAGGCCCGAGGATCCCCAGACCTTTCTGCGCACGCGATCGCCGGCAAGCTGATGGGCCAGTTCAGCCAGATTCCGGACGGCTTCGTCGGCGTCTTCCCACCCCCGCCCGTTCCCGGGCTGGGCGCGCTCGGCGGCTTCAAGCTCCAGATCGAGGATCGGGCCGGGCTGGGCTATGACGCCCTGGCGCGCGTCCAGGGTGAGATCATGGGCAAGGCGATGCAGGCCCCCGAACTAGCCAACATGCTGGCCAGCTTCCAGGCCAACGCGCCTCAGGTCCAGATCGACATCGATCGGGTGAAGGCCAAGTCCCAGGGCGTGCCGCTGAACGCCATCTTCGAGACGATGCAGATCAACCTCGGCTCGCTCTACGTCAACGACTTCAACCGCTTCGGACGCACCTACCGCGTCATGGTCCAGGCGGATGCGCCCTATCGCGAGCAGGTCGAGGACATCGGTCAGCTCAAGGTGCGCAATGCCGCCGGGGAGATGATCCCGCTGGCGGCCCTTGTGACCATCACCCGCACGACCGGGCCGGACCGGGTCATGCACTACAACGCCTACCCTTCCGCCGACATCAGCGGGGGACCGGCGCCGGGCTACTCTTCGGGCCAGGCGACGGCCGCCATCGAAAGGATCGTGGCGGAGACCCTGCCCGAGGGCATGACCTATGAGTGGACCGACCTGACGTACCAGGAGAAGCAGGGCGGCAATACCGCCATGTACGTCTTCCCTCTGGCGGTGCTGCTCGCCTTCCTGATCCTGGCGGCCCAGTACAACAGCTGGTCCCTTCCGCTGGCGGTCCTGCTGATCGCACCGCTTGCCCTGCTGTCTGCGATCGTCGGCGTCTGGGTCTCGGGCGGAGACAACAACATCTTCACCCAGATCGGCTTCGTCGTCCTGGTCGGTCTGGCGGCGAAGAACGCCATCCTGATCGTCGAGTTCGCAAGAACCCGAGAGCAGGAAGGCGCCGACCCGCTCAGCGCCGTGCTTGATGCGGCCAAGCTGCGGCTTCGTCCAATCCTGATGACGTCGCTCGCCTTCATCGCCGGGGTTATCCCGCTGGTGCTGGCGCATGGCGCGGGGGCGGAGATGCGGCACGCCATGGGCGTGGCGGTGTTCGCGGGGATGATCGGCGTGACCCTGTTCGGTCTGCTGCTGACACCCGTCTTCTACGTGATGATCCGCCGCTTCGAACTGCGTCGGACCGCGCGGTCGTCCCCGCCTGCTCCGGCGGCCGGCTCCATCGCGGACTGAACGGCGCGCGCCCCTGCTGCCGGGTGCAGCGGGGGGCGCGACGCCTCAACCCAGATCTTTTTGAGGAGACGTCATGTCCTTCCTTTCTGCCCCGACCTCTCGTGCGGTCGTCGCTGTCGCTGTCCTGACGACGCTCGGCGCCTGCACCATGATGCCCGCCTACGACCGTCCGGGCCTACCGGTGGCCGCGCAGTATCCGACCGGCGCCGAGCCGTCCGGATCCCCCACTGACGACCGCGCCGCCGCTGACATCGGTTGGCGGGAAATGTTCCCGGACCCGGTTCTGCAGGCGCTGATCGCCACCGCGCTGGAGAACAATCGCGATCTTCGGATCGCCGCCCTGAACGTCGAGACGGCGCGGGCCGCCTACAGGATTCAGCGGGCCGAGCTTCTGCCTCGTCTTGACGCGGTGGCGGCCTCGACCGCCCAGCGCACGCCCGAGGCGCTCCTGGCCCCGGGCGCGCCCGAGATCGCCCGCGCCTATTCGGCCTCCGTCGCGGCGACCGCGTGGGAGGTCGATCTCTGGGGGCGCGTTCGAAGCCTGAACGCCCAGGCGCTCGCCGACTATCTGTCTCGCGAGGAAGCGCGTCAGGGCGCCGAACTGTCCCTCGTGGCCGAGGTCGCCAATGCCTATCTGACCCTGCGCGCCGATCAGGCGACCTTGCGACTGGCCGATGAGACCGTCAGGGCGCAACAGCGCTCGGTGGACCTCACGCGCGAACTCGTCGACGCCGGTCAGGCAGGCGGCCTCGACCTGCGCCAGGCCGAGATCGCTCTTCGCGCCGCGGAGTCCGATCGGTCGCTCTACGGTCGCCGCGCCGCCCAGGACCGAAATGCGCTCGTGCTGCTGCTGGGCGCCCCCCTTAGCCAGGAGCTGTCTTCCGCCCTTGGTGACGCTGGCGCACTGCCTGACGATCTAGGCGTGGGGCGGCTTCCGGCAGGCGCGCCGTCCAGCTTGCTTGAGCGACGCCCTGATGTCCGGGCGGCCGAGCAGGACCTGCTGGCGGCGAACGCCGGCATCGGCGCAGCCCGCGCCGCCTTCTTCCCCAGCCTGACGCTCACCGGTTCAGGCGGCACGGCGAGCAGCTCGCTCGACGACCTCTTCGCCTCGGGCACGGGGGCCTGGAGCTTCGCTCCGCGGATCGCTCTTCCCCTCTTCAACGGCGGGGCGCTTAGGGCCAGCCTCGATCGGAGCGAGCTCCTGAAGCAGATCGAGGTGGCGCGCTATGAGCGGACGATCCAGGTCGCCTTCCGGGAGGTCTCGGATGGTCTCGCCGGACAGGCGACTTTCGACGAACAGATCGCCGTCGAGATCCTGCGGGTCGCGGCGAGCCACGAGGCCCATGACCTCGCGATGCGACGCTACGAGGCAGGCGAGGACAGCTATCTCGCCGTCCTCGACGCTCAACGGTCGCTGTACGGAGCGGAGCAATCCCTGATCCGGACACGGCTCGCACGGCTGAGCAATCAGGTCACCCTGTACAAGGCGCTCGGAGGCGGCTGGACGAAGATCGGTGAGGCCGGGTAGCGGACGCTGGCCGGCCGACGATCAGCGGAGGGGCGAGAGCCGTCGTCCCTCCGTCCGTCAACTTTGCAGGCCCCGGGGGCGCCATGTATGAATACATGGTCATGTATCGCACATGTCTGGCCCGAGTCTGAGAAATGTCCGCCCCTGATCCGGCGCCCGCGCCGCTCGAGTTGAACGCTCTGCTGCCCGGACAGCTGACCATGCTCGCGGAAACCTTCAAATTGCTGGGCGATCCGACGCGTCTGCGGATCCTGATGTTCTGCCTGGGCGGGCCGCGCTCGGTCGGGGACATCGCCGAGAGCCTGGACCTCTCCCAAACGCTCGTCAGCCACCACCTGCGCCTCATGCGCGGCGCGCGCCTGATGCGGGGAGAACGGAAGTCGAGGCAGATCTTCTACGAAGTGGCGGACGATCACGTCAGCGATGTGCTGACGGACATGGTCCACCACATCTCCGAAGAGCATGAGGACTGAGGACTACCCCGGCAAAGAAAAAGGCGCGCCGACATGCGGCGCGCCTCCAGGTGGGACAGGCTGACAGGGGGGGGAAGGCCCGTCCGATGCGCGTCTCGGGCGCGCTCAGGACCCGTTCTTGGCCAGCCAGGTCTGCATCATGGCGATCTCCGCCTCCTGGGCGGTGATCACCTGGCGCGCCAACTCCCGGACTTTGGGATCGGATCCGTGCTCCAGAGCCACCCGCGCCATGTCGATCGCACCCTGGTGGTGGGGGATCATGCCGCGCATGAAGTCCTTGTCGGCGTCGCCCGTGAACTCGATCGCCATGTCGGCGTGCATGCGGTCATTGGCTGCCTGGTAGGCGGAGATCACAGGATCGCTCGAGCGAGCGGCGGCCTGAGTATGCGCGGTGTGGTCCATGGCGACGGCATCGCCTCCTTGTCTGAACTGGGTTGAGGCGACGAAAAGGACGCCGCCGACGACGGCGACCAAGACCATCGCGGGAAGAATGCGCATGGCGATCTCCTAGAGCGACTGGGCGGTGTAGCCGTCGCCGGCCAGCGCCTCGACGATCGCCGAGGTGTCGGCGGTGGTCGAAACGGTGATCTGGCGCGCTACGGTATCGGCCTCGACGGTGGCGTCGGGATCGACGCCTTCGATGGCGGCTTTGACGTGCCGCACGCACGAGCCGCACGTCATGTTTTCAATCTGGAACTTCATGGGACGGTCCTTTCTGTCCATTGAGTTGAGACGGGTGTGCGGCTTCCCACCATTGGAAGGTCAAGCGAGAAAATTCGCTTCGAAGGCCTATTGACCTTCCAATGATGGGAAGGTGCACATCGTCAGGCACAGACCAACGCCATGCGCGAGGACTTGCATGAACGCCCCCGTTTCCCCCGCCGAATTCCGGCTGACTCCCCTGTCCCTACCAATCGAGGGCATGACGTGCGCCTCGTGTGTGGGCCGCGTCGAACGCGCGCTCGGGAAGGTCGAAGGCGTCGAGTCCGTCAGCGTCAACCTCGCGACCGAGCGCGCGGAGATCAAAACACGCGGTACTGTCGATGGCGCCCGTCTCGTCGCCGCCGTTCAGTCGGCCGGTTACGACGTTCCGGCGACTGAGATCGAACTGGCCGTCGAAGGCATGACCTGCGCGTCGTGTGTCGGTCGCGTGGAGAAGGCGCTGCGCGCGGTCGCGGGCGTGAGCGAGGCGACCGTCAATCTCGCCACGGAGCGCGCAACGATCCGAGGGTCCGCAGACACATCGTCGTTGATCGCGGCCGTTGAGGCAGCGGGATACTCGGCACGCCCGATCCAGGGCGCGTCGTCAGACGCCGACGATGAGGCCCAGGACCGCAAGGAGGCCGAGCGCCTGGCGCTCAAGCGCGACCTTCTGCTGGCGGCGGTCCTCTCCGCACCCGTCTTCCTGCTCGAGATGGGTTCCCACCTCGTGCCGGGCGCCCATGCCCTGATCGCCCGGACGATCGGCATGCAGACGAGCTGGTATCTGCAGTTCTTCCTCACCAGCCTCGTTCTGCTCGGGCCGGGCCTGCGCTTCTACAAGAAAGGGCTTCCGGCCCTCGGCCGTCTGGCGCCCGACATGAACTCCCTGGTCGCGGTCGGGACCCTGGCGGCTTACGCCTACTCTCTCGTCGCCACCTTCGCGCCGGCCCTGCTGCCTGCGGGTTCAGTCAACGTCTACTTCGAGGCCGCGGCGGTGATCGTGACCCTCATTCTCCTGGGCCGCTTCCTTGAAGCGCAGGCGAAGGGGCGGACGTCCGAGGCCATCAAGCGCCTCGTCGGGCTTCAGGCCAAGACAGCCCGCGTGCGACGCGACGGCGCGGTGGTGGAGATCGCCATCGCCGAGGTGGTGACCGGCGACCTCATCGAGGTCCGTCCCGGCGAACGAATCCCCGTCGATGGCGTCGTGGTCGACGGCGAAAGCTATGTCGATGAATCGATGATCACCGGCGAGCCCGTGCCGGTCCTGAAGACCAGCGAGGCCGACGTGGTCGGTGGCACGATCAATCAGAAGGGGGCTTTGCTGTTCCGGGCCACAGCGGTCGGCGGCGCGACGATGCTGTCCCAGATCATCCGCATGGTCGAACAGGCCCAGGGCTCCAAGCTGCCGATCCAGGCGCTGGTGGACAAGGTGACCATGTGGTTCGTCCCGGCCGTGATGGCCCTGGCCGCGCTGACCTTCGGAGCCTGGCTCGTGTTCGGGCCCTCGCCCGCTCTCACCTTCGCCCTGGTCAACGCCGTCGCGGTGCTGATCATCGCCTGCCCCTGCGCCATGGGGCTGGCCACGCCTACCTCCATCATGGTGGGGACCGGCCGAGGCGCTGAACTGGGCGTCCTCTTCCGCAAGGGCGAGGCGCTTCAGCTCCTTCGAGACGCACGCGTCGTGGCGGTCGACAAGACAGGGACGCTCACTGAAGGCCGCCCCGCACTGACCGATCTCCAGATCGAGCCGGGGTTCGACAGGGATGAGGTGCTCGCGCTGGTGGCGGCGGTGGAAAGCCGCTCCGAACACCCGATCGCCCGGGCTATCGTGGAGGCGGCCGACGCAAAGGGCCTTTCGCTGGGCCTGGTGACGAGCTTCGAATCCGAGACCGGTCTGGGCGTCAAGGCGCGGATCGGCGACGTCGCCGTCAACGTCGGTTCGGATCGATACATGGGACAGCTCGGCCTGGATGTCGGCGTCTTCGCTCCTGCCGCAGGCCGGATGGGGGATGAAGGCAAGACGCCGCTATACGCGGCCGTCGGCGGCCGGCTCGCCGCCATTCTCGCGGTGGCGGATCCGATCAAGGCGACGACGCCGGCTGCGATCGCCGCACTTCACGGCCTGGGCTTGAAGGTGGCGATGATCACCGGCGACAACCGTCGCACGGCCCATGCGATCGCCCGCCAGCTGGGGATCGACGAGGTCGTCGCCGAAGTCCTTCCGGACGGCAAGGTCGAGGCGATCAAACGGCTCAAGGCGCAGTACGGCCGGCTGGCTTTCGTCGGCGATGGCATCAACGACGCGCCGGCCCTTGCCGAAGCGGATGTCGGGCTTGCGGTGGGCACCGGGACGGACATCGCCATCGAGGCGGCCGACGTGGTTCTCATGTCCGGCAGCCTCAAGGGAGTGGCGACCGCCATCGCCCTGTCCCGGGCCACGATCGGCAACATCCGCCAGAACCTCTTCTGGGCCTTCGCCTACAATACCGCCTTGATTCCGGTGGCGGCGGGGGTGCTCTATCCAGCCTTCGGCGTTCTGCTGTCTCCGGTGTTCGCTGCGGGGGCCATGGCGCTGTCGAGCGTCTTTGTTCTCGGCAACGCGCTTCGGCTGCGCGGCTTCAGGGCGCCGGGCGACGGGCCTTCCGGCTTGACCGCCGATCGAATGGGGTGAGGGAGCTCGGGATATGAACATTGGTGATGCGGCCCGGGTCTCGGGCGTCTCGGCGAAGATGATCCGCTACTACGAGCAGACGGGTCTCATTCCGCCGGCGGATCGCAAGGACTCGGGCTATCGGGACTACTCCGTCCAGGACGTGCACCGGCTTCGGTTCATCCGTCGCTCGCGTGACCTCGGCTTTTCGGTGTCCGAGATCACGGATCTGCTCGGTCTGTGGGGCGACCGCTCGCGGCAGAGCGCGGACGTGAAGCGGATCGCGTCGGTGCATATCGGCGAGCTCAATGCGCGCATCGCCAGCCTGCAGGAGATGGCTGACACCTTGCAGACCCTCGTCGATTGCTGCTCGGGCGACGATCGGCCGGATTGCCCGATCCTGGCTGATCTCGAAGACCCGCAACAGGCCCTCGAGCGCCTCGATCCGGCGATCGGCGCGGTCGGCCATCTGAGATCCCGCCTGTGAAATGATCCCGACCGGCGAGGGCGAACCCCGCGACGCGCGTAACTCCATCGACACCACTGGAGTGACCCAATGTCCCGTTTCCTCGTCCCCGTCGCCATCTCGGCCTTGCTGGCGGTCGCCGCCCCACAGGTCGCTGTCGCCCATTCGCGCCTCGTCTCTTCCAATCCTGCGGCCAACGCGACGGTGGCGGCGCCGCGCGCGATCGTCCTGACGTTCAGCGAGCGCTCGGTGCCGGCCTTCTCCGGTCTCGAACTGGTGAACGCCCAGGGCGCTGCCACCGAGCTCCGCACGGCAGTCAGCCAGGACGGCAAGACCCTCACCGGAACGCCTGCCCGCCCGCTTGCCGCCGGCGCCTACACCGTGAACTGGCGGATCGCGTCCGGCGATGGACACCGCATGACCGGCTCGTTCAACTTCACTGTCCGGTGAGATGATCGAGCTCGCCGTCATCGCCTTGAGGGGCGTTCAGTACGCACTGATCAGCCTGACGTTCGGATTGCCCGCCTTCGTCCTTCTGAACCGGCCTCACCTCGATGAGAGGGCGCTGCAGGGACTTCGGGCGCAGGTCGGGTGGGCAACGGGGGCGATGGTCGTCGTCGTACCGATCGCGATCCTCGCCCAGACGGCCCTGATGGCGGGGTCTTGGTCCGGCGCACTCGATCCCCAGGCCCTGCTGGTCGTCGTGACCGGCATGGGTCTGGGCGTCGCGCTGGCGGTCCGATGGGTGGCGGCGCTCGCCGAAGGCCTCCTGTTTGCGTTCAGGCTCAAGGGGCGTGGCTTCTGGTTCCCGGCGGTTCTGCTGGGGTTGGTCTCGGTCGTGACCCTCGCATGGACGGGGCATGGGGCGGCCACGGAGGGCGTCGGCAGGTTCATCCATCAGGGGTCAACCGCCGTTCACGCGGCCGCAGCCGCATTCTGGATCGGCGCGTTGGCGGCCTTCCTGTGGCTCGCCTTTCGGCCCATCGAGCCCGGCTCAGAGGAAGAGGCTCGTGCGGCAGCGATGCTGACGGGCTTCGCGGGCTCCGGAACGGTCGCGGTGGCGATCCTCGTCGCGACCGGTCTCGTCAACACCGCCTTCCTCGTCGGCCCGTCGAGGGTCCTTCAACTTCCGCAAAGCCTGTACGGCGGCCTGCTGATCCTGAAGCTGGGCCTCTTCCTCTTGATGTTGGCGCTGGCTGCGCTCCACCGCTTCCAACTGGCGCCGCAGATGGAGGCGCGCTCGGCGCATGCGCTCACGCACCTTCGGCGCAGCCTGCTGGTCGAGTTCGTGTGCGGCGGGCTGATCCTGGCTCTCGTGGCTCTGCTCGGCACCTTGCCTCCGCCCATGGCCATGTGAGTACTACACCGAACGGCGCGACATCCCTCCCCGAGGGGAACGGGATCGCGCCGCGTAATCAACCCTGGGGGCGTGACGCGAGACGAATGATGAAGGAACTCGATCAGTTGATTGTCGGGTCTGTCGACCACGATCCAGGGCCGTCGCTGGAGGCGCTCGAAGCCGGTGTCTGGCGCCGTGTCGCCGAGCGCTACGAGCGCCGTCGGACAGAGAAGTTGCGTGTCGCGATCGTGGCCGTAGCCCTTGTGACCGGTATCGCGAACAGTCAGTGGCTCATCCCCTCGGCTCCCGCCCACTCTACGGATGCGGCGCTGTTCCATCCGACGGTCGGGCTCGCGGCCCTGACAAGCGCGGAGATCGGCGGATGAGCGCGCGCTGGAAATCCATCGCGGTGACCGTCTTGCTCGCCGCCCTGGCGAGTGGCGCCGGAGCCTGGGCCGGTGTGACCTGGACAGCGAATCGTCATGAGGCGCCTTCGCTTCACGAGATCGTCCATCGCCGGCTGGACCTGACCCCCGAGCAGACCACGCGGATTGACGAGATCGAGCGCAGTTTCGCGGTCCGCCGGGCTCCGCTCGAAGCGCAGTTGTTGCAGGCCAATCGAAGACTGGCGGACGCCATCGCGGCCAACGAGGGCAACAGCCCCGCGGTCCAGGCCTCCGTCGATGAATTCCACGATGCGATGGGGGCCCTGCAGAAGGCGACCATCGCTCACGCCTTCGAAATGCGCTCTGTCCTGACTGCGGAGCAGGGCCGCGCCTTTGACGCGGCTGTCGCGGACGCCCTGCTGCAAGACGCCCGGTAGGTTCGGTGTCGTCGCCGGACAGCGATGAATCCCGCGCGGCGCGTGGAGACCGCGCCGCCTTTTCCGCTCTCATGGCCTCGACCATGGGAGATCTGCATCGCTTTATCCGCCGCTATGTCGGGGAGGAGAGCGAGGCGCACGATCTGCTGCAGGAAACCTATACCGCGGCGTGGCTCGCCATCGGGCGCTATGACCCTTCCCGGCCGTTCGAGGCATGGCTGCGGACGATCGCCGTCAACAAGTGCCGGGATTGGGCCCGGAAGAGGACGGTGCGGCGGATCATTTCCGGCATGACGGGGCTCGAGGACCGCGAGGTCGCCGACCTGCCTGAACCTGCTCCCCTGGCGGAAGCCCGGATCGACGACAGGCGTCGGCTTGCCCTCGTCGATGGCGCCATCGGCCGGCTCCCGGACGGCCTCAAGGCTCCCCTTCTGCTGTCGGTCATGGAAGGGCGCTCCCAGGGGGACATCGCCGCCATTCTCGGCGTCAGCGTCAAGACGGTCGAAACCCGGATCGCCCGCGCCCGTCGCAAGCTGGCCGCTGCGGTTGGCGACCTGCCGGGCTGAGCGAGAAAAACCTCGAAGAAAGCGAGGGCGGCCTGATCCAGCCGCGTATTCAAGTCATCCCCCAAACGGGCGCCTCCCCATGCCCGGCCTTCGTCAGGTGTCCGCCGCCATATGTCCTTCCCTTCCTTTGATCGTCGGGCCCTCCTGCGGGGCGCCATCGCTACGGGCGGCCTTCTCGGCGCCCAGGGTCTTCTTCCCGCATGGGCCCAGACGGGGTCGCCCGGCATTCGCGCCGCTGGGCCGACGCTGCAGGGTCCCAATATCGATCTCACGATCGGGCACTCACCCTTCACCGTCGGCGGCCGGACCGGTCACGCTGTGACGATCAACGGCACGCTTCCGGCCCCGATCCTGCGCTTGCGGGAAGGCCAGAACGCCCGACTGTCGGTGACCAACACCCTGGATGAGGACACCTCGATCCACTGGCATGGACTGCTGCTGCCGTTCCAGATGGACGGCGTGCCGGGGATCAGCTTCCCCGGCATCCGCCCTCGAGAGACCTTCGTCTATGAGTTCCCGATCATCCAGTCGGGCACCTACTGGTACCACTCCCACTCCGGTCTTCAGGAAGCGATGGGCCACTACGGTCCGATCGTCATCGATCCCGCCGGCGCCGATCCGGTCGCCTATGACCGCGAACATGTGCTGGTGCTGTCGGACTGGAGCTTCATGCATCCGCACGAAATCCTGGAGAAGCTCAAGAAGAGCCCAGGGTATTTCAACCGGTCCCGAACGACCCTGTCCGGCCTGCTGTCCGGCGAGGACGGCATGAGCCTGGAGGAGCGGCGAATGTGGGGGGCCATGCGGATGGATCCCCGCGACATCGCCGATGTCACCGGCGAGACCTACACCTATCTCATCAACGGCCACGGCCCCCAGGAGAACTGGACGGGCCTGTTCCGCCCCGGTGAGCGGGTCCGCCTGCGGATCATCAATGCCTCGGCGATGTCGATTTTCAACGTGCGTATTCCCGGGCTTGCGATGACGGTGGTCAACGCCGACGGAGAGAATGTGCGCCCCGTCGAGGTGGACGAGTTCCAGATCTCCGTGGCCGAGACCTACGACGTCATCGTCCAGCCGACCGAGGATCGCGCCTTCACCATCGTCACCGAGTCGATCGACCGGTCCGGCATGGGGCGGGCCACCCTGGCTCCGCGACTGGGTATGACCGCCGAGGTTCCTCCGCTCCGCGAGACGCCGACGCTGACCATGCGGGACATGGGCATGGGGTCCATGGGCGGCATGGAGGGGATGGACCACGGAGCGATGGCGTCCTCCGGGAACGCCAACTCGGGCATGGCCGGAATGGACCATTCCGCCATGGGACATGGATCCGCGCAGGATGGCGGAATGGCGGGCATGTCCCACGACATGCGCGACCCGAACAATGCGCCGCCGAATATGGCCGTGGGGGTCGGTGTCGACATGGTGGCGCCGATGCCGGTGTCCCGTCTGGGGGATCGACCGCTCGGGCTGGAAGAGGTCTCGCACCGGGTGCTGGTCTACACCGACCTTGTGTCGCTCACGCCGAACAAGGACCAGCGCCCCCCGTCGAGAACGATGGAAATTCACCTCACGGGCAACATGGAAAGGTTCATGTGGGGCTTCGACGGCCGGAAGTTTTCCGAGCTGGTCGAGCCGATCCGCTTCGAGCGCAACGAGCGCGTCCGGGTCACTCTGGTGAACGACACGATGATGTCTCACCCGATCCACCTGCACGGCCATTTCTTCGAACTGGTCACCGGCGGGCCGGAGGGCCACCAGCCGCTGAAGCACACGGTCAATGTGATGCCGGGCGGCAAGGCGACCTTCGACCTGACCGCCGATGCGCCGGGCGACTGGGCCTTCCACTGCCACATGCTGATGCACATGCACGCCGGGATGTTCAACGTCGTCACGGTCCGTCCGCTCGATGGAGACGCCCGATGATCCGGCTGACGATCTGTCTGCTTCCATTGATGGCGGCATCCGGCGCGGCGATCGCCCAGGATCACAGTGGCCATGCGATGCCGCCCGCTGTGAGCACGCCCACCCGTCCTGCCGCTCCGGCCCGTCCGCCCGCGCCCCGGCCGTCGGCTACGCCCGCGCAGGATTCGCACGCAGGTCATGCTCCGGCGAGCCCTCGGCCCGCTCCAGCGGCGGACCCCCACGCCGGTCACACGATGCCCATGCCTCAGCCGGCGTCTCCGCCTCCGTCGTCCGCACCGGGCGACCCGCATACCGGCCACGCCATGCCGATGGCGTCGCCGATCGATGGAGACCCGCCGGCGACCCAGGCCGATCCTCACGCCGGACACGTCATGCCAGCGGCCGAAGATCCGCACGCGGGTCACGACATGACCGGGATGAGCGGGGGCGCGCCGGACGTCCCGACGAGCGCCAACAACCCGGGCCGTCCGCCTCAGGAGCCTACACCCGCCGGCGCCCTCGCCGGACCGACGCACGCGGCCGATCTCGTCTGGGGAGCCGCCGCCATGGATGCGTCGCGGGCTCTGCTGATCGAGGAGAACGGCGCGATGAAGACGTCCGCTGTCGTGGTCGAGCGTCTTGAGTACGGCAGCTCGGACGGCGAGGAGAGCCTGGTCTGGGACCTCAACGGCTGGTCCGGCGGCGACATCAATCGGTTCTGGTGGAAGTCCGAGGGTGAAACCGACCTCGAGGGCGAGGTCGAGGGTGAGGTCCAGGCGCTGTACAGCCGCGCCGTGCGGCCTTTCTGGGATGTCCAGGCCGGTATCCGTCAGGACTTCCGCTCAGAGGGTGACGACACGACCCATCTGGTCCTCGGCCTCCAGGGCCTCGCGCCACATTGGTGGGAAGTCGACGCGGCCGCTTTCCTGTCGACGGAAGGGGACCTGACGGCGCGGGTTGAGGCGGAGTACGACCAACGCATCACCCAGAGGCTGATCCTGCAACCGCGCGTCGAGATCGAGGCGTCCGCCTCCGACATCCCGGAACTCGGCATGGGCTCGGGGCTCAGCCACGTCTCGGCCGGGCTCCGGCTTCGCTACGAGGTCCGCAAAGAGTTCGCGCCGTACATCGGCGTGGAATGGGGCCGCGACCTGGGGGGAACCGCGGATTTCACTCGCGCAGACGGCCGCGACCCGGACGACGTCCGGGCCGTGATCGGCCTGCGCGCCTGGTTCTAAAGGAGACCAAGACCATGAAGACCCTCGCTACGATCGCCGCGGCGCTCAGCCTCATCGCGCTTCCCGCCGCCGCACAGAATGCTCATGCCGGTCACGGCGCGATGCAGCAGCCTGCCCAGCCGTCCGGCGTCGTCACCACTCCCGCCGACGGTGCGATGCTGTCCGGAACGCCGGACCGCTTCACGGCCACCTTCCCGCATCCCATGCAGTTGAAGACCGTGTCCATCGCCCCGGCGCGTGGCGCGGCGATCTCCGTCACCGTCCCGGCCGCCGCCGCGGCGGCGCGCGCGTCGGTGGCCCTGCCGCGCCTCGCGGCGGGCAACTACACCCTCACCTGGACCGCACAGGGCGGGAACGGCCATGAGATGACCGGGACGGTGCGCTTCATGGTCCACTGATTGGAGCCGACGGGTCGACCCTGTCTGGTCAGCCGGCCCGTCGATCAGAGCACGCCGCCTGCGAACGATTCCACGATCGTTCGCAGGCGGTCGTGAGGTCCGGTCAGGCGTCGACCTTGATGACGCCGCGCCGGATCTGGTCGAGCTCGATGGATTCGAACAGGGCCTGGAAGTTGCCGTTGCCGAAGCCCTCGTTGCCCTTCCTCTGGATGATCTCGAAGAAGATCGGGCCGAACAGGTTCTCCGTGAAGATCTGCAGCAGCAGACCCTGCTCGCCGACATCGCCGTCGATCAGGATACGGTTCCGCCGCATGCGTTCGAGGTCCTCACCGTGTCCCGGAACGCGCTTGTCGACGAGCTCGTAGTAAGTCTCGATCGTGTCCTGAAGATTGACCCCGCGCGCCCTCAGGCGCTCGACGGTGTCGTAGATGTCCTCGGTGGTCATCGCGAGGTGCTGGATGCCCTCGCCGTTGTACTCCCGGATGAACTCCTCGATCTGGGACTGATCGTCCTCGCTCTCGTTCAACGGGATCCGAATAGCGCGGTCGGGCGCGATCATCGCCTGAGAGATCAGGCTCGTGGCCTGCCCCTTGATGTTGAAGTACTTCTGCTCCTCGAAGCCGAAGATTCGATTGTAGAAGCTCGACCAGGTCCGCATCTCGCCGCGGCGGACATTGTGGGTGAGGTGATCGAGCACGTCCAAGCCGACGCTGTTGGCGGCCTCGGCTTCCGGCCAACCCTCGATCTCGTTCCAGTCGTCGTAGAGCGACCCGGCCGCCCCGTGCCGGTCCACCAGATAAAGATAGGAGCCACCGATGCCCTGGAGCACCTTCGCGTCCGGGCCGAGTGCGCCCGCGCCGGCGTCGGCCGGAAGCGCGCCGCGGCTCAGTGCGAGAGTGTAGGCCTGATCGGCGTCCGCGACCCGAAACGCCATGCCGTTCGCCGACGGTCCGTGCAGGGCCCTGAAGTCGGCCGCCTGTCCGGCCGGCTCGCTGTTGACGAGCAGGTTCGTCCGACCCTGCTTGTAGCGGGTGACGGCTTTGCTCGGATGGTGATGGGTCGGGACGAACCCGAGACGTTCGATCAGCGCCCTCATCGCGTCGGGGTCCGGGCTGGTGAACTCGACGAACTCGAAGCCGTCGAGGCCGATGGGGTTGTCGGGCGTAATGGTCATGACGGGCTCCTGGCCGGGGTCGCCCAGACGGGCGAGAGGATGACCAAAATAATCCCCTTCGCCGATCAATGCCTTTCAATGATCGGCGCTCATCCGGTATGTCCGATCAATTCGTTTCAGAACGGGTATGATCATGAAACCGGTTCGGCTCGACGACACGGATCGTCGTATTCTTCGCGCACTCCAGGCCGACGGCGGCTTGAGCCATGCCGCTCTGGCGGAGCGGGTCGGCGCCTCCACCGCATCATGCTGGCGACGGATCAAGGCGTTGGAAGACGCGGAGGTCCTCACCGGCGTGGTCCGGTTGGTCGATGCGGCGAGTGTGGGGCGAGGCGTCAATGTGATGTGTCAGGTCCGGATGCGCTCGCACGCGCCTGACGATCGCCGGGCCTTCGAGGACTATCTCCTCACCCGGGCGGACGTGATGGAGGCGCACTCCATGTCGGGAGACTGGGACTATCTTCTGCGTGTCGTCGCAACCGATGTCGCCGGCTATGAGCGGTTCCTGATGGGAGACCTGCTCAATCATCCGAACGTCGACACGGCATCCTCACACTTCGCCCTGAGCCAAGTGAAGTACACCACTGCGATCCCGATCTGAGAGCGCTGCCTATATACCCCCGGGGGGTTATGGCTGTAGGGTGACGGCTGGACCGGAGCCGAAGCCTTCCGATGTTTTCACCACTACGCTTTCCCGCCTATCGCAACCTCTTCATCGCTCAGGTCGGAGCCCTGCTGGGGACCGGTATGGCGACCGTCGCGCTCGGCCTGCTCGCGCATGACATCGCCGGCGCCGGGGCGGGAGAGATTCTCGGCGCGGTCCTTTCGATCAAGATGATCGCCTATATCGGCGTGGCGCCCTTCGCCAGCGCGCTCGCGGCGCGCCTGCCCAGGAAGACGCTCCTCGTCAGTCTCGACGTCGTTCGCGCCGGTGTCGCCGCAGTCCTCCCCTTCGTCGCAGCGGCGTGGCAGGTCTACGCCCTGATGGCCGTGCTCTATGTGGCGTCGGCCGCTTTCACGCCGGCCTTCCAGTCGATGATCCCGGACCTCCTCGAGGACGAAGGAGAGTACACCAAGGCCCTGTCGCTCTCTCGTCTCGCTGCCGACCTGGAAAGCGTGGCAAGCCCGATGTTGGCCGCCGTCTTGCTGGCGGTGATCAGCTACAACAATCTGTTCGTCGCAACGGCGATCGGCTTCGTGATCTCCGCAGGCTCCGTCGTCTCGGCCCGACTTCCCAAGACCGGCGCCAAGACACCGCTCCCCTTCATGCGCCGGTTGACCGGAGGCCTGAGGTTGTTCGCGCTCACGCCCCGGCTCCGGGGGCTCCTCGCCGTCAGCCTGGCAACCGCGGCCGGGGGCGCCATGGTGTTCGTCAACACCGTCGTTCTGGTGCAGTCGAACTTCGCCCTCGGGCAGCAGGCCACGGCCTGGGCGCTCGCGACGTTTGGGCTCGGATCAATGACAGCCGCTCTGTCTCTCCCCCGACTTCTTGAACGGGCGCCCGACCGTCTGGCGATGCTTCTGGGGGCGGGGACGATGACGCTCGTTCTCCTCGCGGGCGCCGCGTGGGCCACCAGCTATCCCGCACTCCTCGTCCTCTGGCTGGTGATGGGATTCGGCTACTCCCTGACCATCACGCCGGCCGGGCGGGCGCTGCGGCGATCGTCCAACTCTGACGACCGACCGGCCCTGTTCGCCGCCCAATTCGCTCTGTCGCATGCCTGCTGGCTTGTCGCCTACCCGGTCGCCGGGCTTGTTTCGGCCGAAGCGGATCCGCGGGCGGCTTTCCTGGTGTTGGCGGGACTTTGCGGCGCTGGAACCGTGCTGGCGGTGATGATCTGGCCGCGACAGGATCCTCTCAATCTGCCGCACGGCCATCCGGACCTGCCGTCGGACCATCCGCACCTCATGGATGCGGATGCGCGGACGGGTCATGCCCATCCGGTAGTCATCGATGAGGATCACCCACGGTGGCCAGAGCCCGAAGGTGCGGCGGGACACAAGCAGGACGCGCCCCGCCGCTGACCGGTCGGGTCGCCCCGACCGGCCGTCAAACGGGGTCAGACCACCCGCTTGATCTCGGTGTAGGGGCCCTCGGTCCGAAGGGTGATGGTGACCGGCTGGCCGGTGCGGTTGCGCCAGAACCAGCCATGGGCCCCGGTGAACGCCGCGGTCAGTTCGCCCGTCTGGGTCTGCAGGGTGCCTTTCTCATAGCCGTGATAGCGGACGCCCGGACGGTCGGCGTGGGTGTCGTAGTTCACCGGGCCGCCGCTGCTCGTCCAGGTGAAGCGGACGGTCGCGCCTTCCTCCATCGAAAGCTTCAGTTCGGCGCCCTGGTTCGGAGCCAGCTCGATCACCGTCTCGTCCGTGCGCCCGGCCGGTACGACTTGCTGCGGGACCTCTGCAGCGGGCGCTGCGGCGGCCGTCGGCGCTGCAGGCGCCTGAGCGGGTGATGTTGGTTCCGCGCGAGCGTCAGCGGCTGCGTCAGCTTCCGCCTCAAGCGCGAGCTGTCGCTTCATCTGGCCCATCTCGGTCAGACCGAAGAGCGAGCCGACGCGGGTGGGGTCGACGCCGTATTCCGCCGGGAGGACGACGGTCACGAGAATGACGCCGGCGACGACGGCGGCGACGCCGGTGGATTTCAGCAACTCCGAGGTGGTCGGCAGTTGGTCGCGGGCGGGTCGGTTTGCGTTGTACATGGCGGGTGCTCCGATCACATGACGAAGAAGCCGACGAGCTGGTAGCCCGTCAGAATGAAGCCGAGGCACATCACCACGGCGTTGGTCAGGAAGGCGTGGTCCCAGAAGCTGTTCGAGCGGCGCCAAAAGCCCATCAGGATCAGGATGCCGCCCAGCGCCAGAAGCTGGCCCGCTTCGACGCCGATGTTGAAGGCGATCAGGTTGCCGATCAGGCCGTCCGGCGACATCTGGAAGTCCTGCAGCTTGGTCGCCAGGCCGAAGCCGTGGAACAGTCCGAAGATCAGGGTCGCGGCCTTGGTGGACGGCTGGAAGCCGAACCAGCGCTGGAAGGCGCCCATGTTGTCGAGCGCCTTGTAGACGACCGACAGGCCGATGATGGCGTCCACGATGTAGCTGGAGACGCTGATGTCGGTCAGGACGCCCAGCAGCAGGGTGGACGAGTGGCCGATGGCGAACAGCGTCACATAGATCGAGATGTCCTTCATCCGGTAGAGGAAGAAGATCACCCCGAACAGGAACAGCAAATGGTCGTAGCCGGTGACCATGTGCTTGGCCCCCAGATAGACGAACGGCCAGAACAGAAAGCCGGACGTCTCCTGGATATAGCCCTTGTCGCCCTCGGCGACGCCGTGGGCCAGGGCGGGGCTGAGCGCGCCGTCCAGAAGCATGAAGCCGATGACCAGGACGAGGGCCGTCCAAGGCGATCGGAGCCATGACCAGGGGTCGTGGCGGGACACGGATGTCATGATTGTCCTTTCAAGGCAGGGGAGTTGAGGGGGGTGTCGAGGAAGCGACGCCGCGCCCATCGACGGGCGGGCCGTTCCCAAAAGGCGTGCAGGGCGAAGGCCGCCGCCAGGGTGATCGCGAGCAGCGTTCCGGCTTCCCAGAACGCCATGCGATAGGTGCTATCGACCCCGGACAGCATGCCGACCCCGTTCTTCCAGATGATGAGAAGCGGCAGGTGGACGAGGTAGAGCGCGTAGGAGGCTTCGCCTGCTTCCAGCGCCCAGGGGTGGGCCAAGGGGCGGTCAGACCCCGACCGGGCCAGAAGGCCCAGGCTGAGGATGACCAGACCCGAGACGCCGACCGTGATCCGCTCGTCGGCGCTGAACGCCATGAGGAGGATCAGGAGGCTGGTCGAGAGGACAGCCGCCGCCCGCGCGGTCCAGGGACCGGGCCGCAGCCGGACGCCGAGCTGATAAAGGCCAATGCCGTAGAGAAACTCCGGGATGATCCTCAGCACGCCGAGAATGAGCTCGGCATGGGTCAGGATCTCGTCGTACCGCCACCGGTAGAAGGCGTCGCTGGCGACGAACAGGCCGATGGCCAGGGCGATGATCAAACGCGGGTCGCGACCGCGCCTGAGCCCGACGAAGGCGAAGACCGGAAAGGCCAGATAGGCGGCCCATTCCGCCGACAGCGACCACGACGGGCCGTTCCATTCGTTCGGGACCGTGACCGGGAACCAGGCGTGGGTCAGGGCCGCCGCCGAGAGCAGGCCCGAAGGGATATAGCTCTCGGCGTCGAACGGCTGGCCCAGCATCAGCGCCGCCCCCACGATGACCGTCATGAAGACGAGCATTGCGATATGGGCGGGATAGATGCGCGCCAGTCGCGTGATCAGGAACCGGCGATGGCTGTAGGTCCCGTCGCGGATCTGACAGCCATACACATGCGCCAGGACGAAGCCGGACAGGATGAAGAAGAAGTCGACCGCCAGCCGGGCGCGCTCGATGAGCGCGAGGCCGACCCCTCCCTCGGGGACGATGTTCAGCTGATAGTGGAAGAGCACGACGCCGAGGGCGAGCCAGAACCGGATGCTGGTCAGGGCCGGCAGCCGATCCGGAAAGGCCTGCGCCGACGCGTTGGAAACCGCGTCGGCGCCGCCGCTCTTCGGAGGAAGAGCGGCCATCATCAGACGCGCCGCGACTTGCGGAACGGCAGATGATCCAGCCACGCCGGGCGCTTCGGCCAGTCCTGCGGACGCTCGCGTCCGTGGATCAGGCTGTAGAGCGCAGGCAGGACCATCAACGTCAGCACCGTCGAGGAGACGATGCCGCCGATGACGACCGTGGCCAGAGGGCGTTGAACCTCCGCGCCTGCGCCGACATTCACCGCCATCGGTACGAAGCCGAGGCTGGCGACGAGGGCGGTCATCAGGACGGGCCGCAAACGGGTCAGCGCCCCTTCACGGATGGCCTCGGCGACCGGCTTGCCTTCCTCGATCAGGCCTCGGATGAAGCTGACCATGACGACCCCGTTCAGCACGGCCACGCCCGACAGGGCAATGAAGCCCACGCCGGCCGAGATCGACAGGGGGAGGTCGCGCAGCATCAGCGCCGCCACGCCCCCGGTCAGCGCCAGAGGGACGCCGGAGAAGACGATGGCGCTGTCCCGCCAGGAGCGGAACAGGGCGAACAGAAGCCCGAAGATCAGCAGCAACACCGCCGGTACCACGACCTGAAGCCGTTTGGCGGCGGAGATCAGCTGCTCGAAGGTGCCGCCATAGGTCACCCAGTAGCCGGCCGGCAGATCGACTTCGTTTTCGATACGCTCCTGGGCCTCTTCGATGAAGGAACCCAGGTCGCGGTCGCGGACATTGGCGGTCACGACGATGCGTCGCTTTCCGTCCTCGCGGCTGATCTGGTTCGGACCGGTCTCCAGCGCGATCGTGGCGATTTCGCTGAGCGGCACGAAGCCACGCGACTGACCCTCCGCCGCCGGGAGCGGCACCTGGATGCGGCCGATGGCGTCGGTGTTGGTCCGCTGCGCCTCGGGCAGTCGCACGACGATGTCGAAGCGCCGGTCTCCTTCGAAGATCTGGCCCGCCGTCATGCCGCCCATGGAGGTGGCGATGACTGACTGGACGTCTTCGACGCTCAAGCCCAGCCGTGCAATCGCGGCCCGGTTCGGCGTGATTTGCAGCATAGGCAGGCCGGTGACCTGCTCCGACTGCGGATCGGCCGCGCCGCGAATGCCGCCGACGATCTCCTCGATCTGGGAGCCGAGCGCGACCAGCTGATCCAGATCGTCGCCATGGACCTTGATGGCCACGTCGGCGCGGACGCCCGAAAGCAGTTCGTTGAAACGCATCTGAATCGGCTGGGTGAACTCGTACTTCGAGCCCGGAATTTCCTCGACCGCCTCTTCCATTTCGCGGACGAGCTGGAGCTTGGGCTTTCGGGGATCGGGCCATTCGTCGCGATCCTTCAGAAGGATGAAGGTGTCGGCGACCGACGGCGGCACGGGGTCGGTCGCGACCTCGGCTGTGCCGATCTTGGCCACGACGCGCTCCACTTCCGGGAACTGGGCGAGACGGGCTTCGAGCGCGGTCTGCATCTCGATGGCCTGGGTCAGGCTGGTGCCCGGAATACGCAGGGCGTGCATGGCGATGTCGCCCTCGTCTAGGTTCGGCACGAACTCCGACCCCATCCGCGAGGCTCCGAAAGCGGCGAGCGCCACCAGGGCGACGGCAGCGCCGATCATCGCGACGCGGAACTTCAGGGCGAAGTCGAGCGCGGGCTGGTAGCCCAGCCGCGCCCAGCGCATGACGAAGCTGTCCTTCTCCTGGACCTTGCCGGTGACGAACATGGCGACCGCCGCCGGCACGAAGGTCAGGGACAGGATCAGAGCGCCGGTCAGGGCGATGACCACGGTGATGGCCATCGGGTGGAAGGTTTTTCCTTCCACACCGTCCAGCGCGAAGATCGGCACATAGACGAGGGTGATGATCAGGACGCCGAACAGCGACGGCCGGATGACCTCACTGGATGCCGAGGCTGCGAGGGAGAACCGCTCCTCCCGAGTTAGAAGGCCGCCCTTATGATGCTGCGCCTCGGCGAAGCGACGCAGGCAGTTCTCGACGATGATGACGGCCCCGTCGACGATCAGGCCGAAGTCCAGGGCGCCCAGAGACATCAGATTGCCGGACACCCCCGCCTGCACCATGCCCGTGATCGTCATGAGCATGGTGATCGGGATCACCGCCGCCGTGATCAGGGCCGCGCGGATGTTGCCGAGCAGCAGGAAGAGGACGACGATGACCAGGAGCGCGCCCTCGACGAGGTTCTTCTCCACGGTCTTGATGGCCCGCTCGACCAGGTCGGTGCGGTCGTAGACGGGGGAGGCGACGACGCCGGGCGGAAGGGCTTTAGACGCCTCTTCCAGTCGGACCGCTGCCGACTGGGCGACGACACGGCTGTTTTCGCCGGCCAGCATCAGGACGGTGGCGAGCACGGTTTCCTTGCCGTTTTCGGTCGCCGCTCCGGTCCGGAGCTCTTCGCCCAAGCCGACGTCGGCGACCTCGGCCACGCGGATCGGGACGCCGCCGCGCGTGGCAATGACCACGTTCAGAAGATCCTCGGCCGTGGAGGCCTGCCCCGGCACACGGATCAGCCACTGTTCGCCATAGCGCTCGACATAGCCGGCGCCGACGTTGGCGTTGTTGCGCTCCAGGGCCTGGACCACGTCGGCCATGGTGACGCCGAAAGCGGCGAGCCGCACCGGGTCGGGGGTGACGTGGTACTCGCGCACGAAGCCGCCGATGGTGTTGACCTCGGTGACACCGGGCGTGTTCCTCATCTGCGGGCGGATGACCCAGTCCTGCAGGGTTCGTAGGTCTTCGGGCGTATAGGCCGTGCCGTCCGGCTTGCGGGCGCTCGGCTCGGCCTCGATCGTGTACATGAAGATCTCGCCCAGCCCCGTGGCGATGGGGCCGAGTTCGGGCGACAGGCCCGGCGGAAGCTGGCCGAGCGCGCTTTGCAGACGCTCGTTGACCAGCTGCCGCGCCCGGTAGATGTCGGTGCCGTCCTCGAACACCACCGTCACCTGGCTCAGGCCGTAGCGCGAGACCGATCGGGTGTAGCTGAGGCCCGGCACCCCTGCGATGGCGGTCTCGACCGGGAAGGTGATGCGCTGTTCGGCTTCTAGAGGCGAATAGCCCGGAGCCTCCGTGTTGATCTGGATCTGGACATTGGTGATGTCGGGCGTCGCGTCGATGGGGAGCTTCTGGAAGCTCCAGACGCCGACGGCGGCGGCGAACAGGACAAGCGCCATGACGACCCAGCGGAACCGGATCGACAGCGCGATGATGCGTTCAAGCATAGCGGCGCGCTCCCTCAGTGGTCATGGCTCGCGCCGGACTTGTCGATGTCCGCGCGAATGAGGAAGGCGCCGTCGACGACGTACTCCGTGCCGGGCTCCAGACCGCCCAGGACCTCGGTCCATTCGTCGGTGCGACGGCCGAGATCGAGCATCCGGACCTCGTAGGTGTTGCCGACCCTGGCGTAGACGACCGTGAAATCACGGAACGGCTGCAAAGCCTTGGTCTGGACCGCAAGGGGGACTTCGCCGGAGCCGACCTGCACAGACCCCTCGACCCCGAGACCGGGCCGCCAGTTGCCGGATCCTGCCGGGAGATGGACGTGCGCAACCAATGTCTGGCTGAGGACGTCCGCTGACGGGAGGATGGCCTCGACGGTCGCATTCACGCGGCTTTCGCCGGTCAGGCTGCGCACCTCGACTCGCTGACCGACACGCACGCGTTCGGCGTCTCGAGGATAGAGGAAGAACTCGGCATGGAGCTGGGTCGGGTCGCCGATTTCCAGCATGGGTTCGCCGTTGCCGGTGATCTGGCCTGGGTTCACGTTCTTGGCTGTGATGACGCCCGAGATCGGCGCGGTCACGGCATAGGTCTGGAGGCTCTCGCTCGACTCCACACGCGCCACAACCTGGCCCCGACGGACCCGTGTGCCCAACTCGACGGTCATGGAGACCACGCGACCGGGATACCGGGCGTGAACCTCAGCCTGCCCTTCTGGCTTGATCTCAACCCGGCCGGTCAACGGAAGGCTCTCGCCGAGAACCGCAGGACCGGCGCGCTGAACCGTGACGCCTCCGGCGCGAGCCGCCTCCGCCGTTATGATCGTGCGGCCTTCATAGGATTGATAGGTCCAGTTCGATCGTTGGCCCGATCGCGTCGCGGTCACGGCGACATCGAAGGAGTGGGGCTCTGTGACGATACCGGGGCTGGCGAGGTAATCCGCCTCCGGCGTGAAAGCGAACCGATCAACCGCCGGACCGAGTCGGGTCAGGGCGATTGACGCCTGGACCTGACGGGGGTCAAGCGGCCTGTCCTTGAGGTAGGGATAGAGCCGGAACAAGGGCTCGGGGCCCTCCTCATAGATCGTGATCTCCAGCGAGAAGTCGCCGTCCCTCAACAGGCGGCCATTGTGTGGCCCGCGTTCGTAGTCGGCGGTGGCGGCTTCCGCCCCTTTCGCCTTTTCAGGCGCAGGCTCGCCGCAGGCGGCCAGCGCCAGGGCAAGCGCGCCCAGCGCCGCGCCGGAGGCGAGGCGGAATGTATGTCTGCGGCTCATTGGGTGATCTCCATACCGAGCAGGTCGGCGTGCGCGCCGGTCAGCCGATCAAGGCGGGCGCGGTCATTGTGGAAGGCCTGCAGCACGGCGACGCGCCGGGCCCTTGCCTGAAGCAGCGCGGTCTGCGCCGTCATGACGTCGTTGTAGGTGAAGCCGCCCCGCCGGAAGCCATCGCGCACAAGGTCTACGGCCCGCTCAGACTGGGGGAGCGTTTCCTCCACGATCCGTCGAGCCTCGCTGGCCTTGGCGGCGAGTTGGACCTGTAGGCGGAGGATTTCGCGCTCGCGCTCGATCCGGAATGCGTTGCGGTCCGCTTCTGCAACAACGCCTTCCGCCCTCGCGCGATCAATGGCCCCCTGGTTGCGGTCGTATCGCTGCAATGGGATGGAGCCGCCGAACACGAGCGACAATTCGTTGTCCCAGATATGCCGGACGCCAACGCTCACAGTCGGATCAGGAACCGCCCGCGCCTCCTCGACGCGCACTTGCGCCTGGGCTTGGGCCCGACGGAGGTCGAAGACGGCGAGGTCAGCGCCTGCGACTTCGCCAGCGGCAATCCGCGCTGACGAGGTGTCCGCAAACACTTCAGGTCCGAAGACAAAGTTCGAAGGGCCGTCCCAGAACCGAGCCAGGGTCGCTCGGGCGACGCGAGTGGCGACCTCCGCTTGGTCGAAGTCGATCTGTGCCTGGGCGAGCTCGGCTTCGGCGCGGGCCCCAGCAAAAAGCGGGTCTCTGGCTGCATCGACCCGGCGCTGCACCTCGACCTGGAACGCTTCGGCAAGCGCCAGTCTATCGCGAGCGATCTCCAGAAGCGCCTCGGCTGCCAAAGCCTCGGACCAAACGCGCTGCACCTGCTCGAGACGGTCCAGCTGACGCACCTGAGCTTCGGCGAGCATGAGGTCGCCCTCGGACCGGGCGAGCGCCGTTCGGGCAGATCGGTCGCCGCCGCGCTCGAGACGCTGCTCGTAACTGAGTGTCGTCTCGGTACGGCCGAGAATATCGCCGCCACCAAGCGTCGGTAGATTTTCGACCATCAACCCCAGGGTCGGGTTGGGCCGCACGTCGGCCTGTCGCACCGCAGCGCTCGCGACGAGCGTGCGGGCCCGGGTCGCGGGTAGTGACGGATCCGCTTCCACCGCTCTGATGAGCGCTTCGCGCAGGCTCAGACGTGACGCGGCGGCGGGGTTGTCGGGCGACGCGCTCTGAGCGCGCAGTGAGGTTGGCGCCAAGGCGGCGCCGATTGCGAGTGCGAGCGTGGACACGGCCACGGCGCGCACCCGCCATCCGGCTGAGCCGGACTTCGGGATCATCAAGGATTGTCTCCAACAGGACGCGCACGGCCGTTCGGCCGTGCAGGATCAGCTTTTCAGGCGATCAAGCGTGCTGTTTGGGAGGGTCGAGAGGGCCGTCGGGCCGCGTTCCAGGCAGGCGGGTTGCTCGGCCTGGGAGAAGTGGGGCGGTGGATGCGGCGTGCAGCGGCATGGCGCGATCGGGATCGATCACCGCGACCTGAAGGTCGACGCCGGCATGGTGGTGATGCGGCAGCGCTGGCTGACTGTCGGTGTCGGGCTGATCGAGCAAATCCGTCGCAACCGCCGAACCATGATCGGAGTCGTGATCGTGATGATCATCGGCTGCGGATGGCTCATGGTCGTGGGGGAGCTGGGCGGCGTCGGCATACGGGACGCCCGGGTACTGGGCAGCGTGCTCGATGCGATGCTGCGTATCACGCGCGGCAAAGGCTTGGGTCGTGACCATCAGGAGCACAACCAGACCAATGCCGAACTGACGCAGGAGTGCGAGCACGAAATCCCCCAAACCGTCGTCAGTATGCGTCGCGCTGACCTTTGATCAACTGGAGAATTGCCGCAGGCAAAATATTGTAGAGGGAGGGAAGGTTCGGGCGCGTACAGCCTTAGGAGGGGAACTGCCCTGTAACCTCGGGAGCCCCTTTCAAGCGATAGCGCGGCTTCTATGTCGCTCACGCCGGAGCGGGCTGGGGGTTCGGCGAGGCCTCCTCGACGGCCTGCGGAGCAACGGTAAGTTCGTCGAGATGCTTGGCCCACAGTTCCAGAGCGGCCAACTTTTCCGGGATGTAGCTGTGTCGATCGTAGACGCTCGTCACTGCAGCACCCTCCCTCGCGGTATGACCCAACAGGAAGCCGACCACGAGACGGCTGACGCCGTACCTTCCGACCAGGGTCGTCGCTCCTGAGCGTCGAATATCGTGCGGGGATCCAGCCGCGAGTTTGTGTCGCGTACAGATCCGAGAGACCGCTCGGGTCAGGCCGTGGACGTCGATATGAGTTCCAGTCGCCCGCGTCGATGGGAAGACGAAATGGGACTTAGGGTGCAGCGCCTTCGCGGTGTTCAGGACTTCGAGGGCGGCCTTGGATAGCGGTACGACGTGGAGGTGCCGCGCCTTGGTCCTTGCGGAAGGAATGGTCCAGATGCCGGCCTTGAGGTCGAACTCGTCCCAGCGCGCGCCTGCGGTCTCGGACCGGCGTGTCAGGGTGAGGACGAGAAGCCGAAGCGCGAGCGCGATTTCTGGCTCAAGACGGGCATTCTTGTCCGGCCCATCCCGCCCCCGGACCGCAGTGGCGTTTCCGGTCGCGCGCCAGAGAACCGCCAGCGCGTCGTCGTTGAACATCCTCTCCCGTGAGATGAGGGCAAGAGGCTGAGCCAATCCGATCGCGGGGTTGGCCTCGAGCCTCTCCTCGTGGACGGCAAAGCCTAGGATTGACTGAAGGGTCGATCCGATCGTGGCCACGCTGTCGGGTCGAAGGCCGCTTTCGAGCGCCAACTCCCTCATGAACACCCGAATGTCCGCCCGCTTGATCTCGGCGAACCGGCGGGAGCCGAGTTGCGGCTCGATGTGGTTCTTCCAGTAGGTTTTCTCTTTCTTGATCGTCACCTCGCTCTTCGGGCGACGACGACCGCCATGAAGTCCCTTGGCGGCGGCACGCCAATAGGCGTCCGCCAGCTCGGCAAGTGTCTCGCCGGTACGGGCCTGTTCCCGCTCACTCGCACGTCGCGCTGAGGGATCATCTCCTTCGATGACGCTGACGCGAAGAGCCGCAGCTTTGGCGCGGGCTATAGCGAGGCCGATGTCGGGGTAAGCGCCCAGCGGATGCCGGCGTCGGGCGCCATTGTCGGCGGTGTATCGGAACTCGAAATTCTTCGTGCCCGTTGGAAAGACTCTGAGGCAGAGTCCACGGCTACCGGTTATCCCGATCTCGTAAAGTCGGGGCTTTGGCTTTAGCGCTGCAATCTGGCGGTCGGTGGTGATCGATGTCTCGGCCATTGCCCGTTTCCTGCATTTGACTGACCCCCACCATGAACGTCTAGTGGGGCGCTAGTGGGGCAAATATGGCAGAACTAGGCGAAACCGCGCGAAACAAACCCAAACACGATGTAGTTCAAATTCAGTAACTTGGAACTTTTCGGAACGATGAGAAACGGCCAAAAAGGGCTCTCCGAAGGCAGGGGTCAGAGGTTCGAATCCTCTCGGGTGCGCCATCTCTTCAATCCCCGTGAATTCGCCGCCTAACACCTTGAAAGGCAACGAGGTTTCAGGGGTTCGAAAGCCTCTTTCGCGGTGGTAGCGCAATTGGTTCGGAAAAGTCAGTTTGAGAGCAGCTCTCTTGTCCTCTAGGCGCTCTGAAGCGTAGAGATTCCAAGGGTTTGCGAGGAACCCCATCGCGGTTCGAAAAGTCTCATCATAGCTGCGGACAGGTGTGCCACATTTCGAGATGTTTTCTTCCAGAAGCAACTTGCGCCCCTCCAATTCATCGACACGTTTCTCGAACGCCGACATCACAGTGCGGCTCTCAGCGTCTACGATCCGATCCAGCATGAGCGCGATCTTCTTATCGATCTCGACCATCTCTCTCTTGAGCTCGGTCCGGCGTGTGTTGCCTTTCGCTAGCTGACCGTTCCACGAATCCTCAAAGGCGACCGAGGCGAGTGTGAACAGCTCTCGGGTGGGCACCAACGATTTCAGTGTGGCTTCGAAATCGGCGTCGATCCGTTTCCTCTTGATCGACTTGTTGCGGCTCACACACCCCCGCTGACGGCAGAGATAGTAGGGGTGAAGGCGGTCTCGGCCACAACTCCAACAGGCCGTCAACGCATGCCCGCAATCGTCGCAGAGGACATGCCCCCGCAGCGGGAAGTCGGAGTTTACATCAACCCGGTAGGGTGCTCGCACCTTGCCTTCAAGCTTCTCCTGAATCCGGGTGTGCATGTCGAGGCTGATCAGAGCCTCATGCTGTCCTTTGCGCAGCCCGATACCCCAACTCGGTGCCGCTACATATCCGGTGTACAGGACCTGCTTCAGGATAATGGTCGCCCGTTCAATGAGAACGGACCCGTGCCGGCCGCGCGGGAACTCAGCGTGGGATTGCAAGAAGCGGGCGAACTCCGACGGAGAGTTGATCCGGTCGCTCGCATAACCCTCAAGGCCCTCCTTCAGGATGCTCGCGAGTGGTTCTTGTCTAACCAGCATTTTCCCGCCAGCCGGAGCGCGGTCATACTGGTATCCGATGGGCGGAGCGAACACCCAGAACCCGTTCGATAGTCGGGCGCGCATCCGGTTGAGCGTCTGCTCGCCATTCTTCCGCTTTTGATGTTCTGAAACGCTCGCGAGAAGATGCTCGACCAGCTGACTGTCTGAATCCTCACCGAACTCGATCGAAGGCGATTCTAGCACCGCGCCAGCACGGCCGATTTCAGCACGCAGCTTCAGGTGTGCTTCCAGCCCCCGAGCAAGCCGGCTGATATCGTCGATGATGACGACCAGCGAGTTCTTGCGATTGGCGCGAATGAACTTGAGCATGTCGTTCATGCCCGGACGCCCAATGACGCTTCCGGACATGTCATCGCTGAAAACCCTCATGACTTCGTAGCCACGAAACTTCGCGAACTCCCGGCATCGCGTCTGTTGCGACGACAATCCATCACCACGCGTCGTTTGTTTTGTGGAGCTAACGCGGCAGTAGATGACGGCCTTTGTCAGGGGCTTTCTGGCCATTCTGAACGTCCTTGGCGTTCGATGATTCAGCTTTTGGCCCTGCGACCAAAGCAAAATCTTGTTTTAATGTCCGATTAGATTCGATGCTAGCACAGCTAGACTCAGTTGATAAAGTATTTTGGAAAGCAATGTCTACAAATGACTTCATGACGTTCACGACAATGAGGATCACCTGATCACGCTCATCGCCGTTGATGCCGCAGCAATCTATGAGCTCGCGATATCTCGCGAGGTCTGCGGCTGAAATCTCGCCGATCCCCATTGAAACTCACCTTGTGTGGTGCTCGCAGAGCACTTGCAAAGTGACTCTCTAGGCTCCCCCAAACCCTGCCTCGGGGACTTAACCCCAAAGCGAGAGATACACCCTCGACCAAACACCACTTGGAGGATGTATACTTTAATTATACATAATAACTGAGCAAATTCAACTAGATATTTTCCGTCATCTATACCGTTCGTCTAGCGGTCTTCCGCTAGCCCTGTCGTAAAAGGCGTTTCGTATTCTGTCGAGCCTCCCTTCATGTCTGTGTGACACGAGGCGCGACGCCGCTCGCATAAGCCTCGCCGAACGATCCTCACTCGAACCTGGTGGCCGGAACGAAAGCTCCGGCCCATCGCGTTTCAACAGCTCGCGGTACTGGTTCGTCGTCCACTGCTGACGATGCCGTTTGAAGTGATCCTCGGCATGTTCGAGCACGCGAACACGCCGTTCAGCAACGGCTTCAGGCATGCCCTTCGTTGGAGGCTGCGACGACTGTCTGGCACAAGAGTCGAACTGGACAAGGTCTGCGCATCAGCCTGTGCTAACTCCCTTCTGGTCGCGTCGGCGAACCTGAACATCAGGCGAGGAACCGTAATCGGCTTCCATCACTCGGCGGTCGCTATCGAAGCCAACTATCAAGGTCTCGGAGAGCCAGTTCCCCCTGCGATCGCCCGGGGGGCAATGAGGCTTCGGGCCTTGTACGCCCGCCGTGGAGCGGACATAGGCCTGCTAACCTGTAGCGCCGAAATGATCGGTCTGACGCAAGAGGCGGTCGATGTCCCTGTGCCGGGACGAAACACGACCTTGAAGGGGTGGCGAACGCTTCGCCGCTGGTGGGTTCCGCGCAGCGACACTTTGCAACGATTTGGCGTTCGCTGGCGCGACGGCGCACCGCAAAACGACTCACGAGCGGTACGATCCGCCCTGGCGGCAGATGACCGTGCGATCGCCTACGGTGCTGCGTCAGATTGCGCGGGTCCGTCCTGATCCCACTGCATCCGGATACAGGTGTAGCCGCGACACCTGAAATTCCTAATGGCTTCGACGGGCTTGAAGCCGAGCCAGTTGAGCCATTTCAAGTCGGTCACATTTAGCTGCGGCACGTAGTTATAAAGGCGAGCCTCTGTCCCACGCAGGTGGTCGAATCCCTTTCGGGTGTGCCTCAGACCGCCGAGCATGAGCGCTTCCCCAAACCCCTCAGTACCAATCAGCCATATCCCCGCACCAAGGGGATCGGCAGGTTGGCGGCCCGCGAGGGCTAAACACCGCCCGTCCTTTTCAATCGCCACGATCTGCAAAGAGTACTGAAGACTTCTGATCAACGCCACATGAGGCGGCGCCGGGGTCAAAGCGACGATATCGAGCAGGTCAGACTTTCGAAGATCCCCGACCACTTCGTCGATGTCGGACGGGCGAACGGGGCGCATCAGAAACGGTCCGACCACCAAGCCGGTATCAAGCTTCTCTGAACGCACGCCAAGCTCCTGCGGTCAGAGGTTCCAGCAGATATTCCACAAGGGACCTACGGCGCACGATCGCGAGGACCTCGACCGGAGTTCCCGCTCTCAGCATTCCAAAATGGCGGGAGGCGGCCGCCTCCTTCCAAGCAGTGTCAGGCAGAACGATCGTCGCGAGAATGATCCCTTCGCCAGCGGGCGTTGTGACCACGTCTGGCGAAATCGCCTCGATGGTTCCAGACACAACCAATCCCCTGTGCAAGCCGCTCGCGCCAAGTCTGACATCGGCGCGCTGACCAATGCGCAGCTCGCTGGCATGTTTGGGGGTGAATGACGCCTCAATGACAAGCGTCTCGCGGACGGGGACAATCGACATCACTTTGTCGCCCGGTGCGATAACCTGACCTGGTCCGACGACGTTCAGCTCGATCACCCAACCGGGCACGGGCGCTACGAGTTCGCTGTCCGCTCGCGCCAGACTTGCGGATCCTAGCTCCGGCGCTGATCGGCCAAGCTGCAACTCGACATCCTGAAGTTCGGCCGATGCCAGACGGGAATGCTCGGCCAATATCCCACCACGTTGTGCGCGCGCCTCGGCAAGCTGGGATTGGAAGTCGGTCCGTTGCGACACGAACTGAGCGCTGGCGGCTCGCTGCGCTGTAAGCCGGTTCTTCTGGGCGCGTAGGCGCTCCCTGATGACCAGAAGCCGGACCGTGGTCTCGCCCGCAGCCTGTTCATTGAACATCAAATGATTTGGATCGAGCGTGACGAGCTTCTGTCCCGCCGTGACCTGCTGGCCATCGCGCACGTGGACAGACAGAAGGCTGCCGGAAATCTGATCGAAGGGGGCAAGCGTTCTCCCAAGGAGTAGGGACGACGCAAAGATGATGGCAGGCTGTCCTGTCGAACAACCGTTGGAAGGGCAGGGCTGAGAGAGGCGAGGATCAACTCGTCCGAGGCGTTGCGGTTAAGCCGCGTGCTGGCTTTCGCAAGGACGCGCACGCGTAGCCCATCAAGAATCGAAACAGCCACCACGGCTGCCACAGCAGCGACCGTCAGCCCGATCAGGGTTTCCACACTCGCCGCAGGGACGACCCGTTGATAGATCCCCATCAGGTAGAGTGTCGGTGTGAGCAGCAGCAGGTTGGATACGCCGCTCAGTGCGACAGCCAGCCAGATATGGGTAAGGACAGTATGCCAAGCCTTGGCAACCGGATTGCCAGTGGTCCCGAGCTTCAAAGAATCCGCGTTCAAGACACCCCCAACCAGTCACCCATCCGTGGATGCAATTTACCAACTCCGCGATGACGTCAGCGCCGCTCGGACAAGATTCGACAGCGCACTCGCCTTCGCGGCAGGGTAGAAACAGCAGCGGGAAGTACAGCTCTGAACCGGGCTTGCCAAGCGTCCGGCATACGGCAGGTTTGCATCACGTAAGCGCCAGCCCATCCATGATGGAAATGCGCACAGGATGACGGTCGGGGCGTGATAGATGAACGCGACAGCTTAAAAACGATAGCTTTCCCAAGAAGGTCTTGGTCCAGCTAAGCCGCCCAACCGACCGCAGCGGAATAGTTCTCTCCATCTTCCACGGCGGCGCGCCATTTTCCTTTCCACACCGTTCGGACGGCGCCGGTGTTCGTCGCCGGGCGCGGCGATATTTTCAGGTGAAGTCGTTGACGCACTCGGTTGTGTGCGATCCGCGTTCGCCGGTGCCCCAGAAGTGCTGGGCGAAGGTCGTCGTTCGATCCGCGCTGAACACGTCGGTGTAGTGCGTTATGCATCGCACCAGGATGCAGGCTTTCTTGGCGTTCAATTCCTTCATCTGTGCAGAGGTCAGCGTGAACGGGGTCTCAAAGCTGAAGCTACGCTCCTCGCCGGCGCCGATGATCGCGCCTTCGAAGGTCCGGTCGTAGTCAACATCGTCCGGAATTGCATCAGCGAGGCGGTGATAGATCACCGAGGTGTGCAACCGCACGTTCTTCGCAGGCGTCTGGCCGTTGTTTCGCAAGGGTATGCGCCAACGCACCGGGGCTCCTGCCTTGCAGATCTTCAGTTCGCCGATCGCCGCGATCAGATAGGCCCTGAGCTGTCGTTCAGTGGCGAGGACGAAGTCTTCGTGGGTTTGCTGAGCGAGCGACAGTTCCTGCTGGGCGACGGTGAGTTCTTCCCGCGCGGTCGCTATCTGCGCCTGCGCGGCGCTTGCGGCATCGCTGGCGTGTTTCACTGCGCGAGCGGTCCAGAACAGACTGACCACCACGCCGATCACACCGAGCGCGGCCACGATGAACTGGGCGAAAGCCCATCGGGCCGACGCCTCGGAGGCTTCAACGGTGCGAAGCGCGAGATCGTGCGCCCGAGCAGCCGCCTCCGGGTCGGCAGCCAACTGGGCGGCGCCGGAAGACGCGCTGGCGCACGACGCCAGAAGGGCGCCGATCAGCAGACCGACAAGCAGATGTCTCATGGAGCCCCCCGGCTCAAGGTGTGCGCAATCGAAAGTTGTCACGCGGCGCTGACGCGCGTCAACCACGGCCGCAGGGCACCATGAACCTCCGAAAGCAGGGGTCAGGGGTTCGACTCCTCCCGGGGTACGCCATTTTCTCCGGAACAGTCAGTGATCCGGCGGCACGCGCGGGATCGGCGTCAGCGCCAGCCGCCGTCGCGCGCGCGGGTTTCGGCGGCTGCGTCGAGGACGTCTCCGGCCTGCGCGGCGTCGACGGCGGCCAGAATCACAGGAGGAATGTCAGCCGAGGCGGTGCGGATGGCGTCCGGACCGGCGGCGCTGAACGGGGCGAGAGCCTGAACGGCCCAGCGGTTGTCGGCGCGGCAGGCGAGGCCCGCGACGCCATCCGAACCGGCGCTGAAGGTCCGGCACCAGTGGCCTTCGGCGTCCCGGAAGGTCAGGCCGACGGCGCGGCCTTCGGCGTCGGCGCCCTGCCCCGCCAGACGCTGGTCCAGCACGCGGGTGAGGTCGGCATCGGCGATCTGGCCTTGCGGACCGACGACGAAGCCCTGCTCCGTTCCCGGGCCGCCGACCATCAGGCCCAGCACGAAGGCCGCGGCGGCCGCCGCGCCCCACACCGGCAGCAGCGAGGGGGCGAAGGCGGCCTTGAGCCGATCAGCCCATGACGGACCGCGCGCGGCGACGGCTGGAGCCCCGGCGATCAGGGCGGCGAGGGCGTCGTCGCGGGGGTCGACCCGGGCGGGGAAGGCCCCCTCCGTCAGCGCGCGCAGGCTCCGCAGGGCGGCGAGACGGTCGGCGAGGACCGGATCTGACGCGGCGGCTGCGTCGATGGCCGCGCCCTGATCGGGGGTCAGTTCGCCGTCCACCCGGCGCATCAGGGTTTCGTCGTCATAGAGTGTCATGCGGTCACGCCCTGTTCGGCAAGGGTCTGGAGAAGGGTCTGCCGTCCACGCACCAGTCGGCTGGTTAATGTGCCCGCCGGGACGCCCAGCACACCGGCGGCCTCGGCGTAGGACAGGCCGTCGATGAGGACCAGCGCCACGGCCAGCCGCTGGTCATCGGGCAGGCTGCGGACGGCGGCCTGGACCGCGAGCGCGTCGGCGCGCAGGGCCTCGCCCGCCTGGGCGGCGTCGGCGACATTGGAGGTGAGATCGTCCTCGGGCGACAGGACCTTGCCCCAGCGCGCCTTCG
The DNA here is from genome assembly GCF_057808845.1 of Brevundimonas sp. FG8. Classification (NCBI taxonomy): domain Bacteria; kingdom Pseudomonadati; phylum Pseudomonadota; class Alphaproteobacteria; order Caulobacterales; family Caulobacteraceae; genus Brevundimonas; species Brevundimonas sp. FG8. Next base: position 387,654 of record NZ_JBMDIU010000002.1, on the reverse strand, counting down.
AACGGGCGTCGTCGATGTGGATCCGTCTCATGATGGTGAAGGCCCAGCTGTCGAGACGGGTGCCGGGGGTCCAGCCGGAGCGCTTGAGCAGCGCGCGCTCGACCGTGGCCTGAACCAGATCCTGCGCATCGGCGTCCGAGCGGCAGACGGCGCGCGCAAACCGGCGCAACCGGGGAAGAAGCTCCACCAGTCCCGTCTGGAATGCGTCCAAGTCGATACTCCGCTCATGCGGGATGAAACGTCCCGGCCCTGACGTTTCATCCATTGTCGGGCCGTCGCCAATGGCCTTTCATCCGTTTCATACGTTGGAGCCGCCGATGAGGCCTCATTTTCTGATCCTTTTGGGATGTGCCGCGGCGCTGGTCGCGGGACCGGCCTCGGCGCAGATCGGCCTGCCCGGAGGCGGCGGGTTGCCTTCACTGCCGGGCGCCCGCGACCTGCCGGGCCGACTGCCGGGCGAGGTGGATCGCCTGACCGGTCAGGCGCGCGACGGGATCGAGGGCGCGCTGCAGGTCCCGGCGCGGTTCCGCGATCTGGTGCGACGGTCGGACGGGGCGCTGGAGAGCGATCCGGACGGATGGGCCGTCGTGCGAGGCGAGATCGTGGCGGTGACCCTGAGCCCCGACGCGCGGCGCGCGGCGCTGGCCGAGGGTTTCACCGTGATCCGCGAGGAGCGGCTGGAGGAGCTGGACCTGACGACCGTGGTGCTGGCCCCGCCGCGACGGATGTCACCGGGCAGGGCGATGGCGCGACTGAAGGCCCTGGCGCCGGACGGAGAGTTCGCCTTCAACCACGTCTATGTCCCGGCGGGGGATATGGAGGCCGAGGCCGAGGCCGCCCCGGTGATGGAGCCCACGCCTTCCTCCACGCTTCAGGGCGGCGGGGTCCGGGTCGGGCTGATCGACACAGGCGTGGATGCGGGGCATCCGGCGCTGGCGGGCGTCAACATTCAGACGCGCGGCTTTGTCGGGACGGCGCGGCCGGCGGCCCACGGAACGGCGGTGGCTTCGCTGCTGGTCGGACGGGGGCAGGGCTTTCACAGCGCCGCGCCGGGGGCGAGCCTGTATGCGGCGGACGTTTATGGCGGGGCCGCCACCGGAGGATCGGCGACAGCGGTGGCGCAGGCGCTCAGCTGGTTGTCGGGCCAGAATGTGCGGGTGGTGAACATCAGTCTGGTGGGGCCGCGCAACGGCCTGATCGAGACAGCGATCGCGCGGGCGCGGCAGAGGGGAATGACGGTGGTGGCCGCCGTGGGCAACGACGGCCCCGCCGCCCCGCCCCTGTTTCCGGCCAGCTATCCGGGCGTGATCGGCGTGACGGCGGTGAACGCGCGCAACCGGGTGCTGCCCGAGGCCGGACGCGGGCCGCAGGTGGACTTCGCCGCGCCGGGCGCGGACATGGCCGCCGCCGGAGGGCGAGGCTGGGTGGCGGTCAGGGGGGCGTCGTTCGCGGCGCCGCTGGTGGCCGGGCTGCTGGCGCGAAACGGCGGGGATGTGGAAGCGCTGGCCCGCACGGCGACCGACGAAGGCGCGCCGGGCGCCGATCCTGTGTACGGGCGGGGCGTGGTCGCCGGGACGCTGAGGACCGCCCCGGCGGCGGTCGGAGCCCGGGGCCAGTTGGCCCGCTGAACTTTTTTCAGAACTTTTTTCAGGGGTCGGGATGAATCCGGATCGACCCGTCGTTGGACTCTGCGAGGGCGATATCGCCCGCACCTTTCGCAGGAGAGATACGATGCGCAAGACCCTGATGATCACCGCCGCCGCCGTCGCCATGACCCTGGCCGGAGCCGGAGCCGCCAACGCCCAGATCGCGGGCGGCCTGACCGGCGGACTGACCGGCGGATTGGGCGGACAGGTGGGCGGCGCCGGCGGTTCGGTGGGCGGCATGGGCTCGGGCAACCTGACCGGCGGCGTGGACGGTTCGTTCACCCGTGACCGGATCGGCGAGACCACCAGCCGCGCCGAACAGGCCCGCGCCCGCGCCGAGCGCCGTGCGGCGGCCGCCGCTGCTCGCGCCGAACGCGCCTCGGCCCGCGCCCAGGGTGAAGCCGCCGCGGGCGTGACCCGTGCGGGTTCGACCGCCGAAGGCGCCTCGGCCGCCGGTCAGACGGCGCTGGGCAACACCGCCAACAGCGGCACCGCGGCCGCCAACGGCGCGCTGAACAGCTCAGCCTCTGGCCGCGCCGCCGGCTCCGGTTCCGGTTCCGGCGCAGTGAACACTCCGCGCCGTCAGGTCCAGGGCAGCGGTTCGGGCGATGCGGCGGCCTCGGCCAGCCGTTCGGGCGCCTCGGTCTCGCTGGGCGGCTCCGCCGAAGGCTCGGCGGAGCGCACCCGCCCGCAGGCGTAACCGCCTCACCGCCGGGCCTGCCCCCGATCCCGGCCATGAGCCAGTTGAGCCCGGCGCCGCGCGCCGGGCTCGCTGTGCAGGACGAGCCGCACCGGACGGTCGAATGTCACCGGTGTCTATAACTAAAGTGAAGGCTGTGTCGGGGCACGGCCTCGCTTATGAAGGGCGGGCGACCGGTTTTAGTATCGGCACTCCGGTCGCGCGCGCCGATGACCCGAACCTTTGGGCTCCGGGTCGGCGGCCATGCCGCGCGGGCCGTCGCGTCTCCTGAGAAGGTCTGTGCGGTATGAAGCGGTCCGGCGCCTCGCTCCACCCCCCCCCGGGGAGAGGCGCCGGAGCGCAAGGCCCCCGCGCCGGCGGGTTGACGGCGACCTGCGACCAACTGAACCTTGATCACCCGGCGAAAACGGGATCACTGTGGCGTCAGACCAGACCGCGCAAAGCGGCGGACCAAGGAAAACGCCCATGACCGACCAAGCCGCCGCCCGCGCGTGGCCCGCGCTGACTCTCGCCCAGGCGACCGCCGCCCTGACCGCGCCGGGCTCGATCTTCGAGGTGGTCGAGACGACCATTGAGGGGCGCCCGACGAAGATCTGGAAGAACGCCCCGCCGACCCTGATGCACACCTTCATGGCCGGGCGGCAGTGGGGGGCGCGGACCTTCATCGTCTATGGCGACGAGCGGGTGTCGTTCGAGGCCTTCTCGCGTGCGACGCTGGCGCTGGCGGCGGACCTGAAGGCGCGCGGGGTGAAGAAGGGCGACCGGGTCGCGGTGGCCATGCGCAATGTGCCGGAATGGCCGGTCAGCTTCTTCGCCGCCGGTCTGCTGGGCGCCATCGTCACGCCGCTGAACGCCTGGTGGTCGGGCGAGGAGCTGGCCTACGGTCTGAAGGATTCGGGCAGCACCGTCGCCATCGTGGACGGCGAGCGGCTGGAGCGGATCGCCCCGCACCTGCCGGAGCTGACCGACCTGACCGACGTGCTGGTGTGCCGGGGCCGCGAGGCGTCGGGCGATCCCCGCGTCGGGACGCTGGAAGCCGTCATCGGCTCGCCGGACGCCTGGCCCGATCTGCCGGCCGGCGAGATGCCGGACGTGCCGCTGGATCCCGAGGACCCGGCGGCGATCTTCTACACCTCCGGCACGACCGGCTTCCCCAAGGGCGCGCTGGGCACCCACCGGAACGCCGGTTGCGGCGTGATGGCCGGGCTGTATTCGCTGGTGCGGGCCTTCGTGCGCCGGGGCGAGACGCCGCCCGCGATGGACCCGACCGCGCCGCCCAAGGTCGGGCTGGTGTCGATCCCATTCTTCCACACCACCGGCTGCAACGCCCTGCTGCTGCCCGCGCTCGTCACGGGGCAGACGCTCGTTTGCCAGCGCCGGTTCGACGCGGCGGAGGCGCTGATGCTGATCGAGCGGGAGAAGATCAATCTGATCGGCGGGGTGCCGACGGTGGCTATCCAGCTGCTGCAACACCCGGACCGGGACAGGTACGACCTGTCGTCGCTGGAGACCGTGACCTATGGCGGGGCGGCGGCGCCGACCGATCTGGTGCGCCAGATCGACGATCGGACCACGGCGCGGCCCGGCTCGGGCTGGGGCATGACCGAGACCTCGGCCACACATACCCATCACTTCGGCGAGGACTATGTGAACCGCCCGGACAGCTGCGGCCCGGCCATGCCGGTGAGCGCGATCAAGGTGGTGGGACCGGACGGCGCGGAGCTGCCGACGGGCGAGGTCGGCGAACTGCTGGCCTATGGGCCGAACATCGTGAAGGGCTACTGGAACAAGCCCGAAGCGACGGCCGAGACCTTCGTCGACGGCTGGGTGCGCACGGGCGATCTGGCGCGGATCGATGAGGAAGGCTTCTGCTTCATCGTGGACCGGGCCAAGGACATCATCATCCGGGGCGGGGAGAACATCTACTGCCAGGAGGTGGAGGCGATCCTGTTCGAGCATCCGGCGGTGGCCGAGGCGGCGCTGATCGCCAAGCCGCATCCGGTGCTGGGCGAGGTCCCGGTCGCCGTGGTGTCGCTGGCTCCCGAACAGACGGTGGACGCCGATACGCTGAAGGCCCTGACGGCGTCGCGACTGGCGGCGTTCAAGACCCCGGTCGAGGTGCATATCCTGAACGAGCCCCTGCCCCGCAACGCGGCGGGCAAGGTGGTGAAGGGCGAGCTGAAGGCGCGGTTCGCCTAGGCGGGCGCGAAGGCCCCGAGCACGCTCTTCAGGCCCTGAAGCAGGACGTCGGATTCCGCGCCGGTCTTGCAGCCGCCGGTCAGGATCAGGCGCAGGGCCTTCACATGCACCTCGACGGCGGGCCAGTTCCACACGCCCATCGCCTGCATGCGCTCGGACAGGTCGCACAGGCTGTAGCCGGCGGTGTAGAGCGGGCCGGTGTCGAAGAAGCCGGCCAGATCGACCAGGGCCGACGCCAGCACATAGACCCGGTCGCGGCCTTCGGCCGTCGCCTCGACGCACAGGGTCTCCAGCTGACCGATCAGGCGACCCAGATCGCCCATGATGTCGGCCTTGTGGCTTTGCAGGCCGGTCTCGGCCAGACGCTGGGCGTCGGCGATGGTGCGCCCGCCGGGACGGGCCAGCTGTCTGGCGAGGGGGCTCTGGATTTTCAGGGTACGGACTTCGCTCACAGCGACACCCGCATCGGCTTCATCAGCATATCGATATCGGACTGATCCATATTGGCCTCGGCGGGTTCGCCGACGTGGGTCGACAGGTCGCCCGAGCGACGCCCCGGCTGGCCCAGCGGCGGGCCGAAATTGCGAACCCGACGGTCAGGGCCGACATAGCTTTCGCACTCGACGAACTCGCGCTCATCACCGCCCAGCCACAGGATGCGGCGCAGGAGCACGGCGGGGGTCAGGGGCTTGGCGACCACGAAGCTGGCGCCGCAGTCACGACTTTTCTGGATGCTGGACTGGGCCGCATGACCGGTCAGCATGATCACCGGGGTGTATTTGGCCGGTGCGGGCATCTCGCGACGCAGCCAGCGGGTGAACTCAAAGCCGTCCATTTCCGGCATCGAGCAATCCACCAGGACCAGATCGACCGGCTGGCGCTTGAGGATCTCCACCGCATCGACCGCGCTTTCGCACTTGATCTGCTGCTTGACGCCGAAGCCCTGGAAGATCGAGCTGAGCATATCCAGCGCCTTCGGGTTGTCGTCGATCAGGAGCACGGTCGAGTGCTCCAGATTGACGCGGGCGTTGGAGGAGGCGGCCATGGCGTCAGTCGAACAGATGCAGGTCGCCGGCGTCCGCGGACGCGCGGGCGGGCTGGTGACCGTTCAGCCGCCCGGCCATGTCCGCGAGCAGGACGGTGGAGACGGCGTCGGCGGAGGTCTGGCCCGAGGCGAGACCGTTGAGCACGCCCGAGACCGCATCGAGGCGCTGGATCAGCACATCGAGCGCCTGGGCGTCGGTCAGGGCCTCGGCCCGGTGTTCGGCGGGCAGACGGCGGACGAGATCGGACAGCAGACCCGAGACGCGATCCACGCCCGAGCGGACGTCGCCGATCTCGGCGGCCAGGGCGGCCAGCAGGGAGGACGCGTCCGCGGGCATCAGAACAGCTCCAGATCGCCGCCGGCGGCGACCGGGGGCGGCGCCGGCACGGGACGCGCGGGCGGGGTGGTGGCGGCGTCGGTGACGCCCCTTTGCAGGGCGCGACCGCTGACCGGCCAGTAGTGCAGACGACGGCCGCCGGCGCCGCGCAGGCTGCCGCCCACGACCCGGATGCCTTCATCGCGCAGGAAGCGTTCCGCGAACTCGGCGTTGGCCATGCCGACGTCGCGCAGGCTGTCGAACATGCGACCGCCGCCGAACAGCTTGGCCTCAAGGCGTTCGCGACGGGCGCCCGCCTTGATCAGGTCGTTGATCAGCAGCTCCATCGCATAGGCGCCGTAGCGGCGGCCCGCGTCGGTGCCCGCCCCCGCGCCGTCCGGCAACAGGAAGTGGTTCATGCCGCCGACGCCCGCGACCGGATCGGTCAGGCAGGCGGCGACACAACTGCCCAGCACCGTGGTGAGCATGACCGCGGGATCAGCGGTGATGTGGTGCTCGCCCTGACCGACGTGAATGCGAATCTCGCCGCGATCCGACGACTGCGCGGGGCTCATGTCAGAGGTCCGAAGACGCCTTCCAGCTTCTCTTTCAGCTGGGCGACGGTGAAGGGTTTGACCAGGTAGTTGTTCACGCCGAACTGGACCGCGCGCTGGACCAGTTCGCGGTCGGCGCGGCCGGTCAGCATGATGAAGGCGGTGGTCTGGATCGGCGGGTGGGCGCGGATGGCGCGCAGCAGGCCCAGGCCGTCCAGGTTGGGCATATTGAAGTCCGAGATCACCAGATGGGCCGGGCGGGTCACGATCTCGCGCAGGGCGATCTCGCCGTCGGCGGCCTCACGGATCTCGCGCACGCCGAGCTGCTGCAGACTGTTGCGCACAAGCGAGCGCATGGTCTGCTGATCATCGACGACGAGAACATGGAGGGCGGCGGCGGCGGGCATACGTATTCCTTCAGGCAGCGGTCGGGGCGGCGCGGGGGGACGCGGCGCAGACGTCGAGAATGGCGGAGCTGAGACGGTGAAGCGGGAGCTGGCGTTCGACGGCGCCGATCTCCTGGGCGGCGCGCGGCATGCCGTAGACGACGGACGAGGCTTCGTCCTGGCCCAGGGTGTGGGCGCCGCCCTGGCGCATGGTCAGCAAGCCCTTGGCGCCGTCCTTGCCCATGCCGGTCAGGATCACCCCGGTCATGGGGCGGTTCAGGCGGGCGACGGAGTTGAACAGGACGTCCACGGACGGACGGTGGCCGTTGACGGTCTCGGTCCGGCTGAGGCGGCAGCGCGGCGCGGCGCCGGAGACCTCGAGGTGAGCCTCGCCGCCGGGGGCGATGTAGATGTGACCGGGCATGACCGGCGCGCCGTCCTCGGCCTCGGTGACCGTCGGGGCGCAGACCTTGTCCAGCCGCGCCGCGAAGCTTTTAGTGAAGGTCGCGGGCATGTGCTGGGTGATGACGGTCGCCGGGCAGTTGGCCGGGAAGCCCTGCAGCACGGTCAGCAGCGCCTCGACGCCGCCGGTGGAGGCGCCGATGGCGAGGATCAGGTTCGGGTCCGGGCGGTAGTCGCCCGGGGCCTGATGAATGGCGGGGACATCGCCGCGCGGGCGGACCCGGGCGCGGGCGGCGGCCTTTACCTTGATGTTGAGTTCGGCGAAGGCGACGGCGGCGGGGGTGCCGTCCATGGGCTTGCCGATCGCGTCCACGGCGCCCGCCTCCAGCGCGGCCACGGTCGTTTCGGCGCCCTTCTGGGTCAGGGTCGAGACCATGACCACCGGCATCGGCCGCAGGCGCATGATCTTCTCGAGGAACTCCAGCCCGTTCATGTTGGGCATTTCGACGTCCAGGGTGATGACGTCGGGGTTCAGGCGCTTGATCGCCTCGCGCGCTTCCAGCGGATCGGCGGCCGAGCCGACGACCTCGATCTCGGGATCGCGGCGCAGGGCGGCCGTCAGCAGGCCGCGCATGGTGGGGCTGTCGTCGACGACCAAGACCCTGACCGGGGCGGCGCTCATCCGGCGGCTCCCAGCTGGTAGGTGGTCAGGCCGCTGGTCTGCAGGCGGGCGGCTGCGGTCCCGGAGACGCGCTCGGAATGGCCGATATACAGGGTGCCGCCCGGGTTCATCAGCGGCAGGAAGCGGTTCCAGACACGCTCCTGGGTGGCGTCATCGAAATAGATGACGACGTTGCGGCAGAAGATGACGTCGAACTTGCCCTTCATCGGCCAGTCACCGATCAGGTTCAGCTCCTTGAAGGTCACCAGCTGCTTGAGCTGGCGTCCGGCGACCCACTGGCCACGGTCGGCGCGGTCGAAATATTTGCGCCACAGGGTGGCCGGCGCGGGCTCCAGAGCCTCTTCGGAATAGACGCCCTCATAGCCTTGCACGACCATGTTGGGGTCGATGTCGGTGGCCAGAATCCTCACGTCCAGCTCGGCCGCTTCCGGCAGGGTCTGGAGCACGGTCAGGGCCATGGAATAGGGCTCCTGCCCGTTCGAACAGGCGGCAGACCACAGGCGGACCCGGCCGCCGGCGCGGGCGCGCTCGGCCAGCTTGGGCATGATCCGGTCGCGCAGGTGATCGAAGTGGTGCGGCTCGCGGTAGAAGCGGGTGACGTTGGTGGTCAGGGCCGCCGTCATCAGCTGCCGCTCATCGACGCCCTCGACGCCGTCGATCAGCTCGCAGTACTCGCGGAAATTCCGCAGGCCAAGCACGCGCAGGCGCTTGGCCAGACGCGAGTAGACCAGCGCGGCCTTGCCCTCGCCCAGCGCGATGCCGGCGTAGGAATGCAGGGTGTGGGCGATATGGCGGAAGTCTTCCGGCGTGAGGACGAACTCGCCCTCCACCATCGACGGCGCCCCGGCGGCGGAGGTCATGCGGCTTCGGCTTCCGCTTCCGGCAGGATCATGTCGAGTTCGATCAGGCTGATCATGCGGCCGTCCAGCGCGAAGATGCCCTTCACGAAGGTGCGAACGTCATCGCTGGCGACGTCCGGGGTCGGCTGGACCGTGCCTTCGGTCAGCTGGATGATGTCCGAGACCGCGTCGACCAGCAGGCCGACGGTGCGGCCGCCGATGTGGGCCACCATGATGACGTGGCGGGCCGTCGGTTCGGAGGTGCGCAGGCCGAAGCGGGCGCCCAGGTCGACGATCGGCAGGACCGCGCCGCGCAGGTTGATCACGCCCTTCATGTAACCGGGCGAACGCGGCAGCGGGGTCGCGGGGGTCCAGCCCCGGATCTCGCGGACCGACATGATATCCACGCAGAACTCCTGCTCGCCGATACGGAAGGCGATCAGTTCACGGACAGCGGCGTTGTTTTGCACTTCGGTCATGGATCAGCTCGCGAGCTTGAGTTCAGGCCCCGCCGCACGGCGACGGGCGTTGGCGACGATGGCGTCGACATCGAGGATGAGGGCGACGCGGCCGTCGCCGAGGATGGTGGCGGCGGCGACGCCGGGCACCTGCTGGTAGTTGGTTTCCAGGCTCTTGATGACGACCTGGCGCTGACCCTGGATGGCGTCGACCATCAGGGCGGCGCGAGCGCCGGATTCGGTTTCGACCACCACGGCGACGCCCTGACCCGGCGTCACCGGCGTGTCGCGGAAGCCCATCACCTGGGCCACGTCGACCAGCGGCACGAAGTTTTCGCGGAAGCGGATGACCGCGTCACGGCCGCCGACGTAGTGCACGTCATCGGCGCGCGGCGTCAGGCTTTCGACGATGTTCGACAGGGGCGCGACCAGCGTCTGTTCGGCGGCGCCGACGACCATGCCGTCCAGCACCGCCAGCGTCAGCGGCAGGCTGAGGGTGAAGGTCGAGCCCTTGCCCGGAACCGAGCTGATGGTGATGCGGCCGCCCAGCGCCTGAATGGAGCGCTTGACCACATCCATGCCGACGCCGCGACCCGACACATCGGTGATGGTCTCGGCGGTGGAGAAGCCCGGCAGGAAGATCAGATTGTCGATCTCGTCGTCGGTCAGGACCGCGTCTTCGGCGATCAGACCGCGCGACACGGCGATCCCCTTGACCCGTTCGCGGTTGATGCCGCGGCCGTCGTCGGAGATTTCGATGACGATGCGGCCCGAGCGGTGCAGGGCGGCCAGATGGACCGTGCCTTCCGGCGACTTGCCCGCGGCCTCGCGATCCGCGGGCGTTTCCAGCCCGTGGTCGATGGCGTTGCGCAGCATGTGGGTGATCGGTTCGGCCAGACGTTCGACCACGGTCTTGTCGACCTCGGTGTCCTCGCCGGCGGTGACCAGACGGACCTTCTTGCCGGTCATTTCGCCGACTTCGCGGACGAGGCGCGGCATGCGCTGGAAGACCGACTTCACGGGCTGGGCCCGGATGGCCATGACGCTGTCCTGAATCTCGCGGGTCAGGAGTTCGAGATCTTCCAGACCCATCATGACCGCCGACGACCGGGCGGCCATGCCGCTTTCGGCGACGCGCTGGGCCAGCATGGCCTGCTGGATGACCAGCTCCCCGACGGCGTTGATCAGGCGATCGACGCGGTCGAGATCGACCCGGATGGTGGCCGGAGCGGCGGGGGCCGAGGGCGCTGCGGGTGCGTTCGCGGCGGGGGGCGTGGGCGCGACGGCGGGAGCCGGAGGCGCGACCGGTGCGGCGGCGGCCTCGATGACCGGCGCGATGGCGACCGGAGCCGGAGCAGGGGTCTCGACGGGCGCGGCAGCGGCGGCGGCCAGCAGGGCCGAGATATCCAGATCAGCCGGGGCCGGCGCGGCCGCAGTCAACGACGGCAAATCGGGCAGGTCCGGCGAGGTCGCGGCGGCGCCCAGGGCGGTGATGCTGAGGTCGCAGTCGCTCTCGACGAAATCGAACACGTCACGGACGGCGGCCTCGGTCGCCTCACCCGTCAGCTCGATGGTCCAGATCAGGTGGTTTTCCTCGACGATGAGGGCGTCGAGTGCAGGGACCGCACTGTCGTCCAGCGAGACGGTGATCGGACCCAGACGGCCCAGTTCGCGCAGCAGCAGGCCCGTCTCATTGGCGTTGGCGTACATGGCGCCGTGCGGACGGAACACGATGCGCCAGCCCGCGTCAGCCGCCGGAGCGGCCAGGGGCGGAAGGTCGAGGGGCGGCAGATCCAGCGAGGGCAGCGGGGCCAGGCCGACGGTCAGGGGGGTGAAGCCGAAGTCATCATCCTCCTCGACGGCGGCGCCGGGAACCGAGGCCTCGCCATGGGTCAGGACCTCCATCTCGGCGACCAGACCGGCGGAACGGGCTTCCTCGACCTCCGGGGCGTGCCCCTGGGCGGCGGCGACGTGGTCGGCCAGCACGTCCGAGGCGCGCAGCAGGGTGCGGACGGTGACCTCGTCGCAGGGCTTGCGGCCCGCGCGCAGTTCATCCAGCAGGGTTTCGAAGACGTGGGCGAAGCGGACCAGCGCGTCCAGACCGAAGGCGCCGGCGCCGCCCTTCACCGAGTGAACGGCCCGGAAGACGGCGTTGATCGTCTCGCTGTCGGTCTGGCCCGACTCAAGCACCAGCAGCTTGGCTTCCAGGTCGGCGAGCAGTTCGTCGCATTCCTGGAAGAAGGTCGCCTTGATCGCTTCGAATGCGTCCACGGAAGCCTCTGGGTCAGGCGGCCACGCGGCGGACGGCGTCCACCAGCTTGACCGGGTCGAAGGGTTTGACAATCCAGCCGGTGGCTCCGGCGGCGCGGGCGCGGGCCTTTTTCTCGGCGTCGCTCTCGGTCGTCAGGACCAGCACCGGCGTGTGGCGGTGGTTCGGGTCGGCGCGCACGCCCTCGATGACGCCGAAGCCGTCCATCCGGGGCATGTTGATGTCGGTGATGATGATGTCGGCGCCGTTGGCGGCCAGCACCTCAAGGCCATGCACGCCGTCCACGGCCTGGATGACGTTGTAGCCGGCGTCCTGCAAGGCCAGCAGCAGCATGTCGCGCATGGTGCGGGAATCGTCGACGGTCAGAACAGTCTTGGTCACGCGGCGGCTCCCACGGGGCTGGTGTCGAAGGGGGCCGCGCCGAAGGCGGCCCATTGGTCGGAGAAGTTGGCGTCGTCGCCGGTCGTCACGGTCAGCGGCTGACCGTCAGCGGCCCAGGTGGCGCGCGCCGACAGCAGAACCTGGAGGCACAGGCCGCCAAGACGCTCGACGGACGAGACGTCCAAGGTCAGGGGCTGCCCGCGCAGGCCGAGGATTTCGGCCTGCAACGGACCCGCGGCGCGGATGTCCAGCACGGAGGGAAGGACGACCGAAGCGCTCATCAGAACTCCTCCCAGCCGTCCTCGACGGCCTGCGTTTTCAGGGCGGCGCCGCCGCGGCCGGTGGCGCGCATTTGCGGAACCGGGGCATGGGCGGCCGGACGAGGAGCCGGAGCGGAGGCGCGCGGCGTGGCGCGGGTCGCCTGAACACTGCCGTCGCCGATGCGGAAGCGGGCGACCGATGAGGCGAGGCTCTCGGCTTCCTGCGACAGCGAGTGGCTGGCGGCGGTCGACTGCTCGACCATGGCGGCGTTCTGCTGGGTGACCTGATCCATCTGGTTGACGGCGGTGTTCACCTGCTGGAGGCCGGTGGCCTGTTCCTGCGCCGAGGCGGCGATTTCCGAAACGAGGCTGTCGATCTCGGCGACGCGGCTGACGATACGCTGCAGGGCTTCGCCGGTCTGACCGACCAGGCTCACGCCCGAGGCGACCTGGGTTCCCGAGGCCGAGATCAGGGTCTTGATCTCCTTGGCCGCTTCGGCCGAGCGCTGGGCCAGGGCCCGCACTTCCGAGGCGACGACCGCGAAGCCGCGGCCCGCGTCACCGGCGCGAGCGGCCTCGACGCCGGCGTTCAGGGCCAGCAGATTGGTCTGGAAGGCGATTTCGTCGATCACCCCGATGATCTGGCTGATCTGGCTGGACGACTGCTCGATGGCGCTCATGGCGGCGACGGCGTCACGGACGACAATGCCCGAGGTTTCGGCGTCGCCACGCGCGCCCTGCACCACGTCCGAGGCCTGACGGGCGCCCGAGGCGGTCTTGTTCACCGTGGCGGTGATCTGGTCCAGGGCGGCGGCGGTTTCCTCCAGCGATGCGGCCTGTTGCTCTGTGCGGCGCGACAGGTCGTCGGCGGCGTGGCTGATCTCGCCCGAGCCCGAGCGGATGGCCGAGACGTTCGAGACGACCACCGACATGGCGTCCTTCAGCTGGCCGATGGCCGCGTTGAAGTCCGACTGCAGCTTCACATAGTGGGTCGGGAAGGTCTGGGTCAGGCGGTAGGTCAGGTCACCGGCGCTGAGACGCTCCAGACCTTCGGCGAGGGCGCTCACGACCAGAGCCTGTTCCTCGGCCGCGGCTTCGCTGGCGGTCAGGTTGCGGCGACGCTCCTCCTCGGCCCGCTCACGAGCTTCGGCGGCTTCGGCCTCGACCCGGACCTTTTCGATCGCGGCGTCGCGGAAGGCGAGGATCGCCTGGCCCATGGCGCCGAACTCGTCCTTGCGACCGGCTTCCGGCACCTGCAGCGAGGTGTCGCCGCCGATCAGGCGCTTCATGTGCTCGACCATCTTCAGCACCGGACCACCGATGCCGCGCGTCAGGGTCAGGCCGGCGCCGAGCGACAACAGGATGGCGGCGGCGATGCCCAGGCCCAGCGCCCATTTCGCGCTGGTCGCGGCATTGGCCTGGAGCACGCGGACGCGTTCCAGTTCGGCCATGTTGCTCTGCTTGATGGTCTCCAGGGCGCCTTCGACCGGCTCGATGATCTGGTCGGCGGAGCCGCTGCGGCCCACCATGGCGATGGCGCGGGACTGGGTCTCGGGATTGCGGGCCAGGGCGGCGCCGCGCACGACGACGTGCTCGAACCAGGCGTCCGCCGAACTCAGCAGGGTGGTCGCTTCTTCCTGAACGGCCGGGCCGCCGGTGTCCGCCATCTCCTGGACGGCTTCCCTGAACTTCGCGCGGTGCCCGTTGGCGCGCTCGATGTAGTACTCGTCACCCGACAGCAGGAAGCCGCGGAAGGCGTTCTCCTGACGCGCCAGATAGAATTCGGCCGCAGCCGTGGCGCGGACCATCTGGTTGGCGACCGTGCGCTGCTCGCCCGCCTGGTTCAGGGCGAGCATCTGCATGAAGACGACCACGCCCATGGCGGCGATCGCCGTCAGAACGCAGGCGAAAGCCAGGAAGAGTTTCCGGCCGACGGGCAGGTTGTTCAGGAAGTTCACTGTTAAGCCTCGAGCGTTCGAACGAAAATCAGAAGGCGAAGGTGAGGGCGCCGACCAGACGGCCGTCGTAGTTCTCACCCAGGTCGTGCTTGTCGGTGTCGTACCAGCGGACATCCACGGCGATGGCGTCGGTCAGCTTGTGCTTCACGCCGACGTTCCAGGCGACGTAGTCGGCGCCGCCGTGAGCGCGGCGATTGCCGACGGCCACCGAAGCCTTCGTGCTGGACGAAATCTTGTAGGCGCCCTGGGCCTCGACCCACCAGGCTTCCCGGGTCGACGCGAAGCCATCGTCCGTATAGTTGACGCGGACGCGGGCGCTGACCGGACCGATGCTGCGCGAGACGTCGGCCTGATATTCCCAATAGTTTTCATCGACTCCGGCGGCGGCGCCGGGCAGTTCGCGGTTCACGACCGCGAAGTCGAACTCGAAGCCGAAGGCCTCGGGAGCCCAGCCCACGGTGGTGACGATTTCGGAATCCGAACCCTGGGACAGTTCAGCGGTCGAGGCGAAGACACTGGCGTGGAAGTCACCCTGGGTGACTTCGATCTGGCCGGACCAGGCCACTTCGCCGTTGCTCTTGGCGACACCCTTGCCGAGGTACTCACTGGCGACGCCGACCTGGAAGTCGAACTCGGGATCCGCCATGGCCGGACCGGCGATGGCGAGACAGACGATCGCGGCGGCGGACGAAACAATCGCGCCAATCCGGCGCACATTCTTGAAAGCGATGGAGGACATTCTTACCCCTGGTTGTTGAGGGGGATAGTCGGGGTAACGCTAATATTCTTCGTAAACTTGACGGTACGTACAAACTCGTAAGGCACGAACTGTTGCACATTTGTCGCTGGCCGGAGGCCGGCGCCCCGGCCCGGCGGCGGCTTTCGGCTCCTCCGATCAACCCGTAAGAGGATCGCGCCCCAGGGCGACGAAATCCCCCCACGGACGAGTTTACTTTCCCGCGGCGCGAATCGTCCGACGATCCGGCTTCCACATGCAATATTGTCGCGCGGGACACATACGTATTTTCCCTTACAAAGATAGTTGGTATGCCTGACTCGAACGAAGCGAAGGCTTCGGTGGAGGGAGGGGTCGATCCGGTCACCGGAATCGATCTGAAAAGGGTGACAGGCACGCGCTCGGCATCGGAGGTTCTGTTCTCCATGGCGACCACCCGGACCTACCGTGGGTGGCGGGCCTACCTGCTGGCCGTTCTTTCGGTGGCCGCCTGTTTCGCGCTGCGCGGCGCGCTCGAGTTTTTCGGTGACTTCTTCTACCTGCCGGCGGTGCCGGCGGTGGTGCTCACGGCCATGCTGGCGCGACGGGCGCCGACGGCGCTGGCCATCGCCCTGTCCATCGCCGGGAACATCCTGCTGGTCCCGCGCGCGGGCATCGCGGACACGGTCATCAACGCCGGCCTGTTCGTGGCGGTCAGCTGGTTGGTGGCGGAAATCTGCTGGGCGCAGCGACGCATGCATCGCCGGTCCATCGAGCTGACCCGGACCCTGGCCGGACGCAATGCGGTGCTGGACACCGTCCTGGCCACGGTGCCGGTCGTCATTCTGGATCGCGGCGGGCGCATCCGCCGGCTGACCCCGGCGGCGGCGAGCCTGTTCGATGTTGACAGCGCCACCACGGCGGGTCGGCCCTTCGGCGATCTGGTGCACGGCTTCGATCTGTCCCGACAGGGCGACAAGGCCTCGAACGGTCCGCTGGAGGCTCCGACCGGGCACTGGATCGGCCGCCGTCCGGACGGCAGACCGCTGATCCTGAGCCTGCAGATGGGCGTGATGCCCGAGGCGTCGGAAGAGGACTATGCGGCGGTCTGCATCACCGATCTGACGGAGGCCGAGACGGCCACCGAGCGGGCGCGCGAGCTGGACATCCAGCTGAACCACGTCTGGCGGCTGAACTCATTGGGCGAGATGGCGGCGACCCTGGCTCACGAGCTGAACCAGCCGCTGAGCGCGGCGACTACCTATATGCAGGCCAGCCAGCGCGACATCGAGCGCGCCGGACTGATCGGCCAGAGCGCGGCGCGGACGCTGGAGCTGGCGAAGGGGCAAATTCTCCGGGCCGGGACGATTATCCGTCGCATGCGCGATATGCTGGCCACCGGGACACGCGGACTGGGCGACGAGCAGATTTCCTCCATGATCGAGGACCTGGGCCCATCTTTCGCCCTTATTAGTCGCGACAGGGCGGTCGAGATTCGCACTGTTATCGCTAACAACGACGATACCGTGCGGGCCGAGCGTATCCAGTTTCAACAAGCCCTGATCAACCTGGTCCGTAACGCCGCAGAGGCGGCCGCGGGGCAGGCGCAACCCGTTGTGGTGATCCGTGGCGTGTCCTTGGGCGAAGAGGGATATCGGGTGACGGTAGAAGACAACGGTCCGGGCATTGCCGGCGATGACATCGAAAGCATCTTCCGTCCGATGACGACCACCAAGTCCTCCGGCATGGGTCTGGGGCTGTCGGTGACGCGCAAGATCGTCGAGAGCCACGGCGGCGCCCTGACCGTCGGACGCAGCGACATGGGCGGGGCCGCCTTCACTATCGACCTGCCGCGCGGAGCTGACGAAGGATGAACGACATCAGGCATTCGGTCTTCGTGATCGACGACGACGCGGCGGTGCGGGACTCGTTGCTGTACCTGCTGCGGAGCGAAGGGGTCCGGGCGCGCGGCTTCGCCAGCGGCGCCGACTTCTTCGCCAACCTGCCGGAGGACCGCTCCGCCTGCGTCGTCACCGACATCCGCATGCCCGGGATGGACGGCACCGAGGTGGTGCACCGCCTGAACGAACTGAACGACCGCACCTGGCCGGTCATCGTCTTCACCGGCCACGCGGACGTGCCGATGGCGGTGCAGCTGATGAAGGCCGGCGTCATCGACTTCATCGAAAAGCCATTCGATCCGGTGCGGATGCTGGAAACCGTCAAGGGCGCGCTGGAACAGCTGGACGACCTGTCGGCCCGGCAGGAGCAACGGCTGGAGACGGACCGCAAACTGGGCCTGCTGACCCCGCGCGAACGTCAGGTGTTCGACGCCCTGATCGAGGGCAAGTCGAACAAGGAGATCGCCCTGCTGCTGTCGATCAGTCCCCGGACGGTCGAGATTTTCCGCTCCAAGGTGATGGACAAGATGCAGGCGGACAGCCTGTCGGCGCTGGTCCGCATGGGCCTGTCGGTCGCCCCGCAAGCCTGACGCGCGGCGAACGCGGCCTTGCGGCCCCGCGGGTCGGGATCGATATGAGCCGGCCTCCCCCTCACGTCACGGAATCCGACCATGAGCGATCACGCTTCCCCGCCCCGCCCGACCGGCCAGCCCGTCGGCCGGGTGATCGCCATGCCCGCCGACACCAACCCCGAAGGCGACATCTTCGGCGGCTGGCTGCTGGCCCAGATGGACCTCGCCGGCGCCACCCCGGCCTTCGAACTGGCGCAGGGTCGCTGCGCCACCATCGCGCTGGACGGCATGGTCTTCCACCAGCCGGTGTCCGTGGGCGACGAGGTGTCGATCTATGCGAAGGTCATCAAGACCGGCCGCACCTCGATCCGCGTGCACGTCGAGGCCTGGAAGCGCGCCCGCAACCATGTCGCGGCCGAATCCGTGCGCGTGACCGAGGGCGTCTTCACCTATGTCGCCATCGACAGGGACCGGAAGCCGCGCGCCCTGCCGGGTCTCGACGCGCCCGCGACCTGACCGGCGCGCAGCCGGCAATAACCCCTCGAAACAGTCGGAAATCTTGACCTGCGGCCCCTTCGGGCCTACCTCGCGGGCATGACCGTTCGCCGTATCCTCACCATCGACAACGCCGCCGATCTGGCCGTGCTGAAGAAGATCTCCACTCCGGTCGAAGGTCCGGTGACCGACGAACTGCGCGGTCTGATGACCGACATGCTCGACACCATGTACGACGCCCCGGGCATCGGCCTGGCCGCCGTGCAGATCGGCGACACGCGCCGGGTGATCGTCATGGACCTGGGTGACAAGCTCGGCGACGAGGACGTGGATCCGTCGACCCTGAGCGAGGAAGAGCGCGCCCAGTGGGAGGCCGCGCGCCGCAACCCGCGCTTCTTCGTCAACCCGGAGATCGTCTGGACCTCCGAGGAGACCGTGCCCTACGACGAGGGCTGCCTGTCGATCCCGGAATATTTCGACTCCGTCGAACGCCCGGCCCGCTGCCGCATCAAATATCTCGGCTTCAACGGCGAAGCGATCGAGGAAGAGTGCGAGGGCCTGTACGCGGTCTGCATCCAACACGAGATGGATCACCTGAACGGCGTCCTGTTCATCGACCACCTGACCCGCCTGCGCCGCGAACGCGCCGTGGCCAAGGTCAAGAAGGCCGCGAGGATGGCCGCCTGATGGCTCGCATGAAACGCAACCGCGACCGCATCATCGACACGCGCGGCCGGCGTCGTCTGACCCGCAATGAAAAGGTCGGCGTCGCCTCGGTCGCCGCCATTGTCGGCGTGGCCGCCGTCGGCGTGGTCGCGGGCATCCTTCTGGATCGCCTGCTGGACTTCAATGACGCCCTCGACGCCGGCGGCGAGTGGGATGAGGGCGGCGGAGTCTCGACCCGCTGGGAGTAAGAGGCTAGGAGGCCCGCCATGCGCCTCGCCTTCATGGGTACCCCCGACTTCGCCGTGCCGTCGCTGGCCGAACTGATCGCCAGCGGTCATGAGGTCGTGGCCGTCTATTCCCAACCGCCCAAGCCGCGCGGACGCGGCCAGAAGCTGACGCCCTCGCCGGTTCACGCCTTCGCCGAGACCATGGGCCTGCCGGTGTTCACGCCCGCATCCATGAAGTCGCCCGAGGCCATCGCCGACTTCCAGAGCCTCGATCTGGATGCGGCCTGCGTGGTCGCCTACGGCCAGATTCTGAAGACGGAGGTGCTGGAGGCGCCGCGTCTGGGCTGTTTCAACCTGCACGGCTCGCTGCTGCCCCGGTGGCGCGGCGCCGCCCCGATCCAGCGCGCCATCATGGCCGGGGACAAACAGACCGGCGTACAGATCATGCGGATGAGCGAAGGTCTGGACGAGGGTGACGTCCTGCTGTCCGAGATCATGGACATCCATTCCGACGACACCGCCGCCACCCTGTCGGAACGCATGTCGCACACCGGCGCCAGCCTGTGGCCGCGTGCGCTGGCCGCCATCGACCGTGGCGGCGCCGCGGGCACGCCGCAGGTCGGGGAGCCGACCTATGCCCGCAAGATCACCCCGGCCGAGGCCCGCATCGACTGGTCCCGTTCCGCCGCCGAGGTGGACGCTCACATTCGCGGCCTGTCGCCCTTCCCCGGCGCCTGGTTCGAGGCGCCCGGCGTCGAGGGGCCGGTGCGGATCAAGGCGCTGTTGTCAGGTCTGACCGAGGGATCGGGGGCGCCCGGAACGGTGCTGGACGGCGACGGCTTGCGTATCGCCTGCGGCGAGGGCGCCGTGCGCCTGATCCGCGTTCAGCGCGAGGGCAAGGCCCAGCAGGCGGCGGACGAGATGCTGCGTGGGTTCAGCCTGCCCGCCGGAACGGTTCTGGCCTGATGCCCCGCTACCGGCTGACCGTTGAATACGACGGCTCGGGCTACAACGGCTTTCAGGTGCAGGCCGGACAGCCGACCGTGCAGGGCGCGCTGGAAGCGGCGATCAGGGCCTTCTCGGGCCAGACCATCCGGCTGGCGGCGGCGGGTCGCACCGACACCGGCGTCCATGCGACCGGTCAGGTGGTCAGCTTCGATCTGGAGAAGGACTGGCCCGAGCACACGGTCATGAACGCCATGAACGCCCACCTGATCACCGAGGCGGTGTCGGTGCTGGACTGTGTGGCGGTCGATGACGAGTGGCACGCCCGCTTCTCGGCCACCGGGCGCAAATACCTGTATCGCATCCTGAACCGCCCGGGCCGCCCGGCGCTGGATCTGGGTCGGGTCTGGCATGTGAAGAAGCCGCTGGACGCCGAAGCCATGCACGCGGCGGCGCAGACGCTGGTGGGCCTGCACGACTTCACCACCTTCCGCGATGTGAACTGTCAGTCGAAGTCGCCGGAGAAGACGCTGGACGTGGCCCGCGTCACCCGCGTCGGCGAGGAGGTGCATCTGGTGTTCGAGGCGCGCAGCTTCCTGCACCGGCAGGTCCGCTCGATGACCGGCACCCTGTGCGAGGTCGGGCTGGGCCGCTGGACGGTGGAGGATGTGGCCAGGGTGCTTGAGGCGAGGGACCGCGCCGCCTGTGGCCCCGTGGCCCCGTCGGACGGCCTGTATCTGACCGGCGTGGTGTATTGAGGCGCAGAAACACAAAGGCCCGCCGGACGCACCGGCGGGTCTTTTCATTCGCGCGATCCGAAGGATCAGTTCTTCGCGCGTTCGGCGCCGGTGGTGACGGCGCTGCCGGCGGCGGACACGTCACGGCCGACGCCCGAGACGGTGTTGCAGGCCGAAACGGCCAGGGCGGCGGCGACGATGGTCAGGGCGATGATCTTTTTCATGGGAAAGTCTCCGGGGAAACGTTGAACCTGCGCCGTAAACGCAAGCGTGGCCGTGCGGTTGCATGGTCAATGCATCGCGCAGTCTGCTAGATCGCCTCCATGACCCAGCCCGCGAATACCGCCGCCCGCCGCCTTGTCGAAACCCTGATCGTGAACGGCATTGATCGCGTCTTCTGCGTGCCGGGAGAAAGCTATCTGGCCGTGCTGGACGCGCTGGCCGATGTGCGGGACCGGATTCAGGTCATCGCCTGCCGCCACGAGGCGGGCGCAGCCAACATGGCCGAGGCCTATGGCAAGCTGACCGGCAAGCCGGGCGTCTGCATGGTCACGCGCGGGCCGGGCGCGACCCACGCCTCCATCGGCGTGCACACGGCGCATCAGGACTCGACCCCGATGATCCTGTTCGTCGGCCAGATCGCCCTGACCGACCGCGGTCGCGGCGCCTTCCAGGAGGTCGACTACCGCGAGGTGTTCGGCGGGCTGGCCAAATGGGCGACGGAGCTGGAAAGCCCGGCGCGCACCGTCGAGGTGGTCGAGCGCGCCTTCTCCACCGCCCTGCAGGGCCGGATGGGGCCGGTGGTCATCGCCCTGCCCGAGGACATCCTGCATGAGGACGGCGGCCCCGCCCCGATGCGCCCGGTCGTCCCGGCGAAGGCCGCGCCGGACCCCGCCTTCATCGCCGCCCTGGCGGAGAAGCTGGCGAAGGCCGAGCGCCCCCTGCTGGTGCTGGGCGGTTCGGGCTGGACCGACGAGGCGACCACCGCCATCGGCGACTGGGCCGAGCGGCTGGGCCTGCCGGTCGCGCTGTCCTTCCGCCGCAAGGACCTGATCGCCAACGACCGCCCCAACTATGCGGGCGACCTCGGCCTGGGGCCCAATCCGAAGCTGATCGCGCGGGTGAAGGCGTCGGACCTGATCGTCGCCATCGGCGCGCGGCTGGGGGAGAACCCGACCCTCGGCTACACCCTGCTGACCCGCGAGGGCACGGCGCAGACGCTGGTGCACAGCCATCCGGGCGCCGAGGAGATCGGCCGCGTCTGGCCGGCGGCGCTGGGCGGGGTGGCCGACAACTCGCTGGCGGCGCTGGCGATCTCGACCATAGAACCGGGCCGCGACTGGCGCGCCCAGGCCGCCGAGGCGCACGCGGACTATGAGGCCTTCATCGCGCCCGTGACCGTCACCGGCGCGGTGAACATGAGCGAGGTGATCCGCCACATCACCGAGGTTCTGCCCGCCGAAGCCATCCTGACAAACGGGGCCGGGAATTTCGCCGCCTGGCTGCACCGCTTCCACCGCCACAACGCCCGCCGGACCCAGCTGGCCCCGACCTCGGGCGCCATGGGTTACGGCTATCCGGCGGCTCTGGCGGCCAAGAGCGTCCTGCCCGACACCGACGTGGTCTGCATCGCAGGCGACGGCGACTACCTGATGACCGGGCAGGAGATCGCCACGGCGGTCCAGTACGGCATCAACGCGGTGGTGGTGATCGTCGACAACGGCGCCTACGGCACCATCCGCATGCATCAGGAGACGCACTATCCGGGTGCGGAGCGGGTCATGGCCACCGATCTGAAGAACCCCGACTTCGTGAAATACGCCGAGGCGTTCGGGGCATTCGGCGTGCGTTGCGAACGCACCGAAGACTTCCCCGCCGCCTTCGCCGCGGCCCGGAACGCCGGACGGCCCGCCGTCGTTCACCTGATCACCTCGGCCGAGGACATCGCCCCCACCCGGACGATCACCGGCCTGCGTTCGAAGTAGGAACCGCCATGCGCATCGCCGCCCTGTCCGCCGCCCTCGTCGCTCTGGCCGGTTGCGCGAGCACGCCCGGCGAACCGGGGCTTCCCGGATTGCCCGGGACGCAGGGCGAGCAGGCGACCAACCAGAACGACTGCGCGGTGATCGCCGCGGTGGCCAAGGGGCACTACCAGTTCGGTGCGGGCAACACCCCGCCGCCCTTGTGGCTGTTCAGCGAGGGCGGCGACTGGAAGCCGGTCTGCGAGTGGAGCCGGTACGGCGTCAGCTTCCCGACCACCTATGATCCGAACCGTCCGCATCAGCCGGGCGACCGGGTGCAGTGGGTGCAGTTCCGGAAGCCGGTCTATGACGGGCGCGGCGCGACCATCGAGGCGGGCATCCTGCACGGGCCGCTGGCCGGAATGGGCGTGCGCTGCCGGGTGGTTTCGGGCATCGCCGGCTGGACGCTGGCGGGCCAGTGCGAGAACACCTGGATCTCCTGACAACGCCCCGGTGACTGGAAGGCCGGGCGCCCCTATGTTCGCGCCATGACCGACGCGACGCCCGAGACCACCGCCCCTGACACGCCCGTGGAAGGCGGCCCCGTGCGCCTGTGGATGATCGACGCTTCGGCCTACATTTTCCGCGCCTATCACGCCCTGCCGCCCCTGACGCGCAAGTCGGACGGCCTGCCGGTGGGCGCGGTGCAGGGCTACTGCAACATGCTGTGGAAGCTGCTGCGGGACATGAAGGGCGAGGACGGGCCGACCCATCTGGTGGCCATCTTCGACCATTCGGAGAAGACGTTCCGGAACAGCCTGTACGATCAGTACAAGGCCCACCGGCCGCCGCCTCCCGAGGATCTGGTGCCGCAGTTCCCGCTTGTGCGCGAGGCGACGGCGGCATTCGGCGTGCACTGTGTCGAACTGCCCGGCTTCGAGGCGGACGACCTGATCGCGACCTATGCCTGCAAGGCGCGGGACGCCGGGGGCGAGGCCGTGATCGTGTCGTCCGACAAGGACCTGATGCAGCTGATCGGGCCGTCTGTGGTGATGTGGGACCCGATGAAGGACCGACGGCTGGCGGAAGACGCCGTCTTTGAGAAGTTCGGCGTCGGTCCGGAGAAGATGATCGACCTGCAGGCCCTGATCGGGGACAGCGTCGACAACGTGCCAGGCGCGCCGGGCATCGGGCCCAAGACGGCGGCGCAGTTGCTGGACGAGTACGGCGATCTGGACACCCTGCTGGCCCGGGCGGGTGAAATCAAACAACCCAAGCGTCGCGAGACCCTGATCAATCTCGCCGACCAGATCCGGTTGAGCCGCGAGCTGGTGAAGCTGGACTGCGACGCGCCGGCGCCCGAACCGATCAGTGATTTCGCCGTGCGCGATCCCGATCCGGAAATCCTGGGCGCCTTCCTCGACCAGATGGAGTTCCGCAGCCTTCGCAACCGTGTCGGCGACGGCAAGGCTCCGGCCAAGGACGGTTCGGCCTTCGCGGCGCGACCGAAGGCGATGACCGCCCCCGTCATCTCGCCCCGCTATGCCCCGCAGGCGGTTTCGACCGACGTTGCGGTCCAGCCGTTTGACCACGAGGCCTATGTCGTCGTGCAGACCCTTGAAGCGCTCGACGCCTTCATCGCCCGCGCGACCGAAGCCGGGGTGGTGGGTTTCGACACCGAGACGGACGCCCTGAGCGCCACCCACGCGGGCCTGTGCGGCGTGTCGCTGGCGCTGGGGCCCAACGACGCCTGCTACATTCCCCTGACCCATGAGCTGGAGCCGCCGGCGGGCGGCGGGGGTCTGGACTTCGGCGACACGGTCGATACGCGCGAGCCCATCGTCCAGGTCGACAAGGCGACGGCTCTGGGCCGCCTCAAAACCCTGCTGGAGAACCCCGCGGTCCTGAAGGTCGGCCAGAACATCAAATACGACATCGCCGTCATGGCCGGGCGCGGGATCACCGTCGCGCCCTACGACGACACCATGCTGATCAGCTATGTGCTTGAGGGCGGGCTGCACGGGCACGGGATGGACGAGCTGTCCCGCCTTCACCTCGGCCACGAGCCGATCCCGTTCAAGGCGGTCTGCGGCACGGGCAAGAGCCAGAAGTCCTTCAAGCATATCGAACTGAAGCCGGCGACGCAGTATGCGGCCGAGGACGCCGATGTGACCCTGCGTCTGTGGCGCATCCTCAAGCCGCAGCTGGCGGAGCGGGGGCTGGTCACCGTCTATGAGACGCTGGAGCGCGGCATGCCCGCGACGCTGGCGGCGATGGAGCGCGAGGGGGTCCGGGTCGATCCCGTCCGTCTGCGCGCCCTGTCCAGCGAGTTCGGGCTGAAAATGGCCGAGCTGGAGCAGAAGGCCCACGACCTGGCCGGGCGCCCGTTCAACATCGGCAGCCCCAAACAGCTGGGCGACATCCTGTTCGGCGAGATGAATCTGCCCGGCGGCAAGAAGACCGCCAGCGGCCAGTGGGGCACAGACGCCAGCGTGCTGGAAGAGCTGGCCCTGACCCATGAACTGCCGCGCGTCCTGCTGGACTGGCGCCAGCTGGCCAAGCTGAAAGGCACCTATACGGACGCCCTGATCGAGGCCGCCGACGACCGGACCGACCGCGTGCACACCAGCTATCAGCTGGCCGCCGCCACGACCGGCCGTCTGGCCTCAAGCGATCCGAACCTGCAGAATATCCCGATCCGCACGGCCACCGGCCGCCAGATCCGTCAGGCCTTTATCGCCGGGCCGGGCAATGTCCTGATCAGCGCCGACTACAGCCAGATCGAACTGCGCCTGCTGGCCCACATCGGGGACATTCCGGAGTTGAAGCGCGCCTTCAAGGCGGGCCTCGACATTCACGCCGCCACCGCCAGCGAGATGTTCAACGTCCCGCTGGACCAGATGGACCCCGAGACCCGCCGCCGCGCCAAGGCGATCAATTTCGGCATCGTCTACGGCATCTCCGCCTTCGGTCTGGCCGCCCAGCTGGGCATCGACCAGGGCGAGGCCGGAGCCTACATCAAGACCTATTTCGAGCGCTTCCCCGGCATCCGCGCCTATATGGACGCGACGAAGGCGCAGGTGCGCGAGACGGGGACGGTTTCGACCGTCTTCGGCCGCCGCATCCACATCCCGGCCATCCACTCCAAGTCGGGCGCCGAGCGCCAGTTCGGCGAACGCGCCGCCATCAACGCCCCCATCCAGGGCGCCGCCGCCGACATCATCCGCCGCGCCATGATCCGCATGCCCGCCGCTCTGGAGGCCGCCGGCCTGTCAGAGGTGAATATGCTGCTGCAGGTGCACGACGAACTGGTGTTCGAATGCCCCGAAGGACTGGCGGAGCGGGCGATCGTCGAGATCAAACGCGTGATGGAGGGCGCGGCCGAACCCGCCGTGGCCCTGTCGGTGCCGCTGGTGGTGGACGCCCGGGCGGCGACGAACTGGGACGAGGCGCACTGAGAGCGCTAACGAGACAGGCGCGAATTTCTTCGAACTCAACAACCACGGTTACCAATCGTTTGGGTGCGGTGCGGTAAAGGTTGACCCAGGGAGAGAGTTTCCATGGGTCTGTACGCCACCATCGCCCCCCATCTGACCACCAGCGCGCGCGAGCGACGGGGGCAGGTTCTGGTGCGCATCGTTCTCGGCGCGATGATCTGCTGGATGCTGCACGCCGCAGGATGGAGCCCGCTGATCGGCCCCTGGCTGGCGTTGACCGCTGCGGTTCAGGTGCTGGAGTGGTGGGCCCTGGCGCCGTTCCGCGCGGGGGCCGGGCCCGAGGTCGAGCGGCATGCGGTCATGCTGCCCGCGATCGGCTCAACCGCGCTGATGGCCGGAATTCATGCGGGCGCGGCGGTGGTGATCTGGAGCAGCGGCGACCAGATCCTGTCGACGACGGCGGTGCTGATCGTCGTCGGAGGAACGATCAACAACCTGGCCTCCGGCATCGAGAGCCGGATCCTGTTCCTGATCGGCACGACCCCCTATGCGGCGGCTCTGGTGGCCATGCCGGTGACCCGCTGGCTGAACGGAGGTACGGGCGAACTGCCTCTATTGTTCGGGTGCGTGCTGCTGTTCTTCGGGGCCATTCTGAGCGTCTGGAGCCGGGTGCACGCGGCGCGGATGGCCGAGATCGCCGCGCTGGGCGAGGCGAGCGTGCGGCTGGAGCAGGCAGAGGCGGCGATGGCCGATCGCGCCGCCATGGCCGCCATCGTCAGCCATGAGCTTCGCACGCCGGTCAGCGCCATTCTGGCGGGCGCGCATGTGATCCGCCACGGTGACCGGCCCGAGGCCACGCCCGAGACGGCGGACCTGATCATCGACGCCGGGCGGCTGATGACGGGGATGCTGAACGACCTGCTGGACCACTCGAAGATCGAGGCGCGGGCGATGACGCTGGAAACCCGGGACTTCGACCTGAGCGCCCTGCTGGCCGACACGGCGCGGTTCTGGAGCGCGCCGGCGAAGGAGAAGGGGCTGACCCTGACGGCGCCGGGCGACGGCGAGGCGCTGTGGCTCAAGGGCGATCCGTACCGGCTGCGGCAAATCCTGAACAACCTGATCTCGAATGCGATCAAGTTCACAGAGAAAGGCGTGGTGGCGCTGGAGGCCACGGTCGAGGGGGAGGGCGAGCGCCGGACCGTGACCCTGACGGTGCGGGACCAGGGCACGGGCATAGCGCCCGAGGCCATGAGCCGGCTGTTCACGCCCTTCGCGCAAGGCTCGGCTGAAGTGGCGCGGACCTATGGCGGGACCGGGCTGGGGCTGGTGGTCAGCCGCGATCTGGCCCGCCTGATGGGCGGAGAACTGACCGCCGCCAGCGTGGCCGGAGAAGGCGCCGCCTTCACCCTGTCCCTGAGCCTGCCGACCGGCGTGGCCGTGGCCGCTCAGACCGAAGCCGACACGGCCTCGCCGCGGCTGGATCGTCGCCTGCGGGTGCTGGCCGTCGATGACCATGAGATCAACCGCCGGACCCTGTCGCTGGTGCTGCAGCCGCTGGACGTCGAACTGGTCACGGCCAGCGACGGGCACATGGCGCTGGAGGCGCTGGCGACCCGGACGTTCGACGTGGTTCTGATGGACGTGAACATGCCCGGCATCGACGGCAATGAAACGACGCGACGGCTGCGCGCCTCGGAGGGGATCAATGCGGCCGTTCCTGTCATCGGCTTCAGCGCCGGGACCGAGGCGGCCCAGATCGCGGCCTGCCATGCGGCGGGGATGAACGACTGGCTGGCCAAGCCTCTGGAGCCCGCAAGGCTGTATGCGGCGCTGGACAAGGCCATCCACCCGACACCTCCCGACACGGGCCCGGATACGGAACGGGACGCGGCCTGATCCCGACGCTATAGCGGGCGGATGAAGACCATCGACGTTCTGATCGTCGGCGCGGGCGCCGCCGGAATGATGTGCGCCATCGAGGCCGGGCGGCGGGGACGGTCCGTGCGCGTAGTCGATCACGCGCGGAACCCCGGCGAGAAAATCCGCATCTCGGGCGGCGGGCGCTGCAACTTCACCAATACGGGGACGAGCCCGGCCAATTTCCTGGGTGAGAACCCGCGTTTCGCGACCAGCGCGCTCAAGCGGTTCACGCAGCACGACTTCATCAAACGCGTCGACAGGGCCGGCATCGCCTGGCACGAGAAGATGCTGGGCCAGCTGTTCTGTGATGACAGCGCCAAGCAGATCGTCCGTATGCTGACGGATGGCATGCGCGAGGCGGGCGTGACCCTGTCGATGGGCGTGGCGGTGGACCGGATCAGCCGCATGGACGGCGGGTTCGAGGCGGCCCTGTCGGACGGGAGCGTGGTGCGGGCGGCGTCGCTGGTGCTGGCCACCGGCGGCAAGTCGATCCCGAAGATGGGCGCGACGGGCTGGGCCTATGAAACGGCGCGGACCTTCGGCCTGCGGATCACCGACACGCGCCCGGCGCTGGTACCGCTGACCTTCGAGCCGGGCCTGCTGGAGAAGCTGGCGCCGCTGGCCGGCCTGTCCGTCGAGGCGGTGGTCAGCCATCGCGTCCCGGCGGACGGCGGAGCGCCGGGACGACCGACGGGCGACACCAAATTCGCCGAGGGCCTGCTGTTCACACACCGGGGGCTGTCCGGGCCGTCGATCCTGCAGATCAGCAGCTACTGGCGCGAAGGCGAGGCGATCACGGTGCGGATGGCGCCTGGCGAGGACGTCTATGCGACGCTTAAGGCCGCCAAGGAGGAGAACGGCAAGCAGATGGTGCATACGGCGCTGGGCCACATCGTCCCGCGCCGTCTGGCCGAGAGCGTCTGCGAGCGTGAAGGCGTGAAGGGCAAGCTGGCCGAGGTCGGCGACAAGGTCCTGCGCCGTCTGGACGAGGCGGTGAACGGCTGGACCGTTAAGCCGGTCGGATCAGAGGGCTATCGCACCGCCGAGGTGACCTTGGGGGGCGTCGCCACCGACGAACTGGACCAGCAGACGATGGAGGCGAAGTCGGTCCCCGGCCTGTTCGTCATCGGCGAGGCGGCGGACGTCACCGGCTGGCTGGGCGGGTATAATTTCCAGTGGGCCTGGTCGTCGGGCTGGGCGGCGGGGCAACATTGTTAAGGGCGCCAACACTCGCGACGCGGTCGCTCGCTGCTTGAGCGCATGTTGGGTGCGCTGACGCTCGCGACGCGGTCGCTCACTGCTTGAGCGCATGTTGGGTGCGCTGACGCTCGCGACGCGGTCGCTCGCTGCTTGAGCGCGGCTCAGGGACAGGACCGGGGCGCCTGGGTCGCCGCCGGGGGCTTCCCGTCGACCATGACCAGCATTTCGGTCTGGCGCGGAGCCGACGGCGCCTGGGCGGCGAAGAGGCGGTTCCGCGCGTCCGGCGTCAGCGTGTCGATGACGACCGCATTCCAGCGCTGCCCCGTGTCATCTTCCGCGGCGAGCGTGAAACGACCGCCGCGGACAATGGCCTCCATCAGGCCCGGGGTTGCGGGACCGCCGTATTCGTCCGCCCCGCTGCCGCCGCTTGACCAGTTCTGGGGGTGATCCGGGCCTGCAGGAACAAACGTGCGATAGCCGCGCCAAACCTGACCCTCGGGACCAAGGACGACGGACTGGATCCAACTGTCCCGATCGCGGCAGTAGTTGTTGAAAATGATCGACCAGGTCACAGACTTCGGCGTCGAGAGATCGGTGGCGTCGTTCTCGAACCAGATGTCGAACGCAAAGCCCTCCACATCGACATAGCCTCCCGCCGTCAGGGAGAGATCCCCTTCCGGATCAATCCTTACCGTCTCAAGGCGGACCGGTTCGACGGCGGGTTCCGGCAGGGTCGAACACGACGAAAGCGCCAGAGCCGTAACGGCGAAAAGCAGCAGTCGCATTCGTGGTCCCCCGGAGCGCCTCAAACAGTGAGGGCTCAAGCCGTAAAAGGTCAAGCGTGCGATACCGCCCGTGCAACCGCCTGACTCCACCGCCCCTTTCCTGTATGTCCCCCCGCCATGTCCCCCCGCCCGCCGTTCACCGCCACTGTCCTGACCATGTTTCCGGACGCGTTTCCGGGGCCGCTCGGCGTGTCGCTGATCGGGACCGCGTGGCGTGAGAAAGGCCTCTGGAGCCTTGAAACGCTTGACATCCGGGCGTTCTCCGACGATAGGCGCGGCTTCCTGGACGACACCCCCGCGGGTGGCGGGTCAGGAGCCGTGCTTAAGGCGGACGTTGTGGCCCGGGCGGTGGATAGCCTCTCGGGAGCCAAACGGCCGCTTTTGTATATGAGCGCCCGGGGTCGGCCCCTGACCCAGGCGCGGGTGAAGGAATGGGCGAAGGCGGACGGCATCGTCGTTCTCTGCGGTCGTTTCGAGGGGGTGGATCAGCGCGTGCTGGACGCGCGCGGGTTTGAGGAGGTCTCGGTCGGAGACGCGGTTCTCGCCGGTGGCGAGGCGGCGGCGATGGTCGCGATCGAGGCGTGCGTCAGACTGATCCCCGGAGTGCTCGGCGCGGCGGAAAGCCTGTCGTCCGAGAGTTTCGAGGACGGGCTTCTGGAATATCCGCAGTACACGCGACCGCGGGAGTTCGAGGGGCAGGAGATCCCGGAGGTCCTGTTGTCGGGCGACCACAAAAAGGTCGCTCAGTGGCGTCAGGAGCAGCGGGAGATCACGACGCGGGAACGGCGACCCGACCTTTGGGCCGCCCATACCGCGAAGGACTAAACGCGGAGCTTGCTCCGCCAACTCACAGCTAAAGGGCGCGAAAGCCCGAGGAGAACAGAATGAACATCCTTCAGACCCTGGCGGCCGAAGAGAAGGCCCGTCTGATCGAAACCCGCGCGATCCCCGACTTCCAGCCGGGCGACACCCTGCGCGTCAACGTGAAGATCAAGGAAGGCGAGCGCGAGCGCGTTCAGGCCTTCGAAGGCGTCTGCATCGCCCGCGCCGGCGGCGGCGTGAACGAGAACTTCACCGTCCGCAAGATTTCCTTCGGTGAGGGCGTCGAGCGCGTCTTCCCGATCCTGTCGCCGATGATCGAGTCGATCGAGGTGAAGCGTCGCGGCGTCGTGCGTCGCGCCAAGCTGTACTACCTGCGCGACCGTCGCGGTAAGTCGGCCCGTATCGCCGAGAAGCAAACCGTCCGCGCGCCGAAGGTGGCTGTGCCGGAAACCGGCAAGACGGAAGCCGCCGACACCGAAGCCTAAGCCGCTTCAGGTCGTTAGAATGACGAAGGCCCCGGTGGAAACGCCGGGGCCTTTTCATTGGGGCGTCCGGGCCGATGCCCGGAGAACGCCAGCCTACTGCGGATACAGCGGATTGTTGGCGTCGCGCTGACCTTCGAGGCTGTGTCGAAGGTCATGGACTTCGTCGCCGCCGCGAACACGGGCGAAGGCCCGACGGATCGTTTCGCGGGTCGTGGCGGAGATATTCGAGTCTTCCAGCGCCTTTTCGAACCGGTTCCGGACCTGATCCTCAGCGCCCTCGACGGCCCCCACCATGGAGGCCTCGTCGCGCAGCAGGGCGTGCTTCACGTCCGTGAAGGCGCGTTGGGCCTTGGCGAGAATGGACCCTTCCGTATCGGGTTCACCCCCCAGTCCCCTCACATCGGAGGACAGATCCTGCGCGATCACCCGGCGCTCGGCCTCACGCCGGGCGAAGAAATCGCGGTGGCCGGCGTCGGCGGTAGTGTCCCGCGCATCCTGATAGCCGTCCGCGCTGTCGATGACGGTGCGGATCAGGCCGTTGAGAACCTGAATGTCGTGACGGTTGGCGTTGCTCATGTCGATCCTCCGGGGAGAGGTCTGTAAAGCGCTCGCCTGCGGCGAAGGTTGCCCGTCAGCGTGGTCTACACGGGATTGTCAGGGCCCGATCAGAGCCTTGTCCGGATGGACCACAGCTCCGGGAAGCAGCGACGCTGGAGCGTTTCGGTCAGATAGGCCACGCCGTCGGTGCCGCCCGTGCCCCGACGACGGCCGATGATCCGTTCGACTGTCACGACATGCTTGTGCCGCCAGGTCAGCAGGGCGTCGTCCAGATCGACCAGCTTCTCGGCCAACTGATAGAGCGGCCACCAGCGTTCAGTATCGCGATAGACCTCCAGCCAGGCGGCCTCGACGGCCTCCGACGGCTCATAGGGTTTCGACACGTCGCGGTTCAGGACTTCGACGGGGATGGGCAGCCCCGCCCGGGCCAACTGGGCCAGGGCGTCGTCATAGAGGCTGGGGGCGTCGATGGCGGCCCTGAGCGCAGCGTGGGCTTCGGGCCGGTCTTCGTGGAAGCGCAGGAAGCGGTCGTCCTTGAGACCCAAAGCCGCCTCGAAACGCCGGAACTGGTCGCTCTGGAAGCCGGACGACGAACCGAGCGAACCGCGGAAACGCAGGTAGTCGGCGGGCGTCATGGTGGCCAGGATATCCCAGCTGAGCGTCATGACCGTCTGGATGCGGCTCACCCGCGCCAGCGACTTGTAGGCGGGAACCAGATCGCCCGCGCGGACCAGCGACTGGGCCAGCGCCACCTCGTGCAGGATCTGCTTGAGCCACAGTTCCTTGGTCTGGTGGATGATGACGAACAGCATTTCGTCGTGCTGGTCGGACCGCGGATGCTGGGCCGCCAGAAGGTCGTCGAGGGCCAGATAGCTGGCGTAGGTAATCGGCGCGGTGTCGGTCATGGCGACGGTATCGCCCGGCGGGGCGGGCGGCTCAAGAGGCCGCCGCCGACCCGCTTTCGCCTAGCGCTGGACCCACTGGCCCTGGGCGTTGCGATACCACTGGCCCGAGCTGACGCGCGGCAGGAGCTGGGTCTCGAACATGCGAACCCCGGCGTCGGCGGCGGTGGCGCCCCCGCCGGCCTCGGCGGCCGAACGGGCATAGGCCGCGCGGCGGCCGGCATTGGTGGCCTGAACGGCGGCCGTCAGGGCCGAGTCGGACGACGGGACGCGGAAGCCGACATAGCCGTCAGCCTGCTCGCCGACCGTGCCTTCTGCCTTGGCCGCATCGATCATGGCCTTCTGTTGCGAGGTCTGGGCGAAGGCCGCGCCCGCGGCGACGCCCAGAGCCGCGACGGCGGCGATCATGACGAAGACTTTGCGGAATGACATCGTGTGGACCTTTCGCATCAGAACAGGTTCGGGTTTTCGGCCAGGAGATTTTGCAGCTCCCGGTCGAGACGGACGCGGATGTCAGCGTCGAGTTTGGCGTTGATCTGGATCGGATCGACCTGCAGCCGGACCGTGGGGGTGCAGGCGGCGGCGCCCATGGCCATGGCGGCAAGGCCGAGCAGGGCGACGGTTCTGCGAGACTTCGTCCGGGTCATGAGGACACTCCAATTGATCCGCGGCGACTAAACGCGATCCAGGGTGAACGGGTTCTGAACGGTGAAGGCGGCCCGATCAAGGCGACGCTTCGTCCTGCTGTTCTTCGTCAATCTGCCCGTTGCGGGCGCGATCCAGCCGCATCAGGTCACCGACCAGCTGGTTCAGGTTCAGGGAGGTGTCCAGCGTCAGGTCGATCTGGGTGCCCGACGGCAAAGGAAGCTCGCGGTTCAGGAACTCGCGGCTGATGAACTCGGCCAGCGGAATCCGCAGCTCCTGCCGCCGGGGCGGATCGTGGCGGCCCCGGATACGGAAGACGACGCCCAGACGCCCCTCATCCTGACTGTCCACCTGGGCGGACAGGATGTCGAAGGCCAGGTTCTCCATCGCCTGATAGGCCAGATCCTGAACCGTGTTGGGCGGCAGGGCCTCGCCGCCGCCTTCAGCCTCCAGCCCGACAAGGGCCGAGCGGGGGATGGACAGGCGGCCCGGCTGGACGGCCTGGAGATCGCCGCCGACGATGCGGACGCCGTCGCGCGGGTTCCAGCTGAACGGCAGGCGGCCAGAGACCACGGCGTCCAGACTGACCTTGTCGCCGAACCCGGCGTCGGTGACGACCTGACCCAGCTGGACGTTTTCCAGCAGGATGACCCCGGTGAAGCCCTGATTGATGTCGAGCGGGACGGACAGCGGCTCGACCCGGACGACACCGCCCGCGATGGCGAGGTTCGCGCCCTCGACGCTGAGAGCGGCCTTGTCGAGACCGAACACCAGATTGACGTCGGTCAGGGGGGCGACGGACTCGACGAGGTCAGCATGCAGGGTCTGGCCCGGCGCGGCCTCCAGCGGGGCAAGGCTGGTGAAGTCGACCACGCCCCGCAGGCCCTTCACCGGCCCGGCGGGGCTGGTGAAATCGAGGCCGGGGATGGTCAGACGACCGGAGCTGGTTCCTTCGGCGTCGGCGCGCCAGTCGACCCGGCCGGTGAAGCCTATAGAGCCGGTCGCGGGCGAACCGGCGATGCCGGCCGCCATGGGGCTGAGGTCTGACGGCTGAAGCCCGCCCTCGGCGAAGACGATGGACGGGGCGTCGATGGTCAGCCCGCCGGCGCCCGCCTTGCCGCTATGGGCGACCGTCAGCCGGCCCAGCAAGGTCTCGCCGTGCGACAGGTCGAAGGCCCCGCTCCAGTTTTCGTCCGCCAGACGGGCCGAGCCGACGGCGGTCATGGGGTTGAACCGGGCCGGATCGGTGGCGTCCACCACGGTCGCCGACCTGACGCGCGCCTCCATGCCGACGCCCCGCGGACCGCCGGTCGCGGTCAGGGCGCCCTCGGCGTCGCGGAAATGCAGGGCGAGGAAGGGGGCGGAGGCGCTGACGCCCGACAAACGACCGTCAGCCCGCCAGGCGCCGTCGCGCACCTCGATCAGCGGGCGGTTGGTCGGACAGAAGCGGCCCGAGATATCGGTGACGTCGCTCTCGTCCAGCTCCAGCCGTTCGACCGTCAGGGGAATGCAGTCGGCCGCCGTATAGGTCAGGCGGCCGCCCGAAGAGGCCAGCTCGCCCTTCGTCTGCAGGCTGATGCCGCGCGCCAGATCGAAGTCCAGCGCGGCCCGCCCGTCCAGGGTCGCGGTAAAGCCCCCCTCGGTCAGGGACCAGCGCGGAATATTGAAAGCCGCCTCGGGCAGGCCCTGCCCACGGGTTGCGGTCAGCGAGAGACTGCCGCCGCCCTGCTGGCCGCGCGTCGCGGCGAAGATCGGGCCGCTTCCGGCGCGGATCGTCAGGACGCCGCCGTTGGCGGGGGTCAGGACGGCGGGCCGATCCAGCGTGACCCGTGTGCCGCCACCGCCGGTCGTGACGGTGAAGGCGGGAATATCGACGGCGAAGGCGGACAGGGCGCGCTTCATGCCCGCCAGTTCGGCGATGTCGTCGCGGGCCGGCGCGCCGAACAGGGGCCAGGCGCCGCGCGCGGCCCGCAGCCCGCCCTGAACCTCCACGCGCAGGGCGCCGTCGGCGACCAGATCCAGCCGGGCGCTTCCGCGCGCCCCGGTCAGGGACAGATCCCCGGCGGCAAAGCGGTCGGCGGCGAGCGCCAGCGCGCCCTGCGCCTCCACGGCCGCGCCCCGCCCGCCCGCGATCAGGTTCGCGGTGGTCAGACGAACGCCGGAGCCGCTCAGCCCCACACCCTCGATACGAGCGGCGACGACCTCGGCCGGACCTTCGATCCGCCAGCCGACGCCGTCGGCGTTCCGGTCCACGACCGTGGCGGCATTGGTCAGGCGAAGGCGCGCGCCCTGTCCGGCGACGACGCCGGTCAGTCCCGCTGCGCGGACATCGGAGGTGGTGCGGCCCTCGATGCGGAAGGCCTCCAGCCAGCCGGTCGTGGTTCCGACGAAGTTGAGCGCGGTCTCGACCTGTCGGGCGTTGTTCTCACCCGTCATCAGACGGTCGGCGGTCGCACGGACGTCAAGCCGCACCTGACCGTCGCCACGGCGGGTCTTCAGGTCCGGATAGGGCAGATTCCCGGTCAGGGTCAGGCCGACGCCCTCCCCGCCCACGCCCGGCAGACGGGCCGAAGCGGCGGAGGCGGTGGCGCGCAGCGCGATCCGGTCGCCCGTGGTGGTCATATTGACGGTCGCGGCCAGTCCGCGCGCGTCGATCCGGTCGCCGCTGCGCAGGGCCGTTTCGGGCAGCCGGGCGACCAGCCGCATCAGCTTGCCGTCCTCGACCCGGGCATCGCCCAGAATGTCGGCGGGGCCGTAGTCGGTATCCAGGCGCACCCGCGCGTCCTCGACCAGCACCAGCGGCGCCTTGCTGTCGGGACCGGGCGGACGGCCGGTGAATTTGTCGATCAGGGGATCAAGCGAGCCGAAGGAGACCTTGCCGCCCCGCAGGCTCACGCGGGCGACCGGACGCAGAAGCCGGATGCGGCTCGGCGTCACACCCAGCCCCCTGGCGGACCAGGGCGCGCCGATCACATAGTCGACCTCGACCCGTTCAACGGTCACATCCGGATTGCGCGGATCGCCGATGCGAATGCGCGCGACGACGCTGTCCAGCTCGATCTGTTCGATGTCGACATCGGCGGGAACGCCCTCGCGCTCCAGCCACCCGACCAGCACCTGGCGAGTGACCGCGCGGCGATTCAGCCAGGTCAGGGCGAGAAGGACCAGAAGCACGCACAGCACGATCCCGGCGACACCGAGGACACGGCGGACCACCGGGCGGGCGCGGCATTTGTCCGGACGGGGGGTTCCGGGCGGGGGTGAGGCCGTGTCGCTCATACCCGTCGTCCTTTAGCGGCACAGGCGGGGAGGCGGGAAGAGCGATGAGGAAAAGACATGGCGACTTGAGCAAATTCACCGTTGCTGCGTCGCAACAGGATAGTGTCTTGGCGGCAACTTTGAGTGAAGCGAGAGTCGGTCGCAACCGACCATGCCCACCGCGCGCCAATAGAAATCGGATACAGCACGAATACTGTCGCGCTGACCTCTGATCATCTGATCGCTCACAAAGGCTTTACCAGCGATGACCGGGCCGATTACGGCTCCGGTTAACGGCCTGTAACGATCTGGCTTCCCATGATGGGGCAGACGGGCTATACGGCCCCCTTCGCGTTTGATGGTTCCTTCGGGGGGCAATCCGGCGCGATCCTTGCTTTTAGTGGCTTGGGCGCCGATCCGGCGTCGTCGTTTATCGGGGTTCGATGGCTCAGTTCGATCCACGCCGCCAGCCGATGCGCATCGCGCCTCACGCCCTTACGGCGGTGGCCGCGGTCTCGGTGGCGCTGCTCGCCGGGCGCGTTTATCAACCTGTGCAAGCTGAAGAAGCACCCATGCTTACCGCCGGGCAAATCGCCCAGCTTGAGGCCCAGGCCTTCGCCGCCGGCGGCGCGCCCGTCGGCATGACGGCCCCGGAAGCCATTCCCGTCCAGATCCGTCGCGGCGAGACCTTCGAGCAGGCCGTGCGTCGCACCGGCATCGCAGCCGAGGAAGCCTCGGCCATCGCCGCCACCCTTTCCAACGCGATGGACGTCGGTTCGATCCGCGCGGGCCAGAAATTCGAGACCGCCATCTCCAAGCCGCGCGGCGGTCGGGGCGACGCCCGTCTGATCGGCCTGACCATGCGCACCGGACCGGCCAGCCAGGTTACGGTGTCACGCAGCTTCGACGGCGCCCTGCGTCTGCGCGCGCTGGAAGAGAAGGTGACACACGAAACCGTGGTCCTGACCGGCAAGGTCGAGGGCTCGCTGTCGCGCACCGCCCGTCGCGAAGGCGCGCCCGCCGGGATCGCCCGCACCGCCGGTCGTCTGTTCTCGCACAAGTTCGACATGGATCGGGACATCAGGTCGGATGACGAGTTCACCTATGTCTTTGACCGCACGGTCACCGAGAACGGCCGCACCATCGGCTCCGGCGACCTGCTCTACGCCCAGTTGAAGGGCGTGACCTTCTATCGCTTCAAGCCCGCCGGGGCCCGCGAAGCCCAGTATTTCGACGCCACCGGCAAGAACACCCGTTCGGCCTTCATGCGCACGCCGCTGGAGAGGGGCTTCCGCATCTCGTCGTCCTATGGCTTCCGCCGTCACCCGATCGCGGGCTTCCGCAAGATGCACCAAGGCATCGACTTCGCCGCGGGCATGGGCACGCCGGTCGTCGCTCCGGCTGACGGCGTGGTGGTCGAGGCCCGTCGCTGGGGCGGCTACGGCAACTGGCTGCGCATCCGTCACCCGAACGGCCTCGAGACGGGCTATGGCCACCTGTCGCGTTACGGTTCGGGCATTCGCGCCGGCCAGCGCGTCCGTCAGGGCCAGGTCGTGGCCTATGTCGGCTCGACCGGCGCCTCGACCGGTCCGCATCTGCACTATGAAATCTGGCGCGGCGGCCAACGGATCAATCCGGCCGGCGTGCGCACCCAGGAAGGCACCGTTCTGGCGGGCGCCGATCTGGCCGCCTTCCGCGCCGAAAAGGCCCGCATCGACCGCATCATCGCGGCCGGCGGCGAAAAGCGGACCCAGCAGCCGACCCTGAGCGCAGGTCTGCGCCCGGCGGCCTGACCCGGCTTGCGGATTGATGAAGACCAAGGCCCGGACGGTTCGCCCTCCGGGCCTTTTTCATCATGGCGCCGCAATCCGCCGGGAGAACAGGCGCATGCAAGGCTCACGACGGGACATCCTGATCAAGGCGGCGGGCGCGGCGGCGATGCTGGCGGCCCCGACCGGCGCATGGGCGCAAGCCGGTTTCGCCTCGCGCCGGATCACGGTGGAGACGCGCGGGAGCGGGCCCGACCTGATCCTGATCCCGGGCCTCGCCTCGACCGCCGCCATCTGGCGCTCGACCGCCGACCGGCTGGCGGGACGATACCGGCTGCATCTGGTCTCGGTGCGCGGCTTCGGCGAACTGCCGGCGCAGGCCAACAGCGACGGCGGAGTCCTGCCGCCTGTCGCCGGGGAGGTGCTGCGCTACATCACCGAGACCCGCCTGAACCGGCCCGCCATCATCGGCCATTCGATGGGCGGCCAGATCGGCCTGCGCGTCGCCTCGGACTGGCCGTGGGCGGTGGGGCGGCTGATGACGGTGGATTCCTCGCCCTTCTTCGCGGCCCTGATCAGCCCGCAGGCGACGGTGCGCGACGTCCAGCCTCTGGCGCAGGTGGCCTATCAGGCGATCCAGCTGCTGGGCGACGAGGCCCTGCGGTCACAGGGACGGCAGTTCGGCGTCGAGCTGGGCGGAGCGGCCGACAGCCTGTTCAGCGGCATCGGCTGGCAGGGCGGCGACCGGCAGGTGCTGGCCCAGTCCCTGTATGAGGTGATGACGGTCGACCTGCGCCCCCGCCTGCCCCGGATCAGCGCCCCGGTGACCGTCGTCTATGGCTGGAGCCCCGACCGCAACTCGCCGCGCGGCCACGCCGACAGCGTCTTCCGCGACGCCTACGCGCGCCTGCCCAACCCCGCGACCTTCGAGCGGATCGAGGGCGCCGAGCACATGGTGATGATCGACCAGCCGACGCGGTTCCTGGCGGCGGTGGACCGGTTCATGGGGTGAGGGGGGGGGGCGGTGAGTAGTGAAGAGTGAGTGGTGAGTGGAGGGACCGCATCATGGCTTCGGTTCTTCAGTCCTTCCCCCGAACCGATTTCTGCTCACTACTCACAAATCACTTTTCACTCACCTCACCCCGCATCCGGCTGGTTGTCCGGATGAGCCGCCACGAAGGCCGGGTGGGACTTCGCCGCTTCGTCGATGGCGAGCAGTCTCGGGAAGGCGTCCAGAGGGACGTTGAAGCGACCCGCCGAATAGATCTGCGGGATCAGGTAGCAGTCGGCGAGGGTCGGGGCGTCGCCGTAGCTCCAGCCGGCGCCATGGCGGGCGACGAGGGCTTCCAGCGCCTCGAAACCGGGGATGATCCAGCGGGCGGCCCAAGCGTCGATGGCGGCCTGATCGGCGCCGAAGCCTTCACGCAGGACCTTGCCGACGCGCAGATTGTTGAGCGGATGGATGTCGCAGCCGATCAGGGCGGCCATGGCCCGGACGCGGGCGCGGCCGATGGCGTCGGACGGCAGCAGGGCGGGCGTCGGATACGCCTCTTCCAACCATTCGAGGATGGCCGGGCTCTGGGTCAGGACGGCGCCCCCGGAGTCTGAAGTGACCTCCAGCGCCGGGACCATGCCTTGCGGGTTCAGCGCGACATAGGCCGGGTCCTTCTGGGCGCCGGTGCGCAGGTCATGGCCCCGCTGCTCATAGGACAGGCCCTTGAGTTCGAGGGCGATGCGGGTGCGGTAGGCGGCGCCCGAGCGCCAGTAGCCGTGCAGGATCATCGCGCCGCCACCGTGAAGCGGAGGGCGGGCAGGCCGCCGATGGTCGCCTCGACCCGGTCGCCGGGAGCCAGAGGGCCGACGCCCTCGGGCGTGCCGGTGAAGATCAGGTCACCCGGCTGAATGTCCCAGAGCTCGCGGGCCTTGGTCAGGATTTCGTCCGGGCTCCAGAGCATGTCGTCCAGACGGCCGGTCTGGCGCGCCTCGCCGTTGACCCGCAGTTCAATGACCGCCGTCGGATCAGGCAGGGCGCCGAGATGGATGGCGGCGCAGGGCGCGGACTGATCGAACCCCTTGGACGCGTCCCACGGACGACCCTTTTGCTTGGCCTCGGCCTGAAGGTCGCGACGGGTCAGATCGCAGCCGACTGCCCAGCCCAGCGCCCCGTCCGGACCGACGGCGCAAACCAGCTCGACCTCGTGATGCAGGTCCCGGGTGGCCGTCGGATAGAGCGGATCGGCGCCGTCCGTGACCACCGCATCGGCGGGCTTGGTGAAGAAGAAGGGGTCGGCCCGCTCATGATGGCCCATCTCGCGTGCGTGTGCGGCGTAGTTCTGGCCGACACAGAAGATGCGCCGCACCGGGAAGCGGGCGTCGGAACCCTCGATCGGCATGGAGGGGGTGGGGGCGGGGGGGAAAAGGAAGGTCATGGAGGGAGTAGGGCTTAGGAATTAGGAATTAGGAAGAGACGGCGTAGCGGATGCCGCCCGCGCGATCTCGCTAATTCCTGATTCCCAAGCCCTGCTCTCTCCCTTCCCCCATGCTGCACCGCGGGAACCGCGAGGTCACAGTAGCGTTCCGGCTCAGGGTTCTTTATCTAACCGTCAAGCTTGACCAAACGGAGCGCGCATCATGGCGACGACCAAGGCGGCCCGCGCCGCAGTTAAGAACGATCTGAACACGCTGAAGGACGACCTGAAGGTCCTCGGCGCCGAAGAGAAGGCCGCGCTGCGGGAGAAGGCGTCCGCCGCCGACGCCCGCATCCGCGCCAAGGCCGCTGAAGCCGAGACCCGACTGCGCGAGCAGGCTGATGTCCTGCGCGAACGCGCCCGCGGCTACTACGACGAAGCCCGTGTGAAGGGCCGCGAGTACTACGATGATGCGTCGGAGCGCTTCGATGAAGCCCAGCGCTATCTGACCGAGCGGGTGCAGGAACGTCCGCTGCAATCGACCGCCATCGCGCTCGGCGTCGGCGTCGTGCTCGGGCTGCTGCTCGCCGGTCGTCGCCGCTGATGTTCGGCGGGGGGCTGGCCAGAGGTCTGGTGAAGAAGGCGATCGCAGCCGCCGTCGCGGCGGGCGCGGCGTTGGTCGCCGTGATTTTTCTGGGCGTGGCGATCTTCTACGCCCTGAGCATGGTGATGCCGTCCCTCGCGGCGGCTTCGATCACCTTCCTGCTGTTCGCCCTCGGGGCGGCGGTCGTCGCCCTCGTCTTCCTGCGAACGGAAGGTGCGGATGATGACGAGGAAGACGAACCGATGGGAATGGGTGAGCGGGCCTTCGCCCTGTTCCGCGAACGCCCGATCCTGGGTACGGCGGCGGCCTTGGCGGGAGGCTGGATTTTCCTGAGAAATCCGGCGCTTGCCAGTCTTGTTGCTGCGGCTTTCACCGAGAAATCGCACACGAGGCGTCGCCGCTAGAGGTCGGGAACCGCTTCGCTTCCCGGCGGTTGGTTTCACAGGAGCGGTGCTGAGCCGCCCCCTTTGGAACAACCGCTCTGGAAGGAACCGCTCATGCTTCGCTGGGCCCTTATCTTTCTCGTGCTCGCCCTCGTCGCCGGCGCTCTCGGCATCGGTGGCGTCGCGGGTATTTCGATGAACATCGCCTACGTTCTGTTCGTCGTTTTCCTGATCCTGCTCGTGGTGAACTTCATCATGGGCCGAGGGCGACGGGTCTGACGACCTGTCGTCTCGTGATCAAAAGGGCCGTGGTCATCCGATCACGGCCTTTTTCATGTCCGGTGGACCACCCCGCCGGAAATCGTCATAGGCTGAGACCATGAGCGTCGCCTTC
This sequence comes from Brevundimonas sp. FG8, assembly GCF_057808845.1. Classification (NCBI taxonomy): domain Bacteria; kingdom Pseudomonadati; phylum Pseudomonadota; class Alphaproteobacteria; order Caulobacterales; family Caulobacteraceae; genus Brevundimonas; species Brevundimonas sp. FG8. Next base: position 345,767 of record NZ_JBMDIU010000002.1, on the reverse strand, counting down.
ACCCGTGAGGAAGATCTGGAGGCCACCGCCGCCGATCTTCCGGACCGTCCCATTTCCCCGCAGGCCAACCTCGTTACACCCGAAGGGCTGGCGCGGATCGAGGCCGCCCTGACGGAGGCGCGGGCCGCCTATGCGGCGGCGCAGGCGGCGGGCTCCATAGAGACGGACCGCACGCCCATGGCGCGGGCGGCGCGGGACCTGCGGTACTGGTCCGCCCGCCGGGCCTCGGCCCAGCTGGTCGAGACCAGGCCCGACGGGCGCGCGCGTTTCGGCGGCTCCGTCACTATCGAACGTGAGGACGGCCGCAGCCAGACCTGGCGGATCACGGGCGAGGACGAGGCCGACCCCGCGAAGGGTTCGGTCAGCCACGTCTCCCCGCTGGCCCGGGCGCTGATCGGCAAGCGGGTGGGGGACGAGGCGGTGGTGGCGGGCCAATCGGTCGAGATCATCGCGGTCGACTGACGTCCCGCCAGCGATCAGGCGCCTATTGCGCCAGCATGCCGCCGTCGATGACGAACTCGGTCCCGGTGATGAATTTGGACTCGTCCGAGGCCAGATAGACCACGCAGTAGGCGACATCGTCCGGCTCGCCGATCCGCTTCAGCGGGATGCCTCGGGCCAGCCGCTCGTGCGCCTTGCCCTCATCCCCGCCCGCCATGGCGATGAAGGGATCGAGGATAGGGGTCTTGATGAAGACCGGGTGCACCGAGTTGCAGCGGACGTTCCAGTCCATCTTGGCCGCCTCCAGCGCGATGGTCTTGGAGTACATCCAGACGCCGGCCTTGGTGGCGTTGTAGGCGCCCATGCCCGGCGCGGCGGCGAGGCCGGCCACCGAGGAAATATTGATGATCGAGGCCGGGGCAGCGTCGCGCAGATGCGGCATGGCGTGCTTGGTTCCCAGCATGATCGAGCGCAGGTTGATCTCGTACTGGCGCTGCCAGTTCTCGACCGTGTCCTGCTCGACGAAGGCCAGAGGGCCGCCGATGCCCGCGTTGTTGACCAGCACCGAGAGACCGCCCATTGCCCGGGTGGCGGCGTCGATCACCGCGATCCATTGCTCTTCGCTGGTCACGTCCTGCGCGAAGGCGAAGGCGCTGCCGGGATGGTCGGCGTTGATGGCGTCGGCCAAGGCCCGGGCGCCGTCCAGATTGATGTCGCTCACGGCGACCTTCGCCCCCTCGCGAGCCAGCCTGTGGGCCATCGCCGTGCCCAACCCGCCTGCGGCGCCGGTGATCAGGACCTTCTTGTTCTTAACCCGTCCGCCCATCATTTCGCTCCCATCGCGGCGGCGGCTTCATCGATGAAGCGCGCCATGTCGGTGTCCCGGATCGTCACCCCGCCCGCGTCGTGGGTGGTCAGCAGCACCTCTACACGGTTGTAGACGTTCGACCATTCCGGATGGTGGTCAGCCTTGTCCGCCAGAAGGGCGACGCGGGTCATGAAACCGAAGGCCGCGTTGAAGTCGGCGAAGGTCAGGGAGCGGGCGATGGCCGGGCGTTCGTCGTCCGCCTTTCGCCAGTTGGGGAGGCCTTTCAGCGCTTCCGCGACGTCAATCTGTTCCGGCATCGTTCCCTCCGTTTTTTCCGGCGTAGCCCGCCGTTCGCCGCTCCACAAGCGCGCGACCGCCCAAGCGGAGCGGGAACGTTGAAGGAAGCTTGGGCGTTATCGAGCGTCGCCATTCGACACAGGAGGACGGCATGGACAATCTCTGGCTCAACGCCCTTCCCGCCGCCGACCGAAAACGGATCGAGCCGCATCTGAACGAGCGTCCCTTCGCGCAGGGCCAGATGCTGTACGACGCCGGCGAGGCGCTGGGGGAGGTCTGGTTCCCCATGACGGGCGTGGTCTCCCTGATGACCGTGCTGGCGGACGACCACATGGTCGAGACCGCCGCCATAGGCCGAGAAGGGCTGGTGGGGGTGACCTGTGGGCCGCTGAACGCCCGCGCCTCCAGCCGCGCCATCGCCCAGATCGAAGGTACGGCGGCGTGCTGCCCGGCGGATGTTTTCTCTGATGCCCTGCGATCCAGCGAGGCGATGCGCGACGCCCTGTCCCGCTTCACCGAAAGCCTGTTCGCCCAGGTGCAGCAAACCGCCGCCTGCAACGCCCAGCACCGACTGGACGAACGGATGGCCCGCTGGCTTCTGACCCTGCACGATCGCAGTGACGGCGACCGTATCAAGCTGACCCAGTCAGACATCGCGGGCATGCTGGGCGTGCGCCGGGCGACTGTTTCGGAGATCGGGTCCGAGATCGAGGGCCAGAAGCTGATCCGGCGCGGACGGGGCTGGGTCGAGGTGCTGGACCGGCCCGGTCTGGAGGCCGCCGCCTGCGGCTGTTACCGGATGATCTCGTCGGTGATGAAGGACCTCGGCGTGCCCAGGCCGAACACCGCCAACTGAAACGACGAGGCTGCGGCCACACAGGCAGATGACGCGGCCCCGGTGAAGGGGTAGAGCGGTGGCATGACCGACGCCTCCCAAACCCCGTCCGGCCAAGACGCCGGCAAGACCTCCTCCTTCGGCTTTCGCGATGTGGACGCGAAGGAGAAGGTCCGCATGGTGCGCGGCGTGTTCGACAGCGTGGCCTCCAGCTACGACCTGATGAACGACCTGATGAGCGGAGGCGTGCACCGGCTCTGGAAAGACGCCGCCGCGGCGAAGCTGAATCCCCGTCCGGGCGAAACCATTCTGGATGTCGCGGGCGGCACCGGCGACATGTCGCGGCGCTATTCGAAGATGGCGCGGGCGGCCCAGCTGCGGATGGGCGGCGACGACGCCAAGGTCATTGTGCTGGACTACAACGCCGAGATGATCATGGCGGGGGTGCACAAGGGCGGCGAACCCGAGATGACCTGGACCGTCGGCGACGCCATGGCCCTGCCGCTGCCGGACGCCTCGGTGGACGCCTATTCGATCAGTTTCGGCATTCGCAACGTGGCCGACGTGCCGCAGGCCCTGCGCGAGGCGCGCCGGGTGCTGAAGCCCGGTGGACGATTCCTGTGTCTGGAGTTTTCGCGCCCGACCTCCGGCGCCATCCGCAAGGCCTATGACGCCTGGTCCTTCCACGCCATTCCGCGCATCGGCGAGTGGGTGGCGAAGGATCGCGACAGCTATCAGTACCTGGTCGAGAGCATCCGCCGCTTCCCGGACCAGCCGACGTTCAGGCAGATGATCGAGGAGGCGGGCTTCAAGCGCGTCACCGTGACCAATCTGTCGGGCGGGGTCGCGGCCATCCACCACGGATGGGCGATCTGAGCTTGAAGGTCGATCCCGGCACGCCTCCGCCTCCGCCGGTCACGGTGCCCGTCCGCGCGCCCGTGAGCGCCGCCCTGCGACTGCTGGGCTGGCTGGGCGTGCTGATCCGCCACGACGCCCTGGCGCCGCGCGAGATCACCCCCCTGCTGCCGGTCTGGGCGCGCTGGATCGCCCGGCTCCTGCACCTGTTCGCGGGGCGTGAAGGCCGTGAGGGGCGTCCGGGCCAGCGCCTGGGCAAGGCGTTTGAACATCTGGGCCCGGTCGCCATCAAGCTGGGACAGGTGCTGGCCACCCGGGCCGACATCTTCGGCGTCGAGTTCGCCCGCGATCTGGGCCGCCTGAAAGACGCCCTGCCCGCCTTCCCGGTGGATCAGGCCCGGCGCGAGGTCGAGCGGTCGCTGGGCCGTCCGGTCGAGGCCCTGTTCACCGAGTTCGGTCCGGCGGTCGCCGCCGCCTCGCTGGCGCAGGCCCACCCCGCCCGACTGGCCGACGGCCGCAAGGTGGCGGTCAAGATTCTGCGACCCGGCGTCGAGCGCCGCGTGGCGCAGGGACTGGATTCGATGCGACTGGCCGCGCGACTGGCTGTCCGCTTCGTGCCTCTGTCGCGCCGGCTGCAACCCTCGGCTTTCGTCGAGACCATCGCCCGCGCCCTGACGCTGGAACTGGACATGCGGCTGGAGGCCGCGGCCGCGTCCGAGCTCAAGGAGATCATGGCCAAGCCGGACGCCCAGGGCGTCACCGGCCATATGGACGCTCCGGCGGTGATCTGGGACGGGGTCGGCAAACGGGTGCTGACGCTGGAATGGGCGACAGGACTGCCGCTCACCGATCCGAACGCGATTCTTCAGCCGGGTCTGGACGTCAATGCGCTGGCCGACAACGTCGTGCGCTCCTTCCTGTCGCAGGCGCTGGACCACGGCGCCTTCCACGCGGACCTGCATGAGGGGAATCTGTTCTGCCACGCCCCGGCGGAGCTGACGGCGATCGATTTCGGCATCGTGGGGCGGCTGGGGCCGGCGGAGCGGCGCTATCTGGCCGAAATCCTGTGGGGCTTCATCAGCCGCGACTATGACCGCATCGCCCGGGTGCATTTCGAGGCCGGATATGTGCCGCCCGAACATTCGGTCGAGGCCTTCGCCCAGGCCCTGCGCGCGGTCGGCGAGCCGGTGATCGGCAAGCAGGCGTCGCAGGTGTCGATGGGCCGTCTGCTGGGCCAGCTGTTCGAGATCACCGACCTGTTCGACATGCACCTGCGGCCCGAGCTGATCCTGCTTCAGAAGACCATGGTGTCGGTCGAGGGCGTGGCCCGTCGCCTGAACCCCGATCACGACCTGTGGGCCGCCGCCCAGCCGGTGGTCGAGCGCTGGATTCGTCGCGAATTGGGGCCGCAGGCCCAGATCCGCGACGCCGTCGACGAACTGCGCGCGACACTGAAGGCCCTGTCGAAGCTGGCGCAGAACCCGCCTCAGGCCCGGACCGTTATCGTGCGCGAGGCCCGGACGCCGGTCTGGGTCATTGTTTGTGTCACCGTTGCAATATGCGCCTCGGTGGCCGCCCTCGTTCTGTCGCTTTGGCCCACCATCGTCTGAGCGCTTCCGGAGAACCGCCGATGAAACTGCTCGTTCTGGCCGCCGCTGTCGGCCTGACCACCATCACCGCACCCGCCGCTGTTCAGGCCCAGGTGGCCGCGGGCAGCGTTCCCAACAGCTTTGACGCCCCGGCTCGCCCGTCGAACACCCCGGCGCCCGCCGCGCCCCGTCCGGCGCCGATCGCCCCCGCGACGGAACCGGCCAACCCCCAGTCCGAAGACACCCTGCGCACGGTCATCCAGAACGCCCAGGCGGGCACGATCGACTATTCGCTGATGGAGGAGGGTCTGGTCACCCGCATGCGCGAGCAGGAACCCCGTGTCCTGCCCCTCATCCGCAGCTTCGGCGCCGTTAGGGCCGTGGATTTCGTCGGCTCGCAGGAAGGGGCGGACATGTTCGTCGTGACCTTCGATAACGCCGCGACCCAGTGGGTCATCGGTTTCAACGATGCCGGCAAGATCGACGCCCTGCTGTTCCGTCCCGCTCAATAGCCCCTCCCTGGCGTCTTCGGAGACCGTCCCCCATGCGTGCATTCAAGGTGACCCTGACCCCGGTGGCCGTAGCGGGACTGGCGGTCCTGCTCACGGCCTGCGCCTCGGGCATCGGCGGTCGGGAGACGCCATTCGCGCCGCAGGGACCGCCCCGGCCGTCATTGTTCATCAGCCCCTTCGGCGAGCCCTTCGTGGCCCCGGCGGATCAGCCCTATCCGTCCGCCGTCTGGTTCGCGGGCGCTGATACGGACAATGACGGCGCGGTGACGCTGGCGGAGTTCACTGCGGACGGCTTGCGCTATTTCGCGCTTCTGGACACCGACCGCGATGGCCGACTGAACCAGACCGAGTTGACGGCCTATGAGCAAAACCTGCGCCGCTTCGGGGGCATGGGGATGGGACAGCGCGCCGGCGGTGAAGGTCCGGGCGGCTTCCCCACGATCAATGTCCCCGGTCCGGCGGGCGGCGGCGAGGCTATCCCGCTGGCGGACACCTCAACCCTTGGCGTCGCACCGCAACAGGGGCAGCCGGGAAGCCGCCGTTCGCGCGGACGCGGCGGACGTCCGGCCGGCTACGGACCGGTGGCGGACTCCGGCTTCTTCAACCTGCCGCAACCGGTGAAGTCGGCTGACACCAATCTCGATCAGCGCGTGACGTCACAGGAATGGGCCGAAGCGACCCAGCGCTGGTTCTACTCGCTGGATACGGATCGGGACGGAAAGCTGACGCTGGCCACCCTGCCCGTCACGCCGGCGCAAGCGGCGGCCGCGCGCCGTCGCTAGGCTCAGTCGAGGCGGGGCTTGCCCCGCCCGCTCTTGATCGTGGACCGCTTGGACTTGCCCTCCAGCCGCCGCTCCTTCGAGGCGCGGGTGGGTCTGGTCGGCACCCGATAGACCGGTTTGATCGAGGCCTGATCCACCAGTTCCTGAAGACGGCCGACAGCGTCGGCCCGATTACGCTCCTGCGTGCGGAAACGGACGGCGGTGATCAGGATTTCGCCGTTCAGGGTCGCCCGGCTGCCCGCCAGCTTGAGCAGCCGCTCCCGCACCGGATCGGTCAGGGACGGGGAGTTGCGGGCGTCGAAGCGCAGCTGGACGCTGGTCGAGACCTTGTTGACGTTCTGGCCGCCCGGCCCGCCCGCGCGGAAGAAGCGGAACTCCAGCTCGTCCTCGGGGATGACGGTCATCCCAGCGCCCGTTTGGCGATGACGACCGCCCTGTCCAGCGCTTGCAGGAAGGCGGAGCGGTCCCTGGGGCCGAAGGGCGGCGGGCCGGAGGTCTGCAAGCCCATCGAACGCATATGCTCGCCCACCATCCGCCCGGCCAAGGCCGAGCCGATGGAGTCCGGGGTGAAGGGCGTGCCGTTCGACTTCAGCGCCTGCGCCCCCGCCTGAAGGCAGCGGTCGGCCAGCGGAATGTCCTGCGTCACCACGATGTCGCCCTTGCCCGCCCTCTCGGCGATCCAGTCGTCGGCGATGTCAGGGCCCGCATCGACCACCACCTGCTCGATCCACGGATCGCGACGGGTGTTGATCCAGCCGTTGGAGACGACGAACACCTTCAGCCCATAGCGCTCGGCCACGCGATAGGCCTCGTCCTTCACCGGGCAGGCGTCGGCGTCGATGAAGATGCGGGGGGAGGACATGGAGGGATTAGGGACTAGGTATTGGGGATTGGGCGAAGAGATACCCGCTCATCGCCTGACTGCCTAACGCGCAAACCTAATCCCTAATCCCTGTTCCCTAATCCCTACCGACCGTAGGCCGGCGGCATCGCCCCTTCGCCGCCGTCGCGATAGCGGTCGCGCAGCAGGAACTGACGGCTGGTCGGGGCCTGCTCCTGACCGTTGATCCAGATCTGCTCGGCCAGGCTGAGCGGCTCCAGCGGGTCGCCGGACCAGATGACCACGTCGGCGGCGGCGCCGGGGCGCAGCTCCCCGAACTGACCCGCCAGACCGAAGATCTTCGCCGGATTGACCGTGATCGCCTCGATCGCCGCCTCATAGGGCAGGCCGTGCGAGACGGCGTTGCCGGCGTTGTAGCGGGTTTCGCGGGCGCGATGGATCGAGCCCTCATTGCCCTTGATGGCGATGACCACGCCCGCCGCATCCAGCGCCGCCGCGTTCTGCATCCGCGCGCCGCGCGTCTCCAGGTTGCCCGGCAGGTTGGAGATCGGGTTCAGCAGGACCGGCACATTGGCCGCGGCGATCTGGTCGGCGACCAGCCAGCCTTCCTCGGCGCCGTCGAGGATGATTTTCACCCCCTCTTCCCTGGCCAGACGCAGAACCTGTTGGATGTCGGCCGCGCGGCGCACGGTGACGATCAGCGGCATGGAGCCGTTGGCCACAGGGATCAGGGCCTCCAGATCGGCGCGCGACAGGCTGAGCTCGCGGATGCCGCCCCGGTCATAGGCGGCCTTGTTGCGGGCGTAGAGGCGAACCTCGTTCATGGTTTCGCGGAACTGGGTGAATTCGGCACCCCGGGCGCCGCCGGCGACACCGGCGCCGGCTTCGCCGAAGGGCGCGACCTGGGCCACGCGGGCGCGCACCAGAATGTCGTTGCCCGCGCCCAGATGGATGACCGCCGCCTGCCCGGCGAACAGGCTGGGCGACTGAAGCCCGGCATGGCCGACCCCGGCGAAGTCGCTGTCGTCCTGGTGGTTGTGGCCGCTGGAGCCGCCCGGATGGTTGGGGACCACCACCGCGCGGGTGATGCCGCCCAGACGGGCGACCGGCAGGGTGAAGGACCAGGGATCGAGGCCATAGGAGACGTCGAAGGCGGCGCTGATGGTGTTGGCGCCGTTGGACAGGTCATCCGAGCCGCCGACGGAGGAAATCTCCGACCCGCCGAGGCCGGAATCGACCGCGACGAAGCCGGGGGCGACCACCTTGCCGCGCGCGTCGATGACGCGGGCGCCGGACGGAGCTGCGCCGGTTCCGACCGAGACGACGCGACCGTTCTGGATGACCACCGTGCCGTTCTCGATGACGGACGAACCGGTCAGGACGCGGCCGCCGGTGATGGCGGTCAGCTCCTGCGCAGCGGCGGGAGAGGTCAGGGCGACGACGGAGGCCGCCGCGAGGATCAGGCTCTTGAGGCGCATCAGCGGGCTCCCTGCGGAACGTTGGCGGCGCGCAGGCCGTAGCCGGGCTGGCCCAGTTCGAAGTCGGACACCGGCTGGTAGGCCGGGTTGGCGCGGTCAAAGGCCAGACCGCCGTCGATGAAGACCTGATCGGCGCGGGCGTAGATCGAGAAGGGATCGGCGCTCCAGATCACGACGTCAGCGCGCTTGCCGGCTTCCAGCGAGCCGGTCTCGTCGGCGATGCCGAGCGACCGGGCCGGGTTCAGGGTGATCCAGCTGATCGCCCGCTCCTCCGGAATGTTCATGCCGATGCGGCGACCGGCGGCCAGGGCCGCCGCGGCCTCCTGATTGAGGCGCTGGGTCAGTTCAGCGTCGTCCGAGTGGATGACGGCGCAGGAGCCCGGCTGGGCGTCGACGAGGGCGGCGTTGGCCTCCACGGCATCCAGAGCTTCCATCTTGAAGCCCCACCAGCCGGTCCACATGTCGGCGCAGATGCCTTCACGGGCCAGTTGCGGCGCCAGCTTGTAGGCCTCGATGGCGTGGTGGAAGGCGGTGATGCGGAAGCCGAATTCCTTCGACAGGTCGATCATCATCGCCATTTCGTCGGCCCGGTAGCAGTGGTTCTGGACCAGAATCGAGCCGTCCAGCACCCCCGCGAGGGTCTCGAGCTGCAGATTGCGGGTCGGCGGCGAGCCCTCGCCCGACTGACGCCACTTGTCCCATTTGTCCTTGTAGTCGCGCGCGGCGATGAAGGCGGCGCGATAGCCGGCCATATTGCCCATGCCCGTCGCCGGGCTCTGGTTGCGCCCGCCATAGACCCGCGAGGGGTTTTCGCCGCAGGCCATCTTCAGACCGTAGGGGGCGTCGGGGAATTTCATCCCCTGCATGGTCACCGACGGAATGTTGCGCACGGTCACGCCGCGCCCGCCGAACAGATTGGCCGAGCCGGGCAGGATCTGGAGGGTGGTCACGCCCCCGGCGCGGGCGGTGTTGAAGCCCGGGTCCTGCGGCCACAGGCTGTGCTCGGCCCAGACCTGCGCGGTGTTCGGGCTGGTGGCCTCATTGCCGTCGCTCATCCCCTGCACGCCCGGCGAGGGATAGACGCCCAGGTGCGAGTGGACGTCGATGATGCCCGGGGTCACGAAGCGGCCGTTGGCCTGCACCGTGCGGTAACCCGCCGGGATGGTGGTGGAGGCGTCGCCGACGGCGGCCACGCGACCATCGGTGACCACGACCACGCCGTTCTCGAACTTGCGGCCCGCGCCGTCATAGACAGTGCCGCCGACGATGGCGAAATTCTCGCGCGGCAGGCCGCGATAGGTCGAGGGGAAGGGGTCGGGATTGGCGGCGGCGTCCAGACCGGGCGGCAGGGCGGCCCGGGCGCGCGGCGTGGCGGCGGTCTCGGTCTGCGGGCTCGTGCTTCCGTTGGTGGCGCAGGCCCCCAGGGCCAGCACGGCGATGGCGGCGAGGCTGGCGCCCCCCAGGCGTCGAAGTCTCATGAACAGCTCCCCTGTGCGCCCGCCCGGATAATGGGGGCGCGAACTCGGAGCGGATTAAAGGGGGCAGTCGCGCGATCCGTCAAAGGCCGATTTCGTCACGGTGCGGAAAGACGGTCCCGCACCTCGTCCGGCGACAGTCCGGCGACGGCGACCATCTTCGTCCGCGACTGCCCGCCGCGCGCCAGCGAGACGGCGGATTTGGGCAAGCCGAGGGCCTTGGCGAGGAGTTTGATCAGGGCGGCGTTGGCCTCACCCTCGACGGGCCGGGCGCGGACCCGGACCTTGAGGACCGGGCGGCCGTCGGGGTCCACATCCCAGCCGTCGATAAGGTCGGAGGCGGCGCCGGGGGTGAGCTTGATGGCGAGGGTGGTCATGGACAGGTGGTCAGACGTTCCGCCGCACGAGTTCTGACCAGAAGTCGATCTCGCGAATGACGGCGGGCCATGGCGTGTGATCCCGGCCGCCCTCTTCCCGATCAACGTAGTCCTGCAGGTCTGCGCCATAGTGAATCACGTCAGACTGATAGACCGAAAAGACCGGGTTTCCGGGCAGGTTCGGGGTCGCCGGCAGATAGCGATGGCTGAAGATGGGAATGAGACGCGGCGCCCGACCGACAACGCCCCGCAGAACCTCGGCACACGCCTCGGGCGTGTCGGGGCGAGCGCCCCACTCGGGCCACCACAGGCTGTTGGCCTCGACATCAAACAGAAGCCCCTCGAACGGCCAGGCCAGCCGTGAGCGCATCTCCGTTTCATCATTCCAGTCGGGGCCGCCGACCGGACGTCGGTCGCGCAACAGGGCGACCAGATCGGACGGGAACGTCAGCCGGAAGCGCTCCTGCGCCCGGTCCAGTTCGTCTGCGGAATAGCCGTGTGTCCAGGCGATGGTCATTCGACTAATCCTATGCCGGGCGAGCCGAAGCGAACAGCTCAGGTCTCGCCCACGAAAAAGGCGCGCCCCCTTTTCGGAACCGCGCCTTCTTCATTCTGCCTGTGACAGCCCTCAGCCGAGGGCCTTCATCAGTTCCGGCACCGCCGTCTTGTAGTCGGCGACCAGACCGTAGTCGGCGACCTGGAAGATCGGGGCGTCGGCGTCCTTGTTGATGGCGACGATGACCTTGGAGTCCTTCATGCCGGCCAGGTGCTGGATGGCGCCCGAGATGCCGATGGCGATATAGAGCGCCGGGGCGACGACCTTGCCGGTCTGGCCGACCTGGTAGTCGTTCGGGGCGTAGCCGGCGTCCACGGCCGCGCGGGAAGCCCCCACCGCAGCCCCGAGCTTGTCGGCCAGCGGGTCCATGACGGCGTGGAACTCCTCGGCCGAGCCGAGGGCGCGACCGCCCGAGACGACGATCTTCGCCGCGCCCAGTTCCGGACGGTCCGACTTGACCATCTCCTCGCTGACGAAGGCGGTCTTGCCCTCGCCGGCTCCGGTGGCAGCCTCGACCTTGGCCGAGCCGCCTTCGGCAGCGGGGGCGAAGGCGGTGGCGCGCACGGTGATGACCTTCTTGCCGTCCGAGGACTGCACGGTCTCCAGCGCGTTGCCCGCGTAGATGGGGCGCACGAAGGTGTCGGCGCTGACGACCTCGACGATGTCCGAGATCGGGGCGACGTCCAGACGCGCGGCGATCCGCGGCATGAAATTCTTGCCGTCGGTGGTGGCCGGCGACAGGACGGCGTCATACCCGCCCGCCAGATCGACGACCGTGGCCGCGACGGCCTCGGCCAGCTGATGGCCCAGGGCGGCGTTGTCGGCCAGCAGAACCTTGCGGACGCCCGCGATCTTCGCGGCCGCGTCAGCGGCGGCCTGCGCGCCGGCGCCCACGACCAGCACGTCCACGTCGGACGACAGGGCGAGGGCGGCGGTCACGGTCTTGTGGGTGGTGTCGCGAACGGCCGAGCCGTCGTGGTCGGCGATGACGAGAACGGCCATTACAGAACCCCCGCGGACTTGAGCTTGGAAACCAGTTCGGCGGCGTCAGCCACCTTCACACCCGCCGAACGCTTGGGCGGCTCGGTGACCTTCAGCACCTTCAGGCGCGGCGCGACGTCGACGCCGTAGTCGGCGACGGCCTTGGTGGCGATCTCCTTCTTCTTGGCCTTCATGATGTTCGGCAGGGAGGCGTAGCGCGGCGTGTTCAGGCGCAGGTCCACCGTGACCACGGCGGGCAGGGTCGAGGCGATGGTCTGCAGCCCGCCGTCCACTTCACGGGTAACGGTCGCCTTGCCGTCGCCGATGACGATCTTCGAGGCGAAGGTCGCCTGCGGCCAGTCCAGCAGGGCGGCCAGCATCTGGCCGACCGCATTGTTGTCGCCGTCGATCGACTGCTTGCCCATCAGGACGAGGTCGGGCTTTTCCTCATCGACCACCGCTTTCAGCAGCTTGGCGACGGCCAGCGGCTCGAGGTCGGCGTCCGACTGGATCAGCAAGCCGCGGTCCGCGCCCATGGCCAGGGCGGTGCGGATGGTTTCCTGGGCCTGGGTCACGCCGATGGAGACGACCACGATCTCGGTCGCCGTGCCGGCGGCATGGTGCTCCTTGCCTTCCTTGAGGCGCACGGCCTCTTCGACGGCGATTTCGTCGAAGGGATTCATGCTCATTTTGACGTTGGCGAGATCGACGCCGCTCTGGTCCGCTTTCACGCGGGCCTTGACGTTGTAGTCGATCACCCGTTTGACGGGGACTAGAACCTTCATTGCGCTATCCACAAAGTCGCCGGAATGTTGGGTCAGGCAATAGGTACGCCTGACCCGGCCTGTCAACGTAACGCGGCGTCAACACGCCGGATCACGGGAAGCTCCAGATGCACCGCCTTTTGACGATGAAACGGCTCAGCGTGCTGTTTCTGTGCACCTTCGCCGTTCTGGTGGGCGCCACCCTGGCCTGGCAGGTGTTGGTGAAAGAACCGGGGGATCGCTGCGTCGCCGACGGCGGCTGGTGGGATCCGGATCAGGAAGTCTGCGCCCGCCCCCTGTCGATCGCCGAGATCGAGGGCATCACCGGACGGAAGCCCGGCGAGACGCGGGCCCAGGCCTCTGACCGCAAGAATCGCGAGCTGATTGAGATCGAAGACCGGCTGCAGGCCGAACAGACCGCCCGCGACGCCGACGCCGAACGTCAGCGAAAGGCGCTGGCTGAAGCGACCCGCTGATCCCTACCGCGTCGCGCCGGGCTTCCACTTGATGTCGCCCGCGCCGTTGGCGTTGGCGCGGCGGGCGGCGCAGAACAGGTGGTCCGACAGGCGGTTGAGATAGCGCATCGCCGCGCCGTTCACCGTCTCTCCGCTCTCGACCAGACGGACCGCATCTCGCTCGGCCCGCCGCGCCACGGTTCGGGCCAGATGCAGATGCGCCGACAACGGCGAGCCGCCGGGCAGGATGAAGCTGTCGAGGGCTTTCAGGCTCTCGTTCATCCAGTCGATTTCCTGCTCCAGTCGTTCGACCTGGCTGTCGAGGATGCGCAGGGCCTCCCATGCGGGCGCGGGCTCCAGCGGGGTCGCCAGATCGGCGCCCAGATCGAACAGCTCGTTCTGGATGCGGCCCAGCATGGCGTCGATGCGGTCGTTCTGACCCGAATGCAGCCGGGCCACGCCGATGACAGCGTTCAGTTCGTCCACCGCGCCCATCGCCTCGACCCGGGGGTCGGTCTTGGACACAGGCGCGCCCGAGGCCAGCCGCGTCTGACCGCCGTCGCCGGTCCTGGTATAGATGCGGTTCAGGACCACCACCGGCTCAGGCCCCGTGCGTGGACTTCCACCACAGGCCCGTGACCAGCAGGATCACCGCCAGCGCCTGCAGTGCGACGCGAAGCCGCATCAGCTTGTTCGAGCGCGACCGGGCCTCGGGTCCGTCCTTGTAAAGTTGGCGCAGGCCGAGGGCCAGGGTCACCGCCACGGCCAGCACGGACGCGAAAACGAGGATGTCGAAGAGTTCCATGAACGCGTTCTAGGCCCCTGTCTGCTCGTGCGCCAGAGCGGCGGATCGCCCCCTGCGACACCTGCGGTCAAAGCGCACACCCGGTTGCGGCGTAGCTGCGAACGATATTGAGAAGCGCTCGCATTGTTCGGGGGCGTCATGATCATTACTCGCAAACAGACCATCCGCGCGCTGGTTTCGGCCACGGCGCTCATGGCTGCCGCAGGGCCCGCGCTGGCGCAGCAACAGGATCAGCCGACCCAGCTGGACGAGGTGGTCGTCACCGCCGCCGGCTTCGAGCAGAAGATCACCGACGCCCCGGCCAGCATCAGCGTCATCACCGTCGAGGAGCTGCAGACCCGGCCCTACATGACCCTGCTGGACGCGGTGCGCGATCTGGAAGGCGTCGACATCGGCGAGACCCGCGACAAGACCGGTCAAGGCTCCATCTCCATGCGCGGCATGGGATCGGACTACACCCTGATCCTGATCAACGGCCGTCGCCAGAACAACCACGGCGACATCTATCCTAACAGCTTCGGCGGCAACCAGTTCAACCATATCCCGCCGCTGGACTCGATCGAGCGTATCGAGGTCATCCGCGGCCCGGCCTCGACCCTGTACGGCGCCGACGCCATGGGCGGCGTCATCAACATCATCACCAAGCGCAATCTGGATCGCTGGGCCGGCTCGCTGACCACCGCCCGGACCTTCGAGACCAATGACGAGTACGGCGACGACACCACTGTCGACTTCTACGCCAGCGGACCGCTGATTCCCGGCGTGCTGAACCTCAACGCGCGCGGCAGCTGGTATCAGCGCAACGCCTCCAACCCGGTCTATGACACGGTCACCGACCCGTCCGGGTTCGAGCATGTCCGCTCGCTGGGCTTCGGCGGCGGCGGCAAGACCGTGGACAACGAAAACCTCGCCGGCGGCCTGACCCTGACCTGGACGCCCACGGCCAACCAGACCGTGACCGTCGACTACGACACCTCGCGGCAGGAGTATGACAACGCCATCCAGACCAATGACGCGGGCGGGCTGGAGTATCCGGTCGGCACGGTCGACAACATCGACAGCATCTGGAGCGCGGGGAATTTCTGCCTGAACGGGACGGGCTCCAGCGCCGCGACCTGCACCACCTCGGGCGGGACCTGGACGCGTCGGGCCAATCCGCGCGTCGGCTACGCCCCGGCCCAGGAATTCACCCGCGACTTCTGGTCGGTGAGCCATCAGGGCGAATGGGGCTTCGGAAAAAGCCAGGTGACCCTGTCGCACGTGGCGACCAACAACGACGGCCGCACCCTGCCCTTCACGGTCGCCGAGCGTGAGCTGCTGCTGACCATGATCGACGGCACGGGCGCCTATGCCGGGATGAGCCTGGCGGACCGCCGCGCGGCGGCCGAGGCGACCTTCCTGCCGCGTCCGAAGCGGACCCTCGAAAGCGCCCAGTACACCCTGGACGCCCAGCTGGCCGTGCCCTTCCAGGCGGCGGGCGACCACACCGTCGTCACCGGCCTGCAGGTCATCCGCGGTGAACTGACGGACGGCGTCTTCGGTCTGGAAACCGGCACGCCGGGCCTGAAGCAGGAGCACAATATGTGGTCCCTGTTCGCCGAGGACACCTGGCGGATCGTCGAGCCCTTCGCCCTGACCTTCGGCGTCCGCTACGACGACCACGAGGTGTTCGGCGACCACCTCAGCCCGCGCCTGTACGGGGTGTTCAGCCTGAACGACCGGTGGACCATCAAGGGCGGGGTCTCGACCGGCTTCAAGACGCCCAAGACGACCCAGCTGTACGACGGCATCACCGGCTTCGGCGGTCAGGGCACCTCCCCCATGTTCGGCAATCCGGACCTGAAGCCCGAAACCAGCGTCAGCACCGAAATCGCCGTCTACTGGGAATCCCCGGCGGGCCACAACTTCAACATCACGGCCTTCAACAACACCTTCGAGGACAAGATCGCCAACCAGCCCTGCGGGCCGGGCCTGACACTGGCCTGCGCCAGCAGTGGCGAGTACGCGGACCTCGGCTACGGCTCGAGCAGCCGCGCCACCAACATCGACGAGGTCGAGATCCAGGGCATCGAGGTCGCCGGTCGCTGGCGCATCCTGAGCGGGCTGAGCCTGCGCGGGAACTACACCTGGACCGACAGTGAACAGAAGAGCGGCGCCGAGATCGGCCGTCCGCTCGGCAACAGCGCCCGGCACATGGCCAACGCTTCGCTGGACTGGCGGGTCACCGACCGGTTCAACCTTCTGCTGACCGGCGAGACACGCTCGGACCGCTATCGCGGCCTCCACACGATCACCGGCGAGGAGCTGTTCTACAAGAGCTATACGGTGCTGAACCTGGGCGGCTCATACGAGCTGACCTCGTGGCTGACGCTGAACGGCCGGGTGAACAACCTGCTCGACGAGGACTTCACCACCTACGACACCGAGTTCCGCGACCTGAACTCGGACGGCGACTATCAGGACACAAACGAGGCCCTGTTCTTCGATCACTACAACAACAAGGACAAGGGGCGCAGCGTCTGGCTCAGCCTCAACGCCCGATTCTGATCCGGAGCTGACGACAGGGCGGTCCGTCCCTTCGCGGGGCGGCCCGTTCGCGTTGAGACGGACCGGCCCGGTAATCGGTTACAGGCTAAGCCGTTGGTCATCTTTGCGTGTCAGGGTTTCCCCTTACCCAAGGGGCTTCATGACCGACCGCGCGATCCGAAATCTGGCACACCTGCGCCGCTCGGCCTCGACCGCGCGGGTGCTGAATCTGCTGAAGGTCACTCATGAGCATGGTCATGAGGCGGACTGGCGCGCGAACCCCGTGTTCCGGACCCCGGCGCTGAACAGCGCCCTGATCATCAAACACCGCCTCCGCCGCGACGAACTGGACGCCTTCCACCTGCGCCGTCAGGTGGCGACCAAGGTAGTGATCCCGATCGACTCTGACGACCTGAAGACCGGCGGTCGCTTCGTCTTCGTGGATCAGCGCGGCTTCGAGCGGATGATGCAGGAGACCTTCGGGCTGGAACCCAACCATCCCGATCTGGCCACCCTGCGCCTGATGGACGCCCTGCCCTCGCTGGACCCCTTCCTG
Source organism: Brevundimonas sp. FG8 (assembly GCF_057808845.1). Lineage (NCBI taxonomy): Bacteria > Pseudomonadati > Pseudomonadota > Alphaproteobacteria > Caulobacterales > Caulobacteraceae > Brevundimonas > Brevundimonas sp. FG8. The sequence goes on along the minus strand of NZ_JBMDIU010000002.1, from coordinate 328,834 downwards.
CTGCGCGAACAGTTGAAGCGGGCCGGGATCGAGCCGGCGGCCTGCTATTTCTCGATCAGCGACGGCGACCTGATGCGGATGGTCCAGTTCGTGGAGGCGGAAATCCGCCCGCTGGTGACCCTGAGCCTCGGCGCCGGGATCGAGGCGGTCGGCTCGACCCGTCGTCTGGCCGGCAAGATCCTGTCCAATGATCCGGGCGACCGGATGGAGGCCCTGCGCCAGACCCTGCACCTGAAGCCCGAGGAATATCAGGAGGGCATCTTCTGCTGGAAGGGCTTCCTCTATTACAAATGGGTGCTGACCAGCCTCATGAGCGACGTGGCCGGAGTGGCCGACGCCGTCTCGACGGTGAAGCCCCTTGGCAAGGTCGACCGCAACGCCCGCGAATATCTGGACCGGGGCCGTCAGGTCCTGCGCGACCGGATCATCGCCGTCTGCGACGACGCGTCGAGAACCCTGCTGATCTACGAGAACGCCTACAAGGCCCTGACCGAGGAAGCTCGCCCCGGCGCCTTCCGGGACTTCCTGCTGCAGGCCCCGCGCCTGTTCACCCGGCTGGGCGAACAGCTGGGCGCGATCCAGCATGTGGTCAGCTTCTGGCGCTTCCGCTTCTCCCCCGGCGCCGCCCCGGTGGGGGTGGACGAGCTGATCGACGTCTTCATGGACTTCGAGACGGGTCTGGCCGACCGCGATCAGGAACTGGGCCAGCGCTTCCTCGCCGCCTGACAACGAAAAGGCCGGAAGCATGACGCTCCCGGCCCCCTCTCTGATCTTCCACTTCAGCCCGGAAGCCTCGCGCTCAGGCAGCGAGGCTCCGCGAGCCGAGCGATAGCGCCTCAAGGGCGCAAGGCGCCCTCAATACCGGTAGTGATCCGGCTTGAACGGGCCTTCGGTCGGGACCGAGATGTAGTCGGCCTGTTCCTTCGACAGGGTGGTCAGCTTCGCGCCCAGCTTGGCCAGGTGCAGGAAGGCGACCTTCTCGTCGAGGTGCTTGGGCAGGGTGTAGACCGAGTTCTCGTACTTGTCGGCGTTGGTCCACAGTTCGATCTGGGCCAGCGTCTGGTTGGTGAACGAGGCCGACATCACGAACGAGGGGTGGCCCGTGGCGTTGCCCAGGTTCACCAGACGGCCTTCCGACAGCAGGATGATCTTCTTGCCGTCCGGGAATTCCACGTGGTGGACCTGCGGCTTGATCTCGTCCCACTTGAAGTTCTTCAGGCCCGCGACCTGAATTTCGCTGTCGAAGTGGCCGATGTTGCAGACGATGGCGTTGTTCTTCATCGCCCGCATGTTTTCAACGGTGATGACGTCCTTGTTGCCCGTGGCGGTGACGAAGATGTCCGCGTCAGCGGCGGCGTCTTCCAGGGTCACGACCTCATAGCCTTCCATCGCCGCCTGCAGGGCGCAGATCGGATCGACTTCGGTGACCTTCACGCGGGCGCCGCCCTGACGCAGCGAGGCGGCCGAACCCTTGCCCACGTCGCCGTAGCCGCAAACCACCGCGACCTTGCCCGACAGCATGACGTCGGTGCCGCGACGGATAGCGTCGACCAGCGATTCCCGGCAGCCGTACAGGTTGTCGAACTTCGACTTGGTGACGCTGTCGTTGACGTTGATCGCCGGGAACGGCAGCTCGCCGCGTTCGGCCATCTGGTACAGACGGTGGACGCCCGTGGTGGTCTCCTCCGACACGCCGCCGATGGCGTCGCGGATGGCGGAGTAGAAGCCGGGCTTCTCCTTCAGGTACCGCTTCATGACGGCGTAGAGGGCCTCTTCTTCCTCGTTCTGCGGATTGTCGAGAACCGAGGCGTCCTGTTCGGCCTTCGGCCCCAGCACGCACAGGAGGGTGGCGTCGCCGCCGTCGTCGAGGATCAGGTTCGGATAGCCGCCGTCGGCCCATTCGAAGATCTTGTGGGCGTAGTCCCAGTACTCCAGCAGGGTTTCGCCCTTGGTGGCGAAGACCGGGGTGCCGTTGGCGGCGATGGCGGCGGCGGCGTGGTCCTGGGTCGAGAAGATGTTGCACGACGCCCAGCGGACCTCCGCGCCCAGCGCTTCCAGCGTCTGGATCAGCACGGCGGTCTGGATGGTCATGTGCAGGCTGCCCGCGATCCGGGCGCCCTTCAGCGGCTGCGAGGCGCCGTACTCGGCGCGCAGGGCCATCAGACCGGGCATTTCGGTCTCTGCGATGGCGATTTCCTTGTTGCCGAAGTCGGCGAGCGAGATGTCGCGGACGATATAGTCGGTCATGGGTCGGTCCTGATCGAAGGTTTGCGGGGCCTATAGACCGCCGCGCCCCATCGGGCAAGAAACATATAAGGATATCCTTATATCCACACCAGAACTAAGGGAAATCCCGTGGATGGCCGTTAACGCTGACGGAACGCCGGATTGTTAGCAAACTAACCTTCCTCTGCGAGACCCGACATGTCCAACGATCCCCTGCGCAGGCGCCTCGCCTTCATGAACCTCGGGACGCCTTCGGACGCCTACCGGTCCATCGGCCCGATCTTGCGCGACGCCGTGCCGGGGGCGCTGGGCGCCTTCTACGAACGGGTTCGCGCGACCCCGGAGATGCGACGCTTCTTCCGGGACGAAGGCCACATCTCGGCGGCCAGCGCGGCGCAGCAGAAGCATTGGTCAGCGATCATCGACGGCCGGATCGACGCCGACTACGGCCAGTCCGTGCGAACCATCGGGCAGGTCCACGCCCGGATCGGTCTGGAGCCGAGCTGGTACATCGGCGGCTACAGCGTGCTGCTGGCCCATCTGATCGACCGGGTCACCCGGCGTCCCCGCAAATGGAGCGAAAAGGCCGCCGACCACGATCGGGTGACCTCGGAAGCGGTGGCCGAACTGACCCAGCGGGTCATGCTGGACATGGATCTGGCCATCTCCACCTATCTGGACGTGCTGGCCGAGGAACGGGATCGGGCCGAAACCGCGCGCGCCGAGGCTGAAGCCGTCCAGGCCCATGCGGTCGCCGTGGTTGGGCATGCCCTGACCGGCCTGTCGCAGGGCGACCTGGCGACGACGGTCGATGAGGAGTTCACCGAGGCCTATCGGCCCCTGAAGGACGACTTCAACGCCGCGGTAAGCCAGCTGAATCGCGCCATGGTCGCCGTGGCCCGCAACGCCGGATCGATCCGCACCGGCTCCAGCGAAATCAGTCAGGCGGCCGATGACCTGTCGCGCCGCACAGAGCAACAGGCCGCATCGCTGGAGGAAACCGCCGCCGCCCTGGACCAGATCACCGCCACGGTGAACAAGACCGCCTCGGGCGCCCGTCAGGCCTCGGACGTGGTTCTGGGCGCCCGCGGCGACGCGGAGACCTCCGGGCAGGTCGTGCGGAAGGCCGTCGACGCCATGGACGCCATCGAAAAGTCCTCGCAGGAAATCGGCCAGATCATCGGGGTGATCGACGAGATCGCCTTCCAGACCAATCTGCTGGCCCTCAACGCCGGGGTCGAGGCCGCCCGCGCGGGCGAGGCCGGACGCGGCTTCGCCGTCGTGGCGTCGGAGGTGCGGGCCCTGGCGCAGCGGTCCGCCGACGCCGCCAGGGAGATCAAGACCCTGATCTCGGCCTCCAGCGTTCAGGTGGCCTCGGGCGTCGATCTGGTCGGCCAGACCGGTCAGGCGCTGCAGCGGATCGTCAGCCGCGTCGCGGAGATCGACACCCTCGTTTCCGAGATCGCCGCCTCGGCGCAGGAACAGGCCCTCGGTCTGCGCGAGGTGAACACCGCGATCAACCAGATGGATCAGGTCACGCAGCAAAATGCTGCGATGGTCGAACAGACCACGGCCGCCAGCCACTCCCTGCTCCAGCAGGCCGAGAGCCTGTCCGGATCGGTTGACCGCTTCCGCCTCGCGACCGCGCCGGAACAGACCTTCGCCCGCCGCGCCGCCTGAACCGCGGACCGCCTCCCCGCAAGAACGGCGAGGCGGCCGGGCGTCTGATCCGAAAAAATCAGCGCGTGTAATAATAGTCCGCGATCTGGCAGACGTTGATGCGCATCCGCGTCAACTCCTGACCGTTGGTGAAGCGGGCCTTGAAGTCGTAGAGACAGCCGCCGTTGCCGTCGTCGATGTTCATCATGACGCTGGCGCCGTTGGCCAGCACGCCCGAGCCCAGCATGTCTTCCTCCCAGTCGTCGACGCGCGAGTCCGAGGCGTAGAAATGCGTCATCGTCCAGCCGGTCTGGTTGTGGATGCGGACGCGGCGATTCTGACCGTCGCGCGACTGGACCACGATGGTGGTCACCGGCTGTGCGGCAATACGCGGCTCGGCGGCGGCGGTCGCCGGGGCGGTTCCAAAGGCGGCCGCCAGGAGGGCGGCGCCGGCGATGATGGTGAGGGTCTTTTTCATCTCATGTCTCCCCGAGCCGTCCCCCGGCTCCGAATAACAGTGTGATGCGCTCTCTTTTCGCGGTCGTCTCCTGACGGAGCCTGACGACTGAATCGCCCAAAGCCCTTGCAGGCAGGGGGGTGTTTCCCATATCGGCGTCAATCCCCGGAAAACCCCGCAAGACGTGGGGCTTTCCAAAAATCCCGCAGACCCTGAAATCGGGGGCGGTCACGCGCGGCGCTTCGCTTTAAAAGGCCGCCGCACCGCCCGCTGATATGGAGTGAGAGACTAAAAATATGGCCAAGATTATCGGCATCGACCTGGGCACCACGAACTCGTGCGTCGCCGTCATGGACGGCAAGAACCCCAAGGTCATCGAGAACGCGGAAGGCAACCGCACGACCCCGTCGGTCGTCGCCATCCAGGACAGTGGCGAAGTGCTGGTGGGCCAGCCCGCCAAGCGTCAGGCCGTGACCAACCCGACCAACACCTTCTTCGCCATCAAGCGCCTGATCGGCCGCTCGTTCTCGGACCCGGTGGTGGCCAAGGACAAGGACATGGTCCCCTATGAGATCGCCAAGGGTCCGACCGGCGACGCCTGGGTGAAGGCCCACGGCAAGGACTATTCGCCCCAGCAGGTCTCGGCCTACACCCTGGGCAAGATGAAGGAGGCCGCCGAGGCCTATCTGGGCGAGACCGTCACCCAGGCCGTCATCACCGTTCCCGCCTACTTCAACGACGCCCAGCGTCAGGCGACCAAGGACGCCGGCAAGATCGCCGGTCTGGAAGTCCTGCGCATCATCAACGAGCCGACCGCGGCCGCGCTTGCCTACGGTCTGGACAAGGCCGACGGCCAGAAGATCGCTGTCTATGACCTCGGCGGCGGCACCTTCGACGTCTCGATCCTGGAGATCGGCGACGGCGTGTTCGAGGTGAAGTCGACCAACGGCGACACCTTCCTCGGTGGTGAAGACTTCGACCTGCGTCTGGTCGACTACCTGGCCGACGAGTTCAAGAAGGAGCAGGGCGTCGATCTGCGGACCGACAAGCTGGCCCTGCAGCGCCTGAAGGAAGAGGCTGAAAAGGCCAAGAAGGAGCTGTCCTCGACCACGTCTTACGAGGTCAACCTGCCGTTCATCACGATGAACGCCTCGGGCCCGCTGCACCTGAACATCAAGCTGTCGCGCGCCAAGCTGGAAGCGCTCGTCGAGGATCTGGTCCAACGCACCATCGAGCCCTGCCAGAAGGCTCTGAAGGACGCCGGTCTGAAGGCTTCGGACATCGACGAAGTCGTCCTGGTCGGCGGCATGACCCGCATGCCCAAGGTGCAGGAGGCCGTGAAGGCCTTCTTCGGCAAGGAGCCGCACAAGGGTGTGAACCCCGATGAAGTCGTGGCGCTGGGCGCCGCCGTTCAGGCGGGCGTGCTGCAGGGCGACGTCAAGGACGTGCTGCTGCTGGACGTGACCCCGCTGACCCTCGGCATCGAGACCCTGAACGGCGTCTTCACCCCGCTGATCGAACGCAACACGACGATCCCGACCAAGAAGTCGCAGGTCTTCTCGACCGCCGACGACAACCAGTCGGCCGTGACGATCCGCGTCTTCCAGGGCGAGCGTCCGATGGCGCAGGATAACAAGCTGTTGGGTCAGTTCGATCTGGCCGGCATTCCGCCGGCGCCGCGTGGCATGCCGCAGATCGAGGTCGCCTTTGACATCGACGCCAACGGCATCGTGCACGTGACCGCCAAGGACAAGGCGACCAACAAGGAGCAGTCGATCCGCATCCAGGCGAACGGCGGCCTTTCGGACGCCGACATCGAAAAGATGGTCAAGGATGCCGAAGCCAACGCCGTGGCCGACAAGGCCCGCAAGGAACTGGTCGAGGCCCAGAACGGCGCCGACAGCCTGATCCACTCGACCGAGAAGGCCATGTCCGAGCACGGCGACAAGATCGGCGGCGACGACAAAACCGCCATCGAAGCCGCTCTGGCGGACCTGAAGTCGGCCAAGGAAGGCTCCGATCCGGAGGTCATCCGCGAGAAGACCAACACCCTGGCCCAGGCCTCGATGAAGCTGGGTGAGGCGATGTATGCCGCCCAGAACAACGCCGACGCCTCGGCTGAAAAGCCGGCCGACGACGGCGTGGTCGACGCCGAGTTCGAGGAAGTCTCGGACGCCGACGACAAGAAGAGCGCGTAAGCCACGGCTTTCGTGTGAGCTGAACCAGACCCCGCTTGTCCTGCGACGGGCGGGGTCTTTTCATGAAACTTGCATCACAGGATCGGGCGCCCATGTCAGCCCGGTCAGCCCTTTGACGCAAACGCCGGGAACAGGCGTGCGGACGGGGCCAGAGTAAGAGGACGATCGCCGGATGGCGCGGGACTATTACGAGATTCTGGGGGTCGAGCGGACCATCGACGCGGCGGGGCTGAAGTCGGCTTATCGCAAGCTGGCCATGCAGCATCACCCGGACCGCAACGGCGGCTCGGAAGAGTCCATGGCGATCTTCAAGGAGATCTCCGAGGCCTACAGCGTCCTCAGCGACGATCAGAAGCGCGCCCACTATGACCGCTTTGGCCACGCGGGCGGAGGCGCGGGCGGCAATCCCTTCGGCGCCGGCGGCGGCCAGGGCTTCCACGACCTCAACGACATCTTCTCCCAGGTCTTCGGCGACGCCTTCGGAGACGCCTTCGGCGGCCGTCAGGGCGGCGGCGGACGACAGGGCGGGCCGCGTCGCGGCTCGGACCTGCGCTACGATCTCGAGATCACGCTGGAGCAGGCCTACAAGGGCGCCGACGTGGAGATTTCGGTCCCCACCACCGCGACCTGCGACACCTGCGAGGGCTCGGGCGCCAAGCCGGGCACCCAGCCGACCACCTGCACCACCTGTCAGGGCGCCGGGCGCGTCCGCTCCGCCAACGGCTTTTTCCAGGTCGAGCGCACCTGCCCCCGCTGCGGCGGCAACGGCAAAATGATCGCCGAGCCCTGCGGGACGTGCCACGGCCACGGTCAGGTCCGCAAAAACCGCAAGCTCCAGCTGAAGGTCCCCGCGGGCGTGGACGACGGCTCGCGCATCCGTCTGTCGGGCGAGGGCGACGCCGGTCAGCGCGGCGGGCCGCGCGGCGACCTTTATGTCTTCCTGTCGGTGACCCCGCACGAGTTGTTCGAACGGGACAATCTGGACCTTCTGGTCACTGTGCCGGTTCCCATGACCGTCGCGGCCTTGGGCGGCGAGATCGACGCCCCCTGTCTGGTGTCCGAAGCGTGTGACGGTCGCTGCCGCGCGGCGGTGGACGTTCCGGCGGGCTCGCAAACCGGCAAGACCGTCCGCATCAAGGGCAAGGGCATGCCCCACCTGAACGGCCGCCAGCGCGGCGATCTGGTGGTCGAGCTGTTCGTCGAAACTCCGACCGATCTGACCGCGCGCCAGAAGGAACTGCTGGAGGAGCTCGCCGCCTCACTGGGCGAGACCCAGACGCCGCGCAACTCCTCCTTCGCGGGCAAGGCCAAGCGGTTCTGGGCCGACATCCTTGGCGACAGCAAGGAAACGGCCCAATAGGGTGGGATTTCCGTCCTTGGGGGAACTGATTTGAGCGCCATCTTCCACGCCGGCATCTCCGGAGCGCGGGGCCGTATGGGCCGGGCCGTCTCGGCCGTTCTGGACGCCCGTGAGGACGTCGTCGTCGCCGCCCGCTTTGATCGCGGCGAGACCCCGGACCTGTCGCTGTGCGACGTGGTGATCGACTTCTCGACCCCCGAGGCCTCCGTCGAACTGGCGCAGACCTGCGCGGCGCGCGGCGGCCCGGCGCTGGTCATCGGCTCCACCGGCCTCACGCCGGAGCAGGATGCCGAAATCCTCAAGGCCGCCGAGACGGTCGCCATCGTGCGCAGCGGCAACTTCTCGCTCGGCGTCAACATCCTGATCGGTCTGGTCGAGCACGCCGCCCTGCGTCTGGACGCGCGCGACTGGGATATCGAGATCACCGAGGCCCATCACCGCCGCAAGGTCGATGCGCCCTCGGGCACCGCCCTGATGCTGGGCGAGGCCGCCGCCAGCGGTCGCAACGAGGACCTCGAGGATGTCCGCGCCGCCCCTTGGGACGGCATCACCGGCCCGCGCGAGAGCGGCAAGATCGGCTTCTCGTCCGTGCGCGCGGGCGGGATCATCGGCGAGCACACCGTCCTGTTCGCTTCGGACGACGAGATGCTGACCCTCAGCCACTCGGCCATCGACCGCTCGCTGTTCGCGCGCGGCGCCGTGGCGGCGGCCGCCTGGGTCCGCAACCGCAAGCCGGGGCTGTACGACATGCAGGACGTTCTTGGTTTCAGACAAGCCTGACGGCTTGTCCGCACCGTTTCGCGGCGCGCTATCGCTCGGCTCGCGGAGCCTCGCTGCTTGAGCGCATCAGGATCATCTTCTTCCGCCAGCTAGCCAGGCCGCGTCGGGTCGAGAAGGCTGAGCCTTCTGACCGCGGCCCAAAAGGAATGCATTGAGCCCGTCAGGGCTCAGTGCACGTGCACCCGGTGGCGGTGGCGGCCGCCGGTGAACAGCGTCTTGATGAAGAAGAAGACGGCGATGACGATCGCATAGCCCAGGAATAGGGCCAGCACGGTCATCCAGAAGCTCAGGGTCAGCAGCGGCGGCAGAGTCAGCGATGCACCGTCCAGCACCGGGCGGATCACCCCGATCAGGATGTGCACGAAGGCCGCGCCCAGCGCGGTCGCCCACAGACGGCTCCACGCCGGCATGACCAGAGCCGCGATCACCGCGATCAGCAGACCCATGACCTGATTGACGCCGTCGAACCCGCCCTGCGCCAGACCGAAGAGACCGGACAGGAAGGCGGTGATTGAATCGATGAGGGACTCCATACCGAAGGTCTCCGTCTGCATACGGCCAAGCCTGGCCCGTTCGCAGGGTTAACGCCGGTCTCGCGGAATCGCTCCCGAAGGCCGGATCAGCGCCCCGTGGAGCCGAAACCGCCCGCCCCGCGCATCGTCTGGTCCAGCGCCTCAACCTCGATCATGGTCGCCTGCTCGTGGCGGGCGATGACCATCTGGGCGATGCGCTCGCCGCGCTGGATCACGAAGGGCTCCTGACCGTGGTTGATCAGGATGACCCCGACCTCGCCGCGATAGTCGCTGTCGACCGTGCCGGGGGAGTTCAGGCAGGTGATCCCGTGCTTCAACGCCAAGCCCGAACGGGGCCGCACCTGGGCCTCATAGCCCGGCTCCAGCGCGATCTTCAGGCCGGTCTTAACCAGCGCCCGAGCCCCCGGGGCGAGCGTCAGGGGCTCCCCCTCCGGCAGGGCCGCGCGCAGATCCATCCCCGCCGAACCGGTGGTCTCATAGGCCGGAAGCGGCAGGCCCTCGGCGTGCGGCAGGCGTTCGACGCGGACGGTCGTCATGGGCGCGGGTCTTTCTGGCTCAGGCCTTGAAATGGTCAGCAATCTTGGCCGCCAGCTTGCGGGCCACCTCGGTCTTGGACTGGCGCGGCCAGACGTCGGCGCCGCCGTCCTTCGTGAACAGGGTGACCGCATTGCCGTCGGCGCCGAAGACGTCGTCCGACACGTCGTTGCCGACGATCCAGTCGCAGCCCTTGCGGGACAGTTTGGCGCGGGCGTTGGCCTCAAGGTCCGAGGTCTCGGCGGCGAAGCCGACGACCAGCTTCGGACGCGCCTTACCGGGCTTGGAGACGCCGGCCAGAATGTCCGGGTTCTCGATCAGGGCCAGAGACGGCGGGCCGCCGGGAGCCTTCTTGATCTTGCCGGACGCGACGCCGTCAACGCGCCAGTCGGCGACGGCGGCGCTCATCACCGCGATGTCGGCGGGCAGATGCTTCTGGACCTCGGCCTGCATCTCGCGCGCGCTCTCGACCCAGATGCGCGTAACGCCGACGGGGGCGTCGATAGCGACAGGGCCTGATACGAGGGTCACCTCGGCGCCCAGTTCGGCCAGAGCCGTGGCGATGGCGTAGCCCTGCTTGCCGCTGGAGCGGTTTGTCAGGCCCCGAACAGGGTCGATGGGCTCGAAGGTCGGACCGGCGGTCACAACGGCCCTGCGGCCCGCCAGAGGGCGCCCATCGGGACCAGCCAGCAGACCCTGAATGGCCGACAGGATGGCGGCGGGCTCGGCCATGCGGCCCGGTCCGAACTCGCCACACGCCATTTCGCCCTCATCCGGGCCGACGACGGCGACACCGTGGAAGCCGTCAAAGCCCTTCAGGCGCGCCACGTTGGCCTGCACCGCCGGGTGCAGCCACATGCGCACATTCATGGCCGGGGCCAGCAGCACCTTCTTGTCGGTGGCCAGCAGGGTGGTCGACGCCAGATCGTCGGCGAAGCCATTCGCCGCCTTGGCGATCAGGCCCGCCGTCGCCGGCGCCACCACCACCAGATCGGCCCAGCGCGACAGCTCGATATGGCCCATGGCCGTCTCGTCCTCGGGCATGAACAGGGCCTGCCGCACCGGATGGCCGGTCAGGGCCGCCAGCGACATGGGGGTGACGAACTCGGCCCCCGCCGATGTGAGCAGGCTCATCACCTCGGCGCCCGACTTCTTCAGAAGGCGCACGAGCTCCAGCGCCTTGTAGGCGGCGATGCCGCCGCCGACGATGAGCAGGACCTTGCGTCCGGACAGCGATGCCGTGGTCATCCCCTTGATCTAGCGGCGCCGTCCACCGCCGTCGAGTGACGCTTCAGCGAAAGAGAACATTGCAAGAACTGTTAACCTGTGGTTAGGCTTGTTTCCGGTGGGTTTCAACGTAGGAGGGTGCGATGCGCAGAACGACGATGATCGTGGCCGTGGGGGCCGCATTGGTGGTGGGATCGGCGGGACTGGCCGGTTGCGGGGACGGGGGCTCGGCGGTCGAGACCCGGGACCGGGCGGCGGAGGGCGCGGCGGCGACGCTGACCTCCGCCGAAGGCCCGATGGAGGCTGTTGAAGCGCCGGTCGAAAAGGCCCGCCCGGTTTTGACCGCCAACCGACGCGAGACGGTGGACGCCAAGGTGGCGCGACTGTTCGAACGCAACGGCGCGGATTTCGGCGCGCGCACGGCCGAGGACTATCTGACCAGGGTGCAGGCCTTCACCAGCCGGCCGCCGGCGGACGTGGATCGGGCTGAGCGCCCCAACGGCGATGTGCTGCTGTATCAGGCCTCGACAAACACCTTCGCGGTCGTCTCGCGCGACGGCGTGGCCAAGACCATGTTCAAGCCACGTGACGGCGCCGCCTACTGGGCTGAGCAGAAGGCGGCGGCCCCCGACTTTGGTCGGCGGCGGTCAACGGGCAACGAGGGCGGCGGTTGAAGGCGACGAGGACCTCAGTCCTCGTCGGTCTCCTTGCGGTCGGCCATATCACGGATCAGCTCAAGCGCCAGCTTTTGCTGCCGGGTCGACAGCTGCGGCGCCAGACGGCCGATCTCGATCGTGTAGCGGGTCGCCGGGAAGTCGTGCTCGAATGCGGTTTCGCCTTCGGCCATACCGGCCAGCTGGGCGCCGGTCAGACCTTCGAAGAAGTAGCCGATGTCCACCTTGAAGAACCGCGCGATGTCCCAGAGCTTCGAAGCCGAGATGCGGTTAGCGCCCTTCTCGTACTTTTGAATCTGCTGGAAAGTCAGACCCAGGGCGCGACCGAGATCGCTCTGGTTATAGCCGAGGGCCAGCCTCTTCTCGCAGACACGCCGGCCAACATGCCGGTCCACGGGATGAGGACCATCCTCGCCCTTGCCTCTCGCCATAGTCATATGCCTTTTGGAAGTCGATAATCGGCCAAGCCTGAATGCGCCGCCAGCGGGGCTGTGTCACCAAAAAACGCAGAAATCAGGGCGGCCACAGACGGTTAGTTGCCCGTAAGGCGCCGTCTTTCCCGCTGGGCGGGAATCCTTTCGCAAGCGCAGTGACCGATAGGGGAATCACCCTTAGGGAACAACGGTCTTGGAACGAATCAGCCGACGCCACGGAGCCGTGACAAGCAATCCGCCGAGAACAGCCAGCCAGAACAACAGGTCCCCGACACGGCCGTACAGGGTCACACCGGTCGGCGCCGGAAGGCGGGCGTCAATGACGCCGCTCTCGCCCGGGTCCAGTCTCTGGCCGTCAATCACACGCCCCCAGGGGTCGATCATCGCCGACACGCCGGTCGGGGTCGAGCGGACCACGGGCAAGCCGGTCTCGATGGCGCGATAGCTGGCCAGATTCAGGTGCTGGACCGGCCCTGACGTCCGCCCGAACCAGGCGTCATTCGAGATGTTGACGATCCAGCCGGGCCGCCCCGCCGCGCCGGGCGTGAATCCCGGGTAGAGGCTTTCGTAGCAGATCAGCGGCTGGGCCCGCGGGACGCCGGGAATGTCTATGGGCGCAGGCTTCGGTCCATGGCTGAAGTCCAGCGGCATATGGGTCAGGGCGCGAACACCCAGGGCGCTCATCACCCCGCCAGCGGGCAGGTACTCGCCGAACGGCACCAGCCGGTATTTGTCATAGACAGCGGACACCCGCAGCCCCTCGCCGCCCTGATCCGTCAGGGCGAACAGGCTGTTGAAATAGCGCGCCCCTTCCCGCGCCGACGGATCGGCCTCGCCTCGCCCGAGACCCAGGATCAGGCTCTGACCCGGCTGGACCGCCCGGGCGATGGCCAGGGCCTCGGGCGCGCCGGGCGCGAAGACATCGTTGGCCGAGGCCGGCAGGGCCCCTTCCGGCCAGATGATCAGATCGGGGGTCACCGCGCCGGGACGGGCCGTCAGGTTCACATAGCGGTCGACAATCCCCTGATAGGCCTCGGGCGTCCATTTGGTCGCCTGGGACACGTCGGCCTGAACGATGCGCACCACCGTCGGGGTCAACTCCAGCCGGGCCGACGAGAGGCGCGCCGCGCCGCCGATCATCAGCACCGCGAAGGTCAGGGCGCCCAGAACCGCCGTGACGATCCGGGCCTTCCGCGACCCGGCGTTCAGCAGCGGGCCGAAGGCGGCGGCGGCGGCCACGGTGACGAAGCTGAGGCCATAGACCCCCGCCAGGGCGGCGAACTGCGACGCCGCTGATCCCGCCCTCCAGCTGGCCCCGGCCGGGTTCCAGGGGAAACCGGTCAGCACATGCCCCCGCAGCCATTCCAGAAGGCAGAACAGGGCGGCGAACAGCAGAACGCGGGTCATGCCGAACGGCAGGAAGCGGCGATACAGGGCCGTCGCCGTTCCCCAGAACAGGGCCAGACCGATCGGCAGGGCGGAGGCGGCGAAGGGCGCCATCCACGCCTGCGCCGGGTTGACCAGAAACGCCTCGGCCACCCACCAGCAGCTGATGAAGAAGTAGGCGAACCCGGCCAGCCAGCCCATCCAGAAGGCGCCGCGCACCGTTGTGGAGCGCTCCGACAGGAACATCAGCAGGGCGTAACCCAGAAGGCCGGGCAGGATGCCGAACGGCGGATGGGCCAGCGCCGCCGCCGCGCCGGCGGCCAACGCCAGACCGATGCGGCCAAAACGCAGGATCAACCGCGCGCGGGGGCTGTCGGCGTCAGGCGTCGTCGGGAGAATGCTCATCCACCGTGTATGGGTCGGCGACGCCCAGACTGGCAAGGATGGATCGCTCCTCGGCCTCCATCTCCTCCGCCTCGGCGTCGTCCTCGTGGTCGCGGCCCAGCAGGTGCAGGACGCCGTGGACGGTCAGATGCGACAGGTGATCCGACAGGGTCTTGCCCTGTTCGACCGCCTCCCGCGCACAGACGCCGTAGGCCAAGGTCAGATCGCCCAGATGCGGAAAGGCGCTCCCGGCCGCAGGAAAGGACAGGACATTGGTCGGCCGGTCGCGGTCGCGGAAACGGGCGTTGATTTCGCGCACGCTCTCATCGTCGGTCAGCAGAACGACGATGTCGCCCTTGATCGTTCCCAGCGCCGCCGAAGCCGCACGGTTCACCACCGCCTCGACCTGCGGCAGGGCGGCGGACCAGGCCTCGTCCTCGACCTCGATCTCGATCACCGGCGCGGCTCTTCCAGATCGGGCGACGGGGCCGCCGCATCGGCGTCATAGGCCCGCACGATGCGCTCGACCATCGCATGCCGGACCACGTCCTGCGCCTCGAACTTCAGAACGCCGACCCCCTGCACCGCGTCCAGAATTCGCAGGGCATGGGGCAGGCCGGAATCCCGGCGGTTCACCAGATCGATCTGCGAGGGGTCGCCGGTGACGACCATCCGCGCGCCCTCGCCCAGACGGGTGAGGACCATCTTCATCTGAAGGCGGGTCAGGTTCTGCGCCTCGTCGACGATGATGAAGGCGTGACTGAGCGTGCGCCCCCGCATGAAGGCGATCGGCGCGGCCTCGATCTCGCCCTTGTCGCGACGGCGACGGACGTCGTCGGGACCGAGGATGTCGTTCAGCGCTTCCCATATGGGGGCCAGATAGGGATCGACCTTCTCGTTCAGATCGCCGGGCAGGAAGCCGAGCTTCTCCCCTGCCTCCACCGCCGGGCGGGTGATGACCAGCCGGTCCACCTGTCCGCGCCGCAGCAGGGAGGCGCCGTAGGCGGCCGCGAGGAAGGTCTTGCCCGTCCCCGCCGGACCGACCCCGAAGGTCAGCTCGCAGCGGGACAGAAGCTCCAGATAGCGGGCCTGGGCCGCCGTCTTGGGCGCGATGGCGCCACGCCGACCAACCGGCAGGGCCACGGCGTCGGGCGCGACCGAGCCCTGACCGGCGCGCGGCTGGGCCACGGCGGCGCCCAGCGCGGTCCGGACGTCGGCCTCGGTGATCTCCACACCCTGATCGGCGCGGTCGGCCAGGACCTCGATGACCCGCTTGGCCTGGGCGCGGTCCCGCGCCGAGCCGTTGATGGAGACCCCGCCGCCGGGCGTTTCGACCAGCACCTTGAAGCGGTCCTCGATCAGGGCGATGTGCCGGCTGTTCGGACCGATGACCGCGTGAAGGGCTTCATCGCCCAAAGCCAGAAATTCACTCTCTCTCGCCACTAGGCCGCTTTCTTCAGAAGTGTGCCGCTGAGGGACTTCAGGCCGCCGCTCTCGATCTTCACCGGAACGATCTGGCCGATCAGTTGATCCGCGACGCCGTCAACATACACCGGCTGAAGCCAGGGCGAGCGGCCGGTGACGTGGCCGTCGAACTTGCCCGGACGCTCGAACAGGACCGGGATGGTCATGCCCGCGCGGGACTCGTTGAAGGCGGTCTGCTGTTCGAACAGCAGGGCCTGCAGCGCCTGCAGCCGTTCGCGCGAGACCTCGGCGGGGACCTGCGCCCCCATGGTCGAGGCGGGCGTGCCGGGACGCGGCGAGTACATGAACGAGAAGGCAGAGGCGTAGGTCACCCGTCGGACCAGATCCATCGTGTCCTCGAAGTCCCGGTCGCTCTCGCCCGGGAAGCCGACGATGAAGTCGCCGGACATCGCCATGTCGGGCCGGGCCTCGCGGATGCGCTCGATGAGGTCGAAATACTTCTGACGACCGTGCTTTCGGTTCATCAGCCGCAGGATGCGGTCCGAGCCGGACTGCACCGGCAGGTGAAGCCAGGGCATCAGGACGTCCAGATCGCGGTGCGCCTGGATCAGATCGTCCGACATGTCGTTTGGATGACTGGTCGTATAGCGAATGCGGTCCAGCCCCGGCACCTCGGCCAGCAGATAAGCCAGACGGGCCAGCGTCGACGGCTTCCCGTCCAGCCCCTCGCCGTCATAGGCGTTGACGTTCTGGCCCAGCAGGGTGACCTCGCGCACGCCCTTGGCCGCCAGTTCGCGGGCCTCGGACAGGATGGCCGCCACCGGGCGCGACCACTCGGCGCCGCGGGTGTAGGGCACCACGCAGAAGGTGCAGAATTTGTCGCAGCCCTCCTGCACGGTCAGGAAGGCGGTGAAGCCCTCGACGCCGCGTTCGACGGGCAGGGCGTCGAACTTTTCGTCCGGGGCGAAGTCGGCGCCGATCCGCTCGCCGCGCGCGCGGGCGGTGCGGGTCAGCAGTTCCGGCAGCTGGTGATAGGCCTGCGGGCCGACCACCAGATCGACCGCCGGCTGACGCTTCATGATCTCCTCGCCCTCAGCCTGGGCGACACAGCCCGCCACGGCGATGGTCATGGCGCCGTTTTTGGCGTCCTTCAGCTCGCGCATCTTGCCGAGCTCGGAATAGACCTTCTCGGCCGCCTTCTCGCGAATGTGGCAGGTGTTCAGGATGACGAAGTCGGCGGTCTCGGCGCTGTCCGTCTGGGCATAGCCCAGCGGGCGCAGCACATCGGCCATGCGCTCCGAGTCATAGACGTTCATCTGGCAGCCGTAGGTCTTGATGAACAGGCGCTTGGGCGCGGCCTGCTTCCCCGACGGCGGGACGAGGGTATCGGTCATGGACGGGCTTTTACCGCCCGACGCGCCTTCCAGCTAGCCGATATCCGCCGGATCGACCCGGGCGGCGTGACGGGTGAAGATCAGGCCTTCGCGGTTCGACGGCTCGGCGCCCTCGATGGGCGTGCCGTACAGTTCCAGCTTGTGGCCGATCAGCTTGAAGCCGAGGCGTTCGGCGATCTCGGTCTTCAGGCGCTCGATCTCGGCGTCGAAGAACTCGATGACCTCGCCCGACTTGGTGTCGATCAGGTGGTCGTGGTGATCGTCGCCGGCCTCTTCATAGCGGCTGCGGCCGTCGCCGAAGTCGTGCTTCTCGACCACGCCGGCTTCCTCGAACAGGCGGACGGTGCGGTAGACGGTGGCGATTGAGATGTGCGGGTCGATGGCCGAGGCCCGGCGGTACAGCTCCTCCACATCCGGGTGGTCAGCGGCGGCGGAGAGCACCCGCGCGATCACGCGACGTTGCTCGGTCATGCGCATGCCGCGGTCGGCGCAGAGTTTTTCGATCCGGTCCATGGCGCAGGAGAATAGGCGGCGTCGGCGCTCTAGGGAAGCCGCCCCGGCAAGTTCAGCGCGAGAAGCAGGGCGTCGACATGCGAACCGTCCGGACGCGCATAATAGCGGGGCCGACGACCGGCCTCGGTGAAGCCCGTGCGGGCGTACAGGGCGCGGGCGGCGATGTTGTCTTCCGCCACCTCGAGGAAGACCCGATCCGCCCCGGCGAGGGCGGCGGCGGCGGCGCCCTCGGCGACCAGACGGGTCCCCTCCCCGCCCCTGCGCGCCTCGGGCCGGACCGCCAGAGTCAGGATTTCCGCCTCATCGGCAACGGCCCGCATCAGGATGAAGCCGTGGTCCTGCTCCACCGCGAAGACGCCCGGCTGGTCCAGCAGGGCGGCGAAGGCGGCGGCGTCCCACGGGGCGTCGAAGGCGGTGGCGTGCAGGGCCGCGAGCCGCTCCGCCTGTCCCTCCGGCGCGCCGGTCACGCGGACGCCGCCCGGGGCTGACCTCGGGGCTGGCCCGGCAAGCGGGTCGGCGGCGTGGCGTCGGGCGCCCGAAGATACAGGGGCGACGGCGGCGCCTGATCGGGGCGGGCGGCGGCGGTCAGACGCGCCAGCGCCTCGGGAGAGGCGCCGGGCAGGTCCGTCACGATCAGGCCGGACGCGGCCGCCGCCAACAGCGCGGCGCCTGTCCCGACGAGGGTGGCGCCGGCGCCGAGGGCGGCCACCCGCTCGGCCGCCTGCTCCAGAGACAGGGCCTCGGGCGGACCGTCCGCCGCGCCGTCGCGCCAGAACCGGGCGTAGACCTGCCCCCGACGGGCGTCGATCAGGGCGACCGTCGTCGGTCCGTCCACGGAGGCGGCGAGCGCATCGAGGGTGGAAACCCCGACCACCGGACGATGCAGGGCGGCGCCCAGTCCCTGGGCGAAGGCCAGGCCGACCCGCAGGCCGGTGAAAGAGCCCGGCCCCACGGTCACGCCGATCCGGTCGACGGCGTCGAACCCGCCCGCCTCGGCGACGGCGTCGCGGGCGAGGCCGCCCAGTCGTTCGGAGTGGCCCTTGGCCATGGCTTCGGAGCGCAGGCCGAGCGGGCGCGCAGTCCCGTTCTCAACCTCGAAAACACCGGCGGTGCACAGGCCGAGCGCCGTATCAATCACCAGAACCTTCATGCGCGACCTTCCCCGGGCGCGCCGCACAGGACCGGGTTCAGGGTGCGGGCGCCAGCGCCGTTACAATCCGGGCCAGAGCCTGCCGCAAGCCCTTGTCGGGAATACGCGGGAAGGCCATCGCCACGGCGCGCCCGTCGGCCGTGCTGCCCAGCGCGCGCAGCATGTCCGCCTCGCCCGCCGCGGCGCCCTCGATCGCCGGGAAGAAGGCGTCCACCGAGGCGCCCAGCACCACCGCCGTCCGATGCAGGCGCGAGGCGGAGATGCGGTTCTGGCCGGTCTCGTATTTCTGTACCTGCTGGAAGCTGACGCCGATGCGCTGGGCCAGCGCGGCCTGCGAGAGACCGAGCGCCGAGCGCCGAAGGCTGATGCGGGCGCCCACATAGGCGTCGATATGATCCGGGGCGGCGGCGCGGGCCATGGCGGCTCTCCTGTTCGATACCGAACAGTTTCACAAACACCCCAAGGTTGCAACAAAAGAGTTTCATCAGAGATCCAGCCGGGCGACGACAGCGGAGACGGCCCTGATCCGCGCGCGTGGCAACCGTTCCTCGACGGACAGACCGCCGGGGCCGCCGCGAACGATCAGATCCTCCCCCTCGGACCGGTCGTAGATCCGGATCAGACGGGCGCCGTTCGCGAGGTCGATCACACAGCCCTGATCCCGGCGCGGCCAGCGACCGGGGGCGTACTCCAGCGTCACGCCGGATGCGGCCCAGGGGGCGAGATCATCGGTGGAGAGCTGGAGACGGCGAAGGCCGGTCGGTGCGGCAGCCGCGAAATCCCGGCCCACGCTCTCCAGACCGTCAGGCGTGGACGGCGGCGGGGCGGACGCATCGGACAGCAGCAGGGCCAGGGCCTCCGGGGTCGCATCGACCGCGCCGGTCAGGCGGCGCTGGACATCAGGGCGGAACAGGCCGGGGCGTTTGCCCGCCTCATACAGGCCCCAGCCCTGACTGGTCATGCCGACCCGGGCGCCCGCCTCGGCCTGGCTCAACCCGCGCGCGCGACGCAGGGCGGCAAGCGCTTCGCCAAGACGCAGGGCGTCACTGTCACTCTCAAACCGGGGCATGATGTCTTATGGCCCGCGTCGGTCGGCAGGGCGAACGAAATCGTTTCAAGTTCCAGACCGGCGCGCGGACCAAACCGCGCTCAAGCAGCGAGCGACCGCGTCGCGAGCGGTAGCGCCCTTAAATGACCTGTTCGACGGCGGTCACTTCGGGAACGTAGTGCTTCATCATCTGCTCGACCCCGGCCTTGAGGGTGGCGGAGGACGACGGGCAGCCGGCGCAGGCGCCGCGCATGCGCAGGGACAGGACCCCGGTCTCCGCGTTGAAGGCGTCGAACAGGATGTCGCCGCCGTCCTGGGCCACCGCCGGGCGGATGCGGCTGTCCAGCAGCGACTTGATCTCGGCGACGATCTCGGTGTCCTCGCCGTCCGGGTCGGCGCTGTCGAACGTCCCGCCGCGGAACAGGGGTGCGCCGGAGACGAAGTGATCCATGATGGCCGCCAGGATCGGGGCCTTCATCTGGTTCCACTCCAGCCCCTGGGCGTCGCGGGTCACGGAGATGTAGTCGTAGCCGAAGAAGACCGAGGTCACGCCATCCAGTTCGAACAGGGCCTCGGCCAGCGGCGAGGCGGCGGCCTCGTCGATGTTGACGAAGTCGCGGGGATCCTCCGACACGTCCCGTCCCGGCAGGAACTTCAGGACGTTGGGGTTCGGCGTCGGTTCGGTCTGGATGAACATGAGGGGTAAGTGCGCTTCCGGCCCCGCCCATTCAAGAGCCGCAGGGCAACGAGAGGGTGAGGGGGCTCAAGCAGCGATCCGCCGCGCGGCGAGCGTTGGCCCCGAGATCATGCCAGGTCCTCGATGTCCTGTTCGGTCAGGGCGCCGGGGACGATGGTGACGGGAAGCTTGCGACCCGTGAAGGCGGCGCCCTGTTTGACCACGGCGGCGACCAGCGGGCCGGGGCCGCGACTGCCCTCCCCCGCCGCCAGCACCAGAATCTTGATGTCGTTGTCTTCCCCGACGACCTTGCGGATGCAGCCCTGCGGCTCCCCGCGCTCGATCAGCAGGATGGGGGTCGAGCCGGAGCGTTCGGCGGCCTCCCCGGCCCAGCGGTTCAGTTCGGCCTCGGCCTCGGCGCGAGTCTGGCGCTCGATCTCCTCGCGCACGCCGGCCCAGTGGGCGTCGGATGCGGCGGGCGGGATGACGCGCAACAGCACGACATGGCCGCCCGTTGAGCGGGCCCGGCGCGAGGCATAACGCAAGGCGCCCTCGAACTCGGGGCTGTCGTCCACGACGACGAGAAACTTCCTGGGCATGGTTCGCCCTCCCTCAGCCGACAACGTCTAGCAGATCAGGTCGCGGACCGCGAAACGGCCCCTGCCGCCCACCGGAGCCGATGAGTCCGCCATGTCCGGGCCGGACTCCGCAACCTGTTGAATTTACTCAACCGGACTCATCAAAAACACCGGACATATCGGACATAGCCGCCTCGGCGCCCTGCTGTCGGCTGTCACAGTCCGGAGCATGACACGCCGGTACGTCAAAATTGGACGTACCGGCGCATCAGCAGCCTCCTCGAGGCGTCAGCGGGCCGAGGACGCGATCTCGCGGATCGAAGCGTTGGCGATGGTCAGCTTGGCGAAGGTCCAGCCCGAGCCCGAGGTCTCGATCTCATCCACCGAGGCCCGGACCGCCTCGACCATGGCCAGACGTGAGCCGATCCAGTCATCGACGGCCTTCTCGGCCGCGGCCTCGCTGGCGCCGACCGCCACGCTGGAAGCCTTGGCCACCGCGCGGGTCAGGATCATCTGCTCACCCATCAGATCCTCGATCATGCGGCGCACGGCCAGACGGTCGAAATGATCCACGGACGGCACGGCGCCCGCCGCCGCGCGCAGGCGGTCGAAGTCGAAGGCCGCGCCGACCTGGTGGTAGAGCATGGCCATGGCCGGTTCCGGCCAGCCCGCCTCACGCGCCAGATCGCCGATGTCGGCGGTGGCGACCAGAGGACGCAGCATGGCGAAGTCGCGGGCCATCTCTTCCGACGCGCCGAGGCCGACGAATTTCTGGACACGGGCTTCCAGACGGCCTTCCTCGAAGCGGCTGAGGACCGCGCCGCCGGCGGCGCGGAGGGCGTCGGCGGCCGGACGGTAGGCCGCGATCAGTCCGTCCACGGTCGCGCCGTCACGGGCCGCCCGGCGGGCCAGCCAGAAGGTCTGGCGGCGCAGCACCGTCGAGATTTCCGTATAGAGCGCCGTCTGGGCCTCGGCCGGGATCTTGCCGTCCAGCGCCGAAACCGCGTTCCACGCCTCGTCGAGGCGGAAGATCTGGCGGGCCGCCTCGAAGGCGATGACCATGGCGCCGGTGTCGCACTGTGCCGACAGGCGCAGACGTTCCGGGAAGGTCGCGCCGCACATGTTGACGATCTCGTTCGACAGGATGGTCGAGATGATCTCGCGCTTCAGCCGGTGGCGCTGCATGTCGGCCTCGAACTTCGCCAGCGGACCGGGGAAGTAGCGCACCAGCGTCTGTTTGAAGAAGGCGTCGTCCGGCGCCGTGGTGGCCACGATCTCGTCAAACAACTCCAGCTTGGAATAGGCGGTCAGGACCGCCAGTTCCGGCCGGGTCAGCGGCGTGCCCGACGCCTTCATCTCGGCCAGACGCTGGTCGTCCGGAAGGCCCTCGACCTTGCGGTCCAGCTTACCCTTGCCGCCCAGCCACTGCATGAAGCGCTGCTGGGAATCCAGCGCGGCCGCGCCTTCGGCCTGTTGCAGGGTCAGCGCGAGGGTCTGGTCGTAGTTATGGACCAGAACCTTGAGGCCGACCTCCTCGGTCATCGAGGCCAGCAGGGCGTTGCGGTCTTCCTGTTTCAGCGCGCCCGAGGCGATGGCCGCCCCGGTGAGGATCTTGATGTTGACCTCGTGGTCGGAGCTGTCGACGCCCGCCGAGTTGTCGATGGCGTCGGTGTTGATGCGACCGCCGCTGCGGGCGAAGGCGATACGGCCCGCCTGGGTCAGGCCCAGGTTGGCGCCTTCGCCGATGACCCTGGCGCGAACCTCGGCGCCGTCGATGCGGATGGCGTCATTGGCCTTGTCCCCGACCTGGGCGTCCGTCTCGTTCGGCGCCTTGATGTAAGTGCCGATGCCGCCGAAGTAGAGCAGCTCGGCCGGAGCTTTGAGGATGGCCTTCATCAGGGCCGCCGGGTCCAGAACGTCGTCCTGGATGTCCAGCGCGGCCTTGATCTCGGGGCTGAGCTGGATCGACTTGGCCGAACGCGAGAAGACCCCGCCGCCTGCCGAAATCTTCGACGTGTCGTAGTCCTGCCAGGACGAGCGCGGCAGTTTGAACATCCGCTCCCGCTCGACCCACGACGAGGCGGGGTCCGGGTTCGGGTCGATGAAGATGTCGCGGTGGTCGAAGGCGGCGACCAGCCTGATCTGCTTCGACAGCAGCATTCCGTTGCCGAACACGTCGCCCGACATGTCGCCGACGCCGACGACTGTGAAGGGCTCGGACTGGATGTCCTTGCCCTCCTCGCGGAAGTGCCGCTTCACGGCCTCCCAGGCGCCGCGGGCGGTGATGCCCATGACCTTGTGGTCGTAGCCGACCGAGCCGCCCGATGCGAAGGCGTCATCCAGCCAGAATCCGTAGGAGGCCGACACGCCGTTGGCGATGTCCGAGAAGGTCGCGGTGCCCTTGTCGGCGGCCACGACCAGATAGGGATCGTCGCCCTCCCAGCGCGTCACGGCGACGGGCGGGACCACCGACCCGTCACGGGCGATGTTGTCGGTCACGTCGAGCAGGCCCGACAGGAAGGTCTTGTAGGCGCGAATAGCCTCGGCCTGCTGGGCGTCGCGGTCGCCGCCCGCGCGGACGATGTCGGCCAGCTTCTTCGGGAAGAAGCCGCCCTTGGAGCCGACCGGTACGATGACGGCGTTCTTGACCTGCTGCGCCTTCACCAGACCCAGAACCTCGGTGCGGAAGTCATCGCGGCGATCCGACCAGCGCAGACCGCCCCGGGCGACCGGACCGAAGCGCAGGTGCACGCCCTCGATATAGGGCGCCCAGACGAAGATTTCGCGGAAGGGCTTGGGCAGGGGCAGGTCGACCAGCTCGCGCGAGGCGATCTTGATCGAGATGTAGGGCTTGGGCTGACCGTCGGCCCCGACCTGATAATAGTTGGTGCGTTTGATCGCCTGAACCAGCAGCGACAGACGGCGCAGGGCCTTGTCGTGGTCGAGGCTCTTCACGTCCTGCAGCAGGTCGTTGATGTGGCCGGCCAGATCGGCGACCACGCTCTCGCGCTCGGCGACGTCGCCGTCGATGTCCGGGCTGAATTTGGCGTCGAACAGGGCCAGGATGGCGCGGGCCACGGCGGGATAGTCGCGCAGGGCCTCTTCCTGAACCGCCTGGGACGGGTCCAGACCCGTTTGCTGGCGATAGCGGGCGAGGGTGCGGATCAGCGCCGCCTCGCGCCAGTTCACGCCGAGCTCCAGCACCAGACGGTTGAAGCCGTCGCTTTCCGTGCGGCCGTTCCAGACGGCGACGAAGGCCGCCTCGAACGGATCGCGGACGGTGGCGAAGTCCAGATCGCCGCCGCGCGGGTCCTCCATCAGGAATTCGTGGACATGGATTTCCGGACCGCCGGCGGGTTTCAGGGCGTAGCCCCATTCCTCAAGCGTCTTCAGCCCCATGTCGGCCAGGATCGGCAGAACATCGGACAGCGGTACGGCCGAGCCCCGGCGGTACAGCTTGAAGCGGAAGTTCAGCGAGCCGTCGCGATCCGTGCGGAAGGCGCGCACGGCCACCGGTTCGCCCTCACCGACCTCGCCGGTCGCGTTCAGGGTGTCGATGGCCCGATAGTCGCGCACCGCCTCGGCGGCGTCATAGCGGTCGCGGTAGGCCGCGCCGAAGGCGTCGGCCCAGCGGGCGCTGACCGGGCCGACCGAGACTTCATCGACATCGGCGGCGCGCAGGGCGCTCTCGAAACGGTCGATCCAGCTGCGGCCGGCCTCGGCCACTTCGGCGTCCAGCGCGGCCTGATCCGGGCACGGATGATCGCCCGGCGTCACGCCGATGATGTAGTGGATGCGGACCAGGGGCTGATCCGAAAGCTGCGGATACCAGGCCGAGATCCGACCGCCCCAGGCGCGGGCGAGAATGGCGCCGATCCGTTCACGGACCGAGGCGTCGAACCGCTCACGCGGGATGAAGGCGAGGATCGAGACGAAGCGGTCGAACGGATCCTTGCGGGTGAAGGTCTTGATCCGCGGGCGGTCGTGCAGGTGCAGGATGCCCAGCGCGATATCGAGCAGTTCGTCCTCGGTGACCTGGAAGAGTTCATCCCGGGGATAGTTGTCGAGGATGTTCTTCAGCCGCTTGTAGCTGTGGGTGCCTTCCAGCTTGCCCGCGCGGGCGAGGGCGTTGGCGACCTTGCGGCGGATCAGCGGCACCTCCGACGCGGCCTTGTCATAGGCCTCGGCGGTGAACAGGCCGACGAAGCGGGTCTCGCCGGACGGGCGGCCGTCGGCGCCGTAGCGCTTCACCCCGACGTAATCCATGTAGGACCGGCGATGGACGCGCGAGCGGACATTGGCCTTGGCCACGGTCACCGGCTCGGACAGGTCCAGCTGACGCTTCATCTGCCGGGTCAGAACCGCCGGCTCCGACGCGCGGCGCAGGACAGTGCGCTCCGGGTCGGCCAGAACGCCCAGACCCTCGCCCGACTGGGAGAGGGGCGCCTCGGCCTCGTAGCCGCCGGCGTCGTCGCGGGGATAGTCGTAGTCGCGGGCGCCCAGGAAGACGAAATGGTCGGCCGCCAGCCAGCGCAGGAAGGCCAGGTTCTCGGCCAGAACCTCGGGATCGACGCCGGGGGGCGAGGCTTCCAGATGGGCGATCGACTTGCCGATCAGCTCATTCATGGCGCCGTGGGCGGTCACCGCCGTGCGGACGTCCGCCAGGGTCTGGGCCAGAGCCTCTCCCAGAACGTCTCGACGCTCCTGCGGCAGGGCGTCCAGGACCACGAGGATGACCGAGATGCGACCCTTCGGCGTCTCGATGATCGGGTGATACATCGAGCGCACGGTGACGCCGGCCTCGGCCAGTTCACCCATCACGCTGTCGACCAGGAAGGGCTTGTCGTTCTGGACGATGCTGAGAACGTCGTAGCCGGTGTTCGCGCCGCGCGCGCCGGTGTGCGGACCGACGCTGATGCGCGCCGGGTCGGCCACGTCGCGCTCCTGAACCGTCTTCCAGACCGCGGCCAGCAGGGCGGCGAGGTCCGCTCCGTCCAGCTCCGGCGTTTCATCGGCGGCGTAGTCTTCCAGAACCTGGGCCAGATAGGACTTTTCGGCGGCGCCCGGCGGATGACCGTTCGCGGCGGCGAAGTTCGCCTCCAGCGCCTCCAGGGTGATCGCCTGAGGGAGCGTGGGGGCGGAGGCGCCGGTCATGGAGAAGTCTCGTATGGCGCGGCCCCGTCGGGCCGCCGGTGATGGACACAGACTAGGCCGGTTGCGCACAGGGGCAAGCCGTCCCGTCAGACGGGGTCACTAGGCCAGCCCGGCGACGGCGGGAACCCCCAAAAGAGACGGCGCCGGCCCCTTTTCGGAGGCCGGCGCCGGTTATCAGTGATCA
The DNA here is from genome assembly GCF_057808845.1 of Brevundimonas sp. FG8. NCBI lineage: Bacteria > Pseudomonadati > Pseudomonadota > Alphaproteobacteria > Caulobacterales > Caulobacteraceae > Brevundimonas > Brevundimonas sp. FG8. Next base: position 302,860 of record NZ_JBMDIU010000002.1, on the reverse strand, counting down.
GTCAGCGGACGGTTCAGAAGCGGACGTTCATACCGATCCGGAAGGCGTGCAACTCCATCTCATCATTGCTGCGCGTGATGTCGGTGCCGGTCGTGTTCGGCGCCAGGATGAACGGATTGGTCACGGGGGTCGTGCCGGTGTTGCCGGCGCGGACGATGTAATCGCCGGGGGTCAGGCTGGTGTAGAGATACTCGCCGGTAACCGACAGATTCGGGGCCAGACGCCACTCCAGACCGGCGCCTGCCTGCCAGCCGTCAGCGTCATCCTCGTCTTCCTGGACGACGAAGCTGTTGGCCGTGTTGGTGGTGCGGAAGCTGTTCTCGATGCCGCCATAGGCCGCGCCGCCGGTGATGTAGACCAGGGCCGGGCCGGTGGCGAAGCCGACACGGGCGCGCAGGGCGGCCATGTCATTCAGCTCGCGCCTGAAGACGTAGTTGGCCGGGGTGCTGCTGAAGCCGGTGACGGTGTCGGTGAGATTGACGGCGCTCCATTCCGCCACGACGCCCGCGACAAACGACCCGAACTGCCAGTCATAGCCCGCGCGGATGGAGCCCTCGACGCCCGTATTGTCGCTGTCGCAGCCGCCGGCCGCTTCGGACGTCAGCGCGCCGCCGCCGCAGAAGCCCGGCGCGAAGGCGTCCGTGGCGCCCGCGGTGGTGACGGTCTCACCGAAGGTTCCGTCCAGATCGCGGTCGAAGATCAGGGTCTCGTCCGACTGTTCCTTGTTGTCGATCCCGCCGCCGTAAATCCCGATGTAGGGGCCGCTCCAGTCCGGGGTGGACTGGGCGAGGGCGGGAGCGGCGACGCCGGTCATCAGCAAGGTCAGGGCGGCGGCGGGGAGAAGATATTTCATAGGGCTCTTCCGGATTGAGAAACGGTTCGGCCCCCGCCGCGGACCATCAATCCGCAAGACCGGCGTCCCGTTCCTCACGCCGACCGGTGACCGGCGGCCTGTGGCCCGAAAGCCGCACCCCATCGTCCGCCGGAGAGACGGCCTGAAACGAACAAGGCCGCCGAACTTGCGTTCGGCGGCCTGCTTTCGGACCAGCGCCCAGGAGGGGGGAGGGTGGCGCTGATCGTTTCAACCGCGGGCTTTGGGGGGAGGGGAGGGCCCGCGGCGACAGTGAGGAGATAGGAGCCGGTTGTGGCCAATCAAGGGCGCCGGCGTGGCTCAATCCGGCTTCGGCTGCGGCGGGTTGACGCGGCCACGCTTGGGCTTTGGCGTCGCCTCGGCCTTTTCGTCCGTCGCGTAGGGCTCTCCATCGCCCGAGAGCAGGATCGCCATCCAGCGCGAGCCCTTGAACTCCGCGAGGATCGCCATGGCCATGACCGCCAGCGGGGTGGACAGGAACATGCCGACCACGCCCCAGACCTTGCCCCAGAAGGCCAGGGCCAGCAGCACGACGACCGGATCGATGTTCTGGTTGTCGCCCTGCATGCGCGGCTGGATGAAGTTGCCGCTGATGAAGAGGATGGCCTGAAGGCCGCCCAGCAGGATCGCCGCCGGCCAGTAGCTCTCGAACTGGACCAGGGCGAACAGGGGCGGTGCCAGACCGGCGATGGCGCCGCCCAGCACCGGAATGAAGCCGACGATGAAGATGACGAAGGTCCAGAACTCGGCGTTCTGGAGCCCGACCACCCGCATCAGGACCCAGGCGGCGGCGCAGATCATGACGCCGGTGACGGTCTGGACCCACAGATAGCCCTCGACCCCGCCGCGAACCCGCTGAAACACCTCCAGAGCCTCGGCGCGGGCCGTGCGGTCCGGGAACATGTTGACCAGCTTGCGCCGGAAGCCGCTCTGCGAGGCCAGCAGGAAGCCCAGGTAGATCATGACGAAGATCGAGCCGGTGACCACGCCCTGCGCCTGACCGGCGATGGTCATCAGATACCCCCGCACATCGATCTGGTTGATCAGGTCGGTGGTGGTCGGCGGATTGCTGACGCCGACGAGGGCCGAACCGTCACGCAGGATCTGGTCGATGCGCGGGCCGATGTTGGCCGACACGCCCGAGGCGTCGGTGAAGAAGCCGTAGGCGCCGTTCACGATGAAGGCGATCGAGGCGAAGAAACCCACGACCACCAGCAAGAGGGCCGCGGTCCCCGCCAGATGCCCCGGCAGACTGGTGCGGTTCTCGATGGTCCGCTTCACCCCGTCGATCATGATCAGAAGGAAGATCGCCATCGCCAGCGGCGTCAGGATGTCGGCCATCCAGTAGACGGCGGCGCCGACGCCGACGACGGCGAGCGCCACGAGGGCATTGCGGGCCACCGCGGAGGTGGGAACGGCGATGGGCGATTTCATGGGCATATGGTCAAGGTCTCGTCAGGGATCGTCAATCGCCCTTGAACCGCGAGGCGCGCGGGTGGAGCATGAGCGCGCCCCCCACTGCGGAGTTCCCATGTCCGACACCGGCGTCTTCCTCGGCCAATCGCCCGACAAGCCCGAAATCCTGCTGTACGGCCGCGCCAACCGGCACGGCGTGGTGGCGGGGGCCACCGGCACCGGCAAGACGGTGACCCTGCAGATCATGGCCCAGGGCTTCTCGGACGCGGGCGTCCCGGTCTTCTGCGCCGATGTGAAGGGCGACCTATCGGGCATCGCCCTGCCCGGATCACCGAACGAAAAGCAGCTGGCCCGCGCCCAGGGCATGGGGCTGACGCTGGACCCCAGGGCCGCCCCGGTCGTGTTCTGGGACCTGTACGGCCAGAAGGGCCATCCCATCCGCACCACCGTCAGCGAGATCGGCCCGCTGCTGCTGGCCCGGATGCTGAACCTGAACGATGTGCAGGAGGGCGTGCTGTCGGTGGTCTTCCACGTCGCGGATCAGGAAGGCCTGCTGCTGCTGGACCTCGACGACCTGCGCGCCATGCTGGTCTATGTGGGCGAGAACGCCGAACGGATCGGGCGCGAGGTGGGCAATGTGGCCCCGGCCTCCATCGCCGCCATCCAGCGCTCCCTGCTGCAGCTGGAGCAACAGGGCGGGGGCGCCTTCTTCGGCGAACCGGCCCTGCGTCTGGAGGACATGCTGCGCACCGGTCTGGATGGCCGGGGACAGGTCAATGTGCTGGACGCGACCAAGCTGATGAACAGCCCGCGTCTGTACGCGGCCTTTCTGCTGTGGCTGCTGTCCGAACTGTTCGAGCAACTGCCCGAGGTCGGCGACCCGGAGAAGCCGCGTCTGGTCTTCTTCTTCGACGAGGCCCACCTGCTGTTCAACGACACCCCGGACGCCCTGCGCGAGAAGGTCGAACAGGTGGTGCGCCTGATCCGGTCCAAGGGCGTGGGCGTCTATTTCGTCACCCAGAACCCGGCCGACATTCCGGACATCGTGCTGGCCCAGCTGGGCAACCGCATCCAGCATGCCCTGCGCGCCTATACCCCGTCCGAGCAGAAGGGGCTGAAGGCCGCCTCGCAGAGCTTCCGGCCCAATCCGGCCTTCGACACGGCGGAATGCATCCAGGGTCTGGGCGTCGGCGAGGCGCTGGTCTCGACGCTGGACGAGAAGGGTGCGCCCAACATCGTCGGCCGCACCGCCATCCGTCCGCCCGACTCGCGGCTGGGACCGGCGACGGACGCCGAACGCGCCCAGATCATGGCCGCCAGCCCGGTGCGGGGCCTGTACGACACCGTCGTGGACCGGGACTCCGCCGCCGAAATCCTCGCCGCCCGCCGGGGCGAGGCGGATCAGGCCGCCGCGGACGCGAGGCTTGCGGAAGCGAAGGCCAAGGCGGACGCCGCCGCCGCGAAGGACGCCGAAAAGGCCGCTGTCGCGCGCGAGAAGGAACAGGCCCGGATGCAGGCCCGATATGAGCGGGAAGCGGCGCGGTCCCGCGCCCCGGCCCGTGCGCCCGCGCGCCGATCGACCCGCGAAACGCCGGTGGAGGCGATGACCAAGTCGGTTCTGAGAACGGCGGGGAGCACGCTTACGCGCGAACTGCTGCGCGGGATTCTGGGCGGGTTGAAGCGGCGGTAAGTCCGCCTAACGCTTGGGCACCAGCCGCCACATCCGGAGCGGATGCCGCACGGCGCCCGCTTCGGCGCCCGCAGCGTCGCCCCGGCCCATGTAGAGGTCGGCGCGGACCGGGCCGCGGATGGCCGAGCCGGTGTCCAGCGCCACGACCAGCCCGCGATAGCTGCCGCGCGCGCCGGCCAGATTACCGCCGTCGGCGCTGATCCAGACCAGATCGCCGTAGCGCCAGTGGGCGGGATCGACCGCGATGGCGCGCCGGGCGGGCAGGGGAACACCCGCCGCGCCGGACGGATCGCCGCCGTCGTCCGGGTCCATGCGGAAGAAGATGTAGCGGGGGTTCAGGGCCATGACCGCCCGGGCCTCGGCCCCCCGATGCGCAGCCAGCCAGCCCCGGATCGCATCGCCCGAGGTTCCGTTTTGCGGAAGCAGGCCCTGCCGGACCATGGGGGTGGCGATGCCGACGAAGGTCTGGCCGTTATCAGCGGCGTAGGACGCCCGCGCCCTGGAGCCGTCCTCGAAGGTCAGATAGCCCGATCCCTGGATCTGCATAAAGAACAGGTCCTCGGCCCGCATCCAGGCGAGCGCGGCGGTGGGCGGCGCGGCCTCGATCTCGGCGCGGGGCGGCAGGGTCTGGCCCCGACGCCAGCCGGCGGGCGCGGCCAGAACCGGCATGTCGAACTCGGCGGTCTGAACCCGGCTGGCCGGGTATTCGGGCGCGAAATAGGAGGTCAGCAGGCCCGCGCGGTCGGCGGTTTCCTGCTCGACCACCGTGAAGCCCGCCTCGAAGAAGGCGCGGGCCATGGAGGGCGTGACCGGACGCGAGGTCTGGCGGATGTGCATGGCCCGGTCGCACTGTGCGCGCAGGGCGGTGTCGCGCGAGACCCGACAGCCGTCGGCGAAGGCGTTGAACGCCGCCAGATGATCTTCCTCGTCCCAGCCGGGCAGGGAGGCCGGGCTGACACCGACCACCGGCTCGGGGCGAGGGTCAGGCCGGGGCTCGGCCGGACGAGGCGGCTGGGGCCGTGTCGGCGCGGAGGGTTCCGACGCTGGCGGGGCGACCGGCGGCCGGGTGGCGCAGGCCGCCAGAAGCGTCACCATAAGGGCGAGAACCGCGCCCCGAATATTCACGGCGCGGTGGGAGGTCACGGTCAGGCCGTCGCCGCCTCGGTTCGCGCCAGCACCCAGTTCGGGTCATTGGCGCCAAGGGTGCGTTCGAAGGTCCATATCTCGGCCACGCGCCGCTCTTCGATCTGTTCCTCCGCCGAGCCGTCGGCGGGCTTCACGCGGCTGCGCAGTTCGGCGAGGAAGCGAACCTTGGCGATGGCCAGATCTTCCTTCGCCGTCGCCAGCTCCAGATCCGCGCGGGCCGGATGCACGAACTCCACCGTCTCGGTCTCGCCCCGCGCCTCACGGGCGGCCATGCCGCCTTCGAAGGACTGCATGACCGTGGAGGTCAGAAGGGGCCTCAGCGCCTCCCGGTCACCGGCGGCATAGGCGCGAACGATGCTTTCGTGCGCGGCGCGCGCGCCTTCGAGGAAGCGGACGGGGTCGAAGGCCGGATCACGGGCCTTCAGACCGGCGATCGCGGCCAGGGTGACGCTGTCCAGAACGCTGCGGCCCGGCTGGCCGGCGGGATCGGCCGGATTGACAGCGGCCGCCGGTTTGGCGCGGGCGTCTTCCTCGGGCTGGCGGCCGACCTTCTTGCCCAGCACATTGTAGAGCTGGAACAGCACAAAGGCCGCAATGACGGCGAAGATGACGATCTGGACCGAAACCGGGGGCACGGGACATCCTTGACTGGCGGCGTGAGAACGACGCGGAACATGACGATTAGGGGCTGATATAGGGCCGCGCAAGGCGAAGCGCCCCCCCGGTTGGGCGAGCGTCGTTGCCGCAGGGGGGCGCGCATGGTAGTCGCGGCGCCTTCCGGGCGTGCGCCCGACCCACATTCCAGACAGAACTTCCACCCATGACCGACGCCGCTCCGCCCGCCGACGCCAACCCCGCCGTGACCGGCGGCCAACCCCAGGGTCCGGGCTTCCGTATCGTCGCCCAGTACGTGAAGGACCTGTCCTTCGAAAACCCGAAGGCGCCGGACAGCCTGCGCATCGACGGCAAGCCGGCCATCGACATGGGCGTGGAAATGAACGCCTCGGGCCGTCAGGACGGCCTGTTCGAGGTTGAGCTGCGCCTGTCGATCAAGGCCTCGACCGACACCATGGCCGTGTTCCACGTCGAGCTGGTCTATGGCGGCCTGTTCGCCCTGCAGGGCGTGTCGGAGCAGGACATCGAACCCATGCTGCTGATCGAATGCCCGCGCTACCTGTTCCCGTTCGCTCGCGAGATCATCGCCCGCGCGACCTCGGACGGCGGCTTCTATCCGCCCTTCATGCTGGACCCGATCGACTTCGCGGCCATCTACGTCGCCCGCCAGCAACAGATCGCCCGCGGCCCGGCCGACACCGGCCAAGCCTGATCCGATACAGGATTTGAGGACGGAGCAGGCTTCGTCCTCAAGCAGCGAGCGACCGCGTCGCGAGCGTTAGGACAAAAGAGAAAAGGCGTCCGTCAGGCGGCGGGCGCCTTTTCCATGTCCAGACCATAACCCTCCCACAGGGTATGGTCCTTGAGCGTGGCCTTGAGGAATTCGAGATGAGCCGCGCGTTCGGCCTCGGTCGAGCGGGCGGCCAGCGGGCGCGGACGCGCGCCGTGGGCGGCGGCCGTCACCGGGCCGGACACCGCCGTCACCCGGGCCGACGACAGATCCAGCCGTCTTTCCTTGCCGCCGCGCAGCTCCAGATAGACCTCGGCCAGCAGGCGGGCGTCGATCAGGGCGCCGTGGAACGTCCGGTCGGCCAGGCTGACCTTGAAGCGTTTGCAAAGGGCGTCCAAGGAGTTGGGCATGCCCGGAAACTTCTTCTGGGCCAGCTGCAGGGTGTCGATCCAGCGATCACCGGGGATCAGCGGGTGGGCGATCCGCGCATATTCAAAGTCGATGAAATTGCGGTCGAACTGCGCGTTGTGGGCGATGACCGGCGCGTCGCCGATGAAGGCGTCCAGTTCCTTGACGATGTCGGCGAACCGGGGGGCGTCCTTGACCTTGTCGTCCGTGATGCCGTGAACGCGGGTCGCGTCCGGCGGGATCAGCCGGTCCGGATTGACAAGGGTGTGATAGGTCCGCCCCGTCGGCAGCAGGTCCATCAGCTCGATACAGCCGACCTCGATCAGCCGGTCGCCCGTCTTCGGGTCGAAGCCGGTGGTTTCCGTATCCAGAACGATCTCGCGCATGACCCCTTAATGGAGCCGTTCGGGCGTCGGTGAAAGGGCGCGGCGCGGGGAGACCCACTCCGGCGACAGGACTGTCCCCACGATTTCGGCGACGGCGGCGCGGGCGGGCTCCAGTCCCCGGCCTGTCTCGACCACGAAGTCGGCGCGGGCGCGCTTCTCCGCATCGGGCAGCTGGCGGGCCAGAATGGCCTCGAACCGTTCGCGGGTCATGCCGGGCCGGGCCAGAACCCGTTCCGCCTGCACCTGCGGCGGAGCGCTGACCACCACCACCGCATCGACGGCGGCGTCGCCACCGGTCTCGAACAGCAGGGGAATATCCAGCACGGCGAGTTTCACGCCCCGCGCCTCGGCCGCCGCCAGATCGGCCAGGCGACCGCAGGCCACCAGCGGATGGACAATGGCCTCAAGCCGTCTGAACGCCTGATCGTCGCGGCCCAGAACCTCGGCCAGCCGGGTGCGATCAACGGCGCCGTCCACGACCACGCCGGGGAAGGCCTCGCCGATCGGCTCGACCGCCGCGCCGCCGGGCGCATAGAGCTGATGCACCGCCTCGTCGGCGTTCCAGATCAGGGCGCCGTGGTCGGCGAACATGGCGGTGGTGGTCGACTTGCCCATGCCGATTGAGCCGGTGAGGCCAAGCAGGATCATGCGACCTCTCCCAGACGGCGCAGGACGGCGGTGCGGACATCCACCGACGGCGCGGGGACGCCGAACAGGGCCTCGAAGGACGGACGGGCCTGACCGATCAGCATGGCCAGACCGTCCACCGCAGTCAGGCCCCGCGCCCGACCCGCGGCGAGGAAGGGGGTGATCAGCGGCTTGTAGGTCATGTCCAGCAGGACGGCGTCGGCGCGCAGGGCGGCGATGTCGATCTCCGGCCGCACGCTGAGGGCGTTGACGATCAGGGCGGCGTCCTTGACGGCATGGTCTTCGGCGACGGCACATCCCAGATCCGCGGACAGGGCCTCGGCGCGGGCGCGGGTGCGGTTCAGGACCGAGACCTCGGCCCCGGCATCGCGCAAGGCGGCGACCGCGGCGCGAGCCGCACCACCGGCGCCCAGCACCACGACGGGCGCGCCCGCGGGATCAAAAGCCGGAGCCTGCTCCGCCAGCGCCGTCATCAGGCCGAAGCCGTCGGTGCTGTCCGCGGACAGGCGACCGTCATTGAAGACCAGCAGGTTGGCCGAGCCGCAGGCGCGGGCCATGGCGCTGACCTCATCGGCCAGGGCGAGGGCGCGTTCCTTGAACGGCGCGGTGACGTTCAGTCCACGCAGGGCGCCCGAGCGCACCCCGGCGATCAGGGCGTCGAACCCGGCCTCATCTGCCGGACCGAAGGGTTCATAAGTGGCGTTCAGCCCGGCGGCCTCGATCCACAGTCCGTGGATCAGCGGACTGAGCGAATGACTGATCGGCTGGCCGGCGACCCCGGAGTGGATCGTCATACGAGCAGCACTCCGGCCCGGCGCAGCTCCGCCAGCACCGGCCACAACGGCATGCCCAGAACGGTGAAGTAGTCGCCATCGATACGGTCGAACAGCTGCGAGCCCATGCCCTCCAGCTTGTAGGAGCCCACGCTGGTCAGCAGCCCCTCGCCCTCACGCGCCAGATAGGCGTCCAGGAAGGCGTCGGAGAAGTTCCGCACCTGCATGGCTGCGGTGTCGACGCCGGACCAGACGATCTGGCCGTTGCGGGCCAGCGCGGCGCCGGAATGCAGATGGTGAGCTTTTCCACGCATGGCCGACAGACGGGCGCGGGCGTCCTCCAGACTTTTCGCCTTGGAGATCAGGCCCCCGTCGAAGGCCAGGGTCTGGTCGGCGCCCAGCACCCAGGCGTCGGCGTCGTGGCGCGAGACGGCCAGCGCCTTCACCCGGGCCAGTTCGACGGCGAGACCGGCGGGGTCCGCCGGATCGTGCACAGCCTTGACCGCATCCTCGTCCACATCGGCGACCTGAACGGTGAAGGGCACGCCGGCGTTGTCCAGCATGGCGCGGCGGGCGGCGCTCTTTGACGCCAGGATCAGACGCTCGCCTACCATGACGCAGCCGCCCGTTTGGTACGGCGCTCATTCAGGACGTTGATGATGGCGGCGGCGGTCTCCTCGACCGAGCGGCGGGTGACGTCGATCACCGGCCAGCCCCGACGCTCGAACGCCCGGCGCGCCTTGACCGTCTCCTCGCGCACGGAGTCGTGGTCGATATAGGTCGAGGCATGGCTGGCGTTGAGACCATCCAGCCGATTGCGGCGGATCTGGACCAGACGGTCCGGCGAAACCGTCAGACCGATGACCAGCGGATGCTTGAGCTGTGTCAGGCGCTCACCGTCTTCCTGTCCGGGGACCAAGGGGACATTGGCGGCCCGGATGCCGCGGTGGGCCAGATAGATGCAGGTCGGGGTCTTGGAGGTGCGGCTGACCCCGCACAGGATGACGTCGGCGGTCTCCAGCTGCTCCGTCGTGCCCTGCCCATCGTCATGGGCCATGGCGAAGTCCAGCGCCGCGATCCGGTCAAAATACTCATTGCTCAGCGCATGCTGGGCGCCGACGCGGGGGGCCAGGGCCGCGCCCAAGTAGCGGGACAGCACCGTCTCAAGCGGGTCCAGCGCCGCGATCTGGGGCATGTCCAGCCTGCGGCAGCCTTCTTCCAGCTGTTCGCGCAGCTCCCGATCCACAAGGGTGTGCAGGACAACCCCGGGGGCGGCGGCGATCTCGTCCAGAACCCGCTCCATCTGCCGGTCCGAACGGACCAGGGCGTAGATGTGCTCGATGGGAATGACCCCGTCGAAACGGGCCACCACGGCCTTGGCCATGGCGTTTAGCGTCTCGCCGGTCGAATCCGAGACCAGATGGACATGGAAATAGGTGGCGAGTTTCGACGCGCCGGCGGGACGCGCGGGGCTCATCGCGTGGTCCCCCGACGCCGCAGACTCATCGGGATAAACGGTCCGTTCAACGGGGACTCCTGTGGAAAGGACGGGGCGCCGTTCGGTTCATGACCGGGCGCCGATCTCTATAGCCGTCCCCGTTCCCGGTCGCGAGCGGGATGAAGGTGGACGGGAGGGTCCGTCTTCAGCCCGTTCATCCACCGGCCGGCGGTTCCGGGCGGAGGGCTTGTGGAGGAACCGGGCTCGACGAAACCGGCGCCCAGGCGGCCACCCGGCGCAAACCCCCGAAAACGCCCGCTGTTAAGGTCTTGTTAATGGTTATCCCCGGTATCGACAGGCGCCACCAGGCCTGTCGATCGCCCTGTGACTGAATCCGCACAAGCCGTCCGTCCGCAGCCTTTTCGACCGACTTGTCCCCGCCATCCCCGGCCCAACCCACTTCCTTCCACCCTTTTCAAATTTGAATGTTTGGGAAGGGAAAGGGTGCGACACGGGGCCGGGCTTGAGCCTGTCCCCCCGCCCCGGTAAGCCGACGATCAAATGACGATCTCGAATGACACTCCCCTGTTCCTGAAAGCCCTGGCCGGGGAGACGACCGCTCGTCCTCCGGTATGGTTCATGCGTCAGGCCGGGCGCTACCTGCCGGAATACCGGGCGCTGCGGGCGACCACGCCGGGCTTTATCGAGTTTTGTCACGATCCTGAGAAAGCTGCCGAGGCGACGCTTCAGCCGATGCGCCGGTTCGGCTTTGATGCGGCCATCGTGTTCGCCGACATCCTGCTGATTCCCCGGGCTTTGGGTCAGGACGTCTGGTTCGAGGCCGGGGAAGGTCCCCGACTGGGCGAGATGCCGTCGGTCGAGGCCATGCGGGACAAGGCGGAAGGCGCCGGTGAGGCCCTGTCGTCCATCGGTCAGACCCTGAGCCTGGTTCGGGAACAGCTGGATCCGTCCAAGGCGCTGATCGGCTTCGCGGGCGCACCCTGGACGGTGGCGACCTATATGCTGGACGGCGTGGCGCGGACCATCGGCAAGGGCGAGCGGGCGCAGGCCCGGACCTACGCCTATGCGGAGCCGGAGAAGGTGGCGGCGGTTCTGGACGTGCTGGTCGAGGCCACCGCCCACTATCTGAAGATGCAGGCCGACGCCGGGGCCCAGACCTTGAAAATCTTCGAGAGCTGGGCCGAGGGTCTGCCCGACGATCTGTTCGAGAGCCTTGTCCTGCAGCCGCATATCAAGCTGGTGAAGCGGGTGCGCGAACTTGGCGTCACCGTTCCCCTGATCGGCTTCCCGAGAGGCTCGGCGGCGCTGGCCGAACGCTATGCGCGCGAGGTCGAGGTTCAGGCCGTGGCCCTGGACACCGCCTGTCCCCTGCCGGTCGGTCAGGCGGTGCAGAAGATCAGGACCATCCAGGGGGCGCTCGATCCCCTGCTTCTGCGCACGGGCGGCCCGCTTCTGGATCGCCGCGTGGACCAACTGCGCGAGGCCTGGGGTCAGGGGCCGTGGATCTTCAATCTGGGCCACGGGATCATGCCGGATGTGCCGGTCGCCCATGTCGAGCAGGTGCTGAAACGGATCGGTGCGCAATGAGTGATCTGAAAGGCCGTCGTATCGCCGTCGTCCTGTTCAATCTGGGCGGGCCGGACGATCAGGCTTCGGTGAAACCCTTCCTGTTCAACCTGTTCAATGATCCGGCGATCATCGGCCTGCCGGGCCTGTTCCGGACACCGCTGGCGAAGCTGATCTCCAGCCGTCGTGAGACCAGCGCCCAGGCCAACTACGCCCTGATGGGCGGAGGATCGCCCCTGCTGCCAGGGACCCGGAAGCAGGCGGATGCTCTGGAATCCGTGCTCGGCGCGCGCCTGCCGGGGGATGAGGTGAAGACCTTCATCGCCATGCGGTACTGGCATCCGCTGACCGAAGAGACCGCTGCTGACGTCGCCGCCTTCGGGCCGGATGAGATCGTGCTTCTGCCGCTCTATCCGCAGTTCTCGACCACCACGACCGAAAGCTCGCTGAAGCGCTGGAACGAGGTCTATGCCGGATCGGGCGTCACCCGCACCGTCTGCTGCTGGCCGGAGGCGCCGGGCTGGGTCACGGCGCAGGCGGACCTGATCCGGGGCAAGCTGGCCGAGGCCGGAGGAAAGCCGGTACGGGTCCTGTTCTCGGCCCACGGCATCCCCGAGGTGCTGGTCGAGAAGAAGGGCGATCCTTATCAGGAGCAGGTCGAAAGCACTTGCGCCGCCGTGGCCGCCGTGGCGGGTCTGACCGACTGGGCCCTCTGCTACCAGAGCCGGGTCGGACCGATGAAATGGCTGGGACCATCGACGCCCGAGGCGTTGGAACAGGCGGCCAAGGATAGCGTGGGCGCGGTGGTGGTTCCCATCGCCTTCGTTTCCGAACACGTCGAGACTCTCGTTGAGCTCGATATCGAGTACGGCGAGCTGGCGCATACGCTCGGCGTCGCGCCCTATCTGCGGGTTCCGGCGGTCGGGGTGACGGCGGCCTTCATCAATGAACTGGCCGAGGCGGCCGTCGGGGCGCTTGCGCGAACCGGTGTCGCGCCGCACGGTCCCGGTTGTCGCGCGGACTGGAAGGCCTGCCCGCGCACCTGCGAGCGGAGAGCGGCGTGAACACCTATGACGTGGTCCGTGGCCTGCACATCCTGGCGGTGATCGCCTGGATGGCCGGCATGCTCTTCCTGCCGCGCCTGTTCGCCTATGACGCCGAACAGAACGCCAAGGCCGAGCCGCTGAAATCCGAGATGCAGGCGTTGCTGCGGACATGGCAGACCCGCCTGCTGCGCATCATCATCAACCCGGCCATGATCCTGGCCTTCATCTTCGGCGCCTGGCTGTTCTGGCTGCGCAGCGGTGAGGGGGCGGACTGGAGCTTTGCGCATCAGCCGTGGATGGTGACCAAGCTGGTCGGCGTCTTCCTGCTGGCCGGCTGGCACGGCTTTCTGGCCGGGCAGCGCAAAAAGATCGCCGCCGGGACCTCGAAATACTCGGGCAAGTTCTGGCGCATGACCAACGAAATCCCCTTCGTCCTGGCCATCATCATGGTGCTGTCGGTGACGACGGAGTGGACGCTGGGGTAGGTAGCCTCAACGCGGAGCGGCGACGTTCCATTCGTCTCGCACGTCATCTGCGTAGTCCGGCGCCCAGTTGAGCACGCGGTCGGAGCCGAGGTTGAAGACGATGCCTCGGCCTCTCGTCAGGCGCATCATCTCCCTGCCCTTGAGCGTCAGGGGCGGGCCGAGATGGGCCATATGCTCATCGTAAGAGGCCTTGGACAGATAGGCGGGCACGGATGATGCCTGCTGGCTTCCCGGTACCGGGAACGGGACCATGTAGATGTTGATGATCTCGCCAACCCGGTCAGCCCTCACATAGACCTCTGCGTCTGCGACATAATCCTTGAACGCTATGGCATCACGACCGCTGACATCTGTTGCAATGGCGGCGGCTTCCAGAAGCCTTGTCGAGGGATCGGCGTTGCATCCGCCCAGCAGCAGCGCGGAGGCCAGACAGATCGGGACGAGGGACAAGCGAGGGGACATTGGATCAGGCTATCGTGCGCCAAGGCCAAGGTACAACGTCCTCATCACTACCTGTCCCGCTTGACCTGACCCCCGGAAGCGTGGTTTCGCTGGATGCGAACCGGTCCTGGCCCTCTGCCGGACGGTCCCTCTCTCCTCGCGATGCCTGCCGGATCGACCCTGCGGGATCCCATCGCACCTCCTGCCGGCCGCAAGGCCAACATCGCCAGCCCGACCCGACCTCGCGCCGCGAGCGTGCGGGCCTGCACGCCAAGAAGACAAAGACCCATGACCGACGTCCGCGACACCGATCCGACCGCGCCCGAGACCGAAACCCTCGACGAAGCCTCCAACGAAGTCTCCGCCGCCGACCTGCCGATGGTCGATCAGGAGGCTGACGAGGACGAGGACGGTGAGCCGATCGTTCCGAACGGCCGCATCACCCTGGCCGAGCTGAACGCCAAGACGCCGGAAGATCTGGTCGCCTTCGCCGAGGGGCTTGAGGTCGAGAACGCCTCGAACCTGCGCAAGCAGGACCTGCTGTTCGCCATCCTCAAGGCCCTGGCCGAGGAAGAAGTCGAGATCATCGCCGACGGCGTGCTGGAAATCCTGCCGGACGGCTTCGGCTTCCTGCGCAGCCCGGACGCCAACTACCTTCCGGGTCCGGACGATATCTATGTTTCCCCCTCGCAGATCCGCCGCTTCGGCCTGCGCTCGGGCGACACCATCCACGGCGCCGTCCGCGGTCCGCGCGAGGGTGAGCGTTATTTCGCCCTGCTGAAGGTCGACACGATCAATCTGGAAGACCCGGAACTGGTCAAGACCAAGGTCCTGTTCGACAACCTGACCCCGCTCTATCCCGAAGAGCGGATTCACATGGAGATCCAGGATCCGACGCTGAAAGACCGTTCGGGCCGGGTGATCGACATCGTCGCCCCGCTGGGCAAGGGCCAGCGCTGCCTGATCGTCGCCCCGCCGCGCGTCGGCAAGACGGTCATGCTGCAGAACATCGCCAAGTCGATCGAGCGCAACCACCCGGAAGTCTTCCTGATCGTCCTGCTGATCGACGAACGCCCGGAAGAAGTGACGGACATGCAGCGCACCGTGAAGGGCGAGGTCATCGCCTCGACCTTCGACGAGCCGGCCACCCGCCACGTCGCCGTCGCCGAAATGGTGATCGAAAAGGCCAAGCGTCTGGTCGAGCACAAGAAGGACGTCGTGATCCTGCTGGACTCGATCACCCGTCTGGGCCGCGCCTACAACGCCACCGTCCCGTCGTCGGGCAAGGTGCTGACCGGCGGTGTCGACGCCAACGCCCTGCAGCGGCCCAAGCGCTTCTTCGGCGCCGCGCGGAACGTGGAGCAGGGGGGCTCGCTGACCATCATCGCCACCGCCCTGATCGACACCGGTTCGCGCATGGACGAGGTGATCTTCGAAGAGTTCAAGGGCACCGGTAACTCGGAAATCGTGCTGGACCGCAAGGTCGCCGACAAGCGCATTTTCCCGGCCATCGACGTGCTCAAGTCGGGCACTCGCAAGGAAGACCTCATCACGCCGAAGGATCAGCTGGCCAAGACCTATGTCCTGCGCCGCATCCTCAATCCGATGGGGCCGCAGGACGCGATCGAATTCTTGCTCGACAAGCTGCGCCAGTCCAAGAACAACAGCGACTTCTTCCAGTCGATGAATACCTGATCCGCAGCCGCGGCACGGAAATGCGAAGGGCCGCTCCGGATGGGGCGGCCCTTTTTCTTTGCGGGTGATCAGGGGATCAGCAATGTCGATCCCGTCGTCTTCCGCCCGGCCAGCGCCTCGTGCGCTTCCCGCACATTCGCCAGCGGGAAGGTCTGGCCGATTTCGACCTTCACCGCGCCGGAGCGGATGACGGCGAACAGGGCGGCGGCGCTGGCGTCCAATTCATCGACGGTGGCGACATAGTCGAACAGGGTCGGGCGGGTAACGTAAAGCGAACCGCCGCGCGACAGACGGAGCGGATCGAACGGCGGCACCGGGCCGGACGCATTGCCGAACAAGACCAGGGTCCCGCGCCGCTTGAGGCTGGCCAGCGACGCCTCGAAGGTGTCCTTGCCGACCGAGTCATAGGCGACGGCGACGCCCCGGCCTTTGGTGATGTCCTTCACGCGGGCGGCGACGTCCTCGCGGTCATAGAGGATGACGTGGTCGCTGCCGTGGGCCTTGGCCAACTCGGCCTTGGCCTCGGACCCGACAGTCCCGATCACCGTGGCGCCCAGCGACTTCGCCCATTGGCCAAGGATCAGGCCGACCCCCCCGGCGGCGGCGTGGAGCAAGATCTCGTCGCCCTGTTTCACGTGAAACGCGCGGTTGACCAGAAACTCGGCGGTCATGCCCTTCAGCATGACGGCGGCAGCCACCTCCAGGCTGATGTCGTCCGGGACGGCGACGGCAGCGGTTTCAGGCATCAGGTGGAATTGGCTGTAGGCGCCGACCGGGGCGGTGGCGGTGGCGACGCGGTCGCCGACCTTGAAGCGCGTGACGCCCTCGCCGACCGCCTCGACCACGCCGGCGGATTCCTTGCCGAGGCCCGACGGGAGGGGAAGGGGGTAGAGGCCGGTGCGTTGATAGATGTCGATGAAGTTCAGACCGATCGCGACATTCCGGATCAGGACTTCACCGGAACCGGGTGAGGGCGCCGGAACCTCGACCAGATCCAGAACCTCGGCCCCGCCGTGATGATCGAAGCGGACGGCGGACTGGGTCTTGGCCGAGGTCGGGGGGAGGGACATGCTCGGGTTCCTTTGGCAGGCCGGATTGGTCTAGGACTGTCCCTGACAGATTGGAGCGATCCCATGAAAATCAACGTCGAGATCGACTGTACCCCCGCGGAGGCGCGGGCCTTCCTCGGCCTGCCGGATGTGACCCCGTTGAACGACGCCATGGTCGCCGAGATGCAGAAGCGGATGGAGGCCAATGTCGCCGCCATGCAGCCCGAGGAACTGATGAAGACCTGGACCAGCTTCGGCCTTCAGGCCCAGGACCAGTTCCGCCGCCTGATGGAAGGGGCGATCAAGTCGTGATCCGGATTGTCCTCCCCGCGTCGCGGGGAGGGGGACCGCGCAGCGGTGGAGAGGCTCTGTCCGTTCTCGCCACTGCCGACCCCTCCGTCACGGCGCAGATGCGCCGCGCCACCTCCCCGCAGAGCGGGGAGGTGGGACTGACGCCATGACCGACACCATCTTCGCCCTCGCCACCCCGCCCGGCCGGGGGGCGATCGCCATTGTGCGGTTGAGCGGCCCGGGCACGGATGCGGCTCTCGCGGGTCTCGGCGCGCGCGGACTGAGGGCGCGGATGGCGTCGCTTCGGACCCTGAGCCATGAGGGCGGAGTCGTCGATCAGGCGCTGGTCCTGCGTTTTCCCGGACCGAACTCCTATACCGGCGAGGACTGCGCTGAGCTGCATCTGCACGGCGGACGGGCGGTGGTGGAGGCGGCGTCGAGGGCGCTGATGGCCCTGGGTCTGCGCCCCGCTGATCCGGGCGAGTTCACCCGCCGGGCGTTCGAGAACGGCCGTATGGATCTGGCCCAGGCCGAGGCCGTGGCCGACCTGATTGACGCCGAAACGACAGCGCAGGCGGCCCAGGCGCTGGGCCAGCTGGAGGGCGCGCTCGGCGCCGCCTATGCCGGTTTCCGCCGCGATCTTTTGAAGGCTTTGGCTTTGGTCGAGGCTGAAATCGACTTTCCGGATGAAGAGGTCCCGGACAATCTGGCGCGCACCGCCGGGCCGGTTCTGGACGGACTGATCACTGATCTGAAGGCCGCCCTGGCCGACGCCGGACGGGGCGAGCGGGTGCGTGAAGGCTATCGCATCGTTCTGATCGGCGAGACCAATGCAGGCAAGTCATCCTTGTTCAATGCGCTGGTGGCCCGGGAGGCGGCGATCGTGACCCCCATCGCCGGCACGACCCGCGATGTGCTGGATGCGGATCTGGTCATCGGCGGCTATGCGGTGACCCTGTCCGATACGGCGGGGCTCCGCGACAGTGATGATCCGGTCGAGGCCGAGGGCGTGCGCCGGGCGCGGGTTCGGGCGGAGCAGGCGGAACTGCGTCTGTGGGTCCGGGCGCCCGGAGACGCCGAGGGTGTCGCCGCCGACTATGCGAAGCCCGAGGACCTGTTGGTGCTGACCAAGGCCGACATCGACCGCGCCGCCCCGCCGCCTGATCGGGAGGCGCTGGTGGTCAGCACGACGACCGGGGAGGGGATGGCGGCCCTGCACGACTGGATCGCGGCTCGTCTGGCTCGAGACCTGTCCGGCGCGGACTTTCCGGCCGTCACCCGTGAACGCCACCGCCGTCGGCTGGAGGAGGCCCTGATCTCGGTCGAGGCCGGACGTCGGGCGCTCGATCTGGCGCCGGAGATGGCGGGAGACGACCTGCGACGAGCGGCCGAGTCGCTGGCTCGCGTGACCGGCGCCATCGGAGTGGAGGATATTCTGGGCGAGGTCTTTTCGACGTTCTGCATCGGGAAGTAGGCGGTGAGCGAGCGGTGCTGGTGAGCAGCGGGGTGAGCGGGGCATGGTGTTTCACGTGAAACAGCGGCTCACTTCCTTGCTCACCAGCACTCTTCACCCCCACGGCGCCGGTGGAATTTCGGCCCGGTTTAGACTATCTCCCGGCGATGAAATCCTTTGATGTCATTGTCATCGGCGGCGGGCACGCCGGGTGTGAGGCGGCGGCCGCGTCGGCGCGGACCGGCGCGCGCACCCTGTTGCTGACCCAGAAGCTCGAGACCATCGGCGAGATGTCCTGCAACCCGGCCATCGGCGGTCTGGGCAAGGGCCATCTGGTGCGCGAGATCGATGCCCTGGACGGCGTCATGGGTCGGCTGGGCGATGTGTCCGGCATCCAGTTCCGGCTGCTGAACCGCTCCAAGGGCGCCGCGGTGCAGGGCCCGCGCAGTCAGATCGACAGACGCCTGTACCGCGAGGCCATGCAGGCCGAGCTGGCGCAGACCCCGAACCTCGAGCTGATGGCCGGGACGGCCGAGGGTCTGATCATGGACGGCGACCGGGTGGTCGGCGTGCTCACTGAGAGTGATGAGCACCTGTCGGCGGGCGCGGTTGTGCTGACGACCGGCACCTTCCTGAACGGGGTCATTCACAAGGGCGATGAGCGCACGCCTGCCGGTCGCCATGGCGAGGCCCCCTCGACGGGTCTGGCCGCGGACCTCTATGGCGCGGGCCTGCAGATGGGGCGGCTGAAGACCGGCACGCCCGCGCGTCTCGATGGCCGGACCATCGCCTGGGATCGGCTGGAGCATCAGGCGGCGGATGAGCAGCCCGTGCCGTTCAGCTTCCTGACCGACCGGATCGACGTGCCCCAGATCACCTGTGGCGTGACGCACACCACGGAAGAGACGCACCGGATCATCGCCGAGAACCTGGGCGAGAGCGCGGTCTATGGCGGCCACCTGTCCGGCCGGGGTCCGCGCTATTGCCCGTCCATCGAGGACAAGGTGGTGCGGTTCGCCGACAAGACCTCGCACCAGATCTTCCTCGAGCCCGAGGGTCTGGATGATCCGACGATCTATCCAAACGGCATTTCGACCTCGGTGTCCGACGCGACCCAGCTGGCTTTCCTGCGGACCAT
Source organism: Brevundimonas sp. FG8 (assembly GCF_057808845.1). NCBI lineage: Bacteria > Pseudomonadati > Pseudomonadota > Alphaproteobacteria > Caulobacterales > Caulobacteraceae > Brevundimonas > Brevundimonas sp. FG8. Next base: position 283,554 of record NZ_JBMDIU010000002.1, on the reverse strand, counting down.
CCCGGGTTTGGAGCAGGTCGAGGTGTTCCGCTTCGGCTATGCCATCGAATACGACTACGTTGATCCCCGTGAACTGAGCCCTGCTCTGGAAGTCAAGAAGCGGCCCGGCCTTTATCTGGCCGGCCAGATCAACGGCACGACCGGCTATGAGGAGGCGGGCGCTCAAGGGTTGATGGCGGGGCTGAACGCCGCGCGCGCGTCCGCCGGAAAGGCCCCGATCATTCTCGGTCGGGATCAGGCCTATATCGGCGTGATGATCGACGATCTGGTCACCAAGGGTGTGACCGAGCCCTACCGGATGTTCACCAGCCGGGCCGAGTACCGGCTGACCCTGCGCGCCGATAACGCAGATCAACGATTGACCCCACTGGGTGTCGAGGCGGGCGTCGTCGGTTCCAGCCGCGCGGAGTCTTTCGCGCTGAAGGCCGCTGAACTGGCGGCGGCGACCGCTGTTTCACGTGAAACGCTGTTTACGCCCAAGGAGGCGGGGGCGCTCGGAATCCGCGTCAACGCCGATGGTCAGCGTCGCTCGATCCGCGATCTGCTGTCCTTCCCCGGTGTGACGCTCGACACCTTCCTGCCGGTCTGTCCGCAGATCGCGGGCTGGTCGGCGCAGGTTCGCGAGCAGATCACCATCGACGCAGGCTATGCCGGTTATCTGGATCGTCAGGCGGCCGATGCCGAGGCCCTGCGTCGGGAAGAGGCGCTCGCCCTGCCGGTCGACCTCGACTATGCGGCTATCGGCAGCCTGTCGAACGAGGTGAAGGAGAAGCTGAGCCGCGTTCAGCCCCGCACCCTCGGACAGGCCGGGCGGATCGAGGGCATGACGCCCGGCGCCCTGACCGCCCTGTTGTCGCATGTGAAGAAGGCGCCACGGCCTTTGGAGGCTGATGCGTGAGTACCTATGATGCGGCCGCCTTCCAGGCGGAGTTCAACGCCACGCCGGCGCAGATGGGCGATCTGGAACGCTTTGTCGTTCGTCTGACTGAAGCCAATGCGGTGATGAACCTGATCGGGCCGGACACCCTGCCGGACGTCTGGAGCCGCCATTTCCGGGACTCGGCTCAGTTGCTGGATCTGGCCCCGGGCGCGAAAAGCTGGGCCGACCTCGGCGCGGGGGCGGGCTTCCCGGGCGTGGTTCTGGCCATCATGCTGAAGACCGACCCGAAGAGCCACGTCTGGCTGATCGATAGTCTCGGCAAGCGGTGCCGGTTCCTGCAGGAGGTGGTCGACGCCCTGTCCCTGCGGGCGACCGTCATCAACGGCCGCGCCGAGGACAATGTGGTTACCGTAAATGTCGTCACCGCGCGCGCGGTGGCGCCGATGGAGAAGCTGTTGGGCTATGCACAGCCTTATCTACAGCGCGGCGCCCAGGGATTGTTCCTGAAGGGCGAAAAGGCCGAGGTTGAGGTGGCGGAGGCTCGCAAGGTCTGGCAATTCAAAAGTGACCTCTCCGTCTCGCGCAGCGACCCGCGCGGCCGTATCGTATCTGTCCGGGGCATCAGCCGTGTCAAAAACTGGTAAGACCCGCGTCCTCGCCGTTTCGAACCAGAAGGGCGGGGTGGGAAAGACGACCACCGCGATCAACCTCGGCACCGCTCTGGCCGCCATCGGCGAGAAGGTGCTGATCGTCGACATGGACCCGCAGGGCAATGCCTCGACGGGTCTGGGTGTTCCACGTGAAACACGGCGAGTGACCATCTACGACGTGGTGGTAGACGGCCGCTCAGTCGATGACGCCGCCGTGCAGACGACCGTGCCCGGTCTCTTCATCATTCCGGCAGACGCCGACATGTCCGGCGTTGAAATCGAGCTGGGGCAGGCGGATCGCCGGTCCTTCCGCCTGCGTGACGCCCTGGCGGCGCAGGGCCGGGATGGCCAGACCCGGTATGACTATGTCCTGATCGACTGTCCGCCGTCGCTGAACCTGCTGACTTTGAACGCCATGGCCGCAGCCGACGCCGTTCTGGTGCCGCTGCAGTGCGAGTTCTTCGCGCTGGAGGGACTGACCCAGCTGATGAAGACCGTCGAAATGGTGCGCCAGAGCCTGAATCCGGCGCTGGAAATCCAGGGGCTGGTCCTGACCATGTATGACCGCCGCAGCGCCCTGTCGGGGCAGGTGGCCAACGATGTGCGCAATCACTTCGGCGACAAGGTCTATGACAGTGTCATTCCGCGCAATGTGCGCGTGGCCGAGGCCCCGTCGTTCGGCAAGCCAGCGCTGATCTACGACCTGAAATGCGCGGGCAGCCAGGCTTATCTGAAACTGGCGCGTGAGGTGGTGGCGCGCGAGCGCAAACGCCTGAAGCAGGCCGCCTGATCAATGATTAGAAGAACGGAATCCGTATCTTGAGCGAACGTCAGCGCGGCCTCGGCCGGGGATTGTCAGCCCTTCTGGGCGAACAGGCGGCGGAAGCCGTCCCGGTCGACGGTTCTCCGGCGCCCGCGGGCGTGCGGATCGTGCCGATCGAGAGCCTGAAGCCTAACCCGGATCAACCGCGCAAGATCTTCACCCCGGAAATCCTTGAGGAACTGTCCGCCTCGATCCGCGACAAGGGCGTTCTGCAGCCGATCCTCGTGCGCTCGCAGCCCGGTGAGGACGGCGTCTGGCAGATCATCGCCGGTGAACGCCGCTGGCGGGCGTCTCAGATGGCCCGCCTGACCCAGGTGCCGGTCGTTGTTCGTGAAATGGACGACGTAGAGGTGTTCGAGGTCGCCATCATTGAGAACGTCCAGCGCGCGGACCTCAACCCGCTGGAAGAAGCCGACGCCTATCGGCAGCTGATGAACCGGTTTGGCCGGACGCAGGATGCGGTCGCGGGCATCGTCGGCAAGAGCCGCAGCCATGTGGCCAACACCCTGCGCCTGCTGCAGCTGCCGGACGAGGTGCTGGACTATGTGCGCGACGGCCGGATGAGCGCCGGCCACGCCCGCGCCTTGATCAACACCGTCGATGCGGGTGATCTGGCGGACAAGATCGTGCGCGAGGGGCTGAACGTGCGTCAGGCCGAGGCCCTGGCCCGCCGGTCAGCCGAAGGGCCCAAGCCCGTAAACGCCGGTGCGCCGCGCGCCGATGGCGAAGGCTCGGCCGACGTGGCGGCGCTGGAGCAGGATCTGGCCGACGCCCTGGGCCTGAAGGTCCAGCTGTCCGACAAGGGCGGCAAGGGCGAGATCAGCATCCGCTACGGCACGCTGGAGCAGCTGGATGACCTTTGCCGCCGTCTGATGCGAGGCTGAGCGGCTATGCCGGGGCCGGCGGACGAGGTCGTTGATCTCTACAGCCGCCGGGCCGCGGACTGGGATGCGGATCGGGGCCGGTCCCTGTTCGAAAAGCCGTGGCTCGACCGGTTTCTGGATCGTATCCCGGTCGGAGGACATATTCTCGATCTCGGCTGTGGCTCGGGCGAGCCCATCGCCCGCTATCTGATCGAGCAGAATCTGAGGGTGACGGGCGTGGATGCGGCGCCGGGCCTGATCGACCTTTGCCGTCTGCGCTTCCCGGAGCAGGACTGGATCGTCGCGGACATGCGCGGTCTGGCTCTGGGGCGTCGATTTGACGGCCTGATCGCCTGGCACAGCGTCTTCCACCTCGACCCGGAGGCCCAGCGCGAGATGTTCTGGGTCTATGCCCGGCATCTGAAGCCGGGCGGCGTCCTGATGTTCACCAGCGGGACGGAGGAGGGGGCCACCGTCGGTGAGTGGCGCGGAGAGCCGCTGTACCACGGCAGTCTGTCGACGGCGGCGTACCGCACCGGGCTGGAGGCGATCGGTTTCGAGGTTCTGGCCCAGGTCGAGAATGATCCGGATTGCGGCGGCGCCAATGTCTGGCTTGCCCGGCGCGCCGGTGGCAGGATGGACGAATGACCGACAAGCCGAGCAATCCGACCGCTGAAGCGATGAAGAAGGCGCTGGCCGCCAAGAAGGCTGGGGGCGGAAAGCCGTCCGCCAGCGGCGGTTTCAAGCCCGCCCAGCACGCCGAAAAGCTCAGCGCGCACCAGAGCGCCTCGGCCAACAAGCCGGCGTTCCGCAAGGCGTCGAAGCGGGGCTAGAGCCCCAGACGACGCGCCCGCGCGGAAATCTCGAGCAAAAGGCGCTCCGCGATCAGCTGGTCCGGCGATCCCGTGGTCTTGGTGGCGATGTCGGCGGCGTTGACGCTGTCCAGAACCTTGTCGAGGTCCTCCAGACGCCAGCTGCGCGCCTGACGCAGCATCTCCGCCTCCTGCTTCCAGAACACGCCGGCGGCCTTGGCGGCCTCCCTGGCGTTGGCTCCGTTGCCTTGCAGGATGTTGATCCGCCTCAGTTTCCCGAGATGAATCGAGGCTTGTCTCACGGCCATGACAGGGCTTTCGCCCTCGGCGAACGCGCGGCGAAGGCCGGACTGTGCGGGACCGGGACGACCGCCGAAGGCCTGAAGGGCGGCGTCCTGAAGGGAGGCGTCAGGCTCGACGCCCAGATGCAGCTCCAGCTCGGCCGCGTCAATGGTCCGGCCGCTGCCCGGGCCGATGTAGAGGATCAGGCGCTCGATCTCCTGTCGCATCAGACCGCGCTCGCGGGGCAGGCGGGAGACGAAGCGATCCAGGGCGTCCTGCGTCAGCCCGACCTTGTCTCCGGCCAAGGCCTCGCGCGTCATGCGGGCCACGTCGCCCGTCTCGTCCTCATAGCAGGCGATGCCGACGGCGGCCTTGTCGGCCTCGGCGGCCTTGCGCAGGGCGGAGTCCCGCCCCAGCGCCCCGGCCTCGATGACCAGCATACAGTCGGGGTTGAAGTCACCGGCGGCGTGGCTCTTGAGCGCCGCGGCGAGCATCTTGTCGATGGACGCCTTCTCGTTCGACAGGCGCACGCGCACCAGACGACGGCCGCCGATCAAACTGAGCGCGGTCAGGGCCTCATCCAGCTTCGTTTCGTCACCGTCGATGTCGCTGTCGGTCAGAAGCGTGACGTTGAACGGGTCGTTCAGGTCCGGGGTGATCGTCTTGCACAAAATCTCGGCCCGCTCAGCGACGCCGGAACGGTCCTTGCCGTGGATCACGGCGGCCCGGACGCCCCTGTCCGGGGCCCTGAGAAAGCGGTCGACCTCGGGCCGTTTCGCCAGAATCACGGGTTGGACAGGGTCCGGAGGAGCTCGAGACGGATCAGCCGCGCCAGTTCGGCCGCGGCGCGTTCCTCACCGTCCTGCTGGGCGGCGATGGCGGCGTAGGGCTGGTCAGCGGCGGCATAGGTGGTGGTGACGGTCTCGACGCCGGTGACGGGATCGCCGCCCGTGGTCGGGGTCAGGGTCCAGCTGCCGCGCACGGTCAGCTCGTACCGGGTGGCGGTGTCGTCGATCCGGCGACCCAGAGGACGGCGCGACTGCACGATCGCGGTCTCCAGACGCCACAGGGGCGGCTGCGAACCGTCACGGCCCAGCGCATCCTCAAGCTGCTCGCGGACCCGATAGCCGAGGCGATCGTCCTGTGTGGTCACGGCGATGCGCGACAGGGACGTTCCCGCGGCCCCGCTGGCGTACAGCGGGGTGAAGCCGCAGGCGGACAGTCCCGTCAGCGAGACAAGGCCGAGCGCGAGGGCGAGGAGACGGGCTCTCATCCGGCCACCACGACGTTGACGATGCGGTCCTTGACCACGACGATCTTCTTCACCGTCAGACCCTCCAGCCGCGCCTGAACGTCCGGATCGGCCAGGACGAGGGCTTCGACTTCCGCCGGCTCCAGACCCCGGGCGACGCGGATCTCGCCGCGACGCTTGCCGTTGACCTGGATGGGCAGAATGACCTCGTCGTCAGCCGCCAGCGCCGGATCATACTCCGGCCAGGGCGCGTTCAGGATCATCCCCTCTTCGCCCAGCCGCGTCCAGCCTTCCTCGGCCAGGTGCGGCGTGAAGGGCGCGACCAGACGCAGCAGGGCCGACAGGGCCTGACGCCGGGCGTCGCCGCCGGCCTTTGGGTGGTCCCGCACGGTGGCGACGAAGGCATAGAGCTTGGCGATGGCCGAGTTGAAGCGGAAGCCGGTGATGCCCTCGCTGACCGCCTTGATGGCCTTGTGAGTCTCACGCAGCAGGGACGCGTTGGCGTCGGCCTCTCCGGCGAAGGCGGGGTCATAGCCGTCGACCTCGGCCCAGACGCGCTGGACGAAACGGCTGGCGCCCTCGACGCCGCCGGGCGTCCATTGCACGTCCCGCTCGGGCGGGCTGTCCGACAGGACGAACAGACGACCGGCGTCCACGCCGTAGGTGTCGACGATCTCCTGCGGGGCGACGACGTTCTTCTTCGACTTGGACATCTTCTCGATGTCGCCGATGGTCAGGACGGCGCCGTTCGACAGTCGGGTGGCGATGCGGTTGCCGTCCACCGTCTCGATATGAACATCGGTGGGCTCGACCCAGAGCGGCTTCCCGACACCGTCCACGCCGTCGGAATAGGTCTCGTGGACCACCATCCCCTGGGTGAACAGGCCGGCGAAGGGCTCCTTGACCGTCATCAGGCCCGCGTCCGACAGGGCGCGGCTGATGAAACGGGCGTAGAGCAGGTGCAGGACGGCGTGCTCGACGCCGCCGATGTACTGATCCACGGGCAGCCAGTGGTCGGCCGCGCTCTGCGAGATCGGCTCGGCCGCGGTCGGATCGGTGAAGCGTGCGAAATACCAGCTGGAGTCCACGAAGGTATCCAGGGTGTCGGTTTCGCGGGTCGCATCACCGTGACACGACGGGCATTTGACGTGTTTCCAAGTCGGGTGACGATCCAGCGGATTGCCGGGGGTGTCGAAGGTCACATCCTTCGGCAGTTCGACCGGAAGCTCGGCGGCCGGGACCGCGCCACAGCGGTCGCAGTGTATCACGGGGATGGGACATCCCCAGTAGCGCTGGCGGCTGATGCCCCAGTCGCGCAAGCGATAGATGGTCGCGCCCTTGCCCTGACCCGAGGCTTCCAGACGGGTAATGGCCTCGGCCTTGGCGGCCTCGACGTCCAAGTCGTTCAGGAAGTCCGAATGGAAGATGGCGCCCGGACCGGTATAGGCCTCGTCGCCGACGGTGAAGTCGTCACCCGCGCCTTCGGGTCTCACGACCGGGACAATGGGCAGGCTGTATTTGGTGGCGAATTCGAAGTCGCGCTGGTCGTGGGCCGGGCAGCCGAAGATGGCGCCCGAGCCGTAGGTCGACAGGACGAAGTTGGCGGCCCAGACCGGCACGGTGCGTTCCGGGTCGAACGGGTGCTGGACACGGATGCCCAGATCGACGCCCAGCTTCTCGGCCTTCTCGATATCGGCCTCGCTGGTGCCCGAGCGGGCGCAGGTCTCGATGAAGGCCTGAACCTCCGGCCGGTGTTCCGCGATGGCCCTGGTCAGCGGATGGTCAGCCGACAGGGCGAGGAAGCTCGCTCCGAACAGGGTATCGGGGCGGGTGGTGTAGACCTCGATCGGATCGCGGGCGTGGTTGGGTTCGCCTTCCGGCGAGGCGGGCAGGAAGGCCGGCGCCTCGACGATGTTCCACCACAGGGTCGCGCCCCGGCTCTTGCCGATCCAGTTCTCCTGCATCAGGCGAACCTTCTCGGGCCAGCGGCCTTCCAGCTCTTTCAGGCCCTCGATCAGGTCGTCGGCGTAGTCGGTGATGCGCAGGAACCACTGGTTCAGCTTGCGCTTCTCGACAGGTGCGCCCGAGCGCCAGCCGCGACCATCCACGACCTGCTCGTTGGCCAGCACGGTGTTGTCGACCGGATCCCAGTTGACCACCGAGTCCTTGCGATAGACGAGGCCGCGCTTGAACAGCTCCAGGAACCACGCCTGCTGCTTGCCGTAGTAGGCCGGATCGCAGGTGGCGAACTCGCGGCTCCAGTCGAGCGACAGGCCCAGCAGCTTCAGCTGGTCGCGCATGTTGGCGATGTTGGACCAGGTCCAGTCGCCGGGATGGATGCCGCGCTCGATGGCGGCGTTCTCGGCGGGCAGGCCGAAGGCGTCCCAGCCCATCGGATGCAGGACGTCAAAGCCTTGAGCGCGCTTGGAACGGGCCACCACGTCGCCCATGACGTAGTTGCGGGCGTGGCCCATATGGATGTTGCCCGACGGATAGGGGAACATCTCCAGCACGTAGTATTTCGGCTTTCCCGTGCCTTCGGTCGGCGTGCGGAAGGCGTCAGCGGCCGCCCAGCGGGCCTGTTGGCGGGGTTCGGCGGTCTTGGGCTCGTAGCGGGCCACGGGAATCCTTCAGGCATCGCTCCTTGAGGGCGCGCCTGAAGGAGGCTGTGGTCGTAAAAAGAGGCTTAGCCGGCGTTCTGCAGATTGAGCTGACGCGCCTTGGTCAGAATCGCGTTTTCCAGATCGGTTTCCGTCTGGGCGGCGACCGGAGCGCTGACCCACTGGCCGTCCGCGCCGCGGACTTCCTTGGTGATGGTCACGTTCAGGGCGTCGGCGCGAAGGCGGGTGTCAAGAATGAAGACGGTCGCCTTGAAGCGCTCGTTCGGGGTCTGCGGATCAGTGAACCAGTCGTAGTTGATCACCCCGCCCCACGGATCGGCGTTGGCCAGCGGCATGAAGGCGAAGGTGTCCAGGGTGGCGCGCCACAGATAGGCGTTCACGCCGATGCCCGTCTGGGCGGCGGTGCGAGCCGTGGCGGAGCCTTCGGACGGGGCGGTGCCCGGCAGTCTCGGAAGCGAGCTGCACGCGCTGAGCATCAGACCGGAAGCGATCAGGGCGACCGCTGCGCCGCGAACCAGCACCATAGAGAGTTCTCCATTCGAACGGGACGCACGCCAGACTTTCCGGCGCGCGCGCCGGACCGCCCGAACGCGGGTCGGAACCGAAGCGAGGCTCTATAACACGGTCAAAAGGGGCGATGACAAGGCGAAGACGTTGGATACGGCGCCACTTCGTGTCGAACCGGCGCCCAAGGGCTGTAAGGGCCGTGACGCTCGCGCCACAGGAGTCTTCCCGAGTCGCGAGGAACAGAGCTTCAGCGTCGCCGTTCCGTTGACCGGACTTGGGTGCAAGGTTTACTTGGGTCCAATGGATCGCGTCGGGACGCCCGGCGCGACGAAAGGGCAGGACATGCGCAAGAGCGCCGTCATCGCTGGACTGGTCGCGGGGCTTGCCCTCGTCGCTGTCGCCGACGTCGCGTCGGCCCAGACCGCGCAGTCGCGTTCGCGCGCTCCCGCCGTCAGCCTGAACGAAGCCAACGCCGCCCGCTCCAGTGCGCCGGCGGGCCAAAGTCGTCTGCGCTTCACCGAACGCGGGCGCTGGGGCCTCGACCTGAACCTGAACCAGCCCGTCGGCCGCGAGAACAATCTCGGCGACGTCGAGGCCGGCGCCTACTACAGCGTCAATCCGCGTCTGCGGGTCGGCGCCTCGGCCGGACTGGCCGAACAGGAACGCGATCCCGCCCGTGCGCCGCAAGGTGAACGTCCGGCCGCGCGCTTCCGTCTGGAATCGATCTTCCGCTTCTGATCAGGCCCCGAAGGCCGCCTGTAGCGATCCCACCGCCGCTATTCCGCATGCGCCCGAGCCGATGAGGTCCGGGGCGTTCGACGCGTGGATCCCGCCGAGGGCGTAGATCGGAAGCAGGCTGGTCCGGGTGATGACGGTCAGCCGGTCGAGGCCCAGAGGCGGTTTTTCGCCCGAAGCCCCGCCCGCCGGAAAGACCGGCGAGACGACAAGGGCGTCCAGACCGGTCAGGTCGGGCAGGGGCGCCACGGCGTGGAAGGCGGCGGTAAGCGTCCAGCCCGGATGGGCGGCGGCGAGGTCCGGGGCACGCGCGATCAGGGCCTCGGGCAGGTGAACGCCGTCCGCCGCGACCGCTTCCGCCAGTTCCGCATCCCGCCCGATCAGAAGCAGGCCGTCGCGCCTGCGGGTGGCGTCACGCAGTCTTTGGGCGGTCTGGAGCGCGTCGGGCGCGCCGAAATGACGGAAGACCACGCCCGATCCGACCGGCAGACGCTCGGCCACGCGCCAGGGCTCGGGCGTCCGGTGCGGATCGGTGAAGAAGAGCAGGGGCGGCAGATTGGGGCGCGGCGCGCCGGTCGCCCGGCTGACTTTGGCCGCGTCACGGGCTAGACAGCCGGCGATCCGCCACAGGGTATCCGCATCCGACCGGTCCATGACCTCCTCTTCCCCCGATCTTTCCATCACGTCCAGCTTCGAGACGGTGCGCCGCAAGATCGCCCGGGCCTGCCGCATCGCCGGGCGGGATGCGGCGGAGGTGACGCTGGTCGCCGTGACCAAGACCCAGCCGGACGAGGCGCTGGATGCGGCCCTGGCCGCCAACCAGCGGGTGTTCGGCGAGAACCGGGTCCAGGAGGCGCGGTCGCACTGGACCTCGCGTCGCGGGACGCCGGGGCTGGAGCTGCGCCTGATCGGACCGTTGCAGACCAACAAGGTCGCCGACGCCGTGGCCCTGTTCGATGTGATCGAGACGGTGGATCGTCCGAAGCTGGTCGAGGTGTTGGCCACCGAGGCGGTGAAGACCGCTCGGGACCTTCGGGTTCTGGTTCAGGTGAACACCGGAGCGGAACCGCAGAAGGCCGGCGTTCTGCCCGAAGAGGCCGACGCCCTGATCGCACAGGCGCGCGCCGTGGGTCTGACGGTTGAGGGCCTGATGTGCATCCCGCCCGCGGACGAGGCGCCGGGTCTGCATTTCGCCCTGCTGCGAAAGATCGCCCGCCGGAACGGGCTGACGGTGCTGTCGATGGGCATGAGCGGCGACTATGAGATCGCGATCCGCTTCGGCGCGACCCATGTGCGGGTCGGATCGGCCCTGTTCGGAGACCGGAAACCCGCTGAAATTCACCCCAAGGACTGAAAAACACCTCGCAACGGACCGGCGCCCTTGGCGTTTGGACCGGCTCTCTCCATTGTTGCACCCATGCCGACGCCCAAGACGATCCTGATCATCGACGACGACGACGACCTGCGCGAGGCGCTGGCGGAGCAGTTGGCCCTGCATGAGGCCTTCCGCCCCGTTCAGGCCTCGACCGCCACGGAAGGCGTGAAGATGGGGCGCGAGGTTCGCGCCGATCTGATCCTGCTCGACGTCGACCTGCCCGACATGGACGGGCGCGAGGCCTGCCGCCTGCTGCGCAAGGACGGCGTCTCCACTCCGATCATCATGCTGACCGCCCAGTCGTCGGATTCCGACACGGTGCTGGGGCTGGAAGCCGGGGCCAACGACTATGTGACCAAGCCCTTCCGCTTCGCGGTCCTGCTGGCGCGCATCCGCGCCCATCTGCGCAGCCACGAACAGTCGGAAGACGCCGTCTTCCGCATCGGCCCCTATGAATTCCGCCCGGCCTCCAAGGTGCTGGTCGACGACAAGGGCAAGAGGGTCCGGCTGACGGAAAAAGAGACCAACATCCTGAAGTACCTCTATCGCGCCGGGGCCAAGGCCGTGTCGCGCGAGGAGCTGCTGACCGAGGTGTGGGGCTACAACGCCGGGGTCACCACCCACACGCTGGAAACCCACATCTATCGCCTGCGCCAGAAGATCGAGCCCGAGCCCGGTCAGGCGCGTCTGCTTCTGACCGACGCGGGCGGGTACCGGCTTCAGCCGTGACCTGTCAGCCTTAGCCTGCGCGCCACTCGGTCAGGACGTTTCCGCTCGCCTCGGTGAACGCGACGCGGTCCAGTCGGATAGCCACGATGCAGACTGGCCGCTGGTCCGGGCTGGAGGCGCGGCAACGCACAGCCCGGCCACCGGGGAAGGCGGCGATCCTTCCCTCCAGCAGCGTTCGGTATCCGTCGACCGGCGCTGAGGGCGCCCGATCATCCTCGCCCCGGATCGTAAAGGTGTAGGCCCGACCGTTGCGGCGTCCGGCGCGGGAATCGGTCTTTTCCGAAATCGCGGCCAGGCCCACCGTCTGCGGGGATGGGGCGGGCTGGCCGCTTTGCAAGGCGTCGGTGCGGATCGACGGGCAGGCGTCGGTCGCCAGCCATGGGCGCGGCAGCCAGACGCCCTCGACGGATTCCCAGTCGCCATCGCCGGCGCCCGCGATCAGGGCGGTATTGAGCCAGCCGCCGGGCGTCAGGGAGAGCTGGATGGTTTTCTGGTCCGGCCCCCAGGACCAGGCCGCCACTCCGTCTTCCACACCCGTCGCGGGCGCGGGTCCGGCGCAGCCGAAGGGGGTGCGGATCGCGAAATGCCGACCGACGAGGGGATCGACCCCATCAGCGATCTGACCCGCGGCATAGGCGGACGCCGCGCGGGAAACGGCCGCGAGCAGATCGGCGCGGGACAAGGGCGCTGTCGGCTGGAGCGGCGTCGGCGCGGGGGTGGGCATGGCGGCTTCGGGCGCGGGGTCATCCGGCGACAACTCATCCCGATCGCAGCTTGCGAGCTGCGGGATGATCGCGGCCAGGGCGACAGGGACTAAAACGCGGCGAAAAGGTCTCTTCCGGCCAAGCATGAAGGCAGCCTAGCACAATCGACCGGCCTGTCCCGTCGCACCGAATAAATTTGACGACGCGGGTCGCCGGGGCTCTCAAAGGGGTATGAATTTCGATCAGATCGCCGCCCTGGTAGTCCTGATCGCCGTGGTGGCGATCATGATCCACGGAAAGTTGCGGTCGGATGTGACGGCGCTGACCGGCGCCGCGGCCCTGCTGCTTCTGGGCGTCATCCGACCCGTGGAGGTCCAGGGCGCCTTCGCCAGTCCCGCGGTTATCGCCCTGGCCGGCCTGTTCGTCATCGCCTACGCCATCGAAATGTCAGGCCTGCTGGGACTGATGATCCGCAAGGCGACCGCCCTCTGCGCCCGGATGGGCGAAGCGGGACTCTGGTTGATGATCACCCTGTGCGGCGGAGCGTCGGCCTTTCTGAACAACACCCCGATCGTGGTTCTGGCCGCGCCGGTGGTGAAGGAGGTCGCGGCCGGCATGGCGCTGTCGCCGAAGCGGTTTCTGATCCCTCTCAGCTATGTGACGATCATGGGCGGCGCCTGCACCCTGATCGGCACCTCGACCAACCTGCTGGTCAACGATATGGCGCGCAACGCCGGCCAGCCGGTCTTCGGTCTGTTCGAGATCACGCCGGTGGCCCTTGTCATCGCCCTGTTCGGCGGCGCCTACCTGTATTTCGTCGGCGGGCGCCTTCTGGGATCCGCGGACAGTGAGAGCGGCCTGCGTCGGTCGCAGGAGCAGACCGGTGACGGCCTGCTGGGTGATGCGGATCTGTTCGCCGCCGCCGACAGACCGTTCGATGTCCGGCGGGCGATCCTGTCCCTGACGGTTTTCGTCGGAGTCATTGTCGCCGCGGGCCTGGGGATCGCCCCCATCGCCGCGGCGGCCTTCGCCGGGGCGGTGATCCTGATCCTGCTGCGCGTGGTCAGCGCCGAGGAAGCCTATGCCGGTCTTCGCCCCGAGGTGTTGCTGCTGATCGCCGGCATGGTGGTGGTGGGCCTGTCGATCGAGGTGACGGGCCTTGCGGGAGCCGGGGCGGAGCTTCTGATCGATGCGATCCGGCCGTTGGGGCCCCTGGGCGCGCTCATCATCCTCTACGGGGTCACGCTGTTCGCCACAGAATTGCTGTCCAACGCGGCCGTCGCGGTGTTGATCACCCCGATCGCGGTCGCGCTTGCGGCCAGCCTCGGCGTCGATCCGCGTCCGTTTTTGGTCGGGGTCATGATGGCCGCCAGCGCGGCCTTCGCGACTCCGTTCGGCTATCAGACCAATGTGCTCGTCTTCCAGCTGGGCGGCTACAGCTACATGGACTTCGTGAGGATCGGGGTGCCGCTGAACCTCGTCACCTGGGTCGCGGCCATGATCGCCATTCCGATCTTCTTTCCGTTCTAGACGTCTAGGTCCATCGTCACAGGCGCGTGGTCGCTGGGCTGTTCCCAGGCGCGGACGTCGTCGTGGATGCGGGCGGAGCCGGCGGTCACGGCGGGGGTCAGGCCGGGCGAGGTCCACAGGTGGTCCAGGCGCAGGCCGCGATTGGACTTGCGGAAGTCGGCGGCGCGATAGCTCCACCAGCTGGCCAGCTTGGTCGGTTCGGGGATCTGGGCGCGCAGGACGTCGGTGAAGTCGCCCGCGTCCTGAAGCCGTTTCAGGGTCTCGACCTCGATGGGAGTGTGGCTGACCACCTTCGACATATAGCGGTGGTTCCAGACGTCGTTCTCGCCGGGCGCGATGTTGAAGTCACCGGCCAGAACCAGCGGGCGCCGGCGGTCGCGGGTGGCCATGTCGGCGGTCAGGCGCTCGTAGAAGTCCAGCTTGTGGTCGAATTTCGGGTTTAGGGCGCGGTCGGGAATGTCGCCGCCGGCGGGGATGTAGAAGTTCTGGATCTCGACGCCGTCGACCATCACGCCGACACAGCGGGCGTGACCTTCGCGGCAGACGTCGAGTTTCGGCGCCTCGGTGATCGGCTTGCGGCTGGCGATGGCCACGCCGTGCCAGCCCTTCTGGCCGCCGATCTTCAGGTGCGGCAGGCCCATGGCCTCGAATGCGGCCCGGGGGAACTGGTCCTCCAGACATTTGATCTCCTGCAGGCACAGGACATCCGGCGCCGCCTCGGCGACGAAGCGGGCGACCTGATCCACGCGCAGGCGGACCGAGTTGATGTTCCAGGTGGCGATGCGAAGCATGGGAGGGGACTTAGCAGCTTCGATGCCTTGTCGCGCTATCGATCGCCGCGCAGCGTCTCACTGCTTGAGCGCGGGTCCGGTGTTGGCAGGCCAGCCCCCCCCGAAGCGCCAGGCCGCGTCGGGTCGAGAAGGTGGAGCCTTCTGACCGCGGCCCAACAAAAAAGGCCGCGGCGGGTCGGGGGGTCTTGAAGGGCCGACGGTCCGCAGCCGACAAAAAAGCGCCCGGTCGGGGGCGACCGGGCGCTGAAGGTTCGTCTCTCTCGCCGCCGGGAAGGGGATGATATCCGTAGCGGTGTTGATCGACTCCCGCCGATCTGTGACCAAAAGGCCACTCTCGGCGGAAAATGTCAAGCCGTCGAAAGGCGGGCGGCTTTCGTGTCGTTACAGCCACGCTTCGCGTGGCGGGCGAGCGTCCTAGTTCCGGCCGGGGCGACGGGTCGGGTCGCGCAGCTGGAACAGGCTGGCGGCGAGGCTGGACGCGGGTTGCAGGGTGGTGAGCCGGGTCGTGGTGCGCGCACCCTGGGCGTCGATGATGGTCCATTCCAGCAGGCGAAGGGGCGCGCCGCCGAAGGACAGGACGATCTGGCCGTCGTTCGGACGGCGCGAATCCCGCGCATTGATGGTGAAGGCGCCGCCCTGCATCCGGGTGACGCGGTCGATGCGGACGCCCTGATCCAGACGGACGTTGCGGGCGAGGAAGGTCGACAGCGGCGTATTGCCCAGCGGCACCTGCTGGAAATGGTTCAGGCGCGGGTCCCAGCGCTTCACATTATAGCCGTCCGAGACGACCAGCAGGCCGGTCGGGTTGGTGTATTCGAACCGCATCTTGCCCGGACGTTGCAGGTAGAACCGACCGGCGCGGCGGGCGGGGCCGGAGGTTTCGGTGAACGTGCCCTGGGCCGAGGTCAGGCCCTGAAGATAGGTCTGGGCGCGGCGCAGGGTGGCCTGGTCCTCGGCGGACAGGTTGGACTGGGCATGGGCCGGCAGGGCCGCGACGGCGGCGACAGCGGCGGTTCCAAGCGCGAAGGCGCGACGTGAGACGGTCATCAGGCTTTTCTCCCGTTCGGGATGGTTGTCGATCATGCCGTCTTGCAGGTCGTGTCTGTCAGGGGCGTGACCCAAGCCTGACCATATTCCGGCGCTTCGATGAAGGGGTGTTCATCGGAACATCGCAAAACAGCGGGGCAGTAACGGCCGGGCCAACGACACGTTCCTCTTCTCTTCCGCTCAGCAGAGGCAAGAAGCGGGCGCCAAGCGCCAGGCCGCGTCGGGTCGTTTGACCGCGGCCCAAACTAAAGTGGCGGCGGACCCGCCAGGACGTCGCGCTTGCCCGCGTGGTTGGCGGGGCTGACGACGCCTTCCTGCTCCATCCGCTCGATCAGGGAGGCGGCGCGGTTATAGCCGATCTGCAGGCGGCGCTGGACGTAGCTGGTCGAGGCCTTGCGGTCGCGGGTGACCACGGCGACGGCGCGATCATACAGGTCGTCGCCCGAGGAGCCATTTCCGCCCTCGTCGCCATAGGCGTTGTCGCCGTCGCCGTCCGGATCGTCGGTGATCAGGTCCAGATAGTCGGGCTCGGCCTGGGCCTTCAGGTGATTACAGACGGCCTCCACCTCCTTGTCGTCCACGAACGGGCCGTGCAGGCGGGTGATGCGGCCGCCGCCGGCCATGTAGAGCATGTCGCCCTGACCCAGCAGCTGCTCGCCGCCCTGTTCGCCCAGGATGGTGCGGCTGTCGATCTTCGACGTGACCTGGAAGGAGATGCGGGTCGGGAAATTGGCCTTGATGGTGCCGGTGATGACGTCCACCGACGGGCGCTGGGTGGCCATGATCAGGTGGATGCCGGCGGCGCGGGCCATCTGGGCCAGACGCTGGACGGCGCCTTCCACATCCTTGCCCGCGACCAGCATCAGGTCGGCCATCTCGTCCATGACCACGACCAGATAGGGCATGGGCTCGGGACGGATCTTCTCGGACTCATAGACCGGGCGTCCCTGCTCATCGAAGCCGGTCTGGACGGTGCGCTCGAAATGCTCGCCCTTGGCCTGGGCCTCGCGGGCGCGGTCGTTGTAGCTGGCGATGTTGCGCACGCCGAGCTTGGACATCCGGCGATAGCGGTCCTCCATCTCCCGCACGGTCCACTTCAGCGCGACGACGGCCTTCTTCGGATCGGTGACGACCGGCGCCAGCAGGTGCGGGATGCCGTCATAGACGCTGAGTTCCAGCATCTTGGGGTCAATCATGATGAAGCGGCACTGGGCGGGCGTCAGCTTGTAGAGGATCGACAGGATCATGGCGTTGACCCCGACCGACTTGCCCGAACCGGTGGTGCCCGCGATCAGCAGGTGGGGCATGCGCGCCAGATCGGCGACATAGGGCTCGCCGCCGATGGTCTCGCCCAGCGCCAGAGGCAGCAGGTGCGAGGGCTTGTCGTATTCGGTCGAGGCCAGCAGGTCGCGCAGATAGACGGTCTCGCGCCGCGCGTTCGGCAGTTCGATGCCGATGGCGTTGCGACCCTGAACCACGCTGATGCGGCAGGCGCGGGCGGACATGGAGCGGGCGATGTCGTCGGCGAGCGCCACCACGCGGCCGTGCTTCACGCCGGGCGCGGGGACCAGTTCATACAGGGTGACCACCGGGCCGGGGCGGATCTGGTCGATCACGCCGCGCACGCCGAACTCCTGCAGCACGCCCTCCAGCATCTTGGCGTTCTGCTTCAGGGCCTCCTCGTCGACCGAGGCGACGCGCTTCTCCGGCTTGGACAGCATGCCCAGGGGCGGCAGATCGAAACCGTCCAGCGAGTCCGCCTTGGCGAAGTCGAAGGCGCCCTGATTGTCATCAATCTCGCGACGCGAGGCCTTGGGCGCCTTGGCGGCGGCGACCTTCGGTTCAGGGGCGGCCCGGGGAGGGGCCGGGGTCGGGGCGGGATCGGCCCAGGGCGGGCTGTCGTCCCCGGCGTCATCCAGCGAAACCGGTGCATAGGTCGGTTCGGGCGCGGGTTTGGAGGTCGCCGCGCGCGGGGCGGGCCCGGGCTCGAAGTCCGGTTCCGGCTCGGGCCGTTGGCGCGGCGCGCGTTTCGGCGCGGACTGTGCGGCGGCGTGCCTGGGCGTGGGCGTCAGGACGCCGCCCCGCCCCGCGCGTTGACTGCGCGCCCACGTCAGGGTCTCGCCCAGATCCGCCAGCCGCAGGCCGATGGCGTAGCCGACACCCCACAGACCCAGCGGCAGGAACAGAAGGGCGGCGATCAGGCCGCCCGCGCCGATGCGCAGCGCCTCGCAGGCCATCTTCACCAGACTGGTGACCGCGTCGCCCCACAGACCGCCCAGACCGGCGGCCAGCGGCCACGCGGCCGGGTGGGCGAAGGCGGAGAGACCGGCGGACAGGGCCAGAACCCCGCCGGTGGCCGCGAGTGCGCGCAGGGGCGTGGGCTTCAGGCGCTGCTGGATGGCGTCGCCGATGGCGCCGGCCAGTCCGAAAGCGACCAGCAAAAGCGCGGCGGGCCAGGCCGCGAGACCCAGTGACTGCATGAACAAATCGGCGAACAGGGCGCCGTTGGCCCCCAGCCAGTTGGTCGGGGCGTTGGAGGAGGCGGCGTTCAGGCTGGGATCGGCCGGATTCCACGAGATCATGGCCACGACCAGCAGGGTCGCCAGAAGCGCCTGCAGCACGCCGCGGAAGCGGACGACGAAGGGGGCGTCCCACAGAATGCGGGCGCTGACCCAGGCGCGTTGACCAAGGGCGAGGGCGGCGGACATGCGGTCGCGATCTCCGGGACGGCGGGACTCGACCCCTGTTGTCGCGCGCGGAGGGTTAAGGGCCGTTTACCAGACGGCGCCAGGGAGGTGATTGGCGGTTGGTGATTGGTGGTTCGATGCCGCCTGCACCGACGTTCGACCTTCTGAACATCAGTCGCGGTCCCGACATTCACCAATCACCCGTCACCAATCACCTTTCACCCCGGCCGCGCGACGTTCAGGCACTGGACGCGGACACCACACGGCGCGACAAGCGGGGCATGAGCACGCCGGATCGCTATGACATCATCATCGCCGGGGCCGGGATGGCCGGGGCGACCTTCGCGCTGGCGGCCGCCCAGGGCGGGCTGAGGGTGGTGCTGATCGATCCCCAGCCTTTCGACGCCCAGCTGGCGCCCAGTTTCGACGGGCGGTCGACGGCCATCGCCTTCGCCACCTTCCGCATGTTCGACGCCCTCGGCGCGGGGGCGGCGATGCGGCCCCACGCCTGTCGGATGGACCGGATTCTGGTGACGGACGGCCATCGCCCCGGCGCGGCCAGCCGTCGTCCGTCATCGGCCTTCCTGCGCTTCGACGCGGATGAGATCGCTGACCGCACCGACGGCGAGCCGCTGGGCTATATGGTCGAGAACCGCCGCATCCGCACGGCGCTGGCCGAGGCGGTGATCGCCGCCGGGATCGAGGTCCGGGCTCCCGCGAAGGCGGCCTCAATCGAGGTCGGGCCCGGCAAGGCCACCGTGACCCTGACCGACGGCTCCGTTCTGGAGGCTCCGCTGGTGGTGGGCGCGGAGGGACGTCAGTCGCCGGTGCGCAAGGCCGCGAAAATCGACACCCTGGGCTGGGGTTATGGCCAGAGCGGGGTGGTGGCGACCGTGTCCCTCGGGCGGGACCACGGCAATGTCGCCCATGAGTACTTCCTGCCGGGTGGACCATTCGCCATCCTGCCGCTGACGGAGCAACGCGCCAGTCTGGTGTGGACCGAAACCACGCGCCGGGCCGAGGCCTTGCGGGCGGCGTCGGATGAGGCCTTCCAGTCCCATCTGATGCGACGGTTCGGCGAGTTTCTGGAAGACGTCACGGTGGTGGGACCAAGGTTCGTCTATCCGCTGTCCCTTCAGTTGGCCGAGGAGATGACCGCGCCGCGCGTCGCCCTGATCGGTGACGCCGCCCACGGGGTGCATCCGGTCGCCGGCCAGGGGCTCAACATGGGTCTGAAGGACGCCGCCGCCCTGGCCGAGGTGCTGGTGGAGGCGATGCGGACCGGCGAGGACATCGGCTCGGAGATCGTGCTGGACCGCTACGCCCGCTGGCGCCGGTTCGACAACGTCGCCCTGACGGCGGGGTTCGACGGCTTCGTGCGGCTGTTCTCGAACGATCTGGCGCCGGTGCGTCTGGCGCGCGATCTGGGCATGGCGGCGGTCAACCGCATCCCCGCCCTTCGCAAGGCCTTCATGCATGAAGCCGGCGGCGCGACGGGCGACCTGCCGCGTCTGCTGAAGGGCGAGGCTGTCTAGGGCGCTATCGCTCGCCGCGCGGCGGCTCTCTGCTTGAGCGCGGATTCAGTTGATGTGTCAGCCCAGCTGGCGGGCTTCCTCGGCCAGCATGATCGGCACGCCCTCGCGGATCGGGAAGGCCAGCCTGGCGCTCGCCGACACCAGCTCCTGCGCCTCCCGATCGTAGGTCAGCTTGCCGCGCGTGACGGGGCAGACCAGCGTCTCGAGCAGGCGCGGATCGACGGTGTTCGGGGTGTGGAAGGCGTCGGACATGGGGAGCAGATTACAGGCTCAGGGGCCGGGGGTCGACCCGATCACTGCATTGACGGTCCGTCGCCCTCGCCGGGATCTCCGGCGGCGGCGCCGATCTGCATCAGGGCGGTCAGAACCTCGGCGCGTCGGTCCAGATCAGCGGCTTCCAGCAGGGCCTGTTTCTCGGACGGTTCGAAGGGCAGGGCCATGGACAGGCTGTTGACCAGCGCTTCGGGCGGGGCGGTTTCGGCCATGTCCCAGTCGATATCCAGGCCGCGGGTCTCGAGATAGGCCTTCAGGGCCTCCAGCAGACCGTCCCGGTCCAGCGCGCCTTCGCCCGGCGGCGGCGGGATCAGATCGTCAGCCCAGGCGTCGAAGGCCGCGCGGACCTGACGATAGGGTGTCTTGACCGGAAGTTCCGTCGCGATGCGGTAGCGGGCCACGCCGGTCAGGGTGATCAGATAGCGGCCGTCCGAGGTCTCGTTGAAGCTGGTGATCCGCCCGGCGCAACCGATCGGGGACAGGCCTGGCAGCTGGAGGGAGCCGCCCGACGGCTGGATGATGCCGATGATCCGGTCTCCGGCCATGGCGTCATCGATCATGTTCAGATAGCGCGGCTCGAAGATATTGAGCGGCAGCTGGCCGCGCGGCAGCAGCAGCACCCCCGACAGGGGAAAGACGGGGATGACCTGCGGCAGGTCGGCGGCCCTGATGTAACCCTGAGCCACCGGAGCTCCTTAAGCGAACAGCAGCGACGACAGGCGACGACGACCGTCACGGGCCACGTCGGACGTGGCGCCGGCGGCCTCGAACACGGTCAGCAGCTGCTTGCGGGCGGCCTGTTCGTTCCACTCGCGGTCCGCGGCGACGATCTTCAGCAGATGATCGACCGAGCCCTTCAGATCACCGGCGGCGGCGAGGGCCTGGGCCAGATCGAAGCGGGCCTGATGATCGTTCGGGTTGGCGGCGACCCGGGCTTCAAGCTCGGTCGAGGCGCCGGTGGGAGCCGCGGCGCTGAGCGACAGCTGGGCGCGGATCGACTGGACGGTCGGATCGCGTGAGTCCTGCGGCGCCATGGCGATGGTCTGGCGGGCCTGATCGACGTCGCCGTCGGCCAGATAGACCCGCGCCATTCCGGCGATGCCCCTTTCGTTGCCGGGATCGAGCGTCAGCACCTGGGCGAAGCCCTGGGCCGCGCCGCCGAGGTCGTTCAGCGACAGGGATTCCTCGCCCAACGACAGCAGATGCTCGATGTCGGAGTTGCCGCTCTGACCGCCGGTCAGCTTGTCGATGAAGGCCTTGAGCTGGCTCTCCGGAACCGCGCCCTGGAAGCCGTCGACCGGCTGGCCGTTGACGAAGGCGTACACCGTCGGGATCGACTGGACGCGGAGCTGGCCCGCATAGGCGGGGTTCTTGTCGACGTCGATCTTGACCAGTTTGACGGCCCCGCCGGCGGCGCGGACCGCCTTCTCGATCATCGGGGTCAGGGTGCGGCAGGGTCCGCACCAGGTGGCCCAGAAATCAACCAGCACGGGCTGGGTCTTCGAAGCCTCGACCACATCGGCCATGAAGCCGGCGTCGGAGCCTTCCTTGATCAGGTCGTCAGGCAGGTCGGTGAGGGTCATATCGGTCCTGGTCTTCGATGAGTCGTAACGCGCGAGCTCGTCAGATGGTCCCGGGGACCGTCACGCTCAAGAGGGGTCGCCGCCGGCGCCCGCCGGGCTGAGCTTCCAGCGGATCTTGGTCTCGGAATCGGTGCGGGCCGATCCTCGCACAACGATCTGCAGCGACCGGCGGGTCAGGCCTTCGTCCACATGGACCGAAGGCTCGATGGCCACGTCAGGACCGTCGGTGCGGAACCACCAGCCACGGCCCGAATGGCCGCGCAGCAGGATCGAGCGGCGGTCGCGGGCCAAAGAGGCCTGAACGCCGGGCTCCAGCTGGAAGCGGACGGCGTAAGGGGCGGCGATGGCGCGCACGACCTCCTTGCGGCCCGGCGCCGGGTGCAGGCGCTCCTCGGCGCGCAGTTCATCCAGACGCTGGTCGAGATAGAGACGGCGCTGATGCATCAGGCCGAACTCGTGGACCCAGCCGTCGTGTTCGATCTCCAGCCAGACGGCGCCTTCGCCGTCGCGCTGGTCAACCTCGACATGCAGGGGGGCGCCGACGAGGCGTGAGCCGAGCAGGTCGGCTTTCCAGCCGCCCAGAGGTTCGCCGGTCGAGATCTCGCCCAGCGTCAGGGTCGAATGGCCGGGCGTCAGGCGCAGGCCCTGCCGATCAGCCGCGCGCGGCGTCCAGCCGCAGCCGGTGACCAGACGGTCCTTGCCGCAGACGATCTCGAGCGACAGCGGTTGGGCGCAGGCGGCGGTGGACCACGCCCCGCGCGCGGGGGGCGCGGTGTCTGCCGTCACGGTCAGGAGGGGGCTGCGGATGCGGCTGAGCCCGCCGACGCCGCCGGAGACGTCTTCCGGCCGACCCTCGATCCCGCGCGCGGCGGCGACACGCTCGACCGTCGAGGGGCCGCCGCCTTGCAGGGTGGCCAGTCGGCCGTCCGGCAGGGTCTGGATGATCAGGGCCTTGCGCAGCCGGTGGATCGTATCACTGACGGCGTCGGGCGTGGGTTCGGAAATCTGGGACAGGCCGTCGTCCAGCGTCAGCAGATCGAGCAGGAGCTCAAGACCGGCCTCCGGGCTGCGACCGGCATGGCCGCCGTCGACGCCGACGGTGCGGGGCAGGGCGCGGCAGAGGCGGGCCAGGGCCTTGCGGCGTAGTGATGCGCCGGGCGGACCGGACAGGACCGCGCCGATCAAGGCCGCGGCGGTCATGCGCTCGGACAGGGTGGCGACCCCGCCGGGCGGACGCAGAAGCTGGCGCGCCTGACGGCCCAGAATGCTCGCCAGTTTCAGCCGTTCGGCCTCTGTGGCGACCTGGCCCATGCGACGGGCGGCGCAGGCCAGGTTGACCGCGCGCCGGGACAGGATGTCGGGGTCCCAGGCGAAGGGGGACCAGCGCACGAAGACATCGGCCCAGATCAGGGTCAGGCGCAGGGCCTCGCGGGCGCCGCGTTCGCCCTGGGCCATCAGGGATGGCAGCCAGGCGAAGGCGTGCAGGTCGGTCGCGAACGCGCGATTGGGGCTGGGGCGGTTGAAGGGGTCTTCCGTCGCCTCGATCTCAAGGCTCGAGCCGGCCAGAACGAAACGGCCTCCAAGGATGCCCTTGCCGACAGCCGGATCGACCGGGCGGAAGTCGCGCGGCGTCGAGGCGAAGCTCTGGGCCGTGCGACCGCGCAGGGTCAGGGCGTAGCCGGGCAGGCCATAGGCCTCGATCCACAGCTGGCGGCTGAGCAGCTTGCCGATGATCGCGGGCCACAGGGCGGGGCCGGTCGAGGCGCCCGTGGTGCGAACGGGGGTGCGGACCGGCGCGCCGCGCAGGCCGGGGATCTCGCCGGGCGCCGGCCCGTCGCCATCCGTCCGGGCGAAGGGTCCGAGAGGGCTCACGCGGCCTTCAGGGCTTGAATGTTGGCGGCATAGGCGTCGGGGCCGCCCTTGAACACGAAGGAGCCGGCCACAAGGGCGTCGGCGCCCGCCGCGACACAGGCGGCGGCGTTGGCCGAGGTCACGCCGCCGTCGACCTGCAGGTGGGCCTTCGATCCGGCGGCGTCCAGCAGGGCGCGGGCCTTCTCGATCTTGCGCAGGGAGGTCGGGATGAACGACTGCCCGCCGAAGCCCGGGTTGACCGACATGAGCAGCACCAGATCCACCAGTTCCACGACTTCTTCCAGAACGGTCAGGGGCGTGCCGGGGTTCAGCACCACGCCGGCCTTGGCGCCCAGCTGCCGGATGCGGCCCAGGGTGCGGTGCAGGTGCGGGCCGCTTTCCGGGTGTACGGTCAGGATGTCGGCGCCCGCCTCACGATAGGCTTCCAGCCAGGGATCGACCGGGGCGACCATCAGGTGCACGTCGAACGGCAGTTTCGTGTGCGGCCGGATGGCCTTCACGATGTCGGGGCCGAGGGTGATGTTGGGCACGAAATGGCCGTCCATCACATCGACGTGGATCCAGTCGGCGCCCGCGGCGTCGAGGGCGCGGACTTCCTCGCCCAGCTTCGAGAAGTCGCTGGCGAGAATGGAGGGGCAGATCAGGGGCGCGGCCATGGACCCCGGATAAGGCGGGTCGCCCGCGCGGGCAAGCCGGGTCCGGGTTCCCGCGTGAAGCCGTGCTACACGGTTTGGTCATCGGCCTGAGGATCGCAGGAGAGGAAGGACCGCCATGAGTGAGTATGTCGCGACCGTTGAATGGGTCCGGGGCGAGCAGCCCTTCCTCGACAACCGCTACAGCCGCGCCCACGACTGGAGTTTCGACGGCGGGGCCGTGGTGCGCGGGTCATCCGCGCCGGGCAGTGTGCCGGTTCCGATGTCCGACCCGACCGCCGTGGACCCGGAAGAGGCGCTGGTGGCCGCCGTGTCCAGCTGTCACATGCTGTTCTTCCTCGCCTATGCGACCAAGGCGGGCCTTGTCGTGGATCGCTATGTCGATGAGGCGGTCGGGATCATGGGGCGCGATGACCGGGGCAGGGTGTCCATCGTCTCGGTGGTGCTGAAGCCCGCGGTGACCTTTTCGGGCGCGACCTCGCCGGACGCGGCGGCGCTGGCGGAACTGCATCACCGCTCGCACGAGCATTGCTACATCGCCAACTCCCTGCGGGCGTCGGTGACGGTGGAGCCGCGCTAGGGGTTCGCAGGCGCGACCGCCACGTCTTCCAGCAGGGCGGCGAAGCGGCGCAGGGCCTCGTCGGCCAGAGCCGGATCGTACAGCATGGGTTTGGCCGCACCCGGTTCATCGAAGGCATGGCTGCCGTCCGCGATCCAGGTCTCGACCTCGGCGCCGCAGCGGCGGACCATGTCGTGGACCTGTTCGGCGTTGCGCACGGTGCTGAGGTGATCCGTGCGCGAGATGACGGCGAGGGTCTTCGGGCAGTGCGTCCAGGGCCGCATTCGGTTGAAGGCGCCGAAGCCGATGTAGGGATAGGCCAGATAGGCGCCGACGACGCCGTCGAGGGACGCCGCCCCGGGATCGCGGAGGCCCAGACTGCCCGCGCGCCGATCCGCGCTCATCGCCTCCATGATGCCCCAGCCGCCGTGGCTCCAGCCGGCGAGGGTGATCCGCGATCGATCCACGTCTCGCCGACGTGACACGCCGTCCAGGGCGGCCAGCACGTCGCCCGCCCGCTGGTCGCCCCGGAAGGTCATGCCCGAGCAGACGGCGAACAGGGCGCGTTGTCGGCTCCAGCCGCGCGGTCCGAAGGAATCGATGATGAAGGCCCGCCAGCCCACGGCCTTCGCCGCCTCTGCGTAGTGGGTCATGTGCTCGCGAATGCCGCCGCAGCCATGGAACAGAAGGACCGCCGGGCGTGGGCGGTCGTCATCCGGTCCGATGATCGTGACCCCGGCTTCGAGAAGGGCCCAGCGGCCGGCGAGCGTATCCATGCCCGGAGTGAGCCGCGCTTCGACCAAAAGCGCCACCCCCTTGCGGACCTGTAGTTTCAGATATATCTAAATCTCGATGAATAGATATATCGAAAAGAAGGATGCGATGATGTGGCATCAACGATGGGGCCATGGCGGCCCTGGTAAGGTCGGGCGCGGCATGCGCAATGAGTTCGGTCGCGGATGGCCCGGCGGTCCAGGCGGTGGTCGGGGTGGTCCGCGAGGTCATCGCGGCGGCGGCAAGCGGCTGCTGGCGCGGGGCGACCTGCGCTGGCTGATCCTGTCGCTGATCGCCGAGGACGGCCCGGCGCATGGTTATGAGCTGATCAAGGCCATCGAGGCCCGGATGGGCGGCGCCTATGCGCCCAGCCCCGGCGTCATCTATCCGACCCTGACCCTGCTGGAGGAGATGGGCGCGCTGGAGGGCCATGAGGACGGCGGCAAGAAGCGCTACGCCATCACCGGGGCCGGACGGACCCTGCTGGAAGAGAATGCGGAGGCCCTGACCGATCTGCGCGAGATGCTGGCGAAATTCGCTCATCGCGCGGCGCGGCCGACGCCCATCGCCGAGGCCATCGTCCGTCTGCGCGGCGTGGTTCACGCCAAGCTGGCCGAGGACATTCCGCTGGACGAGGCGCGGATCAAGGCCGTCGCCGACATTCTCAATCAGGCCGCGGATCGGGTGGAAAAGGCATGACGGCCGCCCTTCGTATCGCCCGGCGGGTCCGGCACCCGCTGAAATTCCGCCTGCTGGAGGTGGTCGAGGTCTCGGACCTGACGCCGTCGCTAAAGCGGGTGGTGCTGACCGGAGACCTTGAGGACTTCGTCTCCATGGGCTTCGACGACCATGTGAAGATCTTCCCCGTCCGTGAGGGCGAGACCCTGGCCCTGCCGACGGTGGGGCCGGACGGGCCGGTCTTCGCCGAGCCGCGCCCGGTAATGCGGGATTATACGCCACGCCTGTGGGACACGGCGGCGAAGACCCTGACCGTGGACTTCGCGGTCGGCCACGGCGGTCCGGCGACGGACTGGGTGATGACGGCCCGGCCCGGATCGAAGCTGGGCGTCGGCGGGCCGCGCGGATCGTTCATCGTCCCGACCGCCTTCCCGCATCACGTCCTGATCGGCGACGAGACGGCGGTTCCCGCCATCTCGCGGCGGTTGGAGGAACTGTCTGGACGCAGCAAGGCGCTGGTGATCGTGGAGGTCGAGGATGAAGCCTCCGCCCCGCCGCTGAACAGCGCCGCCGACCTGACGGTGGTGCGCGTGGATCGCAAGGGTGGCCCGCGTGGTCGCGTGGAGGGCCTGCAGGCGGCGGCCGAGACCGCGCTGGCCGATCTTCCGCGCGACGACGCCTATGTCTGGATCGCGGGCGAAAGTCAGGTGGCGCGGACCCTGCGCGGCGTGGTGGTCGCCATGGGCTTTGATCCGAAGGCGCTGAAGGCCGCCGGCTACTGGCGCGCCGGAGCCGTCGGGGCGCACGAGGTGATTGAGGACTGACCCCTCCGTCTCTCCGGCTTCGCCGTCGAGCCACCTCCCCACTGGGTGGAGAGGTGAAAACCGGATCACCTCTCCAGCGAAGCTGGGGAGGGGGGCCACCCGCAGGGTGGTGGAGGGGTGAGGCGGACCTGCGCTCAAGCAGCGAGCCGCCGCGCGGCGAGCGCTAGCGCCAGATCAGTGCCGGAAGACCCGGACGCCGGTGAAGGCCATGGCGATGCCCTTCTCGTCGGCGGCGGCGATGACTTCTGCGTCGCGCATCGAGCCGCCCGGCTGGATCACCGCCGTGGCGCCCGCGGCGACCGCTTCCAGCAGGCCGTCGGCGAAGGGGAAGAAGGCTTCCGACGCGCAGGCCGAACCCTCGGCCAGCGAGGTGGTCAGGCCCTTGGCCTCACCGGCTTCCCTGGCGCGGATGGCGGCGATGCGGGCCGAGTCGCGGCGGTTCATCTGGCCGGCGCCGATGCCCGCCGTCTGGCCGTCCTTCGCATAGACGATGGCGTTGGACTTCACGTGCTTGGCCACGGTGAAGGCGAACAGCATGTCCTGGATTTCGGTCGGCGTCGGCTGGCGGCGCGTGACGATCTTCAGGTCCGACGGCTTGATCAGCGACCGGTCGCGGCTCTGGACCAGGAAGCCGCCGGCGACCGAGCGGAAGACCTCGCCCGGCCCATGGGGATCAGGAAGGCCGTTGGTGATCAGCAGGCGCAGGTTCTTCTTGGCGGCGAAGACGTCCTTCGCCTCATCGTCGGCGCCGGGGGCGATGACGACTTCGGTGAAGATCTCGGTGATGGCGCGGGCGTCGGCCCCGGTCAGCACGCGGTTGACCGCGATCACTCCCCCAAACGCGGAGACGGCGTCGCACTCGAGCGCGCGGGCGTAGGCTTCCGACAGGTCCTTACCGACCGCTACGCCGCAGGGGTTGGCGTGTTTGACGATGACGACGGCGGGCTGCTCGAACTCGGCCACCAGCTCATAGGCGGCGTCTGCGTCGGCGATGTTGTTGTAGCCCAGCTCCTTGCCCTGGATCTGGGTGGCGTAGGCGACCCCGGGGCGGGCCTCGCCCGTGCGGTAGAAGGCGCCCGTCTGGTGCGGGTTCTCGCCGTAGCGCAGGGTCTGGGCCAGCGAACCGGCGATGGATTTGCGCGCCGGAGCCTCGTCGCCGACCTGACCGGCGAACCAGCCCGAGACGGCGGCGTCATAGGCGGCGGTGCGGGCGAAGGCACGGGCGGCCAGACGCTTGCGCAGTTCCAACGTGGTCGCGCCGTCGGCCTTGAGGGCTTCCAGCACCTGATCGACGGCGTCCTTGTCGACGCAGACGGCGACATAGCCGTGGTTCTTGGACGCCGAGCGGATCATCGCCGGGCCGCCGATGTCGATGTTCTCGACGGCGGCTTCAAAACCTCCACCGGAAGCCACGGTCGCCTCGAACGGATAGAGGTCGATCCAGGCGATATCGATGCCGCCGATGCCGTGCTCGGTCATGGCCCGGGCGTGGGACGGCTCGTCCCGAACGCCCAGCAGGCCGCCGTGCACGACGGGGTGCAGGGTCTTGACCCGGCCGTCCATCATTTCCGGGAAGCCGGTCAGATCGGCCACGTCCTTCACCGGCAGGCCGAAGCCCGCGATGGCGGCGCGGGTGCCGCCGGTCGAGACCAGTTCGACGCCCAGATCGTGCAGGGCGCGGGCGGCGTCCTCCAGCCCGGTCTTGTCGCTCAGCGAGATCAGGGCGCGCTTCGGCGCCACGCGGTTCGGCGCGGGGGGAAAGTCGGGAGCGGCGGGCATGGCGACGTCCGTGATCTGGAATGGGGTCGGGGAGACGCGCGGGGCTCTAGCACTGTCCGGCCAAGGATTGAACCTTGGAACCTCAGATCAGGTCAGAGAAATCCACCACCGCCACCGGAGCCCGGCCCATGGCGTCGAGCGCCTTGCGGAACTCGCCTTGCGCCAGCGCGGTCGTGGCGGTGTTGGTCAGCGGGTGGAAGTTGACGATCTCGGCGTCCCACAGGGCCTTGTCGAGGATGAAGGTCACGCGCTGATCGGGGTCGTTGATCAACGCAAGCGCCGTCACCGAGCCGGGCCGGACGCCGAGGGTCTCGTACAGCAGATGCTCGTTGCCGAAGGACAGGCGGTCCGAGCCGATGGTCTTGGGCGCGCGCTTCAGGTCGACCACCGTGTCCTGCCGGGCCGAGATCAGCCACAGCTTCCCCTTCTTGTCCTTGAGGAACAGGTTCTTGGTGTGGGCGCCGGGCATGGCGGCCTTGAGCTCCAGCCCTTCCTCGACCCGGAAGACGGCGGGGTGATCATGGGTGGTCTGCGCGATCCCCTGCTCGGCCATCCACGCCAGCAGCCGGTCGCGGTCAAAGGCGGGCTCGGCGACAGGAGCGGCAGCGGTCGGGTTGTCTTCGGTCATCTGGCTTCGGTAGGGAGGAGGGGACGTATTCGCTTACCCGCCGGAGACCGCCCGTGGAACTGGAATGCTATCCGATGTCGCCGCAGCCGCCTGATCTGGTCCCGGGCCGGGTCTCGCGCGACTGGATGGACGCCTTCGCCCAGCGACACCCCTATCGCTGCCTGCCGCTGAACATGGCCAACACCACGGGCTGGGAGATCCAGTGCCCGTTCACCTTCACGGCCGAGTGGAACGGCGGCCCGTCGCAGGCCGACATCACGATCACGCCGGAGCGGCCGACGCCGCGTTTGAACCACTTTGTGACGTCGCACTTCTCGCGTGGGGTGCTGACCCTGCATCCGCAGTATCTGTTCCGCACCCCACCGGGCTGGGGGATGCTGGCGGGCGGGGCGCCGAACCATGTGAAGGACGGCATCCAGCCGCTGACCGGCCTGATCGAGACCGACTGGCTGCCCTTCCCCTTCACCATGAACTGGATCTTCACCCGCCCCGGCAAGGTGACGTTCAAGAAGGGAGAGCCCTTCTGCTTCATCACCCCGTTCGAGCATCGCAAGGTCGAAACCCTGGAACCGGTGATCCGGACGCTGGAGTCAAACCCCAATATGAAGGGTCAATACGAGGCCTGGCTGAAGGCGCGCGGCGAGTTCAATACCGCGCTGGCCGCCGGTGATCCGGAGGCCGTGAAGGAGCAGTGGCAGCGCTTCTACTTCAAGGGCGAAATTCCCCAGAATCTGGGTTCGGCGCCCGCGACCCACACCAACAAGCGGCGGCTGAAAGCTCCGCGCGTGGGGTGAAAAAGAGGCCCCGTCGGCGAACCGGCGGGGCCTCCTCATTTCAGTCCGACGAGTCTCAGCCGCGCGGCACGCGGGAGCCGAGGTTGTTGACCACCTCGCGGGCGTCGAAGGCGTTCGGATCGCCGGCGGGCTTGGCGCCCCGGCCCAGGACGATCTCGGCGGTAGCCTCGAACCGGTCGATCTCCCGCACGTCAAAGTCCGGGCCGAACGGGTCGCGATAGCCCCACGGGCTCCACAGCCCGCGACGCTGATAGCGCCAGGACGGACCCCAGAAGGGGCTGTAGCGGTCATAGTAGAAGGGATCGGGCGTCGCCTGCAGGCGGACGTCCCGGTCCGTCGCGCGATTGACGGTGGCGAACCAGTCGTGGCCGCTCTCCAGCGTCAGTTCGGCGGCGCGCAGCAGCAGCGACATCTCGACCTGCTCTCGCGAGGTCACGGAGTTGCCGGCGAAGCTGACACGATAGCGGTCGGCGTCGACGCGTTGCTCGGAATAGCCGTAGCGGCTGTTGGGGCCGGCCGGGCCGTAGGGGGTGGCGGTGGCGCAGGCGGACAGGGCGAGCGCCGCCGCCGTCACCAGCAGTACGGGCTTGAGGAAACGGGTGTTCATCGGATGCTCCTTGAACGCGAAACTACGCGCTCCCTTGGCTGAACGGTACATGAACGTCGCCGGTTCCGGGATGCGGCAAACGGCTATAAACGCGAAAGAATAAGCACGGCGGCGGCGATCAGCAGAACGCCTGTCAACAGGGCGAAGCCCTTGCGAAATCCGGGTTCGGACATCCGCCGCGCAAGGGCCGCGCCACCCAGACCGTATGCGGACATGCTGATCACGTCCATGCCGATGGTGGCCAGGGCGAACAGGGCCAGCTGGGGCGCCGCCGGACGGTTCACGTCCAGAAAGGGCGGCAGGACAGCGGTGAAGAAGAGGATGGCCTTGGGGTTGGCGATCTGGACCATGAAGCCGTCGACAATCGCGCTGCGGCCCATCTTCACGGTCGGCGCATCGGGATCGGCGGCGGTGGCGAAGGCGCCGCGCAGGGCCTTGTAGCCCAGCCAGCCGACATAGAGGGCGCCCGCGACCGAGATGAAGCGGAAGACGTCAGGAAAGGCGACAACCAGGGCGCCGAGACCCAGCGCCGCCGCGCCGAACCACACAAGCGTGGCGGCGTTCATGCCGATCACGCCCGCCATGGCTCCGGCCTTGCCGCGCTGGATGCCGTTGGCGACCGAGAAGACATTGGCCGGTCCCGGCGTGATCGCCATGACGGCCATCACTCCAAGGAAGGTCGCGTAGAGGTGTGGATCGACAGGCAGGACCATGCGCCGATCCTGTCGGACCGACGCTGTTCCGGGTCAAGCGTCCAGATGGATCAGCGGACTTCGGCGCGGACCGGGACCGCGACGGGCGTCGTGACGGTCGTGGCGGCGGTGACCGGAACGGCCGCATCCTCATCGTCGCCCAGATCAATGCTGATCTCGCCTCCGGTCGCCTCATCAATGGCGTCCATGGCCTCGCCCAGCGCGTATTCGGCCATCAGGCCGTAGGTCGCCATATGTTCGGGATCGTTCGAGGCCCAGGCGCCGTTGGTCGCGATGCCGGTGGCGGCGCCGAGGGCTCCGGACTCCTCCACCGCCGTCATCGCCTCGGCGACGATGCCTTCGATATCCACCTCGGCAAGAGCCGCGCCCGCGATGGCGCCGACGTGTTCGGTCACCGTGGCGGTGAAGGCGGCGACGTCCGGCTCATACTCGGCCCACAGGGCGGCGATGCGGGTCTTCTTTTCCAGCTCGGTGAGGTTGGCGTCTTCGGAGATGGCGTCGGCGCGTTCGCCGAAGGCTTCCATGCGCGCCTCAAACCGTTCGGCGGCGGCTTCCACCGCGGCTTCGGCGGCGTCGGACGACGCGCCTGGCGCGGTTTGGGGGTCGGCCGCGAGCGCCGCCGACAGCGGCAGGACGGCGAGGGCGGCGGCGAGGGACAGGGCCTTGATCATCGAAGGACTCCAGCGAAGGGCAGGACTGAAGGGTCCGCCCAACGCCGGTCGATCTCAAGTGAAATCGCGGTAAGGCTTATTCGCCGTCCGGATCTTCGCCCGTCACAAGGGCCTGGGTGATCTGCGCCGACACCATGGTGCTGACCATGGCGGCGGCCTGGGCGGCTTCCTCGGGCGAGGCGCCCTCGGCGGCGGCCTTGATCAGCATGAGCCCCTGCAGGGCCGAGTTGAACTCATCCAGCACCGGCTGATGTTCGGCGATCATGGCGCGGATGCGGGTTTCCTTGTCAGCGGCCGACAGGCTCGCATCGGCGCGGACGGCGGCGGCGCGCGGCTCAAGATCCTCCATGACCTCCTGCAGCGCTTCGCCGGCGGCTTCGACGCGGACCATGATGGCCTGTTCTTCCGGCGTCGGTGCGGGCGCGGGGGCCGGCGCCGCCGGGGGCGCGGGCGGGGCCGCGGGAGCCTGTTGGGCGAAGGCCGGGGTGGCGAGGGTCAGGGCGGCGGAGGCCGCCAGAACGATGCGCAAGGACATCGGGTATCCGATCAATACAAAAAGGCCACGGCGGCCGTGAGGCCTACCGTGGCGCATTTCGTCACCGCGTGCGAGCCGGATTTGCGGCCCAGCTTCAGCTCCTGTCGCGGGCGTCGCGCTTGCCCAGCACGCGCAGGCGCAGGGCGTTCAGCTTGATGAAGCCCTCGGCGTCGTGGTGGTCATAGGCCTGGACGCCTTCCTCGAAGGTGACGAGGTCCTGATCGTACAGGCTCTGGCTGCTCTCGCGGCCGATGACGGTGGCGTTGCCCTTGTAGAGCTTGACCCGAACCGTGCCGGAGACCTTTTCCTGCGACTTGTCGATGGCGGCCTGGAGCATCTCGCGCTCGGGCGCGAACCAGAAGCCGTTGTAGATCAGGTGGGCGTATTTGACGGCCAGCTCATCCTTCAGGTGCATGGCGCCGCGGTCGAGGGTGATCGACTCGATGCCGCGGTGGGCGGCCAGCAGGATGGTCCCGCCCGGGGTCTCGTAGACGCCGCGCGACTTCATGCCGACGAAACGGTTTTCGACGAGATCCAGACGGCCGATGCCGTTGTCGTGACCGTACTGGTTCAGGGCGGTCAGGATCGTCGCCGGGCTCATGGCCTCGCCGTTGATCGAGACGGCGTCGCCCTTCTCGAAACCGATTTCGATGACGGTCGCCACGTCCGGCGCGTCTTCCGGCGAGAGGGTGCGCTGGTGGACGAACTCGGGGGCCTCGACCGCCGGGTCTTCCAGCACCTTACCTTCGGACGAGGAGTGCAGCAGGTTGGCGTCGACCGAGAACGGGGCTTCGCCGCGCTTGTCCTTGGCGATCGGAATCTGGTGCTTTTCGGCGAAGTCCAGAAGGGCCTCGCGCGACCTGAACTCCCACTCGCGCCAGGGGGCGATGACGTGGATGTCCGGGTCCAGACCGTAGTAGCCCAGCTCGAAGCGGACCTGATCGTTCCCCTTGCCGGTCGCGCCGTGGCAGACGGCGTCGGCGCCGACCTGTTTGGCGATCTCGATCTGGCGCTTGGCGATCAGCGGACGCGCGATCGAGGTGCCGAGCAGGTACTTGCCCTCGTACAGGGCGTTGGCGCGGAACATCGGGAAGACGAAGTCGCGCACGAACTCCTCGCGCAGGTCGTCGATGAAGATGTTCTCGGGCTTGATGCCCAGCTTCAGCGCCTTTTCGCGCGCCGGCCCGAGCTCCTCGCCCTGACCCAGATCAGCCGTGAAGGTGACGACCTCGGCGTTATATTCGGTCTGCAGCCACTTCAGGATGATCGAGGTGTCCAGACCGCCGGAGTAGGCGAGCACGACCTTCTTGACGGGCTTCTTGGGGGCGGAGGACGACATGGGCAGAATCCTTCGGCGAACGCGGGGAGGCGTTCCTTCTATTGCGCGCGCTTAAAGGGCCAGACGCCCCGCGATGCAAGGGCCGGATTGGGGCGTGGCCGGGTCTGGTTCGAATTCTTCCCCGCTCTCGCCGAGTGATCTTCCAGATCGCCGATGCTCCGTGGCGAAATTCTCTTGTGGATCACCGCGTTTTTCCCGCCCCGGGATTTCCGCGCCATTCAATAGGTAGTCCACTGTAAAACATAAGGAATATGAACAGACCGGCGTTCCGCGGGTAAGATTCGGTCAATGTCTCGGAAGGGGGGCCTTAAGCATTCGCGCGCAAGGTAGGGTCGTGATCCCCAACCGTGCTCCGTCCCCGGTCGACAAGCTGGCGCTCGCCGTCGTGCACCAGCCTGAACGCGCCCTGCCCGCGCCCGCCGGTGCGCGCGAGGAGGCTCTGCGCTTCCTGCTGCAGACGGCCGCCGACGCGGGCGTGAATCTGGTGGCGACCCGGCCGGACGGGGATGGCGAGCGTCTGCTGGGTCAGGCCTGGCCCTTCCCGTCGCCTTTCCGTGTGACGGTCCGCACCGTCTCCATCGAGGAGGGCGTGGACCGGGTCGAGGCCCGCGCCCGGCGTTCGCTGGAGCGGATGGGCCTGCCGCGGGGCGACACCCTGCTGGCCTCCAAGGCCTCGGATCTGGTCGGCGCCGAAGGTCGCGCGCTCTGGGATCGTATGCAGGCGCTGAAGGATCGCGGCCTGTTCCGCCGCATCGGTTTCTGCGCCACCGTCGAGGACGGCCCGGCGCTGCTGGCCCGCCGCTTCCAGCCAGACGTGGTCCAGCTGCCCTGCAACCTGCTGGACCAGCGCGTCCACCGGACCGGGATTCTGGACGAGATCGCCGATCTGGGCGCCGCCATTCACCTGTCGTCCGTGTTCGCGGGCGGGGTGATGTTCATGAGCGGCGACGCCTTGCCGCCCGAGATGGCGCATCATGCGCCGCAGCTGTCGCGCATCCGCCGCCGACTGGCCGAGGCCCGCGTCGATCCGATGCAGGCGACGTTGGCCTATACGCTCGGCTTGCCGCAGGTGTCGGCGGTGGTCGCCAGCGCGGCGTCCGCCGCCGAGGTTCGCGCCATTCTGGCCGCCGCCCACGCGCCAGCGCCGGCGCTGGACTGGCAACTGCTTCAGCTTGAGCACCCGGCCGCCGTAGCGGCCGGGCCTCGCGCCCGGATCAGTAGCGCAGCCTGATCCCGACGTAGCCGGAACGGCCCGGCTCGCCGTAGCCCAGCACCTGCTGGTAGTGCTCATCCGCCAGATTCTCGACGCGCGCCGTCAGGGTGATGTGATCGGTCAGGTCGTAGGCCGCATTCACATTGGCCGTGACGAAGCCCTCGCGGACACCACCACTGTCATCCTGATCGCCTTCCGCCCGCACGGTCAGGGCGCCGGACAGCCGGTCGCCCGTCCAGCCGAGGGTGACCGAACCGGCGTGTTCCGGCACGCGCAGCAGGCGGGCGCCGGTGGTCTCGTCCTTCGCGTCGGTCCAGGCGTAGGCCAGGCTCAGGTCGAAGCCGTTGATCAGCGCCGCCCGGCCCTCCAGCTCGACCCCGTCCGTCGCCGTCTCGGCGATGTTGACGTAATAGCTGTCGAAGGTGGTCGTATCGAAGAAGAAGCTGATCTGGTCCTCGACCTTCAGACGATAGACCGTGGCCCGGCCCTCGATACGGCCATCGGCCGAACGCCAGCCGATGGCGGCTTCCAGCCCTTCAGCCTTTTCCGGACGCAGGGTCGGGAAGGGGATGGCGGCGAAGCAGAAGTCGCAGGCCGCCTGACTGACCGACGGCGCCTTGAAGCCCGTGCCGTAGGCGCCGGACAGGGTGAAGCCCGGACCGAAGTCCCACGCCGCCGAGACGCGCCCGGTGGTCTTCGAGCCGAAGTCGGTGTCGTCAAAACGCAGGCCGCCGGTGACGCTCAGGGCGTCCGTGACCTGATAACGGCCGGTGGCGAAGGCCGCAGTACTCTCCAGGCTGACGTCGGCGCCGGTCGACAGGCTGCCTTCGCTCTCTTCGCGTTCCAGACCGAAGGCGTAGGTGGCCGCGCCGGTCTCGCCGTTGGCCTGCCAGCGCCAGGCCTGACGGTTGGCGTCGAAGACGCCGCCGAAGACGCTGAAGGTCTGGCGTTCGATGTCCGAGCCCGAGACGCTGAACTGATGTTGCAGGCCCAGAGCATCGACGGTGGCGCGGACCACGCCCGACCATTGCTCGGACTCCGACCGGTCGCCGTTGTCGGCGATGGGGAAGCCGTTATCGAGATCAGCCTCGCTTCGCGACCAGCGGGCCGAGGCGTCCAGCTTCACCGCCGGGGAGACGGCGTAGCGGCCACGCAGGCCCACGGTGGTGTTGTCGAAGCCGTCGGCTTCCGGATTGCCGTCGGCCTCGTCCGCGACCGAGATCCCGTCAGTGGTGAAGCGGGAGACATAGCCGCCCAGCGCCCAGGTCTCGTTGGCCGTGCCGACGGCGATACGACCGCGCAGGGTGTCGAAGTCGCCGGCCTCTGCCTCGGCGCGCAGGCCGTTGATCTCTCGGGTGGTGAAGGCGATCACGCCGCCGATGGCGTCGGAGCCCCACAGCGAGGACTGCGGGCCTGACAGGACCTCGATGCGCTCGACATCGCCCAGGTCGAAGCCCGAGACATCATAGGCGCCGTTGGGCTCGGCCGCATCGTTGACCGGGGCGCCGTCGACCAGAACCAGTGTCTTGCCCGGGGTAGCTCCGCGCATGCGGACCTGGGCGACACCCCCGAACGCTCCTGACCGTGTCACGGACAGGCCGGGCACGTCGGTCAGTATGTCGGCGGCGAAGACGGCGCCGCGCTGCTGGATCGTATCGGCGTCGATGACGCGGGCGCCCGGGGTCTCGGCGACGATGGCCGGGATGCGGGTCGCGGTGACCACGACTTCAGGAAGCTCATCCGATGACCGGGCGAAGACGGGCGAGGCGAGGGCGGCGGTCAGGGCCGCCGTGGAGAGGAGAATGGAGCGCTTCATTGAGCGAGGACCCCTTGTCGGCCCCGCGAAGACGCGCGTGGGGCCGTATATGAGCGAGCCGATCCGCCGGGCCTGAATGGTCCGGACGGCGCAAGATCGGGTCGCTGCGACGGAAGTCCCCGCGCCTCTGTCTGGTCCCGGACAGGAGCGAGCGACATCGGCGGCCAGGTCTCCTGGCTTGCGGGTCAACAAGCGAAGCCCTCGCCTTCCCGGCCCGAAGACCAGTGGCGCCGGGGCGAACCCCGGACGGACGACGCTCTCGCCGCCTACAGTTGCGGGCACAGCCGCGGTGTCTGACCGCGTTCCCTTAACCGCCGGTGCGGCTTGTCGCAGCGCGAAGACGCTTGTGCAAGACAGGCGGATCACGCTTGAGACGACGGGCCTGATCCGTCACCCTGTCGCCACGCATGAACGCTCCCCTCGCTCACCCGCCGCAAGCCGACGCCGTCCCATCCGTGGAGGGCGCGACGCCGTTCATGGCGCAGTATCTGACGGCCAAGGCCGGGCAGCCGGACGCGATCCTGTTCTTCCGGATGGGCGACTTCTACGAGCTGTTCTTCAAGGACGCCGAGATCGCGGCGGCGGCGCTGGGCATCACCCTGACCAGGCGAGGCAAGCATCAGGGCGAGGACATCCCGATGGCGGGCGTGCCGGTGCACGCGCTGGACGGCTATCTGGCGCGGCTCATCCGGCAGGGGTTCAAGGCGGCGATCTGCGAACAGCTGGAAGACCCGGCCGAAGCCAAGAAGCGCGGCTCCAAGTCGGTGGTGCAGCGCGGTGTCGTGCGGGTGGTCACGCCGGGCACCCTCACCGAGGACAGCCTGCTGGATGCGCGCGGCGCCAACCGGCTTGCGGCCGTGGCCGTGCGCAAGGGGCGGGCCGCCGTGGCGGTGGTCGAGCTGGCCGGCGGCGTGGTCGATGTGGTCGCCTGTTCCCTGGACGACCTCGGCGCGACCCTGGCCTCGTTCCGGCCGTCGGAAGTTCTGGTGCCGGACCGCCTGTTCTCGGATGAGGAGACCAAGGACGCCCTGAACAGTTCGGGCGGGGTGGTGCAGGCCCTGCCGCAGGCGCTGGCCGAACCCGTCGGCGCCAAGGTGCGGGTCGAGCGGCTGTACGGCGTCGCCTCGCTGGACGGGTTCGGGGCGTTTGAAGAGGCCGAGGTTTCGGCGCTGGGCCTGATCGCGGCCTATCTGGAAACGACGCAGGCGGGTAAGATACCGGCCCTGACACCGCCGCGTCGGTCGGGCGACACCGGCTTTCTGGCCATCGATCCGGCGACCCGCCTCAGCCTCGAGATTGATCGCACCCAGCGGGGCGAGCGCGACGGCTCCCTGCTGGCCTGCATCGACCGGACGGTGACGTCCGGCGGGGCGCGGGCGCTGGCCGAACGGATCGCCCGGCCCCTGCGCGACCCGGTCGCCATCAATCATGGACTCGATGCGGTCGAATGGCTGCTGGAGCGGCGCGACCTGAGACGGGACTTGCGCGACGGGTTGAAGGCGTCGTCGGATGTGGCGCGGGCGGTGTCGCGACTGGTGCTGGGCCGGGGCGGGCCGCGCGATCTGGCCGCCATCCGCAACGGCCTGTCCATCGCAGGGAGGATCGCGGGCCTGTTCCCGCCGGTCGCCGATCCCCTGACCGGACCGCCGCCGCGTATCGCGGCCTGCATCGACCGGTTGACGCTCTCGCCGGACCTCGGCCGCCTGCTGGCCGATCTGGGCGCCGGACTGGTGGCCGAGCCGCCGCATCTGGCGCGTGACGGGGGCTTCGTGAACCCCGACTTCCGGCCCGAGCTGGATGAGGCGCGACGCCTGCGCGACGACAGCCGTCGGGTGGTCGCCGATCTGGAGGCCCGCGCCGTCGCCGAATCCGGCGTAGCCTTCAAGATCAAGCACAACGCCGTGCTGGGCTATTTCCTCGAGACCAGCGCCAAGGCCGCCGAGCCCCTGCTGCGTCCGACGGAGGAAAGCCCCTTCATCCACCGCCAGACCCTGGCCAATCAGGTTCGCTTCACGACGGTGGAACTGTCGGAGCTGGATGCGAAGATCAGTCAGGCCGGGCATCGGGCGCTGGCCATCGAGGGCGAGACCTTCGAAATCTGGCGGCGCACGGTCCAGACCCTGTCGCAGCCGCTTCAGGCCGTGGCCGAGGCGCTGGCCGAGCTGGACGCCCACGCGGCTCTGGCGGAATGGGCGGAAGAGGTGGGGGCGGTGCGGCCGTCGGTGGATGACACCCTGTGTTTCGAGGTCACCGCCGGGCGCCACCCGGTGGTCGAGGCGGCGGTGAAGGCGGCGGGCGATCCCTATACGCCCAACGATTGCCGTCTGGACGGATCGGGTGCGGGGTGCGCCAGGCTGTCGATCGTCACCGGTCCGAACATGGCGGGTAAATCGACCTTCCTGCGCCAGAACGCGCTTCTGGTGGTGCTGGCCCAGGCCGGGGCCTTCGTGCCCGCGCGGGCGATGCGGCTGGGCGTGGTCGACCGACTGTTCAGCCGCGTCGGCGCCGGAGACGATCTGGCGCGCGGGCGCTCCACCTTCATGATGGAGATGGTCGAGACCGCCGCGATCCTGACTCAGGCCACCGACCGGTCGTTCGTGGTGCTGGACGAGATCGGGCGGGGCACGGCCACCTATGACGGTCTGGCCATCGCCTGGGCGACGGCGGAGGCCCTGCACGACCGCAACCGGGCCCGGACGCTGTTCGCCACCCACTATCATGAGCTGGCGGCGCTGGAGACGCGGCTGACCCACGTCTGCAATCTGTCGATGCGGGCCAGGGAATGGAACGGCGAGCTGGTCTTCCTGCACGAGGCCGCGCCGGGCGCCGCCGACCGCTCCTATGGCGTGCAGGTGGCCAAGCTGGCGGGCGTGCCCGGCCCGGTCGTCGCCCGCGCACGCGAGGTGCTGGACCGGCTGGAAAGCGACAAGGCCGCCGGCGCCAACCTGAACGACCTGCCGTTGTTCGCGGTCAATGAGCCGCCCGCGCCGGAACCGGCAAGATCTTCGGCCGTGGATGAAGCCTTGCGGGGCATCGAGCCGGATGATCTCACGCCGCGCGAAGCCCTGGAGGCCCTGTATCGCCTCAAGGGCCTGTCAAAGGGAATGGAGGGTCGGTGACCGACATTCTTGACGCACGGCTCGTCGAGGCGGCCGTGGCGTCGGACGTCCGCAAGGCCGTGGCGGCGATCCTGCGTGAAAGCTGGGACGCCGGGCGGGGGAGGGCGGCGCGACGGCTGGAGGCAGGCGGCGACGGCGTCGAGGTGGCGCGCCTGTATTCGGACGCCGCGGACGACATGCTGACCGCCCTGTGGCGGTTCACGACCGAGGTTCTCTATCCGGCCTACAATCCGACCGAGGCCGAACGGCTGAGCCTGATCGCCGTCGGCGGCTACGGCCGGGGCGTGCTGGCGCCGTTTTCCGATCTGGATCTGTTGTTCCTGCGACCGTGGAAATCCATTCCCCGGTCGGAGCAGGTGATCGAGTTCATGCTCTATGTCCTGTGGGATCTTGGGGTGAAGGTCGGGCAGGCGGCGCGGTCGGTGGACGAGTCCCTTTCGCTGGCGAAGACCGACATGACGGTGCGAACCGCCCTGCTCGAAGCGCGACCTCTGGCCGGGGACATGGCGCTGACCGATGATTTCATCAGCCGCTTCCGCGCCTTCGTGCTGAAGGCCGATCCCCGCCCCTTCATCGCCGCCAAACTTGAAGAGCGGAATGTCCGTCACCAGAAGACCGGGGCGGTGCGCTACCGGGTCGAGCCGAATGTTAAGGACGGCAAGGGCGGGCTGCGGGATCTGAACACCCTGTTCTGGATCGCCCGCTCGCTGGCGCCGGAAAGTCCGCTGGGCGCCCGGGTCATGGATGATCTGCTGACCTCCCGTGAGCGTCGCACGTTCGAGGAATCGTTCGACTTCCTGTGGCGCACGCGGGCGCATCTGCATCTGGTCGCGGGGCGGGCCGAGGAGAAGCTGACCTTCGATCTTCAGCCCGAGGTGGCCCGCCGGATGGGCTGGCAGGGACGGGGGGATGAACCCGCCGTCGAACGCTTCATGCGCCGCTACTTCCTTGTCGCCCGTGACGTCGGCGCCCTGACCCGGGCCATGTCGGCCAAGCTGGAGGCGCGGCATCAGAAGCGGGCGATGAGCCTGTCGCGTCTGATCCCCGGCCGGAAGCGGAACCTCGGTGTCGAGGGCTTCATCGAGGTGGCGGGACGGCTTTCGGTGACGGGGCCGGAGGTCTTCGCCGAAG
This sequence comes from Brevundimonas sp. FG8, assembly GCF_057808845.1. NCBI lineage: Bacteria > Pseudomonadati > Pseudomonadota > Alphaproteobacteria > Caulobacterales > Caulobacteraceae > Brevundimonas > Brevundimonas sp. FG8. The sequence continues at coordinate 242,170 of NZ_JBMDIU010000002.1, read as the reverse complement.
ACCCCGCAAAGCTGCTGACCCTGTTCCGGATCGCCGACGAGCATGATCTGGACCTGCACCCGGAGGCCTTCTCGGCGGTGACGCGGTCCTTGTCGCTGGTGACGCCGTCGCTGCGGCGCGATGCGGAGGCGACGCGGGCGTTTCTGGATATCCTGACGGGGCAGCGGCCCTATCGTGTCCTGACCCTGATGAACGAGACGGGTCTGCTGGGCCGCTTCCTGCCGGAATGGGGACGGATCGTCGGCCAGACCCAGTTCAACATGTATCACGCCTTCACGGTGGACGAGCACACCCTGCAGGCCATCGGCATCATCAACGACATCTGGCGCGGCAAGCTGAAGGCCGAACATCCGACCGCGACCGAGATGGTCCACCGGATCGACGACTTCGAGGCCCTGATGCTGGCCATGCTGCTGCATGACGTGGGCAAGGGCGGGGATCGCGGGCAGCTGGAGGACGGCGCCATCTCCGCCCGTCGCGCCTGCGACCGGCTGGGAATCGATCCCAGACGAACCGAGTTCGTGGTCTGGCTGGTGCGCAACCATCTGGCCCTGTCGGACTACGCCCAGAAGCGGGATGTCTCCGACCCGGCGACCATCCGCGCCTTCGCCGAACTGGTCGGGGACCCCGAACGGTTGCGGACCCTGCTGGTGCTGACCGTGGCTGACGTCCGGGCGGTGGGGCCGGGGGTCTGGAACGGCTGGAAGGGCCAGCTGATGCGCGACCTGTATCAGCGCACCGAGGCGGTGTTCCGGGGCGAGAACGTGACCCGGGCGGACCCGCTGGCGGACTATCCTGATCTGGTGAAGCGCGCCGCCCAGTCCGGTGCGGCGGCCAGCATCATTACGGGGAGGCCGGACGATGAGGGCAATGAGCCTCTGGCCGCCGCCCGCATCGCCGTCGCGGCCAAGGACCGTCCGGGTCTGTTCGCCGATCTGGCGGCGGCGCTGGCGGCGGGCGGGGCCGACGTCGTCGGGGCGCGGGTGGCGACGGCGGAAGACGGCACCGCGCTGGACGTGTTCGAGCTTCAGGACGGATCGGGCGCGCCCTATGGCCAGGCGGAACCCCGTCGTCTGACCCGGCTGGTCTCGGCGCTCGAAGCGGCGGCGCGGGGCAAGGGCCTGACGCCCCCGCCGGAACCGCAACCGAACCCCCGGCGCGCGGCCTTCGATGTGCGTCCGGTGGCCCTGATTGATCTGGACGAGAGCCTCGATGCGGCGGTGATCGAGCTGTCCGGCGCTGACCGGCCCGGCCTGCTGGCCGAGCTGTCGCGGGTGCTGACCGACAACGGGCTGTCGATCCGCTCGGCCCATATCGCCGGTTTCGGCGAGCGGGCGGTGGACAGCTTCTATGTCACGGATGCGAAGGGCCGGCGCCCGAAAGCAGGACCCAGACTGGAGCGGTTGCGCGAGGCGTTGGAGGCGGTTCTGGATCGCCGCGACGCCAATGGTCGATCCGTCTCCACCCCGGTCCGGGCCAGCCTGCGGGACGTGTCGGAATTCGGTCGGAAACGCCCCGTATCGCCCCGCCCGGAAGCGCGCTAAGCCAGCGTCACACGTCCCTTCGAGTTCCCGATGAGCCTCGCCCGAAACACCCTGGTGCAAGCGACCCTGACGCTGGGGAGCCGCGTTCTGGGTTTCGCCCGCGATCTGGCCCTCTCGGCCCGGTTCGGTCAGGGGCCGATGATGGATGTGTGGGCGACCTGTCTGATGTTGCCCAACCTGTTCCGGCGTCTGTTCGCGGAGGGCGCCTTCGCCCAGGCCTTCGTGCCGGTCTACGGCGGCGTGAAGGCGCGCGAGGGCGACGAGGCCGCGACCGTCACCGCCTCCGAGGCGCTCAGCTTCATGTTCGCGGTGGTCGCGGGCTTCTGCATCGTTCTGCAGGTGCTGATGCCGTGGATCATGCCCTGGCTGCTGTCGGCCTGGCGGAGTGATGCGGAGGTGATGCGCGTCGCCGTGATCGCGACCCAGCTGGCCATGCCCTATCTGGCCTGCATGACCATCGCCTCCCTGCTGTCCGGCGTGCTGAACACGGGCGGACGGTTCGCCCTGTCGGCGGCGGTGCCCGCCTTCCTGAACGTCTGCACCCTGGTGCCGCTGCTGGCGCCCAGCGTCCTTGCGATGAGTCAGGAGACCACGCTTCTGGCCGCCGCGACGGCGGTGACGGTGTCGGGCCTGATTCAGGCGGGCCTGTTGTGGTGGGGCGTGCGCCGGTTGGGCGTGAAGCTGAAGCTGGGCATGCCGCGCCTGACCCCCAATGTGAAGAAGGCGCTGGCCCTCGCCGTGCCCGGCGCTCTGGCGGGCGGCGCCATGCAGATCAACTCGGTGGTCAGTCAGGTGCTGACCGGGTCGGACGAGGGCGCCCGCTCGGTGCTCTACAACGCCGACCGCCTGTACCAGCTGCCGCTGGGTCTGGTCGGGGTGGCGATCGGTCTGGCGCTGGTGCCGCGCCTGACCCGCGCCTTCGTGCAGGGCGATCATGAGGGGGGCCGCAAGACGCTGGACGACGGCGTGACCCTGGCCATGGCCTTCACCCTGCCCGCGGCGGTGGCCCTGTTCGTGATCCCGTTCTTCATCATCGACGCCACCGTGACCCGGGGCGCCTTCACCAGCGCCGACGCCGCGCGCACCGCTGACGTGCTGCGCCAGTTCGCCTGGGGCGTTCCGGCCTTCGTGCTGGCCAAGGTGTTGACCCCGCCCTTTTTCGCCCGCGAGGACACGCGCCGGCCGATGATCTTCGCCATCTCGGCGGTGGTGTTCACCGTCGTTGTCGGTTCGGCCCTGTTCTTCTGGCTGTCGGCCGCCGGTCGTGACGGGGTTCTGGGCCTCGCCATCGCCACCAGCCTGTCGGCCTGGCTGAACGTCGCCCTGCTGGGCGGGACGCTGATCCGTGAAAAGGCCTGGCACGCCTCGACGGCCTTCATTTCACGTATTTCCCGCGTCGTGCTGGCCAGCGCGGTCATGGCGGCGGTGCTGCTGGCCGCGAGCATCGGCTACGAGACCCTGAGCCGTCTGTTCCTCGCCAAGGAGATCGCCGTGCTGGTGGTCTGCGCGGTCGGGGCGGGTCTCTACGGCGTCTGTCTGCTGGCCTTCCGCGCCGTCAGCGTCGCCGAACTGAAGGCCGTGCTGCGGCGTGAGCCGGGCGCCTCGATTTCCTCCGGTCTGGACTGACCGACGGTGAGGCGATAAGCGCGATGGCATGATGATTTCGGGACCGACCTTCGCCGCGCCTCGATGGCGCCGCTGACCTGCTCCAGCACCTTGCCGCGCGCGTTTTCGCGCGTCTGATCCAGATTCCTCCCGAGTACCCGACCATGACCGATACCGTCCCGGCTCAATACACCGGCCCGCGCCGCATCCTGTCCGGCATCCAGGCCTCCGGCGCCCTGCATCTGGGCAATTATCTGGGCGCCCTGAAGCGCTTCACCCAGCTGCAGGACACAGGCGCGCCCTGCTTCCTGTTCGTGGCCGATCTGCACGCCATCACCGTGTGGCAGGACCCGGCCCTGCTGACCGCCCAGACCCGCGAGATCGCCGCCGCCTATCTGGCCTCGGGTCTGGACCCGGCGAAGTCGGTGATCTTCCCGCAATCGGCGGTTCGCGCGCACACTGAACTGGCCTGGATGTTCAACTGTGTCGCCCGCCTCGGCTGGCTGGACCGGATGACCCAGTTCAAGGAGAAGTCGGGCAAGCACAAGGAACGCTCGAGCGTCGGCCTGTACACCTATCCGGTGCTACAGGCGGCGGACATCCTGCTGTACAAGGCGACCGAGGTGCCGACCGGCGAGGACCAGAAGCAGCATCTGGAACTGACCCGCGACATCGCCGCCAAGTTCAACAACGACTTCAACGTCCCCGGCTTCTTCCCGCTGCCGGAACCCCTGACGCAGGGCCCGGCCCCGCGCGTGATGAGCCTGCGCGACGGGGCGGCCAAGATGAGCAAGTCCGATCCGTCGGACGCCTCGCGCATCAATCTGACCGACGACGCCGACACCATCGTCGCCAAGATCCGAAAGGCCAAGACCGACCCGGGCAACCTGCCGGAGGATGTCGAGGGTCTGAACGACCGGCCCGAGGCGAAGAACCTTGTGACCATCTATGCGGCTCTGGCCGACCTGACCCGGGAACAGGTTCTGGCCCGGTACGGTGGTCAGGGCTTCGGCGCCTTCAAGCCGGCGCTGGCCGAGCTGGCGGTCGAATCGATGGCCCCGGTCACCGCCGAGATGCGTCGTCTGATGGCCGACACGACCGAGATCGACCGGGTGCTGAAGGACGGGGCCGAACGTGCCGCCCAGATCGCTGACCCGGTGGTGGCCGAGGTGAAGAAGATCATCGGCTTCTGGGGCGCATAGCCATGATCTCAGCCACCGCTCTGGCCCTGTTCGTCGCTTTGCAAGTCGCACCTCCGATCATGCCTGCGCCGATGGTGGAGGCGCGGGCCGGGAGTCTGGAGTTCACCCAACCCCGGATCAACGTGGAGGGCTCGCAAGCGCCCTATGCGGCTGATTTCTGGGTGGTTGTGTCCAATCGCGGCGCGACGCCGGACCGGGTTGTCGAGATCGAGGCTCCGGGGAGTGTCGAGGGACCGATCATGGTCTATGTCCGCGATCGGCAAGAGGCGTTGATCCCGCAGGACGATCCGCTGTTGATTCCGCCGTCCGGTCCGACCGCCGCCATCGTGGTGGTACGGGCCTCCTTGGCTGGGCTGAGTGACGCGGAGCGATACTCGAACGGCGTGCCGATCCGGTTACGGTTTGAAAGGTCGGGCTGGGTCGATGTGGTCGCACGGCCGCCGCGGCCTGTGATCCGGCCCCAGCGGAACCCCGCGTCCAAGCCTTGATGCCGGGCGAATTGCGGACATCGTTTACGGGCTCCGAACTGGCGAACCCGATGTTGTGCAGTAGATCGCTGTAATGACGTCCAGCCACCCCCTCGACCGCGCCGTCTGGAACGCGCTGACCAGCCGTCAGGCGTCTCTTGCCCTTCATGTGGGCGGAGTCGTCCGCTTCGATCCGGCCTACGCCACCTTCGCCGCCGCCGGGCCGGACGCGCGCCCGGAAGATTGGTTGGCGCTGACCAAGGCGACCGGTCGCGCCGCCCTGTTTGAGGCCGATGCGGTTGTGCCGGAGGGTCTGGTCGAGGTGGACCGGATCGATTGCCTTCAGATGGTGGCCACCAACCTGTCAGCGGGCGGCAAGTTGATCGAGTTCGAAGCCCTGACTGACGCCGACGGGTCGGAGATGCTGGCGCTGGCGACCCTGACCCAGCCGGGACCGTTCTTTTCGAAGACCCATCTGCTCGGCCCCTTCATCGGCATCCGCCGCGAAGGCGTGCTGGTGGCCATGGCGGGCGAGCGGCTGAGCCTGGACGGGTTCAGCGAGATCAGCGGCGTCTGCACCCATCCGGACCATCGCGGCCACGGCTATGCCGGCGCCCTGATGCGCGCGGTGGGGCAGAGTATTCTGGATCGGGGCGACACTGTCTTTCTGCACGCGCGGATCGGCCACGCGGCGACCATCGCCTTCTACGAGACCCTCGGCTTCCGGCCCCGCACCACCCCCAGCTATGTGGTGATGGAGGCCGTTCCGGCGATCAGCTGACGCGGTCCAGACGAGCGACGAAGAAGCCGTCCACGCCGCCCTTTTCCGCCCACATGGACGGCAGGATGCGCAGCCAGCCCTCGGGCGTCAGGGCCTCTTCCGGCGCGCCCACCTCGGCGGGCACCGCAGGCGCCGTCCTGAAGGCCGGGTTGCGGCGCAGGAAGGCGATGATCTGGGTCTCGCCCTCCTCGCGTTCCATCGAGCAGACGCAATAGACCAGACGGCCGCCCGGCTTCACCCGCCCGGCGGCGGCGTCCAGCAGACGGTGTTGAACATCGGCCAGCTTGGCGACGTCGGCGGGCCTGGTGGCGCGCAGGACTTCGGGGTTGCGGCGGAAGGTGCCGGTGGCGGTGCACGGCGCATCCAGCAGGACGCCGTCGAAGGCGCGGTCGTCTTCCCAGTCCTCGGCGGGGACGGCGACCACTTCGGCGGACAGGCCTGTGCGCTGCAGATTGGCGTGCAGGCGCTTCAGCCGGCTTTCCGAGCGGTCCAGCGCCACGACGGAGGCGCCCGAGGCGGCCAGCTGCAGCGTCTTGCCGCCCGGCGCGGCGCACAGATCAATGATGGACTCGCCGGCCTTGGGGGCCAGCAGGCGGGCGGGCACGGCGGCGGCGGCGTCCTGCACCCACCAGCTGCCGGCTTCGAACTCGGGCCAGGCGGCCACATCGCCGCGGCGACCGGTGCGAACCGTGCCCCCGGGCAGAACCTCGCCGTCGACGACGTCCGCCAAAGCGGCTGCGTCCGTGCCGGGCTTCAGGCTCAGATCGGTCGGCGGTTCCTCGCGCGCGGCCAGAGCCAGGGCGATCAGGCCCTGTTCGCCCCAGGTCGCCTTCCAGCGGGCGGCGATCCAGTCGGGCAGGTTGCTCTCGGCGGTGGTCAGGCCGGGGCCGTCACGACCGATGCCGCGCAGCACGGCGTTGACGAGATTCTTGTAGGGACGGGTCTTGGTATCCCGCTCGGCCAGCTTCACGGCGGTCGAAACGGCGGCGAAGGCCGGGGTCTCGAGCACCAGCGTCTGGGCCAGGGCGATCCGCAGGATTGTGCGAACCGCCAGCGGCGGCGCCTTGTTGAGGCGGCGATCCAGAATCTGGTCGATCTCGCCCAGACGGCGCAGCGCGGCCATGGCGACGGCGCGGGCGAAGGCGCGGTCGGCTGGCGGCAGGGCCGACACCTCGCGGAACGTCAGGGCGGAATCCAGACCGCCCCGGCCCTCGAGCGCGGCGTTCAGCAGGATGCCGGCGGCCAGACGGGCCTCGACGCCGATGTCGGCGGCTTCATCGCGCGGGGCCTCGGCGCGCGGCGGGCGCGGGCCTCGGGCCTTTTCGGCCATGCGGCGTCCCCGGGCGGCGGAGTTCCGACCGCCGGTGTCGCGGGCGGTCAAACCGACACCTGCGTGCCGAGTTCGACCACACGGCCGGGCGGAATGTGGAAGAAGTCGGTGGGATTGGCGGCGTTGCGCATGAGGAAGATGAACAACCGGTCCTGCCACAGGGGCATGCCTTCGGTGGCGGAAGGCACGACGGAGCGGCGGCCGAGGAAGAAGCTGGTCGACATGATGTCGAACTTCAAACCCTGTTTGCGGCAGACGCCAAGCGCCTTGGGCACGTTGGGTTGTTCCATGAAGCCGTAGGAGATGACCAGCTTCTTGAAGTCGTCAGATATCGGCTCGATCGAGACCCGGTTGGCGGGATCGACGCGGGGCCGGTCGGTGGTGCGGACGGTCAGGATGACGTTCTTCTCGTGCAGCACCTTGTTGTGCTTGAGATTGTGCATCAGGGCGACCGGGGCGATGTCCGGGTCGCTGGTCAGGAAGATGGCCGTGCCCGGCGCGCGGTGGGGCGGACGGGCGCGGAGCATCTCGATCAGGTCGATCAGCGGCAGGCTGTCCTTGCGGGTCTTGGCGGTCAGAATCTGGGTGCCGCGCACCCAGGTCCACATCAGCAACACCAGCGCCGCGCCGAGCACCAGCGGCATCCAGGCGCCGTCCGGAATCTTCAGCAGGTTCGAGGTCAGGAAGACGGTGTCGATGAAGCCGAACGGGATCAGGCAGCCCAGCACCGCCCACATCGGCCATTTCCACTTCTTGGTGATGACCGAATACGACATCAGGGTGTTGACCAGCATGGTGCCGGTGACCGCCACGCCATAGGCGGCGGTCAGGTTATGCGAGCTCTGGAAGACGACCAGCAGCACCAGTACGCCCACCATCAGCAGGGTGTTCACCGCCGGGACGAAGATCTGGCCGGCCTGACTCTCGGAGGTGTTCAGGATCTGGATGCGGGGCAGAAGGCCCAGCTGGACGGCCTGCTGGGTGACCGAGAAGGCCCCGGTGATGACAGCCTGCGAGGCGATCACGGTGGCGGCGGTCGCCAGCCCCAGCATCGGCCAGTAAACGACCTGCGGCACCATGCTCCAGAACGGATTCTCCGAGGCGGCGGGGTTGTCGAGGATCAGGGCGCCCTGACCCAGATAGTTCAGCGTCAGGCAGGGCAGGACGAAGAACATCCAGCCGGCGCGGATGGGCGACTTACCGAAATGGCCCATGTCCGCATACAGGGCCTCGGCCCCGGTCACGGCCAGGAAGACACTGCCCAGAATGACGAAGCCCAGGAAGCCGTCGTTGATCAGCAGTTGCACGCCGTAGTGGGGCGACAGGGCGCGCAGGATCGAGATGTCGTCGAAGATGTGGATCAGGCCCAGCACGCCCAGGCTCAGGAACCAGACGGCGGTGATCGGGCCGAACCATTTGGCCAGACCGGCGGTGCCGCGCGCCTGAACCATGAACAGGGCGATCAGGATGCCCGCCGAGACCGGCACGATGAAGGGGTCGAGCGATCCGCCCATTCCCGGGGCTTCCTTGACGCCCTCGATGGCCGACAGGACCGAGATGGCGGGCGTGATGATGCCGTCGCCATAGAACAGGGCCGCGCCGCAGACGCCGAGAATGAAGATCAGGGCCGAGCGCCGTCCGACGGCGTTCTGGGCCAAGGCCATCAGGGCCAGGGTGCCGCCTTCGCCCTTGTTGTCCGCGCGCATGAGGAAGAAGACGTATTTGAACGTCACCACCACCATCAGGGCCCAGAAGGCCAGCGAGACCACGCCGATGACGGCCAGGTCGCCGCCCACGCCGTCGCGGGCATGGTCGATGGCTTCCCGCAGGGCGTAGAGCGGGCTGGTGCCGATGTCGCCGAAGACGACGCCGATGGCGCCGATGATCAGGCCGAACTTGCCGGCCTTGCCGACCGCATGGCCGTGACCGTGCGCATCCGCGCCGGGGGCGGCGGAAGCAGGATTCGCGGTTTGGGAAGAGGTCAGGTCGCCGGCGCCGGTCGCGCCGTCTTCACCTTGGGGAGAGGCCCCGGCCATGAAGTTCCTCCGGGGCTCCGCTTTGGCGCGGCCCCATCAAAGAGCGGCGAGCCTTTAGGCCCTTTCAATCGGCGTTTCAATCGTGCTGCATGTGCGAAGGTTGCGTCTGTTTGTGAAACGCGGATGGAACGCCTATCTTGGGGGTTGAAAAGAGCGCCCATGTCCGACAGCCAACGATTCCCCGTCGCCGCCCACTCCCTGGCCTATCTGGCCCACAAGGGCGCGTACTCGCCGGCCGAAGCCGCGCCGAGCGCGGTGCTGGCCGCGTCGGTGCCGACCAACCCCGTGGTGGTGCGCCGCGTGACCGCCCTGCTGGCCAAGGCCGGGCTGATCGCGACCCGTCCCGGTGCGTCCGGCGGCGCCTGGCTGCTGCGCCGCCCCGAGGATATTCGCCTGGATGAGGTGCTGAAGGCCGTCAACGGTTGCGCCCACATCGGCTCGACTCCGGCGGGCGCCCGCGGCTGCCCGGTCAGCGAGCATATCCCGCGTCAGGTGGCCAAGGCCCTGACCGCCGCCGATGAAGCGGCGACGGCGGCTCTGGCCAAGATCACCATCGCCGACCTGCTGGCGGAAAACCCGGCGTCTCTGGCGGGTTTCGCGCTCCACAAATCCTGCCCCGTCGCCGCCTGATCCGCGCGTGAATCCCGGAAATCGCCGCACAGCCCTGATCACCGGCGCGTCGGCGGGCATCGGCGCCGCCCTGGCGCGCGTCTATGCCGGCGAGGGCTGGGATCTGATCCTGACCGCCCGTCGCGAGGCGCCGTTGCAGGCGCTGGCCGGGGAACTGCGGCGGATGGGGTCCGCCGTCACGGTCCTGACCGCCGATCTGGCCGATCCGGCCGCGCCGCGCGCCCTGTATGAGGCCGTGCTCGAGCGCGGGCTGATGGTCGACGCCCTGATCAACAATGCGGGCTTCAGCCGGACCGAGGGCTTCCTTCAGACGGATCCGGCCGATCACGCGGCCATGATCCGGGTGATGCTGAGCGCGCCGGTCGAGCTGGCCCGCCTGTTCGCGCCCGACATGGTCGCCCGCAGCTATGGCCGCATCCTGAACGTCGCCTCTCTGGCGGGTCGGATGCCCGCGACCGGCGGCGACACCCTGTACGGGCCGATCAAGAGCTTCCTGATCAAGGCCTCGCAGGGGCTGTATCTGGAACTGCTCGACACCGGTGTGTACGTCACCGTGCTTTGCCCCGGCTACACCCTGACCGAATTCCACGACGTCAACGGCACGCGCGACGAGGTCTCGACCGCCTATCCCGCCTGGATGTGGCAGACGGCCGAACACGTCGCCCGCGTCGGCTATGACGCCGTCGAGGCCAACCGCCCGCAGGTCACGCCGGGGTTCATGAACAACCTGCTGGCCGGTCTGGCCAAACACCTGCCCGACCGCATCGCCCTGAACATGGTCGGCGGGCACGCGAAACGGCTGAAGCGGATCTAGGGCCGGAAAAGCAAAAGGGCCCGGTCCGAAGACCGAGCCCTTTAAAGCTTCGACTGGAGCGGGCGAGGCGATTCGAACGCCCGACCCTCACCGTGGCGATCTGGGGGCGGCCCATGACGCCAAACAAAAAGGCCCGGTCCGAAGACCGAGCCTTTTGCTGTTCCAAACTGGAGCGGGCGAGGCGATTCGAACGCCCGACCCTCACCTTGGCAAGGTGATGCTCTACCCCTGAGCTACGCCCGCGCTTCAGTTGGAGGCGGGCGTATAGCGGACGCTTTCGACATCCGGCAAGTCCCTTTTTGAAAAAACTGCGCTCAAGCAGCGAATGACGGCGTCATGAGCGCTAGCGCGCTTACCGCGGCGCCAGACGGATGGCGCCGTCGAGGCGGATGCATTCGCCGTTGATGTAGACGTTGCGGGCCAGCTCCAGCACCAGCGAGGCGTAGTCGGCGGGGGTGCCGAGGCGGCTGGGGAAGGGGATGGCGGCGGCGAGGCTGTCCTGAACCTTCTGGTCCATGCCGGCCATCATCGGCGTCCACATGATGCCGGGCAGGATGGTGTTGCAGCGGACGCCTTCCTGGGCGAGGTCGCGGGCGATGGGCAGGGTCATGGCGTAGACGCCGCCCTTGGACGCCGAATAGGCCGCCTGACCGATCTGGCCGTCCTGGGCCGCCACCGAGGCGGTATTGACGATCAGGCCGCGCTCGCCGTCAGCCATGGGCTCCAGCGTCACCATGCCCGCCGCCGATTGCGACAGGACCCGGAAGGTGCCGAACAGGTTGATCCGGACCGTGCGCTCGAACGACGCCATGTCGTGAGCGCGGATCTCGCCGGTGTCCTTCTTGCGGCTGACGGTCTTCTGGCCGGTGGCGATGCCGGCGCAGTTGATGGTCAGGCGCTCCTGCCCGTGGGCCGCGCGGGCCTTGGCGAAGGCGGCGGCGACCTCTTCATCGGAGGTGACGTCGACCTTGCAGAAGATCCCGCCGATCTCCCTCGCGACGGCCTCGCCCTTTTCCTCGTTCATGTCGAACAGGGCGACCTTGGCGCCGGTGGCGGCGATGGCGCGGGCGGTGCCTTCACCGAGGCCCGAGGCGCCGCCGGTGACCACCGCGGCGATGCTGCTGTCGAGTTTCATGTCCGGAGACCCTATGTGTTGTTGTGAACCGAGACTGTCGCGGGGGATTTAGCCGCCATGACCACCAATGCCAAACCTGCCGCCGGGGCAGCCAACCCCGAAAACGCGCTGGACCCGTCCTACGCCCTCGTGCCCGCCGTCCAGCAGGTGAACGAGGCGCGGGTGCGCCGGGGCTTCTGGCCCAAGATCCGGCGCACGGCGGCGCGCATCCCCTTCGCCGATCAGGTGCTGTCGGTCTGGTACGCGGCGCGCGACCCGGAGACCCCGACGGCGGCCAAGGGCATCATGCTGGGGGCGCTGGCCTATTTCGTCCTTCCGACGGACGCCATCCCGGACCTGTTCGCCGTGGTCGGCTTCACCGACGACGCGGCGGTGTTCGCGGCCCTGCTGGCGACGCTGGGGGCGAACATCAAGGCGCGGCACCGGGAACTGGCCCGGACCGCGCTTGATCATCTGAAAGGCGATCAGGACTGAGCGGGGCTCAGTCCTCGACGGTCACCACGACCTTGCCCATGACCGAGCGGTCGCCCAGCGCCTGAATGGCCTCGTGAGCGCGTTCAAGCGGGAAGGTGCGGCTGATGCGGGGCTTGATCTTGCCCTCGCTCCAGAACCTGAACAGGTCGGCCATGTTGGCGACGTGCAGCGACGGATCGCGGGCCACGGCGGCGCCCCAGAAGACGCCGATCACCGACACCGATTTCAGCAGGGTCAGGTTCAGCGGCAGGGACGGAATGCCCGCCGGGAAGCCGACCACCAGATAGCGGCCGTTCCAGTCCATGGCGCGCAGGGCCGGCTCGCAGTAGTCGCCGCCGACGCCGTCATAGACCACGTCGGGGCCGTCGCGGCCCGAGGCCAGTTTCAGCTCGCCTGACAGCTCCTTCTGGGCCGTCTTGTCCATCTTGCCCGACGGATAGATCAGGCCGTTGTCGGCCCCGGCTTCCAACGCGAACTGGACCTTGTCGTTGGTCGAGGCGGCGGCGATGACGTGGGCGCCCATGGCCTTGCCCAGTTCGACGGCGGCGACGCCGACACCGCCCGCGGCGCCCAGCACCAGCAGGCTTTCCCCCGCCTTCAGCTGCGCCCGGTCCTTCAGGGCGTAGTAGGAGGTGCCGTAGGTCATCACCAGCGAGGCGGCGGTCTGGAAATCCATGCCGTCGGGAATCTTGATGACCTGACTGGCGGGCACGGCCAGCCGTTCGACCATGCCGCCCCAGCCGGGCACGGCGATGACGCGGTCGCCCTTGAAGACGCCCTTCACGCCCTCGCCGACGGCCTCGATGATACCGGCCACCTCACCGCCCGGCGAGAAGGGGCGCTGCGGCTTGAACTGGTATTTGTCCTCGATGATCAGGGTGTCGGGGAAGTTGACCCCGATGGCCTTCACCTCGATCACCACCTCGCCCTTCTGCGGGCGGGGGTCCAGAACCTCCTCGACGACCAGGGTTTCGGGGCCGCCGGGGGCCTTGGACAGAACAGCGCGCATGAAATCTCTCTCTAGGGGCGACGCGCGGACGCGCGACGGTGCGGGGAGTCGGACGGGAGATGACGCACCCAGCCGGTGATGGATAGCCGGGGCGCGCCGGCGAAGGGCGTGACGAAGGAGACGGCGTGCTCCGCCGGCACGCGGAAAAGGTTCAGCGCATTCCAGGCGGGCGCGTAGGCTTCGGCCAGATGGCCGTCCTCGTCGATGAAGGTCAGCAGTCCGCCCCAGTCCGTACGCCAGCGTGGCGTCAGGTTCAGCACATAGGCGTACAGCCGCCCGGCCTCCGGCTTTTTGTCGTCGTGCTGCGTCAGATAGTGGCCGGCCTCGAAGCGGGTCGCCTGGGCATCGACATGATTGGGTCGTTCATCGCCGGTCAGGGCGCGAACGAAGTCGAGGAAGGCCGGACTGTTCAGGAAGGCGTAGCCGGCGGCCAGCGCCGGATGGATCGACTCGCCCTTCTCGATCAGGTCGCTGACCCGCAGGCTGTCGAACATATAGTGGAAGCCGTCGCGCGCCTCGGCGTGGGCCAGGCTGAAGAATCGCGCCGCCTGTTGGGGCGTGAAGGCGTCGAAATGCTCGACCGGGATGTCGATGTTCTGGCCGCCGCCCCGGGTGGAGCAGACCCACATGGTCTCGGCGGCGAGGGCGTCGTGCAGGGCGGCCGCCGAGTGCGGGGCCAGGAAACCCGGGATGTGGATGCGACCATGGGCCTTGAAGGCAGCGGCCATGGCGCGACCGTCCAGCGCCGGATCAATGGTGATCGTCGCGCCCTTGGTCGTATTCCCCGTTCCCGGTGCTTGCATGCGTCGCCCCTTGCAGCGCATGGACGGTGATCTTCCGTCCACACCGGAAGACGCTAGCAGTCCCGGCACGAGATAAAAGACCTCAATGACCCAACCCGCCCTCATCCTTCACGGCGGCGCCGGTGCGCGGCGCGAACGCAACTATGACCGGGAGGTCGTGCACATGCGCGAGGTTGTCGAGGCGATGAAGGTTCGGCTGGACCGGGGCGACAGCGCGCTGGACGTCGCGGTCGCGGCGGTCGTGATGCTGGAGGACTCGGGTCTCTATGTCGCCGGACGGGGCGCCTCGCCGAATCTGGCCGGGGCCTATGAGCTGGACGCCAGCATCATGGATGGTGCGACGAAGCGGGCGGGCGCCGTGGCGGCGCTGCAGGGCTTCCGCAATCCGGTGGTGGCCGCGCGCGCGGTGATGGACCGGACGCCACACGTCATGCTGGCCGGCGAGGGCGCGGCCCTGTTCGCGCTGGATCAGGGACTGGAGCCCATCGCCGATGAAGAGGCCTGGTTCACGCGCGCCGGCAAGGGCGAGGACAACCATCCGCCGGGCACGCTGAGCCACGGCACGGTGGGCTGCTGCGTGCTGGACAGCGAGGGTCGGCTGGCGGCCGCGACCTCGACCGCCGGGGTTTTCGGCAAGATGCCGGGCCGGGTCGGGGACACCCCGATACCCGCCGCCGGGACGTGGGCGGACGGCAATGTCGCCGTCTCGGGCACCGGGCAGGGTGAATACTTCATTCGCGTCGCCGCCACGGCCCAGACGGCCTGGCGAGTGGCGGCGGGTCAATCGTTGAGCGTGGCCGCTCAGGCGGTTATCGACGAGATCGGCGCCATGGGCGGCGACGGGGGTCTGATCGCGCTGGACCGCGAAGGCAACATCACCGCCCCGTTCAACAGCCAGGGCATGAAGCGCGCCTGGCTGACGCCCGCCGGGGAGATCGGTGTCGAGGTCTTCGGGCGCTGAACCCGGGCGGAAGCGTCGGCTGACGCGGGGTGACCTGTTCCGCGCATGACACAGGCTGCCGCCCGGTCCCCGCCGGATCGGGCCCTCGTGTTGCGGCGTCGGGCCTTATGTGGGAAAGCCCGCGCGCGGTTTTGACGGGCCGGTGGCCAACCTGATCGCGACTGGATCAAGGAGGCCCTCATGCTCGAAGCCTATCGCTCCCACGTCGCCGAACGCGCGGCGCTCGGCATCCCGCCGCTCCCGCTGTCGGCGGAGCAGACCGCGGACCTGATCGAGCTGATCAAGGCGCCCCCGGCCGGTGAGTCCGAACAGGAACTGCTGGACCTACTGACGCATCGCGTGCCGCCCGGCGTGGATGACGCGGCCAAGGTGAAGGCGTCTTTCCTGTCGGCGGTGGCGCATGGCGATTTCGCGGTTCCGGCCCTGTCGCGCGAGCGCGCGACCGAGCTGCTGGGCACCATGGTGGGCGGTTACAACGTCAAGCCGCTGATCGACCTGCTGACGGATGCGGTGGTCGGCGCGGTCGCGGCCGAGGGCCTGAAGAAGACCCTGCTGATGTTCGACTTCTTCCATGACGTCGCCGAACTGGCCAGGGGCGGCAACGTCAACGCCCAGGCCGTGATCCGGTCGTGGGCCGACGCCGAATGGTTCACCTCGCGCGACAAGGTCGCCGAGAAGATCACCGTCACCGTGTTCAAGGTGACCGGCGAGACCAACACCGATGACCTGTCGCCGGCGCCCGACGCCTGGTCGCGTCCGGACATCCCGCTGCACTATCTGGCCATGCTGAAGAACGCGCGCCCGGGCATCACCCCGGAGCAGGACGGCGTGCGTGGTCCGATGCAGTTCATCGAGGACCTGAAGGCCAGGGGCCATCTGGTCGCCTATGTCGGCGACGTGGTCGGCACCGGTTCGTCGCGCAAATCGGCGACCAACAGCGTGATCTGGGCCACCGGCGAGGACATTCCGTTCGTGCCGAACAAGCGCTTCGGCGGCGTGACCCTGGGCGGCAAGATCGCCCCGATCTTCTTCAACACCCAGGAAGACTCCGGCGCCCTGCCGATCGAGGTCGACGTCTCGAACCTCAACATGGGCGACGTCATCGACATCTATCCCTACGCCGGGAGATCGAGAAGGACGGCCAGACGGTCGCCGACTTCGAGCTGAAGTCGCAGGTCCTGCTGGACGAGGTGCAGGCCGGCGGCCGCATCAACCTGATCATCGGCCGGTCGCTGACCGCCCGCGCGCGTGAGGCGCTGGGCCTGCCGGCCTCGACCGCGTTCCGCCTGCCGGTCACGCCGGAGGACAGCGGCAAGGGCTTTACCCTCGCCCAGAAGATGGTCGGCCGCGCCTGCGGTCTGCCGGAAGGTCAGGGCGTGCGTCCGGGCACCTATTGCGAGCCCAGGATGACCACGGTCGGCTCGCAGGACACCACCGGTCCGATGACCCGTGACGAGCTGAAGGATCTGGCCTGCCTCGGCTTCTCGGCCGACATGGTGATGCAGTCCTTCTGCCACACCGCCGCCTATCCGAAGCCGGTGGATGTGAAGACGCACCGCGAACTGCCGCAGTTCGTCTCGAACCGCGGCGGCGTGGCCCTGCGTCCGGGCGACGGCGTGATCCACTCGTGGCTGAACCGCCTGCTGCTGCCCGACACGGTCGGCACCGGCGGCGACAGCCACACCCGCTTCCCCATCGGCATCTCCTTCCCGGCCGGTTCGGGTCTGGTGGCCTTCGGCGCCGCCACCGGCGTGATGCCGCTGGACATGCCGGAATCGATCCTCGTCCGCTTCAAGGGCGAGATGCAGCCGGGCATCACCCTGCGCGATCTGGTGCACGCCATCCCCTACTACGCCATCAAACAGGGCCTGCTGACGGTGGCCAAGGCGGGCAAGGTCAACGCCTTCTCGGGCCGTATCCTCGAGATCGAGGGCCTGCCGGATCTGAAGGTGGAACAGGCGTTCGAACTGACCGACGCCTCGGCCGAGCGTTCAGCGGCGGGCTGCACCGTCAAGCTGAACAAGGAACCGATCATCGAGTACATGACCTCGAACATCGTGCTCATGAAGACCATGATCGCCGACGGTTACGCCGACGCTCGCACCCTGCAACGTCGGATCGACGCCATGGAGCTGTGGCTCGCCCATCCGAACCTGCTGGAAGCCGATGCGGACGCCGAATACGCCCACGTCATCGAAATCGATCTGGCCGAGGTGACCGAGCCGGTCCTGTGCGCCCCGAACGATCCCGACGACGCGCGCCTGCTGTCCGAGGTGCAGGAGACCCCGATCGACGAGGTCTTCATCGGCTCGTGCATGACCAACATCGGCCACTTCCGCGCCGCCTCGCTGCTGCTGAAGGGCAAGAAGGACATCCCGACCCGTCTGTGGGTCGCCCCGCCGACCAAGATGGACGCCTCCGAACTGACCAGGGAGGGCCATTACTCGACCCTCGGCGGCGCCGGCGCCCGTATGGAAATGCCGGGCTGCTCGCTGTGCATGGGCAATCAGGCGCAGGTGAAGGAAGGCGCGACCGTGGTCTCGACCTCGACCCGCAACTTCCCCAACCGTCTGGGCAAGGGCTCGAACGTCTACCTGGCCTCTGCCGAGTTGGCGGCCGTCGCCTCCAAGCTGGGCCGCATCCCGACCGTGGCGGAATACATGGCCGAGATGGGCGTCATCGACGCCGACCGCGCCGAGGTCTACCGCTACATGAATTTCGACCAGATCCCCGAATACGCGGATCGCGTCGCCGCCGGGTAAGGGCGGACGTCAGTCGGAAACGACAAAGGGCCGGTGGATCGCTCCACCGGCCCTTTTTGATTCTGGGGTGAGGCGGGAATCAATCCGAAGCGACGGTTGGTACGCTGTCAGGAAGGCAACTTTTGGCTGAATGGCCATCGCTTGTGCCGATTTACAAACTTCATTCGGTCGCCCGATGTCGACGAGAGCATGCGGACGCTGAGACCGGCGACTAGGACTGGCCGGTCATCGACCGCGCCACGGCCTCGGCCACCTTGATCCCGTCCACGGCGGCCGAGAGGATGCCGCCCGCATAACCGGCGCCCTCGCCCGCGGGGAACAGCCCGCGCATGGTCAGGCTCTGGAAGTCCGCGCCGCGGGTCATGCGGATCGGCGACGAGGTGCGGGTCTCAACCCCGGTCAGCACGGCCTGGGTGTCGTCGTAGCGCGGGATCTTGCGGCCGAAGACCGGCAGGGCCTCGCGCATGGCGGCGATGACATAGTCGGGCATCAGGGGCGCCAGATCGGTCGGGCGTACACCGGGTTTGTAGCTGGGGACCACCTCGCCCAGCTCGGTCGAAGGCCGTCCCGCGAGGAAGTCGCCGACCAGCTGACCGGGCGCGAAATAGTCCCCGCCGCCGGCTGCATAGGCGCGGGTCTCCAGCTGCCGCTGCAGTTCGATCCCGGCCAGCGGGTGATCGCCGGGATAGTCCTCGGGCGAGATGCCGACGACGAAGCCGGAGTTGGCGTTCCGCTCGTTGCGCGAATACTGGCTCATGCCGTTGGTCACGACGCGGCCCGGCTCGCTGGTCGCCGCCACCACCGTTCCACCCGGGCACATGCAGAAGCTGTAGACGGTCCGCCCGTTCGAACAGTGGTGCGACAGGGAGTAGGCCGCCGCCCCCAGATCGGGGTGACCGGCGCAGGGGCCGAACAGGGCCCGGTCGATCCACGACTGCGGATGCTCGATGCGGAAGCCGATGGAGAAGGGCTTGGCCTCGATATGGACGCCCCGGTCGTACAGGGTCTGGAAGGTGTCGCGAGACGAATGGCCGATGGCGAAGACCACATGGTCGGCCTCCAGCACCTCGCCGGTGTGCAGGTGCAGCCCCTTCAGGGCGCCGTCCCGCATCTCTATGTCCACGACGCGATGCTCGAACCGGTACTCGCCGCCCAGGGCCTCGATCTTCTCGCGCATGGCCTCGACCATGGTCACCAGCCGGAAGGTGCCGATGTGTGGATGGGCCTCGGTCAGGATCTCCTCGGGCGCGCCGGCCGCGACGAACTCGGTCAGCACCTTGCGGGCCAGGAAGCGCGGATCCTTGATCTGGCTGTAGAGCTTGCCGTCCGAGAAGGTGCCGGCGCCGCCTTCGCCGAACTGGACGTTGGATTCGGGGTGCAGCTTGCTCTTGCGCCAGAGTTCCCAGGTGTCCTTCGTGCGCTCCCGCACCACCTTGCCCCGGTCCAAGATGATCGGCCGGAAGCCCATCTCGGCCAGGATCAGACCGGCGAACAGGCCACATGGCCCGGCCCCGACCACCACCGGCCTCAGGCGCATGTCCTTCGGCGCGACCGCGACAGGGTGATAGGTCACGTCCGGCGAAGGCCGGACATGCGGATCGTTTTCGAACCGGGCCAGCACCGCCGCCTCATCGCGGACTTCGACGTCGAGGATGTAGACCTTCAGGATCGCGGACTTCTTCCGCGCGTCGTGCGCCCGCTTCCACACCGACCAGCGGACGAGATCGTGCGCAGGCACGCCAAGACGCGTGGCGATCGCCTCGGGCAGGGCCTCGGGCGCGTGGTCGAGAGGCAGTTTGATTTCTGAAAGGCGCAGCATCGGCGCCTTTTAGCCGGTCGCCGCGCGAAGCGCATGAAAAAGGCCGGTGGATCGCTCCACCGGCCTTTCATTCTTGTTGCCCTATCGCGAGGCTCGCGGAGCCTCGCTGCTTGAGGGCGGTCTGGCTTAGTCGGCGGCGGCCGGAGCCTCGGCGACTTCACCGCCGGCCAGGTTCCGCAGCACGTAGGGCATGACGCCGCCGGCGCGCAGGTATTCCAGCTCGGTCTGGTTGTCGATGCGGCAGCGGACCGGGAAGCGGGCCATCTTGCCGTCCGACGGGCGGAACATCTCGACCCACAGGTCCTGACGGGGCTTCAACTTGCCGACGTTGGCGTCGGTCAGGCCGCGGATGGTGACGATCTCCTCGCCGGTCAGGCCCAGCTTGTGCCAGCCGTCCTGCTTGAACTGCAGCGGCACGACGCCCATGCCGATCAGGTTCGAGCGGTGGATGCGCTCGAAGCTCTCGGCGATGACGGCGCGGACGCCCAGCAGGTTGGTGCCCTTGGCCGCCCAGTCACGCGACGAGCCGGTGCCGTATTCCTTGCCGGCGAAGACGACCAGCGGACGGCCTTCTGACTGGTAGCGCATGGCCGCGTCGTAGATCGACATGACGTCGCCCGACGGGAAGTGCCTGGTGACGCCGCCCTCGATCTCCGGGGTGATCTTGTTGCGGATGCGGATGTTGGCGAAGGTGCCGCGCATCATGACTTCGTGGTGGCCGCGGCGTGCGCCGTAGCTGTTGAAGTCCAGGGCGTCGACGCCGTGGTTGGTCAGCCACTGACCGGCGGGCGAGGTCTTCTTGATCGAACCGGCCGGCGAGATGTGGTCGGTGGTGATCGAGTCGCCGAAGATGGCCAGCACGCGGCCTTCGACGATGTCCTGAACCGGCTTCGGCTCCATGGACAGGCCTTCGAAGTAGGGCGGGTTGGCGACGTAGGTCGAGGTGCCGTCCCACTCATAGGTCTGGCCGCCGGTGACCTTGATCGCCTGCCAGTGCTTATCGCCCTTGAAGACGTCCTTGTAGCGCTTGGCGAACATGGCCGGGGTCACGGACTTGCGCTGGATTTCGGCGACTTCGGCCGAGGTCGGCCAGATGTCCTTCAGGAAGACGTCATTGCCCTTCTTGTCCTGACCGATCGGGTCCTTGGTGATGTCGATGCGCATCGAGCCGGCCAGCGCATAGGCGACGACCAGCGGCGGCGAGGCCAGGTAGTTGGCCTGCACGTCCGGGTTCACGCGGCCTTCGAAATTGCGGTTGCCCGACAGGACCGAGGTGGCGACGATGCCGTTGTCGTTGATCGCCTTGGAGATCGCCGGGTCCAGCGGGCCCGAGTTGCCGATGCAGGTGGTGCAGCCGTAGCCGACCAGGTTGAAGCCGATGGCGTCCAGATCCTTCTGCAGGCCGGCGTCGGTCAGGTAGTCGGTGACGACCTGCGAGCCGGGGGCCAGCGAGGTCTTGACCCAGGGCTTGGGCTTCAGGCCCAGCGCCAGCGCCTTGCGCGCCACCAGACCGGCGGCGATCAGCACCGACGGGTTGGAGGTGTTTGTGCAGGAGGTGATGGCCGCGATGACGACGTCGCCGTCGCCGACCGTGAACTTCTCACCCTCGACCGCGACGCGTTCGGCGTCGGCGGCGCGGGCGAAGGTGCCGGTCAGGTGGCCTTCGAACTCGGGGGCGGCGGTGGTCAGTTCGACGCGGTCCTGCGGACGCTTCGGACCGGCCAGCGACGGCACGACCGAGGCCAGATCCAGTTCCAGCGTGTCGGTGAAGACCGGCTCTTCGGAGTTTTCGTCGATCCACAGGCCCTGCGCCTTGGCGTAGGCCTCGACCAGGGCGACGCGCGCCTTGTCACGACCGGTGGCGGTCAGGAAGTCGATGGTGGCTTGCGACACCGGGAAGAAGCCGCAGGTGGCGCCGTATTCCGGGGCCATGTTGGCGATGGTCGCCTGATCTTCCAGCGTCAGGCCGGTCAGGGCGTCGCCGAAGAACTCCACGAACTTGCCGACCACGCCCTTCTTGCGGAGCATCTGGGTGACGGTCAGCACCAGATCGGTGGCGGTCGCGCCTTCCGGCAGCTTGCCGGTCAGCTTGAAGCCGATGACTTCCGGGATCAGCATCGGGATCGGCTGGCCCAGCATGGCGGCTTCAGCCTCGATGCCGCCGACGCCCCAGCCCAGAACGGCCAGGCCGTTGATCATGGTGGTGTGGCTGTCGGTGCCGACCACGGTGTCCGGGTAGGCGACGGTCTTCTTGCCTTCTTCCAGCGTCCAGACGGTCTGGGCCAGATTTTCCAGGTTCACCTGGTGGCAGATGCCGGTGCCGGGGGGCACGACGCGGAAATTATTGAAGGCCGACGACCCCCAGCGCAGGAAGTTGTAGCGCTCGATGTTGCGCTCGTACTCACGCTCGACGTTCTGGTTGAAGGCCTTGGCGGTGCCGAAGTGGTCGACCATGACCGAGTGGTCGATGACCAGATCGACGGGGACCAGCGGGTTGATCTTGGTGGCGTCGGCGCCGAGCTTGGCCATGGCGTCGCGCATCGCGGCCAGATCCACGACGGCCGGAACACCGGTGAAGTCCTGCATCAGCACGCGGGCCGGGCGGAAGGCGATCTCGTGCTCGACCGAGCCCTTGTTCTCGATCCAGGCGGCGACGGCCTTGAGGTCAGCCTCGGTCACCGAGACGCCGTCCTCGTTGCGCAGCAGGTTCTCCAGCAGCACCTTCATCGAGCGCGGCAGGCGGGAAATCCCGGTCAGACCGGCTTCCTCGGCGGCGGGAAGGCTGTAATAGGCGTATTTCTTGCGCCCGACCGAAAGGTCCTGGCGGGTCTTGAGGCTGTCGATCGACGGCATGGAGAAGCGTCCTCTGGTCAAAGCCGCCCGACAATCCGGTTGCACGTTCGCGCTCTCGTCGGCGGGGCGCACAGGGTCCCGTCGCGCGCGGCGAACGCCTGCTGCGGCGTTCGGGCATATAGCGATGGTTCCCCCCTCCGTCCATGAATCCATGACGTCAGAAGGGGCATTGATAGCGGCTCGCAACTGGAGCCCTTTCAGATGATCACCGTCGATGGTCTGACCCTGTCGCGCGGCGAACGGGTTCTGTTCCGAAATCTTTCCTTTTCAGTGGCTTCCGGCGAGGCCGTGGCCCTGACCGGCGCGAACGGGGCGGGCAAGACCAGCCTGCTGCGGGCGCTGGCCGGCTTCCTGCGTCCGGACACGGGCAGCATCGCCTTCGCCGACGTCGAGGCGGACGAGGCGCGCACCAGACATCTGCACTGGCTGGGCCATCTGGACGGTCTGAAGGGCGCACGCCGGGCGCGGGAAGAACTGATGTTTCAGGCCCGGTGGCTGGGGGCCGGCGCGGACGGGCTCGCGGCGGCCGTGGATGTGCTGGCGCTGACCCCCCTGCTGGACCTGGAGGTGCGTAAGCTGTCGGCGGGGCAGAGGAGACGGCTGGCCTTCGCGCGACTGATCGCCGTGCAGCGCCCGATCTGGCTGCTGGACGAGCCGCTCAGCCCGCTGGACGCGCGCTGGCGCGAGGCCATGGGAGTGCTGATGAAGGCGCATCTGGATCGCGGCGGATGCATCCTCGCCGCCGTCCATGATCCCCTGCCGATCCCGGCGCGGTCTCTCGACATCGGCCTTGCCCCGGGAGGCGTCGCATGAAGGCGCTGATGACCCTCTGGCGGCGCGAACTGGCTTTGGCCTGGGCGGGCGGGGGCGGGCCCTTGCTGGCCTGCGGCTTCTTCCTGTGCCTGACGGTGCTGGTGCCGCTGGCCTCGGGCAGTGATCCGGCGGCGTTGAGACCGGTCGCGGGCGGCATCGCCTGGGTGGCGTTGGCGGTGTCCTCGATCCTGTCGCTGGAGCGGCTGTTCGAGCGGGATTTCGAGGACGGGACGCTGGACCTGCTGGCGCTCGGTCCCGCGCCGCTGGAGTTGGCGGTCATCGCCAAGGCCAAGGCGCAATGGCTGGCGGTCGGCTGGCCGCTGGCGGTGACCGCGCCGGTGGCGGCGATCACGCTCGGCCTGCCGGTGTCGCTGGCTCCGCTGGCCGCGCTGGCGGCCCTGATCGGCGGACTGGGCTTCGCCCTGACCGGCGCGCTGGGCGCGGCTTTGGCGTTGGGCTCGAAGCGCGGGGGTCTGCTGATCGCGGTGGTCGTCCTGCCCCTGTTCATCCCGCCGGTGGTGTTCGGGGCGGGAGCGCTGGAACGGGCGGCGAACGGTCAGTCGCCGGGACCGGCGCTGGCCTTCCTGATCGCCTATGTGCTGTTCGCCGCGGTGATCACGCCTTTCGCGGGCGCCGCGGCGATCCGCAACGCCCAGGGCTGAGCGGCGTCAGTTTTCCGGCAGGGTCCGGACCCAGGCCTGGAGGGCGGCGGTGTCGGTCATGTCGCCGTCGAAGACGTGGGCCGGGCGCTGGGGCTCGTTGTTGCCACGCTGACGACCGCGCCAGACCTTCATGGGAATGGCGATCTGCACAAGGCCGCTGGGCAGTTCGTCGCCGCGTACATCCATATAGACCGTGTCCGCCGAGGTCTCGCGACCGATCTGGATCCCGCCCATGGCCTTCCAGAGATCGACGGCGTCCAGACAGGCCGAGCCGCAGCCGGCGTCGGTCAGGACGAAGACCGGACCACGCACGACCCGGGTCGGGGCCGGGCGAGCCTCTTCCGGCGCGGTTTGGTCGTTTCCGTCGCGCCAGTAGGGTTGGCCCGCCGCGCGGGCGGCGGTCATGCCATCGATGATGCGGCGGGCCCAGTTGATCCGCTGGGCATCCGCGTTGGCGGCGGTCCACTCATCGAAATAGGCCTGAATGGCCTTCAGATTATCGTCAGAGGCACGCCACTCGATGGCTTCAATCGCCGGGAGCTGGTGCGAGGCCATCCAGTCGTCGCCCCACAGCGCCTGAGCCACCAGCTCACTCCAGTGGGAGGACCCGCCACCGTTGCCGCGCAGGTCCAGCACCACATAGGGAGCGGCGCGCAGTTCGGTCTGACGCGTTTTCATTTCCTCCATCAAAGGGGTGAGGGCCGCATAGGCGTCACTCCCGGGGTTCCCGTTGAAGGAGGGGGCCGAGAACCAGACGCCCCCGTCATCCAGCGTCTTCAGGCCGAACTCATAGTCCCCCCGGCCGCTCAGGGCCTGACGGCGGGCGGACAGGTCATCGGTCGCGATGGGACGCCAGTTCAGGGTCCAGCCGCGGGTCTGTCCGCCGACCTCGAAGCGGCAGTTGCGCATCTCGGGCGTCCAGGGATTGGAGGCGTTCATGAACAGCCAGTCGCCGTAGAGGACGTGCTGGGATTCCAGGAACCAGCGCCCCCGGAAAGCGCCGATCCGGTCGGCGCCGAGCTGATCCGCCGACACGCCGTCGCAATCGATCAGGCGGGCGCCGACGGGCGGGGTGTCGGCGTCGGTCTCGTCGCGGGTCATGACGATCTGGTCGCCGCCCTTGTCATTCGTCAGGAAGCCGGGCCAGCGGGTCGGAAAGCCGCCGGATTCCTTCAGGCCCATCTGCACGTGGCCGTCATCGAAGCTGGCGACATAGGCGCGCAGGGCCCACCACCAGCCGCCGGCGTCGGTGGTGGTTTCGGCCCGCTGCAACGCGGTCGCCAGTCCGGCCTCCGCCTTGGCGCGGAACCCGGGGTTCAGGGTATCGTAGGGGCCCGGATGGCTGTCCATGATGACGGCGTGCAGGGCTGTCACGTCCTCGCGCAGGGTCGCGGACCAGTCGCGCGGCGTGGTCAGGAAGGACGGCGCGGCGGGCGTCTCCTGGGCGGTGACGGGCGCGGCGGCCAGGGCCAGGACGACCGTCAGGCCGAGGGCCGGAGCGGCGGCGAGCAGGCGTGCGGTCATCGGTTTCCCCTCCGGTGTGACGCAAGCGCTACCGGAGGGGGCGACGGCCCGCCACTTAAGGCTTTGTAACCTGCGCTCAGGCCTTCTTGACGAACTCGGTGCGCAGGACGAGGCCGCGCACCTTCTCGACATTGGCCTCGATTTCATCGGGGTCGCCGGTCAGACGGATGTTCTTCACCAGCGTGCCACGCTTAAGGGTCACGCCGCCCGAGCCCTTGACCTTCAGGTCCTTGATCAGGGTCACGCTGTCGCCGTCGGCGAGGATATTGCCGTTGGAATCCTTGGTCACGTCGTCGGTCATTGCGGTCCTCGGGGAGTTGGTGCGCGACGGTCTGGCATGTCGAACGGTCAAGCTTCAAGCCGCACGATGCGCGATAGGCCGCACAAAGCCTCAAGTAGCGCAAATCGTCAGAGGCGATTAAAGAGCGCTCACAATGTTCGGCCTCGCCAATCCCGACCGCTTCGCCCGCTTCACGCGCCCGCTCGTGCCGGTGCTGTGGGGAGCCGCCATCGTGCTGCTTCTGGCCGGGAGCTGGTTCAGCTTCGCCGCGCCCGAGGACTATCAGCAGGGCGACACCGTGCGGATCATGTTCGTGCACGTTCCGGCCGCCTCGGTTGGTCTGATGATCTACGGCGCGCTGGGCGTTTCGAGCTTCTTCGCCCTGGTGTTTCGCCACCCTCTGGCCGACGCCGCGGCCCGGGCCGCCGCCCTGCCGGGCGCCGCCTACACCCTTCTGGCGCTGGCGACCGGCAGCCTGTGGGGCAAGCCGATGTGGGGCAGCTGGTGGGAATGGGGCGACGCCCGCCTGATGTCGGTGCTGGTGCTGTTCCTCTTCTACCTCGGCTACATGGCCCTGCGCGCCTCGATCGACGATGAGGCCCGCGCCGCCCGCGCCGCCGCCGTGCTGGGACTGGTCGGTCTGATCAATCTGCCGATCGTGAAATTCTCGGTCGACTGGTGGAACACCCTGCACCAGCCCGCCTCCCTGATCCGCGCCGACGGACCGTCGATGCCGCCGGTGTTCCTGACGCCGCTGCTGACCATGATGGCGGCCTGGTTCGTCCTGTTCCTCGCCATCTGGCTGACCGCGATCCGCACCGAGATCGTGCGCCGCCGGGTCGTGGCGATCCGCGCCCGCCGGGCTCTGGAGGCCTGATCATGCTCGACTTCGACATGGGGAAGTACGCCGCCTACGTCTGGCCCGCCTGGGGCGTCAGCGCCGTGGTGCTGGCGGCGCTGGCCGCGCGCGCTCTCGTTTCGGCGCGTCGCTGGAAGGCGGAGCTGGCCAGGCTCGAAGCTGACCGCCCTCCGGCTGCGCAGGACGCGGCAGGGCAAGCCCGCCCTCAAGCAGCGCAAGGCGCGGTAGGGCAAACTCGCCCTCAAGCAGCGCAAGGCGCGTTAGGGCCAAAAGAATGAGCCGCTGGTTTGCTGTCGTTCCGTTGGTGGTGCTGGTCGCCCTGTCGGCCCTGTTCATCGGCTGGTCGTTGAAACGCGATCCGGCGGTGAAGCCGGAAGCGCTGGTCGGTCAGACCGTGCCGGAGACCGTCCTGCCGATCCTGACCGGGACCGAAGCCGGGCCGGGCCATGTGGACCTGAAGACGGCGGGCGTCGGTCGGCCGATGTTGATCAATGTCTTCGCCAGCTGGTGCGCGCCCTGCCGGGTCGAGCATCCGAAGCTGATGGCGCTGAAGGAACGCGGCGTCTCCGTCGTCGGCGTGGCGTGGAAGGATGACCCGGTCGCCACCCGCGCCTTCCTGGACGAGTTGGGCAATCCCTTCTCGATGGTTCTGGTGGATCGCGAGGGCAGGGCCGGGCTGGATCTGGGCATCACCGGCGCGCCGGAGACCTTCGCCGTGGACGCCCAGGGTCGGGTGGTCGCGAAATTCGCCGGGCCGTTGCTGGAAGACGCCGAGATCGAACGGCTGGTGGCGGCCATGCAGGCCCCTGCGCGTCCGCTGCCGACCGCCACGAGCCGCTGATCCCTGTCTGAGCCGGGGCCGAAACCCTTGCTTTCAGGGCGTTAACCCTTTTCCGACGGTTTTCATTAACCCTGTCGGCATGAGCGTGATTCGCCCGCCTGTTCCGTCGCCGTTGTTCCCGTCGCAGACGCCCCCGTCTCCGGCCGCGGCCTCGCGTTCGTCCTTCTTCCAGTCGGCGCTGGCGGCGGCTTCACCTTCCATCGCGGCGGCGGCTCCGGCCATCACGGCGCCGGTGGTCCAGCGCGACACGCCGGTTCGCTCGGTCGCGCCGAGGGCCGATGCCGGCGAGGGCGGCCAACGCCCCAGCCGCCCCGGCAGCCTGCTCGACATCAGGGTCTGACGCCGGGCTCACGCGAAAATGACCGGCGCGTGTGTGAACGCCGTGATTAAGATGTTCGCATGCGTACCTGGGGGTGGACATTCTCGATCGCGGTCGGCCTGACCGCGCTGCTCACGGCGGCCTCATCGGCCCAGCCGTCGTCGACCCGTGTCCGTCATCGCGCCGCGCCGACAGAGCCTGTGGTGGTCGAGCTGTTCACCGCGCAGGGCTGCGCGGGGTGTCCGGAAGCCAACGCCCGGATCGAGACCATCGCCGCGGAGCCGGGCGTCATCGCCCTGACCTATGGCGTGGACTACTGGGACTATATGGGCTGGGCCGACACCTTCGCGCGGCCCGAGTTCGCCCAGCGCCAGCGCGACTATCGCCGGGCGCTGCGCATCCGCAATGTTTCGACGCCGCAGGTGGTGATCGACGGGCGCCGTCAGGCTCCGGCCAGCATCGAGGCGATCCAGATCGCCATCGACGAGGAAGCGGCCCGCCGCGTCTCTCCGCCTGATGTCGAGTTCCGTGAGACCGGCGACCGGGTCGGCGTCGGCTCGGGCCGCGCGCCCGCGGGCGGGGCCGAGGTGGTCGCGGTGGTCTATACGCCCGGCCCCCAGACGGTGGAGATCGGCGGCGGCGACAATCGCGGCCAGAAAGTGCGGCATGTGAACGTCGTGCGGTCGCTGCGCGTGCTGGGGCCGTGGAACGGACGCCCCGTGCTTTACACCCTTCCTCAGGCTTCCGGCCCGGATCAGGCGGTCGCGGTTCTGGTCCAGTCACGGGAGGATCGCCGCATCCTGACGGCGGCGGTGCTGGAAAGTCGCTGATCCCGTCCGATTGCGGCGCTGTCAGCTTTGATCAGTATCCCTGTTCTCCAGAGGTCTTTCACAGTGCATGATCGGCCCCGGACGTCGGGGCGTCATCGCCCGGGGATGCGCGCATGATCGGTTTAAAGCCTGTGATGAAGGGTCTGGCCCTCGCAGCGGTTCTGGCCGCGGCCGGAAGCGTGTCGGCCTTCACCACCGATCCCGAGACGGTCATTACGCCTGAAGCGCGCGGCGTGGCCCAGGCCGTGACCGCCGCCGAACTGGCGGCATGGGGGCGCGAGCGTGGGGACGCCGGCGCCCTGATCATGGCGGCTCGACTGCTGTCCGAGGTGCCGGTCCGGCAGGGCGAGGGGCCAGAACCGATCCTCACCCCGGCCCGCCTGCTGGACGAGGCGGCGGCCCTGTCGGCGGGCAACCAGCCGATCATCGACGCCATCGACCGTCTGCGCGAGCCAATGACGCGCGGCGTCCGCTCCTCACCGTTCGGCGCGGGGCCGGTGTTCACCGTCAAGCAACTGAGAGCCCGCGAGAGCTGGACCTTCGACGTCGACGCCCGCGCCGGAGAGGTGCTGCGGGTGGCGGCCATCGGCGACGGCGACACGGACATCGACCTGACTGTCCAGGACCAGCGTGGCGCGACGATGTGCCGTGACGGTTTCGGCGACCACTATCCGGTCTGCACCGTGTCCTCGCGCGCCGGGGGCAAGATGCGGGTCGCCCTGACCAACCGGGGGGATGTCCGCACCAGTATTCAGGTGCTCAGCAACTGATGCGGCGCTTCGGGCGGCTCTGCGCGGCGGGTCTGGCGGCGGCCGGCCTGCTGATGGCCGCCGGTGGAGCGCCCGCCCGTCCGGACACGCCCGAAAGCCTGCGCGCCGAAGCCTTCGAGGCGGCCCAGTGGGCCATCGCCTCCGACGCCGCCGACGCCCTGGCCCGGGTGTCCGCCCGCTTCGCCCAGGGCGATGACGCGCTCGGTCGTCTGGCCGAGGAGCGTGAGGCGCTGATCGTCCGCCGCGACCGTCTGGAGCGGGAGCTGGAGCGGCACTACGCCTCGTCCGATCCCGCCGATCTGGCGGCCCGGACCCGCGCCCAGTCCGACTGGGAGGCCGCGACCGCCCGTCTGGCGGCGCTGGACGGCGAGATCGAGACCCGCTTCCCGGCCTATTCAGATCTGACCAGCCCCCGCGCCCTGTCCATCGCCGAGACCCGGCAACTGCTGCGCCCCGACGAGGGGCTGCTGCTCATCCTGGTCAATCCGGAGGCGACCTATGTCTGGGCCGTCACGCGCGAGCGCGCCGCCTGGACCCGCTCCGAGGCGATGGATGAGGCCCGGCTGAAGGTCACGGTGGACAAGCTGCGTCTGTCGCTGAGCGCCACCGCCGCGCCGCGCGGCGATGACATGGACCCGACCCTGTTCGCGGGCCGCCAGCCGGTTGCTTTCGACCGGGCCGAGAGCTGGCGACTGTATTCCGAGCTGATCCTGCCGGTCGAGGAGACCTTCAAGGACAAGACGACCCTGATCACCGTCACGACCGGGGCCCTGTCCACCCTGCCGCTTTCGGTGCTGGTGACCGCGCCGCCGCAAGGGGCCGATGCGGACCCGGAGGCGCTGGCCGCCACGCCTTGGCTGGCGGATCGCTACGCCATGGCCGGGTTGCCGGCGGTGTCCAGCCTGCGGTCGCTGCGCTGCTATCTGGTCGCCTCTCCGGCGATGCGCAGCGCGGGCTGCCCGCCCGGTCTGGCCCCCGCCTCGCGCAATGAGCCGAGGGTCGAGCCGCTCCGGCTGGCGGCGTTCGGCGCGCCCCTGCTGGCGGGAGCCCCGTCCGACCCGACGCGCGGCGCGGCGGCGGCGGACTCGGTCATGAACGGCCAGCTGGCCGATGTCAGCAAGCTGAAGGCCCTGCCCTATCTGCGCGGATCGCGGCTGGAGCTGGAGACGCTGAAGGCCCGCTATCCGGACTCGGTGGTGCGGATCGGCTCGGAGGCCACGGAGCGGGCGGTGCGGACCGCCGACGCCGAGGCCCTGTCGCGCGCCCGGTTCGTGGTCTTCTCGACCCATGGCCTGATGGCCGGATCAGCCGCGGCCGAGCCGGGGCTGGTCATGACCCCGCCGGATCAGGCGACGGAGGCCGACGACGGCTATCTGAGCGCCTCCGAAGCAGCCCAGCTGCGCCTGAATGCCGAATTCGTGGTCCTGTCGGCCTGCAACACCGCGGCGTCTGACGGGCGGCCGGGCGGGGAGGGGCTGTCAGGACTGGCCCGGGCCTTCTTCTATGCGGGCGCGCGGTCGGTGCTGGTGTCTCACTGGGAGGTGTCGGACGCCGCCACCACCACCCTGATCACCGCCACCTTCGCCGATCTGGACGGCCACGCGGTCAGCGATCCGGGCGTTCGCGCCCGCGCGCTTCAGGCGGGCCAACGCGCCGTCCGCGCCGAACGCCGCTGGGCCCATCCTGCCTATTGGGCGGCGTTTACGCTGGTCGGAGAGCCCTAATTCCTCTCTTCAGGCCCCCGCCTTCTTCGCGAAGCTCCACGCCCCTTCGGCCAGCGCCGGAACCTGTGCGGCCATGGACTTCGCCTGCGGCGAGGCCGCCGTGCCATCGCGGACCCGCCCGGCGATGCCCTGACAGATGGCCGCCAGCCGGAACAGATTGTAAGCGAACAGCCAGTCGAGGTTCGACGGCGCGGGGGCGCCGGTCTTCTCCGAATAGCGGGCGACCACCTCCTCTACCGACGGAATGCCCAGCGCCTTCAGATCGGCGCCGGCGAGGCCGTTGCGCAACGAGCCCGGAATGGCCCAGGCGATCAGCAGATAGGAGAAGTCGGCCAGCGGATCGCCGAGCGTGGACAGCTCCCAGTCCAGAACCGCGCGCACCTGCGCCTGATCCGGCGCAAGGATCATGTTGTCGAGGCGGAAGTCGCCATGGACGATCCGGGTCGGCCCCTCGGGCGGCAGGGTGGCGGGCAGGAAGTCGATCAGCCGATCCATCGCCGGGATCGGGTCGATCTCGGACGCCCGGTACTGCTTGGTCCAGCGCCCGACCTGCCGCTCGAAATAGTTGCCCGGCTTGCCGTAGTCGCCCAGCCCGATGGCGGCGGGGTCGAACCGGTGCAGGGCCGCCAGCGTATCGACCTGCGCGTTATAGACGGCGCGGCGCTCGGCAGGCGCCATCCCCGGCAGTTTCAGGTCCCACAGGACCCGGCCCTCGACCTTGTCCATCACATAGAACATCGAGCCGATGACGCCGTCGTCGGTGCACAGGGCCCAAGGCTTCGCCACCGGATAGCCCTGCGCGTGCAGGGCCGAGATGACGGTGAACTCCCGGTCCACCGCATGGGCGCTGGGCAGCAGGGTTCCCGGCGGCTTGCGACGCAGCACGTAGGTCTGGCCGGGCGTGGACAGCTCATAGGTCGGATTGGACTGGCCGCCCTTGAACTGGCGCACGGTCAGGGGACCGGCGTAGCCCTCGACGTTCGCCGCCAGCCAGGCGCCGAGCGACGTCTCATCAAGGGCGTATCGGGGATCGACCTCGCGGGTGCCGGAGAAGGTCGACTGGGCGTCTGTTGGCGCGTCTTCAGGGGGCGTCTGGGTCATTGCGCGGCGATGATGGCGGCCTTCACCGCGCCGCGCCAGCCCTTCAGCAGTCGCTCGCGGTCTTCGACGGACATGCGGGGGCGCCAGACGGCCGGAGCCTCGGCGGACGCTGCGTCAAGCGTGTCGATCAGGCCGCACCCCAGCGCCGCCAGCTTGGCCGCGCCCAGCGCCGTCATCTCCTGAAACGCGGGTCTCTCCACCGTGACATCGCAGATATCGGCCACGAACTGCATGGCGAAGGCGTTGGCGGTGACCCCGCCGTCGACCTTCAGCACGGACAGCTTCGGCGCCCCGTCCTTCGCCAGCGCATCCAGCAGGTCGCGGGTCTGGTAGGCGAGGGATTCCAGCGCCGCCCGCACCATATGGGCCGGGCCGCTGTCCCGGGTCAGGCCGACGATGGTTCCGCGCGCGTCCGGCTCCCACCAGGGCGCGCCCAGACCGGTGAAGCCGGGAACCAGATAGACGCCGCCGTTGTCCTTCAGCCCCTGCGCCATGGCCTCGGACTGGCGCGATTCCGAGATCACCTTCAGCCCGTCGCGCAGCCACTGGATCGCCGACCCGGCCGAGAAAATGGAGCCCTCCAGCGCCCAGGCCGCCGTCCCCTGCGCGTCATAACCCAATGTGCCCAGCAGGCGGGTTGTCGACGGCGCCGGCTCGGCCCCGACATTGGCGACCAGAAACGCCCCGGTGCCATAGGTGATCTTGGCGTCCCCGGCCTTGAGGGCGCCATGTCCCACCAGTGCGGCCTGCTGATCGCCTGCCGCCCCGTGGATCGGCAGGGCCGCGCCCAGCAGCGACGGCTCGCTGTCGCCCAGATGGTCGGCGCAGCCCCGGATTTCCGGAAGTCCCTCCATCGGGACATTGAACAGTTCCGCCAGATCATGCCGCCATTGGCGGGCGCGCAGGTCCATCAGGGAGGTGCGCGAGGCATTGGTGGCGTCGGTGACGTGGCTGGCGCCGCCAGTGAGCTTCCAGATCAGCCAGCTCTCGATGGTGCCCAGCTTGATCTCGCCGGCCCGCACCCGCTCGCGCGAGCCCGGAACGTGGTCCAGCAGCCAGGCGAATTTCGAGGCCGAGAAATACGGATCGAGGATCAGACCGGTCGCGGCCTGCACCTCCGGCTCATGTCCGGCGCCGGCCAGCTTCGCGGTGGCGGCGGCTGTGCGGCGATCCTGCCAGACGATGGCGCGATGCAGGGGCTCGCCCGTGGCGACGTCCCAGATCACCGAGGTCTCGCGCTGGTTGGTGATGCCGATGGCGGCGAACCGACCGATCCCGCCCGCCTTGCGCACCACCTCGCGACAGGTCTGCAGGGTCGCGGCCCAGATCTCGGCGGCGTCATGCTCGACCCAGCCGGGATGCGGGAAATGCTGCTCCAGCTCGATCTGGCTGACCGCCACGGGGCGCAGGCCGCCATCCTCGGTGCAGCCGAACGCGATGGCGCGGGTCGAGGTGGTGCCCTGATCGATAGCGAGGATGAGGCTTTTCATGTGTGATTGTTAGGCCGGTGAACCGGCGGGGTGAAGAGTGCTAGTGAGCGAGGCGTGAGCGCCGCCCTTGCTCACTTCTCCGCTCACCAACACTCCTCACTTTCGCGCCGCTTGAGAGCCCATGACCCACACAGCCTCTTTTGAAGGCGTCCGCGACGCCGCCCGCCAGCTTCTCGGCCATGCGGTTCGCACCCCCCTGATCGAAAGCCCGGCGCTGAACGCGCATCTGGGCGGACGGGTCCTGCTCAAGGCCGAGAACCTGCAGCAGGCGGGGGCGTTCAAATTCCGTGGGGCCTATAATCGGATCAGCCGTCTGACGGCCGATGAACTGACGCGGGGCGTCGTCGCCTATTCGTCCGGCAACCACGCCCAGGCGGTGGCTTGCGCGGCGAAAATGATGGGGACCAGCGCCATCATCGTCATGCCCGCCGACAGTCCGAAGGTGAAGGTCGAGGGCGTGATCGGCTTCGGCGGCGAGGTGCGCCTGTACGACCGCTACACCGAAAGCCGCGAGGACATCGGCGAGGAGATCGCCCGCACGCGCGGCAGCGTTCTGGTCCGGCCCTTCGACGATCCCTTCGTCATCGAAGGTCAGGGCACGACCGGGCTGGAGATCGTGGAACAGGCCGAGGTGGTCGGGGCGAAGATCGACCAGCTGCTGTGCGGCGCCTCGGGCGGCGGTCTGATCGCCGGCATCAATCTGTCGATGGGCGCGCTGCTGCCGGACGTTCCGGTCATCGGCATCGAACCGCGCGACTACAACGACACCCAGCTGTCGATGGCAGCGGGCGAACGTCTGACCCACGCCCCGGCCCACGGCACCATCTGCGACGCCCTGATGACCGACCGTCCGGGCGAGCTGACCTTCCCGATCAACCGCCGCCTGTCGCACGTCGAGACCGTCTCGGACGCCGAGGTAGCCGAGGCCGTGCGCTACGCTTTCCGTGTGTTGAAGCTGGTGGTTGAGCCCGGCGGCGCGGTGTCGCTGGCCGCCCTGCTGGCCGGCAAGGTCGAGGCGAAGGACCGGACGACGGCGGTGGTCCTGTCCGGCGGCAACGTAGACCCGTCCCTGTTCAGCGAGATCATCGAGGGCCGGTTCGAGGGGAAATGACTACACTCTGATAGCCCTCCCCTCGACGGGGAGGGTTGGGAGGGGTGCGGGCAGGCCATTTCAGGACCAGCCCGGGAGGCTCCTGCTCATCTACCCCTTGTCATCCCGGAAGCGCCGCAGGCGCTATCCGGGATGCTGGCGCTCTTTCCTCCATCCTCCCGGAAACTGCGAAGCGGTTATCCGGGAGCAGGGTTGAACCTGGCTCTGTCCGTCGCCCGCTCAGCCCTGCGGGCTGTCCGGGGCGTTGAATTTTTAAAGGACCAAGCGGTCCCGGCTCTCCGCTTCGCTTCGGCCGGGATGACAGGCGGCCCTTCCACTGACCCCTGCGACCAATTTTGACGCACCGACCTGCTAACGTGTCGATCCCGGGTCTTTGACAACCAAACCCCTCAGGTAGAGCCCTGCGCCCATCCTCTGTCTCGCGGGAAAAAGTGCACCTTTGTGCACTCAAAAAATTTTTGAGTGCGCATTTTCATGATGTGTCGGGTCGGGTGAAGACAGGGGTTTCGATAATGGACCGACCCCGCTAGCGTGGCCTCAAAACCGGAGGAAACCATGCCCAAGCCGTCAGAATTGCAGTCGCTCGTCGGGACCGAAATCGGGGTCTCGCGCTGGTTCCTGGTCGATCAGGCGAAGATCGACGCCTTCGCCGACACCACCGAGGACTGGCAGTTCATCCATGTGAACCCCGAACTGGCGAAGCAGACGCCCTTCGGCGGGACCATCGCCCATGGCTTCCTGACCCTCAGCCTCGCCTCGGCCATGTCCTATGACTGCGTGAAGCCGCTGGACGGGGTGGTGATGGGCGTCAACTACGGCTTCGACAAGCTGCGCTTCCTCGCCCCCGTGCCTGCCGGATCGAAGATCCGGGGCCGCTTCAAGCTGCTGTCCGCCGAGGACAAGGGCGGCGGCCGCTGGCTGATCAAGCACGAACTGACCGTCGAGATCGAGGGCGGCGAAAAGCCCGCCCTGATCGCCGAATGGCTGGGGATGCAGATGGTGGGCGGGGCTTAAATCAGCCCTCGCCCAGGCAGCGCAGCGCGACTTCCAGGTTGCGCAGCCCGTCCTCGCCGGTGACCGCCGGGGTCTCGCCGGTGCGGATGGCGTGGGCGAAGGCTTCCAGCTCCTTCTTCAGGGGCTCGTTCGGCCAGCTCATCACGCCGCGCGTGGAGTAGCTGCCGTCCGGCTGCTGGCCGAAATACTCGGTGACCTGACGGGTCATCAGGTCGGCGACCACGAACTTGCCCTTGGTGGCGACCTGCAGGGTGCGGGTCTTGTAGGGCGTGACCCAGTTGGTGGTGATGTGGGCGATCACCCCGTTTTCCAGCCGGAACTGGAGCAGGGCGGTGTCCTCGCGCTCGGCCTTGGTGCGGGCCAGTTGCGGCTGGACCTCGACGATCTCGCTGTCGGTCAGGTGGCGGATGATGTCGATGTCGTGCACCGCCAGATCGATGACCACGCCCACCTCGCCCATGCGCGGCGGGAAGGGGCCGACGCGGGTGATCTGGATGGAGATGACGTCCTCGCCCTGGATGGCGCGCTTCACGGCCTCGACGGCGGGGTTGAAGCGCTCGACCTGACCGACCATCAGCACGCGGTCGTTGGCCCTGGCCGCGTCGATCATCCGCTGGGCGTCGGCGACGGTGGCGGCGATGGGCTTCTCGACCAGGACGTGGACGCCCTTCTCGAGCAGGGCAACCGACAGGTCGGCGTGGTAGCGGTTCGGGGTGGCGACGACGGCGGCGTCCAGACCCGCGTTGACGAAGTCCTCCGCCGTGGTGAAGGCGGTCGCGCCGTACAGGCTCGCGACGCCCTCGGCCGTGGCGGCGTCCGGATCGAAGACGGCGGCGACGGTGACGTCACGAACGTCCGACAGGACGCGGGCGTGGTTGCGGCCCATGACGCCGACTCCGGCGACGCCGATCTTGAGCGGGGTGGTCTGGACGGTCATGCGGATCAGCCCTTGAACGATGCGACGGCGGCGATGATGCGGTCCTGGGTCGCTTCGTCCAGATCCGAATGCATCGGCAGGCTGAGAACCCGGTCCTTCAGGCGCTCCGTGACCGGCAGACCGCCCGCGCCCTGCGGGAAGTGCCTGTAGGCCGGCTGCATGTGCATCGGCACCGGATAGTAGACGGCGGTGGGCACGCCCTGTTCTTTCAGATGGGCGATCAGGCCGTCGCGGTCATCGTGCTCGATCGTGTACTGGGCCCAGTTGGAGACGTTTCCGGCCGGCACGTCCGGCACCGCGCCGACGTGGGGACGCAGGCCTTCGTTGTAGCGGGCGGCGATGCGGTTGCGCCACTCGATCTCCTCGCCGAAGACCTTCAGCTTCTCGATCAGGATCGCGGCCTGAATGGTGTCCAGGCGGCTGTTCATGCCGATGCGCATGGCCAGGTATTTCGGATCGTGCTCGAAGGCGTCGGCCCCGGCGGTCAGGTCCTTGGCGACCACCTTGCCGTGGACACGGTAGGAATCCATCTCCTGCGCCAGATCGTCGTCATTGGTCAGCACCGCGCCGCCGTCGCCGTAGCAACCCAGCGGCTTGGCCGGGAAGAAGCTGGTGGTGGTGACATCGGCCCATTTGATCGGGTGGTCGCCGTTGACGGTGCAGCCGAAGCCCTGGGCCGAATCCGAGATCAGCTTCAGGCCATGCCTGTCGCAGATCGCCTTGATGGCCGGATAGTCGGCGGGCTGGCCGAACAGATCGACAGCGATGACCACGCGCGGGGTCAGGCGGCCCTCGGCCTTGATGCCCTCGATGGCGGCTTCCAGCTTCACCGGGTCGATGTTGTAGGTGACCGGGTCGACGTCCACGAAGACCGGCTCCGCATTGGTCCAGGGCACGATCTCGGCCGTCGCCGTGAAGGTGAAGCTGGGGCAGAAGACAGCGTCACCGGCGCCCACGCCCCAGGCCATCAGCGGCAGGACCAGGGCGTCCGTGCCGTTGGCGCAGCCCAGCGCGTGCTTCGCCTGACCAAAGGCGGCCAGATCAGCCTCGAACTGGCGGACCTGCGGGCCCATGACCCAGGCGCCGCCGACGACAGCCTCCTGAACGGCGGCCTCGATCTTGCCGGCCAGACGCAGGCGCTGGGCCTGAAGGTCGATGAAGGGAATGCTCATTCGTGGTCTCCGGTCGCGGACGCGCGGGCGGTGCGGCGCGGGTTCAACGCGCCGGTGAGGTTGGCCGCTCCTAACAAATGGCGCCCGGTCCCGCCAAATCGTGAGGGGTCACTTCGGGTGAGGGATTGCAACGAACCTCCGGGGCGCCTATCCCAAGCGCCATGTCGACCGGCCATCCCGCTGTATTTCTCGACCGCGACGGCGTTCTGATCGAGGACACGGGCTATCCGCATCTCGAATCACACCTGCGCATCATGCCCGGTGCGGCCGAGGCGGTGCGGCGGCTGAACCGGCTGGGCTATCTGTGCGTGATCGTGACCAACCAGTCCGGCGTCGCGCGCGGCCTGTTCACCGAACAGCAGATGCACGCCTTCAACGATCTGATCGTGCGCAAGCTGGCGCTCGGGGGCGGGCGCATCGGCGCCGTCTATGCCTGTCCGTATCACTCGGAGGGGCGGGTCGAGGCCTATATCCATCCCGACCATCCGGACCGGAAGCCCAATCCGGGAATGATCCTGAAGGCCATCGCCGAGCACAATATCGATCCGGCGAAGAGCTTCATGATCGGCGACCAGCCGTCGGACATGGAGGCCGCGAAACGCGCGGGCATCCCCGGCTTCCGCTTCGAGGGCGGCAATCTGGACGACTTCGTCCGCGAACTCCTCGGCCACTGATCCATTTTTGTCAGGGCTCGACCGGTGGGTTTTCCCGCCCCGATGAATTACGATTGGCCCTTAGCTTCCCGGAGACCGCATGAGCCAGTCCTTCGTTGATCGCCGCTGGACCAGCGCTGACGGCCTCAGCCTCTATGCCCGCGACTACGCCCCTGCCGGCGGGCCGGCGAAGCTGCCGGTGATCTGCATTCACGGCCTGACCCGGAATTCCAAGGATTTCGAGGTCATCGCTCCTCTGATCGCCCAGAGCGGGCGGCGGGTGCTGGCCATCGACGTGCGCGGGCGCGGCCTGTCGGACGAGGCCCAGGATCCGATGACTTATCAGCCGGCCACCTATGCCCAGGATGTGCTGGCGCTGCTGGCGCAGACCGGAATCGAGCGCGCGGTTTTTGTCGGCACCTCCATGGGCGGGCTGATCACCATGGCGCTGGCCGCCATCCGGTCGAAAGTGATCGCGGGCGCCATCATCAATGACGTCGGTCCCGAGGTGGCCAAGGAAGGGCTGGCGCGTATCGCCGCCTATTCAGGCCAGCCGGTGGACACCCCGACCTGGGCCGATGCCGCCGCCTATGCGAAGCGGATCAACGCGGTCGCCTTCCCACACTATACGGACGCCGACTGGGACGCCTTCGCCCGCCGCATCTTCCGCGAGGGGACGGAAGGGGCGCCGGTGCTGAACTACGATCCGGACATCGCCGTGCCGATCAAGGCGGCGGGGGCCAAGGCGCTGGTCCCGAACCTGTGGCCGATGTTCGGCCGGCTGACCCGCGGGCGTCAGGTGCTGCTGGTGCGCGGCCAGACATCGGACCTGCTGAGCGAGAGCATCGCGACCAAGATGCGCAAGCGTGCGCCAAAGATGGACTTCGTCGAGGTGCCGGGCGTGGGACACGCTCCGATGCTGGACGAGCCGGAAGCCAAGGCGGCGATCTTCCCGTTCCTGAACGAGGTGCCGTGATCGGCTGGCTGGCTCCCGCTTTGGGCATCACAGCGTTTGCCTGCTGGATGATGGCGATCGCACTGCTCGTTTATCTGAGCCTCCGGCTGGACGCCCTGAAGCGTAGCGGAGACCTGCCCCCATCGACGCCCGAGATATTCACCCTCGGGTTCCGCCCATGGGGCGGAGGAATGTCGATCAACCTCATGGAGCTCTATTCGCGGCGATACCGGGAGGTGGACGGCAGCACCCGACGCCTTGTGCCGATCATCCGGGTCCTGCTGCCGCTGGCGCCGGTGCTGGTTGTTCTGGTCTTTGTCGCGAACCGCTAGGGAACGTTCGTCTCCAGCTCATCGATCCAGACCTTGGCCGTCGCGTCGGACGGCGCGCGCCAGTCGCCGCGCGGCGACAGAGAGCCGCCGGTGACGACCTTGGGCCCGTTCGGCACGGCCGAGCGCTTGAACTGGCTGGTCTGAAAGAAGCGGTGCAGGAATTTTCGCAGCCAGTTCTTGATGGTCGGCAGGTCGTATTCGACCTTCTCATCCTCCGGCGTGCCCTCGGGCCAGTGGCCGGTCGACGCATCCTTCCAGGCCTGATGGGCCAGGAAGGCCACCCTGGACGGGGTCATCCCGAAGCGGGTGATGTAGAACAGGAAGAAGTCGTTCAGGGCATAGGGACCGACGGTCGCCTCGGTCGACTGGATCTTGCCGTCCCTGGCCGGGACCAGCTCGGGCGAGATCTCGGTGTCCAGGATGGCGTGCAGCACGCGAACCGTTTCGCCGTCATGTTCCTTGGCCGCGACCCAGCGGATCAGGTGCCGGATCAGGGTCTTCGCCACGCCACCGTTGACGTTGTAGTGGCTCATATGGTCGCCGACGCCATAGGTGGCCCAGCCCAGCGCCAGTTCCGACAGGTCGCCGGTACCCAGCACCAGGCCGCCGTTGTGGTTGGCGAGGCGGAACAGATAGTCGGTCCTCAGGCCCGCCTGCACATTCTCGAAGGTGATGTCGTGGACCGGTTCGCCGTCGGCGTAAGGGTGTTTGATGTCGGCCAGCATGCGCTCGGCGGCGGGGCGGATATCGATCTCTTCGCCGGTGACGCCCAGCGCCTTCATCAGGGCCCAGGCGTTTGACTTGGTGCCGTCCGAGGTGGCGAAGCCGGGCATCGTGAAGCCGAGGATGCCGGTGCGCGGCAGCCCCAGCCGGTCGAAGGCGCGGCAGGCGACCAACAGCGCCTGTGTGGAATCGAGCCCGCCCGAGACGCCGATGACGAGGGTCTTCGACCCCGTCGCCTTGAGCCGGCGCATCAGGCCCTGAACCTGGATGTTGAACGCCTCGTAGCAGTCCTGATCCAGCCGCGCCGGGTCGTCGGGCACGAAGGGGAAGCGGTCGAGGGGGCGGACAAGGTCCCCGGTCGCCTGACCGAGGCCCTGTTCACGGATCGCCACCTCGATGTAGTCGCCGGGTTTGATCTCCCGCCGGACGCAATCGGCGAAGGTGCCGGTGCGCATGCGCTCCTGCGCAATCCGGTCCAGGTCGATGTCGGCGACGGTCAGGTGGCTTTCCAGGGCGAAACGTTCGCCCTCGGCCAGTTTGGCGCCCAGTTCGTGGATGGTGGCCTGCCCATCCCAGGCCAGGTCGGTGGTGCTCTCGCCCCAGCCCGAGGCGGTGAACACATAGGCCGCCATGGCGCGAGCCGACTGGCTGGAGCTGAGCATGGCGCGGTCAACGGACTTGCCGATGACGACATTGGAGGCTGACAGGTTGAGCAGGACGCGCGCGCCCGCGAGCGCCAGACGCGTCGAGGGCGGCAGCGGGGCCCAGTAATCCTCGCAGATCTCCACGCCGAAGCTCAGGTCGGGACGATCCTCGACGCTGAAGATGAGGTGGGTGCCGAAGGCGGCGTAATAGCCCGCGAAATGGGTCCCGCCGCCTGGGTTCAGTTCTGGCGAAGCCGGTGAGAACCAGCGCTTCTCGTAGTACTCCCGGTAATTGGGCAGATAGGTCTTGGGAACCACGCCCCAGATCCAGCCGTCGGCGATGACCACGGCGGCGTTGTAAAGCCGCTGCTCGTGACGCACCGGCGCGCCGACGACAGCGATGATCTTGAGATCCTTGATCGTCTGCACGATCCGGTCGACCTGCCGTTCGACCTCATCGAGCAGCGCCGTCTGGAGCAGCAGGTCGTCAATGGCGTAGCCGCTGAGGGACAGCTCGGGAAAGACGATCAGGTCCACCCCTTGTCCGGCCGCCTGACGGATCAGGGCGATGTGTTCGTCAGCATTGGCCGCCGGGTCGGCGGTGTGCACCACCGGGGTGGCGGCGGCGACGCGGACGAAGCCGTGGGTGGCGGGGCGGTGGAAGGCGGATGTCTCGGCCAAGGCGCGATCCTTCAGGGGTCTTTTGCTCATATAGAGCCAAAGGCGGGCTGCGGCTACGTTAGCCCGTGACCTGACGAACGCCGACCGCTAAACGGGGGTCATGACCGATACGCCCAAAAAAGGCTGGTTCTCGCGCCTGACCGAAGGCCTGAGCCGTTCCTCCAAGCAGATGACCGAACAGGTCGTCGCCACGTTCGTGAAGGAGCCGCTCAGCGACAAGGCGCTGGAACAGCTGGAAGAGCATCTGCTGGAGAGCGATCTGGGGCCGGCGGCGACCGACCGGATCGTGGAGCGGTTCCGCGAGCTGCGCTTCTCCGCCGGGGCGAATGAGCGGGAGGTCAAGGAAGCGCTGGCCGAGGCCGTGGCCGCCGAGCTGATCAATCACGAGGCCCGTTACGAGCCGCTGGCCGGTCAGAAGCCCTTCGTGACCCTGTTCGTGGGGGTGAACGGCTCGGGCAAGACGACGACCTTGGGCAAGATCGCCTCGGACCTGACGGCGCAAGGCGCCAAGGTGATGATCGTGGCCTGCGACACCTTCCGCGCCGCCGCGCGTGAACAGCTCAAGGTCTGGGCCGAGCGGGCCGGAGCCACCTTCGAGAGCCGCCGCGACGGCGCCGACGCCGCTGGTCTGGCCTTCGACGCCTACACCCGCGCCAAGGCGGAAGGGTTCGATGTCGTGCTGATCGACACCGCCGGCCGGCTGCAGAACAAGTCGGCCCTGATGGA
The DNA here is from genome assembly GCF_057808845.1 of Brevundimonas sp. FG8. Taxonomy (NCBI): domain Bacteria; kingdom Pseudomonadati; phylum Pseudomonadota; class Alphaproteobacteria; order Caulobacterales; family Caulobacteraceae; genus Brevundimonas; species Brevundimonas sp. FG8. The sequence continues at coordinate 199,784 of NZ_JBMDIU010000002.1, read as the reverse complement.
CGAACTGCTGAAGATCGTTCGCGTGCTGAAGAAGATTGATGCGGACGCCCCGCACGAGACCCTGCTGGTGCTGGACGCCACGGTCGGCCGCAATGCGCTGGAACAGGAAAAGATCTTCGGCCGGACGGCCTATGTGTCGGGCGTGGTGATGACCAAGCTGGACGGCACCGCGCGTGGCGGGGTGCTGGTGCCGGTGGCGCAGGCCTCGGACGCTCCGATCAAGCTGATCGGCGTCGGCGAAGGGGTCGAGGACCTGCAACCTTTCGATGCCCGTGCGTTCTCGCGCTCGCTGGTCGGACTGGAGGACTGAACCCATGACCGAAGTCACTGAACGTCGGGGCTCCAGCATTCGTCAGGCCGTCGATTTCGGCGCGCTCGTCGCCTTCCTGGCCGCCTATGCCTTTATGCGGTTCGTGCTTAAGCAGGACAGCACCCAGGCGATGCTGCACGCGACCTGGGTTCTGGTCGGAGCCTCGTTTGTCGCCCTGGCGATCGGCTGGATCGTCGAGCGGCGACTGGCGCCCTTGCCGCTGCTCACCGGCGGCTTCGCCCTGGTGTTCGGCGTGCTGACGCTGGTGTTTCACGATCCGAAGTTGCTGCAGATCAAGATCACGGTGCAGAACGCGGTGCTCGCGGTGGTGCTGCTGGGTTCGTTGCCGCTGGGCCGGTATCCGTTCAAATATCTTCTGGGTTCAGCCCTGAAGATCACCGACGCGGGCTGGCGTGGGCTGACGCTACGCTACGGCCTGTATTTCGCCGCCGTGGCGATCGTGAACGAGCTGGTGCGCAGTCCGGTGGTGGTCGAGGCTGCGCTGCAGGCGTTGAAACGTCCACCGGCGGATCCCTATGATGTCTGGATGGCCTTCCGGGGCGGACTTTGGATGGCTTCGGCCGCCTTCGGCATCTGGCAGGTGTTCTTCATCATGAAGCACCTGATCAAGGATGAAGAGACCGTAGAGCCGGTATCGCCCGACACCGGGCTTTGACGCTGAAAGAGATTGTCCGTCGTCAAACCGTAAAACGCGGCTGCTAGCTCTGTCGATGCAGCCGAGGGGATACGGTTCATGGTCAAGTCCGGTAACAAGCCCAAGCGTGGCGGCGCCCTCGGCGTTTCACCCAGCCATCTGATTCACCGCGCCTTGCAGCTGGCGCTCGATATCTATGCCGAAGAGACGGGTCCGGACGGTCTGACCCAGCGGCAGTTCGCCGTGCTGGAGGCCGTGAGCCACAAGGCGGGCCTGACGCAGACCGATCTGGTGCGCGCCACCGGCATCGACCGTTCGACCCTCGCTGATCTGGTCGCGCGGATGACCACCAAGGGCTTGCTGGATCGGGAGAAGTCGACGCTCGATGCCCGCGCCAAGGCTGTGCGCCTGTCGCCAGCCGGCGAGGCGGCGCTGGAAGCGGCGCGCCCGCGCGTCGAGGCCGCTGACAAGCGAATCGTCGGCCTGCTGCCCAAGGGCAAGCGTGATGTCTTCCTGGACCTGCTGGGCGAACTGGCCGGGGAGGCGGACGCCGCCCCGCTGAAAGCCAAGGCGGAAGCCAAGGCCGCCAAAAAGGCCGCCCGCGAGGTCAAGAAGGCTGAAAAGGCGGCTCGCAAGGCCGAGAAAGCCGACAAGCCCGCCAAGGCTCCGAAGGCTGAAAAGCCGGCCAAGGTGAAGAAGGACAAGGTGGCGGAGCCGGCGTAAGCGGCGGGCTCGGTTGCGCTCGAGGCGGCGGGCTGCGGAGCCCGGCTCGTGATTAGTGGTTAGTGATCAATGGGTGGCGGTTTCGGCGCCGGCGCCCGCAGGCCGTGCACCTGCGCGAGCGGCATCGAACCACTAATCACTTCCCCAGCGCAGAAGAGGGGCAGTGGGCTCCATCGCCAATGGAGCCCAGCCTCCTCAATCCATCAGCTGTTGCGACAGATAGACGTAGTGGCGCGCCCAGCGACGGGCGTTGGCGACCGGGTCGGCGTCATTGGAGTGACCGCCGGCGGTTTCCTCATAATAGAGGTGGTCGTAGCCCATATCGCCCAGACGGGCCGCGAACTTGCGGGCGTGACCCGGATGGACGCGGTCGTCGCGGGTGTTGGTGGTGATGTAGACGCGCGGATAGTGCGCGCCCGGACGAAGCTGTTGATAGGCCGAATAGCGGGCGATCCAGGCGGCTTCCTCGGGGATTCGGGGGTCGCCGTACTCGCCGATCCACGAAGCGCCCGCGGGCAGCTCGTGATAGCGCAGCATGTCGATCAGCGGGCTCTCGATGACCGCGGCATTGAACAACTCCGGATGCTGGGTGATCGACACCGAGGTCAGGACCCCGCCGTTCGACCGGCCATAGATGCCCAGACGGCGTGGGGTGGTGATGCCACGCGCTTCCAGATCACGGGCGACCGCCGCGAAGTCGTCGAAGGCGAGCTGGCGGTTCTCGTTCAGCACCGCCTGATGCCATTGCGGCCCGAACTCGCCACCGCCCCGGATGTTGGCCTGGACGAAGACGCCGCCGTTCTCGAGCCACAGCTTGCCCATTTCGGGTTTGTAAGCGGGCGGGAAGCTGACCTGGAAGCCGCCGTAGCCGAACAGGATGGTCGGCGCCGGGCCGCTCTGGTCGCGCGGGCGGGTGACGAAATAGGGAATCTTCGTCCCGTCCGAGGACGTCGCCTCGAACTGCTCGGTGACGTGCGTCGAGGCGTCGAACTTGGCGGGAGCCGACTTCAGCTCGGTCGGCGCGGCAGCGTCGGCCGCCAGAAGGCCCAGTGTGGGGGGCGTCAGGAAGCCCTGAGCGGACACGAAGACCCGTCCCGACGCCTTCGAACTGTCGCCCAATCCGATGGCGCTGTTCTCCGGTCCGGCGATATCGCTCCCCGACCAGACGGCCTGATTGTTCTGGCCGAAGCGATAGCGCCTGACCCGGCTGACGACATTGTCTGAAATGACAGCGACGACGTGGTCATCCATCACCGCCACGCTTTGAAGCGACTGGCGCGGGGTGGGCGTGAAGATCGTTTCCGGATCCGTATCGGGGTAGAGCCCTCCGGCGCCGCGCGCCAGTTCCTCCATGGAAATCGCCAGCAGGGTTCCGGGGGCGATGGTCCGGGCGCCCCAGCGCCAGGCCTCGTCATTCGACAGCACCAGCCGCTGCCCCAGCGTTCCATAGATGGAGACCTGTTCGGGCACGGCCAGCTTCGCGGGTCGACCGTCAATCAGCCGCCATGTCTCCGACCGGTAGGTGTCCAGAGGACGCGAGATGATGACGGCCTCCACCGCGCCTCGGCTATCACGATAGACCGAAGCCGAGACGCCATAGCCGCCGTCCGACCGGTCGCCGCGGTAGACTTCGGTCGCTTGGTTCAGCGGCTGGCCGCGCTTCAGGGATTTGACGATGAAGGGGTAGCCGCTCTCGGTCAGGGTGCCGGGGCCGAAGTCGGTGGCGACCAGAAGCGTGTCGCGGTCCAGCCAGCTGATGCGGTGCTTGCCTTCGGGCAGGATGAAGCCGCCGTCCACGAAGCTCTTGGTGGTGGTGTCGAATTCGCGCACGACCACGGCGTCCTTGCCGCCGTCCGACAGGTTGATCAGGCAGCGGGTCTCGTCCGGGGCCAGGCAGCTGGCGCCCTTGAAGACCCAGTCCCTGCCCTCGGCGCGCGACAGGGCGTCAATGTCCAGCAGGGTCTCCCACTGCGTATCGGCCGAACGGTAGCTGTCCAGCGTGGTTCGGCGCCAAACGCCCTTGGGATTGGTCGCGTCCTGCCAGAAGTTGCCGATACCGTCGCCGAGGAAGCTGGGCGCCGGGATGCGGTCGGTGGCGGTCAGGATGGTTTCGGCCTCGGCCCGGAAGGTTTCGTAGCGCGGATCGTTGGTCAGGCTGGCCAGGGCGCGCTCGTTCGACGCCGCGACGAAGGCCATCGCCTCGGTCCCGTTGACCTCCTCCAGCGCCAGATGATCGTCGGCGGCGCGAACGCCGGCGGGGGTCAGGTCGGCGGGGAAGTGCGGCGGGGTCTGGCTCTGCGCATAGGCGGGCGCGGCGATGGCGACCATGGCCACACCCATCATCAGGGACTTCATCATCGAAACAGACTCCGCGTTATTCCTCCCCGGAAGGGGGAGCGGGACCATCCGCAGGATGGTCGGGGTGGTCAAGGACCGGAGACGGTGGAGCGGAACACCCCTCCACCGCTTCGAGGCCCTGAACCGGTCGGCCTATTGCTGCGCCGGAGAGTCCATCAGGCGGCGGGTCAGATAGGTGTACTCCAGCGCCAGACGGCGGGCCGTCTCCTGCAGGTTGGCGCCGGCGGCGTGGCCGCCGTCGGTGTTTTCATAGAACAGGACGGGATAGCCCAGCGCCTCCAGACGCGCCGCCGCCTTGCGGGCGTGGCCCGGGTGGACGCGGTCGTCCTTGGTCGAGGTGTGGATGAAGACCTCGGGATAGGGCTGGCCCGCGCGCAGGTTCTGGTAGGGCGAGTACTGCTCGATCCAGGCGCGCTGTTCCGGAATGTCCGGGTTGCCGTATTCGGCGATCCACGACGCGCCGGCCAGCAGCTTGTGGAAGCGCAGCATGTCGAACAGGGGCACCTGGATGACCGCGCCGTTGATGAGATCCGGGCGCTGGGTCAGCATGGCGCCCATGAACAGGCCGCCCTGCGAGCCGCCCATGATGCCGAGGCGGGGCTGCGAGGTGATGTTGCGGGCCTCGAGGTCCAGGGCGACGGCCTGGAAGTCCTCGTGCGCGCGCTGGCGATTTTCCTGAAGGGCCGCCTGGTGCCAACGGGGGCCGAACTCGCCGCCGCCGCGGGTGTTGGCGATCACATAGACGCCGCCGCGCTCCAGCCACAGCTTGCCGACCGTGGCCGAATAGCCGGGCAACAGCGAGCTCTGGAAGCCGCCGTAGCCGTACAGCAGGGTCGGGTTCGAGCCGTCCATCGGCATGTCGCCCTTATGGACGACGAAGTAGGGGATCATCGTGCCATCGGCGCTGCGGGCCTCGAACTGTTCGACCACCATGCCGGTGGCGTCGAATTTGGCGGGCAGGGACTTCACCACATCGGCCTGACCGGTGGCGGCGTCGGCCAGATAGAGGCTGGACGGGTTCAGATAGCCGGCGACGCTGACGAAGACCTGATCGTTCCGTTCCGAGGCCGAACCGACGCCGACCGTGACGTTCTGCGGCAGGTCCAGACGGGTCCGCGCCCACTCGCCCGAGGGATTGGGTTGGTAGACGTAAACCGAGCCGCGCACGTTTTCGTACAGGGCCACGACCAGCTTGTTGCGGGTCGCGGTGATGCCTTCGATGGCTTCCCGCTCGGTCGGGCGGATGATCAGTTGCGCGGGCGTGGCCGGGTTGGCCAGCCATTGCTCGAGGTTCCAGGCGATGACGTCGCCGGTCCTGAACTCCTGCCCCGACGGGGCGGTCCAGTCCTGATCGGTGGTGACCACCAGCTGGCCCTGCACCAGGGCGTTGATGTTCGACTTGGCCGGCAGTTGCAGCTGGGTCGTCGTGCCGTCGGCGTTCAGACGCCAGGTTTCGCCCTCGTAGAAGTTGATCCCCCGGTTGATCAGTGTCGCCTTCACCACGCCGTCGGCGTCGCGCAGGGTGTAGGCGCTGACCGAAACATCTGTCTGCTGACCTTCGAAGATGGTCGTGGCCTGTTCGATCGTCTGGCCGCGGCGCATGAGGCGGACGGTGCGCGGGTAGCCCGAGTCCGTCAGGGTGCCGTCGCCGAAGTCACGCGAGACCAGCAGGGTGTTCTCGTCGATCCAAGAGGCCCCGCCCTTGGATTCCGGCAGGATGAAGCCGTCGGCGACGAAGGTGCGGGTGGCGCGGTCGAACTCGCGCACCGTGACGGCGTCCTTGCCGCCGTCCGACAGGCTGACGAGGCAGCGGGTTTCCTGCGGCGGCAGGCAGGTCACACCCTTGTAGACCCAGTTCTTTCCCTCGGCGGTCGACAGGGCGTCGATGTCGAGGATGGTCTCCCACACGGGCTCGGCCGTGCGATAGCTGTCCAGTGTGGTCGTGCGCCAGACGCCGCGCACGTGGGTGGCGTCCTGCCAGAAATTGTCCAGCGTGCCGTCGTGGTTGAAGCCGACGCCGGGGATGCGGTCGCGAGACTGCACGATCTCCAGCGCCTGGGCGTGCAGCTGGGCGTAGCGGGGGTCGCCCTGCAGAACGCCGAGCGAATGTTCATTGTGGGCGCGGACCCATTCCATCGCCCGCTCGCCCTCGACCTCTTCCAGCCACAGATAGGGATCGGTGGCGTCTGAAGTGGCGAAGCCCGAGGGGGCGTTGGCGGAAGCGGGAGCGGTCTGGGCCATGGCGGCGCTCGAAAGGGCGGTAGTGGCGAGAAGCGCGGCGAGCGCGGCGGAACGGAACATATGGGTACTCCCCCGGAAAAGTCGCCGGCACCTTATCCGGGGGCGGAAGGTCGGCAAGGCGTTGAGGACAAAGGTTACGGCTTTGTCATGCGGCGCGGTGTCACGCGCCCTCGTCCGGAATGCACAGGATTTCGCCGCAGGCCTTGCAATGGACGGCGTCGGGGTCGTGCTTCTTCAGGCCGCATGTGGGGCAATCGTGGCTGACCTTGTGCGGGCGGAAGATGGTCTGGGCCAGCCGCAGGAACAGGGTGATCCCGGTCAGCATGACGAAGATCGACAGCACCCGCCCCCAGTTGCCCGGCAAGGTGATGTCGCCGAAGCCGGTCGTCGTCAGGGTGGCGATGGTGAAATACAGGGCGTCCAGATAGCCGGTGATGCCCGGATGCTCGCCCCGGAAGCTGGTGTAAACGAAACCCGTGACCACGAAGATGAAGGTGGTCAGCGAGGCGACAGCCTTGGTGACCTCCTCCACACGCGTGTCATCGTACTTCTGTCCAATGGTGCGCCAGAAAAACTCGGAATGGAGCAGGGTCCACAGGCGCACCAGGCGCAGGAAGCCCAGGTTGAACAGCCAGTAAGGGAACAGCAGGGTGGCCAGCACGAACAGGTCCACCCAGGTCGCGGGCTTCTTGAGCCAGTCCTTGATGTCCGTATGCGCCAGCGCCCGACCGGTCAGGTCGGCGATCAGGATCAGGGCGATGATGTAGTCGATCACATAGAAAACGATCCCCGCCTCATGCAGGATCGGTGCGGCGAGGAAGAAGGCGATGATGGCGAAGTCGATGACAATGACAGCCAGCCGGAACTTCACCGCCAGCGGGGACGCGCCGTGGTACAGGTAGCGCAGTCGGGCGCGCAGCCGCAGGCCCTCGCCCCGCGCCGGCGGTTCCGGGAATTGCGGCCCCTTGTCACCCTTGCGGGCGGCTTTTCCGACAGTCTTCCGGGCAGGCGTAGTGGTGGTCATGGCCCAGCTTAACGCGGTTCTCTCGTCTCAGCTCCAGTCTGGCCCTATATGCGAAGTGTAATGACCCGTCCCTTCCTCAAGATGAACGGCGCCGGCAACGACTTCGTCGTCGTCAATGCGCTCGAAACCCCGTTCTCGCCGACGGTTGAGCAGGTGCGCGCCATCGCGGACCGGCAGACGGGCGAGGGCTGCGACCAGCTGATCGCCATCGAACCGAGCAATAGCGCCGACGCCTTCATGCGTGTCTGGAACAATGACGGGACCATGGTCGAGACCTGCGGCAACGCCCTGCGCTGCGTCGGCTGGGTGCTGATGGAGTCCACGGGCAAGGACAGGGTGGTGATCGACACCGCCGGTGGTCCGACCGTGGCGACCCGCGCGCCGGGCGGACAGGTGACCGTCGACATGGGCGTGCCCCGACTGGACTGGCAGCAGGTGCCGCTGGCCGAGGAGATGGACACGCGAGGGATCGAGCTTCAGGTCGGCCCCATCGACGCCCCCCTGCTACATACGCCGGGCGCGGTCTCGATGGGCAATCCGCATGTGGTCTTCTTTGTCGGCGAGACGCCGGACGACGGCTTCGTGCGCGGCTCGGGCTCGCTGGTCGAGCATCACCCGATGTTCCCTGAAGGGGTTAATGTCGGCTTCGTCCACGCCCTGTCGCCGGATCACATTCGCCTGCGGGTGTGGGAGCGCGGCGCGGGTCTGACCAAGGCCTGCGGCACCGGCGCCTGCGCGGCTCTGGTCGCCTCGGCGCGGCGGGGGGTGACCGGTCGGCATGCCACGGTGGATGTCGATGGCGGCCGCCTGCTGATCGACTGGGACGAGGCCAGTGATCACGTCTTCATGACCGGTCCGGTGGAGGTCGAGCGGACGGGCGCGTTGAACCTGTGATCGCCGCGCTGCTCCTTTTCGCCCTGCTGACGGAGGAGCCTGTGCTCGTGCCTGCCGGGCATCACGCTTATCGGGTGTCTTCCGGTTCGATGGAGCCGACCCTCCTGGAGGGGGATGTCGCGCTTGCCGACCGTCCCGGCGGTGTCTGCGGAACAACCCGGCCTGTTCAGGGAGACATCGTGGTTGCGCGCACCCGAGGTCAGCCGTGGCTCAGGCGGGTCGTCGCGGGATCGGGACAGACGGTTCAGGTCATGGGCGGCGTCCTCCATGTCGATGGACAGCCGGTCAAACGCGAGCGCGTTGATCCCGCCGCCATGTCGGAGGACCAATCGAAACAGTTGTATCCGCAGGTCTCTGTCTGGCGTGAAACTCTGCCTTCCGGCCGGTCTTGGCTAATCTCGGACTTCGGGGACGGCCAAATGTTGGATGACACGCCTGAAGTTCTTGTGCCGGAAGGGCACTGGTTCGCGCTCGGTGACAGCCGTGACAATGCGGTGGATGACCGGGTTCACGGTCCGACAGCCGCGTCGGACCTGTGTGGCGTCGTGGTGTCCGTGGTGCGTTCGGACGACCCGTCACGGATCGGCACGCGGCCCTAGAGTCTAGCGAACCCGTCGGGCGATCAACGCCCAGATCGTCACCGCGATACAGGCCCCCAGACCCAGCCAGCCGATCCAGTCCCAGACGCCGTCGCCGAGCAGGGCGCCGACGAGCCCGATCAGGGACAGGAGGGCGACGACCAGCGGAACGGCGAAGATGACCTTCAGGCTGAACGGACCGGTCTTCATTTCGCACCGCGTTTCGCCGACCGATGCTTGACCCACCACAGGTAAAGCCCGCTGCCGAGAATGATGATGGTCGCCAGATCCAGCAGGGCCCAGAGGATCTTCAGCGGCAGGCCGCCATAGTCGCCGAAATGCAGCGGCTGAGACAGGGACAGGGTCTTCACATACCAGGGGGCGGGCGCGACCGCCGCCAGTTCGCCGGTGCGGGCGTCGATCAGGGCGGGCGTGGTCAGATGCTCGGTCAGCGGCGTGTCGCCGTGGAAGAAGACCGCATAGTGGTTGTCGGTCGAATAGGTCGAGCCGGGGAAGGCGACGAACTGCAGCGTCATGCCCGGCAGGGCCTGTTTGGCGCGCTCGACGGCGGCGTTGAGGGAGCTGCGCTCCGTCAGGCTGACCGGGGCGTCATAGGCGACCATTAGTTCCTTGAGAGCGTCATCCTTCCAGTAGGCGATGATCGGCACCGCGAGGGTGTTCACCACCCCGGTCACGCCCACGACCAGCACCCAGGCGGCGGTCACCACGCCCAGCAGGTTATGATAGTCGAGCCACCGCGTCCGCGCGGCCTTCGTCGCCCGCACGGTTCCGAAGGGCAGGCGTCGCATGAAGGGGGCGTAGAGCACCACCCCTGACACCAGCGCCGCCACCAGCAGCAGGCCCATGGCGCCGAGAAACAGCATCCCCGCTAGCCCCAGAAACATGTCGGTGTGCAGTTGGAGAATGAACTCCATCACCGGGTGACCGGCGACGAGTGGCGCGGCTTCGCCGGTGAACTGGTTGATCGGCTGGAAGCTGTACCGGTCGGCCGGGCCGTTCGGGTCGATGCTGGTGACATTCACCACCGGGCGCTCGACGTCGAAACTCATGAAGGCCGGAACCTCGCCTGGCTTGCGGGCGAGGGCGAGGTTCAGGACCTGGTCGAGGTTCAGTTTCTCCGCGCCCCGGGAGACGGGAGCCGTCTCGTCGTGGCCGAGCAGGACATGGTCGAGCTCATGGGTGAAGACGAGCGGAAGCCCGGTGATGCAGAGCATCAGCAGGAAAATGGTCGAGACGAGGCTCGACCATTTATGCACCCAGCTCCACGCCCGGATCGTGCCCGGCTTCATCCGGATCAGAAGTCCGTGGAGATCGAAAGGCGGAAGGTGCGCGGAGCGCCGAGCGTCAGATAGTTCGAGCCCGGATAGCCGCCGACGGCCACCCATTGATCCTCATCCGCCAGGTTCTCGACCCGTGCGCGGAGGGTCAGTGGGCGGTCACCGGCCTCGAACTCATAACGGACGCCCGCGTCGAACCGGGTCCAGCTGTCGAGCTCCAGCGTGTTGTCGGCGCTGGCGGGCTGCGAGCTGGTGTGGATCGCGCGGCCTTCCAGCGTCAGGCCGTTCACGACGGACACGTCCCACTCGACGTTGGCGTTGATCTGGAACTCCGGCACGCCGATGGCCGATTTGCCGTTCAGCGCGGTGTTCAGGGCTTCCTTGATCTCGGCGTCCAGCCAGGTGGCGCCGCCGATCAAGCGCAGGCCTTCGACGGGCTCGCCATAGACGGTCAGTTCGACGCCCCTGTTCTCCTGCTCGCCGCCCGAGCTGTAGACACCCGTGCCCGGGTCGAAGGACTCGCTCGGCAGGGTGGTGCGGAAGACGCTCAGCGTGCCGCCGAACGAACCGGCGTCGTACTTCACGCCGACCTCGGCCTGTTCAGCGCGGAACGGATCCAGCACCGTCCCCGGGTTGGTCACCGGCACGCCGTTGACGACGCCCGGCGCGATCTTTCCGGGGATCAGCGCTTCGGCGTAGTTGGCGTAAAGCGAGATTGTATCGCTCGGCTTGTAGACCAGCGCGAAGACGGGGGTCACCGCATCGGCGGTGTAGGGCGTGTAGGCCGAGCCGTCGGCATAGGCGTAGGTTCTGGTCTCGATCTCCTGATAGCGGGCCCCGACCGTCGCCAGCAAACGACCGTCGAGGAAGGACAGGATGTCGGCGACGGCGAAGCTGGAGGTCTTCACGCGCTCGGTCACGTGCGGATCGTCCATGTCGCCGGACAGGATCGAGGCCGCCGGGGCCGGAACAAGGGTCGGGTTGTAGAGCGTGCCCATGGCGAAGCCCGAGAAGTCGGACGCCGCCCAGGCATTGCGCGACTTCAGTTGCACTTGCGAGGCCGACGCCACGAGCGTGTGGCCGACCGGGCCGGTGGTCAGTTCGGCGCGAAGGCCGATGTCGCCCGACCACACGGTGTCTTCACGCACGTTGTCGAAGCGATAGGCGCTGATCGGTCCATCAGACTGGGCCGTGGGGTTGGCCAGAACGTTCTCTTCCGTGCCGCGGCGTCCGCCGATCGCCGCCCAAGCGGTGACGTTGTCGGTCAGGTCGAACTCGCCGCGCACGGCTCCGAACAGCTGTTCCTCATCCGTATAGGTCCAAGACTGGCCGAAATTGCTGTCCGCCGATGGGGCGGTCGGGAGCGACGTGCTGCCGAAGGCGGGCGTCACGCTGGGACGCGGCGCGTCGATGCGGTGGTTCTGCCAGCCGAAGTCAGCCGAGAAGCGGGCGCGGTCGCCACGACGGTCGAGGCCCAGGCCGATGACCTGAAGCTCGCTGTTCTGACGGTCGATGGAGCCTTCGCCGTCGCGCGCGGCGACGTTCAGGCGGCCACCCCACTCGCCGCTCTCTCCGAAGCGTCGCGAAAAGTCGCCGGCGGCGTAGAGGGCGTCGCCACCGTCCCAGCCAAGAGTGACGCGGTTCAGGGGAAGGTCTCCGGCGCGTTTGGGTGTCAGGTTGAAGGCGCCGCCGACGCCGGTGCCGCCCGGAGCGGCGCCGTTCAGGAAGGCCGAGGCGCCGCGGAACACCTCGACGCGCTCGACCAGTTCAGCCGCTACGAACTGGCGCGGCAGAACGCCGTACAAGCCGTTCCAGGTCATGTCGTCCGAGTACACGGGGAAGCCCCGGATGACGTAGAGTTCCTGGAAGTTGCCGAAGCCCTTGGACACGCGGACGGTCGGGTCGTTCTGAAGCACGTCGCCGATGCTGACGGCCTGCTGGTTGCGGACGAGCGCTTCCGTGTAGGCGGTGCTGGAGAAGGGCGTGTCCATCACATCCAGCGAACCGAACAGGCCGACGCGGCCGCCGGTCGCAACCTGGCCGCCCGCATAGGCGGGGGCCTGGCGGACCTGGGAGCCGGTGACGATGACGTCGTCGAGTTCGGCGGCTGAGGCGGCGTCCTGCGCGAAGGCGGGGGCCGCGATCAGGGCGGCGCCGGCGGCGGTGGACAGCAGAAGAAGGGAGCGGAGGGTCACGGGATCTGCCTTGGGGGAGGGCTGATATTGAGAACGGGTCGCACTAACAGCGACGCTCCCCGGACACAACCTTGGCCGTAGTGGTTTGGCGCGCTGATCGGGCTCAAGGTGCGGGAATCCGCGCAATTGCGAGCCGTCCTGTCACATTTTCCGGACAGGATGGCGGGCGGCCGGCCGGGAAAGCCTGTCCGGCCGGGTTTGCGCCTTCCCTTGCGTCAGCGGTTGTCGCGCCGGGTCCCGCGCACTAGGAACGGGGCCACAGACGACCTGCGACCTTGCGACCGGAAACGCCGAAAGCCATGCCCGACCTGACAGACAAACAGACCTTCTCCGACGAGGACGCGCTGGACTTCCACCGCCTTCCCACGCCGGGCAAGATCTCGATGGCGCCGATCAAGCCGATGGCGACCCAGCGTGACCTGTCGCTGGCCTATTCGCCCGGCGTGGCCATCCCGGTGCTGGCGATCGCAAAGGATGCGGACAAGGCCTACGACTATACGTCCAAGGGCAATATGGTCGCCGTCATTTCGAACGGCACGGCCATCCTCGGCCTCGGCAACCTCGGGCACATGGCCTCAAAGCCTGTGATGGAGGGCAAGTCGGTCCTGTTCAAACGCTTCGCCGATGTCGACAGCTTCGATGTGGAGGTGAAGACCACCGATCCGGAAGAGTTCGTCACCGTCGTCAAGAACATCGGAGACACCTGGGGCGGCATCAATCTGGAGGACATCAAGTCCCCGGAATGCTTCGTGATCGAGAGCGAGCTTCAGGATCTGCTCGACATTCCGGTCTTCCACGACGACCAGCACGGCACGGCGATCATCTCCACCGCCGGCCTGATCAACGCCTGCCACGTCGCGGGCAAGCGTCTGGAAGACGTGAAGGTCGTCCTGTCCGGCGCCGGCGCGGCGGGCCTGTCGTCCATCGCCCTGATGAAGGCGGCGGGCGTGAAGGCCGAGAACACCGTGATCGTCGACCGTGACGGCGTGGTCTTCAAGGGCCGCGAGCACGGCATGGACCAGTGGAAGGCCGCCCATGCGACCGATACGCCCCACCGGACGCTGTCCGAGGCCATGGTCGGCGCTGACGTCGTCATCGGCCTGTCGGCCAAGGGCGCGATCACCAAGGAGATGGTCGCCACCATGGCGCCCAATCCGATCATCTTCGCCATGGCCAACCCGGACCCGGAAATCCTGCCCGAGGATGTGCTGTCGGTCCGCACTGACGCCATCATCGCCACCGGCCGGTCGGACTACGCCAATCAGGTCAACAATGTTCTGGCCTTCCCCTATCTGTTCCGCGGCGCGCTGGATGTGCGCGCCCGCCGGGTGAACCACGAGATGAAGGTCGCCTGCGCCCAGGCGCTGGCCGCCCTCGCCCGCGAGGATGTGCCCGACGAGGTCGCCGCCGCCTACCGTGGCCGCAAGCTGAAGTTCGGCCGGGACTATATCATCCCGACCCCGTTCGATCCGCGTCTGATCTGGTTCATTCCGCCCTTCGTGGCCCAGGCGGCCATGGACACCGGCGTGGCCCGCCAGCCGATCGCCGACATGGATGAATACCGCGCCTCCCTGCGCCAGCGCCTCGACCCGTCGGCGGCCCTGATGCAGAACATTTCCGGCGCGGTGCGCGCCGCCCCGAACAAGCGCGTCGTCTTCGCCGAGGGCGAGGAAACCTCGGTCATCCGCGCCGCCTGGGGTTTCAAGCAGGCCGAACTGGGCACGCCCATCCTGCTGGGCCGCGAGGAGCTGATCCGCAAGAACGCCGCAGACGCCGGTCTGAATTTCGATGACATGGGCATCGAGATCGTCAACGCCCGCATCAGCGACCGCAACGCCGAATACACCGAATGGCTCTACGCCAAGCTGCAGCGCCGGGGCTATCTGCGCCGTGACGTTCAGCGGATGATCAATCAGGACCGCAACTACTTCGGCGCCACCATGATCGCGCGCGGTCAGGCCGACGCCATGGTCACCGGGGTGACCCGCAACTTCAATATGGTGCTGAAGGAGGTCCGCCGCGTTCTGGACGTGAAGGAACGGATGATCGGCCTGTCGGTCCTGCTGGCCAAGGGCCGGACCCTGTTCGTCGCCGACACCTCGATCCATGAGCTTCCGGACGCCGAGGAGCTGGCCGAGATCGCCATCCAGGCGGCGGCTACGGTGCGCAAGCTGGGCAAGACCCCCCGCGTCGCCTTCCTGTCCTACTCCACTTTCGGCAACCCGCCGGGCGAGCGGGGCGAGAAGGTGCGCGAGGCGATCCGCATCCTCGACAGCAAGGGCGTGGACTTCGAGTACGAGGGTGAGATGCCGCCGGAACTGGCTCTGGAGCCGGAACTGCGGGGAGCCTATCCGTTCATGCGCCTGACCGGTCACGCCAACGTTCTGGTCATGCCGGCCATTCATTCAGCCGCCATCTCGACCCGTCTGGTGCAGGCGCTGGGCGGAGCGACCGTGATCGGCCCGCTGCTGGTCGGCCTGGAGAAGTCGGTGCAGATCGTTTCGCTGGGCGCCTCGGTCAGCGAGATCATCACCGCCGCGACCTTCGCCGCCTATGAAGACGGCGCCGAAGGCGAGGAGTAAGGCCTGAAGTCCGGGCCGATCAGGCCCGGAACGAAATCGGCCAGGTTGGACGCGGTCCAGCCTGGCTCCGATTCCCCTTCAGCCGATCAGGCTCCGGGCGTCGACCTTGCGACGCTCGACAATACTGCCGCGCACCCACTCCAGGATACAGAACACGACGGCCAGCAGGCCCAGCCAGGCGGCGATGGCGAACATCGGCGCATAGCCCTGTGCATCGACCAGCTCTCCCAGCGCGCCCCGGCCGAGCGTGCCGATCAGCAGGGCCAGCGAGATGAAGACCGCGAACTGAACCGCACCGAAGGTCTTGTTCGACAGGGCGGACAGATAGGCCACGAAGGCCGCGCCGGCGAAGCCGCCCGCAACGTTCTCGCCCGCGATGGCCAGCATCAGGCGGGCCAGCGGTTCGCCGATATGGAAGACGGCGAACAGGTCGTACAGGTGCGTCGCGCGCATGAAGCCGCCGATCACCGGCGCGCCCATGGCCAGATCCATCATCAGCAGATTGGTGGCGGCCGACAGGATCGCGCCGATCAGCAGGCTCCACATCCGGCCGATGACCAGAAGCGCCCAGCCGCCCAGCGCGATGCCGGCGATGGTCATGAAGACGCCGAAGGTCTTGGACGCCAGCGCCACTTCCGCATTGGTGTGGCCCAGCGCGCCGCCAGTGTCCCCCATGTAGAAGGGGAAGGCGAATGGACCCCAGACGCCGTCGGTGATGCGGTAGGTCAGGATCAGGCCCAGAACGATCAATGCGCCCCAACCCAGCCGTCCCATCAGTTCGACCAGCGGCGCCAGGATGGCGTCATAGAGGGTATCAGCCAGTTTCGGCCGGGCGGAGGCTTCCTCTGCGGTTGGTCCGCGACCCTTCCAGACAATCAGGCCGGCGAGGGCGGCGGGCAGGATCACGGTCGCGCCGACGATCCACGGCCCCCACGAACCGGTAAATGCGCCCGCGCTCGGCGCCGGCGAAGTGGTCAGGGCTGTGACCATGAAGCGGAACAGCATGAAGGCCGCCCAGGCCCAGGCCGACAGGGTGGCGATCAGGACAATCAGGCGCAGGCGCGGCGACCCCCGACGTTCGCGCGCTACGGCAGCGCGGGAGCTGGCTTGGGGTTCGGGCGCGATCAGGGTGCCCATGACGCCCACGCCCATGAGGACAGCGCCGACGATGAAGACCCCTGGCCAGCCCAGAACCGTCGCCAGCAGCAGTGCGCCGGCTCCGCCGGTCAGGGCGGCGGTGCGATAGCCGAGTTGGTAGATGGTCGACAGCAGGTCGATGGGCGTCGTCTCATCGGCGACCTCGATCCGCCAGGCATCGATGACGATGTCCTGCGTCGCGAAGGCGAAGGCGCCCAGTGCAGCCCCCATGGCCAGCGGTCCCAGCACTCCCGTGTCGGGATGCGACAGAGCGACCAGCCCCAGGGCGATGGCGATGATGACCTGAAGGACGATCAGCCAGCTGCGCCGGCGGCCGAACCGCTTGCCGATCACCGGCGGGGTCCAGCTCACGACGGGCGACCACAGGAACCGGAAGGCGCCGAACAGACCTATCCAGCTCAGGACGCCGATGGTCGCGACCGGAATTTCGGCCTCGGTCAGCCAGGCGTTCAGCGTGCCGATCAGCATGGCGAAGGGCAGGCCCGCCGAGAAGCCCAGCAACAGCATCGCCAGTGTCCGGCGTTCGCGGAAGGCGGCCTTCAGGACGGCCAGACCCTTGGGCGCGGGCGGCGGCGAGGCGGCCTCGGTCGCGGGCGTCGAGCTGTCGGTCATAGGCGTCTCCGGACGCCCCCGGCGTCTCTTGATTCAGACGGCGACCTTGGCGCGGACTTCGCGGTTCGTCCAGCGGGACAGGGCGGCCCGCATGGCTTCCAGTTCCAGCGGCTTGACCAGATGGTCATCCATGCCGGCCTCAAGGCAGGCCTTGCGGTCTTCGGCGAAGGCGTTGGCGGTCAGGGCGACGATGGGCGTGCGGTCGCCACGGGCGCGAAGGGCGCGCGAGGCGGTGGGACCGTCCATGCCGGGCATCCGCATGTCCATGAAGACCAGATCGTAGCGCGCGCGCTTCAGGGCGGCGAGCGCCTCCTCGCCGCTGGCGGCGGTCTCCACGGCGCAGCCTTCGCGTTTCAGCAAGGTCGAGGCCAGCAGGGCGCCGACGGGATTGTCCTCGACCAGCAGCACCCGGGTGCCCGAGAAGCGGCCGGGGAGAACCCGGTCGTCGTCGGCGTGCGTCGGACGGGCGCCGGACCGTTCCAGTGTTTGAACCCCGGCGACGGCCAGAACTCGCTCGGCCAGCGAGGCGCGTCGCAGTGGCTTGATGAGGTAGCCGTGGAAGCCGGAGGAACGGTAGCGGGCGATCAGGTCACGTTCGGAGGGCTTGAGCAGCACCACGGCCCGGCTGTCGGCGGGGCGGGCGGCGAGGCCGTGCGGGCTTTGGCGCCCCGCGTGATCGACCAGCACAATGGAGGCGTCCGCCGCCACGGTCCCGCCTGAGGCTATGATCTGGGCCTCGGCGGCCTGACGGATGAACAGGTCGGGAGTGAGGACCGCGACGGAAACGTCCGCGAGGGGTTGTCCGCGCACAGTGTCCGGCGCCGCCGGGAACGGCGCCTCGAAGCGGAAGCGGGCGCCGGGGCCGTCGGGGCGGTCCGTGACGACGACTGTCCCGTCCATGGCGGCGGCCAGCTTGCGCACGACGGCGAGGCCCAGACCCGCCCCGCCGAAACGGCTGGCGTCGCTGGAGTCGACGTGGCCGAACTCCTCGAAGATGCGCTCGCGCGCCTCGGCGGGAACACCGGGGCCGGTGTCGTCGATGATGAAGGCAAGGCGCGGAGCCTCGTCTGTTCCCCCCGCGCGCTCGACGGCGATGCGCACACCGCCGGTCGTGGTGAACTTCACCGCATTGCCCGCCAGATTGAACAGCACCTGCCGCAAGCGACCCTCGTCGGCGAGCACGTCGGGGGCGTTGGCGGCGACTGACCAGGCGATTTCCAGGTCCCTATCATGGGCGCGGGGACTGAGCAGCTCGGCCACGCCGCGCACCAGCGCCTCCAGATCGACGGGGGCGGCGTCGAACTCCAGCTTGCCGGCTTCAAGACGAGCGTAGTCCAGCAGGTCGTTGACCAGGCCGAGCAGGTGTTCGGCTGAGGATCGCGCAGCCTCGGCATAGGCGCGCTGGGCGCCGTCCAGCCTGGTGCGGGACAACAGGCCGAGCATGCCGATCACCCCGTTCAGGGGTGTCCGCATCTCGTGACTCATCAGGCGAAGGAACTGCTGCTCGGTCGACACGATCTCGGGCGTCGCGGGGGCTGGCTGTTCGATCCGTCGCCGGGGCATGTCGGGTTCTCCTCGATCACACCGTGAACTCAAGACGTTAAGAGATCACCACGCGGGAAGGCCGGGCGCGGGAGCCGGGGCGGCCGGGCGGCGGGCGTCGAAGGCGGCGTTCGCGTCGGCGGTTGATCGACGATAGATCAGGGCCTCGGCGATATGGCGGCGCAGGACGCCGTCGCACCCGTCCAGATCGGCGATGGTGCGGGCCAGCCGCAGGGTGCGGGTCCAGCCCCGCGCGGTCAGGCCGCCGACCTCGCCCGCCTTCATCAGCAAGGCCTTGCCCGGCTCGTCCGGCGCGGCGAAGCGGTCCAGAAGATCGCCCGAGACCCGGGCGTTCACCGCCTGATCCTGCGCTGTGTCAGGATCGACGCCGGCGGCGTGCAGGCGGTCGGTCTGCATCTCACGGGCGCGCAGGACCCGGGCGGCGGCCTCGGCCGTGCCTTCAGCGGGCGGCGGCAGGGCCATGTCGGCTGCGGTGACCGGGGGCGCCTCCACCGTCAGGTCGATGCGGTCGAACATCGGACCGGAGATGCGGTTGCGATAGTCCATCTGGCACCGCGGCGCCTTCCCGCAAGCCCCGCGCCCGGCGCCGCCCACGCCGCAGCGGCATGGTCGCGTTGCCTTCTTGCTACCAGGTGTCCGATATCCCCTGAAAGCCCGCCGAGCCGACGCTACGCTCTCCCAGAACCCCACACTAGGGGAACGACTACGCGTCCGCCGGCAAGAGCTGGGTCTCCAGCAAAAGGAGGCAGCGGCTCAGGTTGGCGCGGATGCGAAGACGTGGATGTGGTGGGAGCGAGATGCACACCTGCCCACCGGATACCGCCTAGCGGCAGTTCATAACTTCCTAGATCGCCGGTGACTGCTTCTGACTGAGGCTGTGTAAAAACGTGCGGAGCTGCGGCTGGGCGGAGGTAACGGCGAGGCGCAGAGCGCTCCCTTCTCAGGCTCTGATCGCTTCCATCAAGGGCTTCGTTCCGAGCACCGCCATCACCCGCTTCATGTTGTAGGCGAGGATGTGGAGGCTGATCTCCGTCTTCACGTTGGACAGCCGCTTCATCAGGAAGTGGGTGTGGCCCATCCAGGCCTTGATCGTTCCGAATGGACGGTCGGTTGTGGTGATCGACAGCCAGGGCGACATGATCAACAAGCTGATCCGGCTGGAGCTGTTCTCGCCGGACGTGCCCGGGAGCCTCGCTGACCGCCTCGTGCTCATCGATCCGTCGGACATCGAGTCCGCCCCTTGAGCCGGGTCGGCACCAGGAGCTTTGCCCACACGTCCTCGGGCGGCGTCTCCGCAGCGAAGCCCGACGCCATAACCGTATTGCGGATCAGCTGCCGCCGGAGCTTGTAGAAGAGGTCCAGACGCTCAGTCTCGTCTGTGCTCGGCAGTACCAGGAACCGCTCGACCATCTCGGCTGGTCGATTAAGAAGCTCGATCAAGGGGACGCCCAAGGCGTCGCCTCGGCCCGTATCCCAAGGCTGAAAACAGCTCTCCGGAAGCGCAGCAAACAGCGTCACGAAGCCGTCGACCAGCCGATCGCCCAGCGTCTTGAACATCCGCTCGAAGTCCGCTGCCCACCGTCGGCGACGCACGAGGAGCTTTCGAACTTCCACCGCCGCTGCCACGTCGCCGTCGATCACGGGCCAATCCGCGACAAGCGCCAGGACGTCTTCGGCACGGAGGATACGTTCGACCGCTTCCGCACAAGCCGCAATGACGGGATACGCCGGCAGGCGATCACAGGCCTTGAAGACCCGCTTCATGATGAGGACGGTCAAATCGTCGAGTGGAGTGACAGCCAAGGGGGAGCGCTGCCAGAGGTCGTCTACCTCCGACCACTGCGCTCGCATGTCTGAGAGTTCGCGGTTTCGGGTGCCGCCCGTGAACCAGGCAGCGATGTTATCCCAGTCCACGGCCGCTAGAGCGTGATCACCTCCTCGCCGCCAAAATTAGACGCAGCGTCGAGGATAGCTTTGAAGGTCTGGGCCGCCCGCTTGAGCTGCTCCTCGACGCCGAGCATCTCGAGGATGTCTTTGCACTCAATCTTGCGGCCATTGGCGAGGTCGGAGACTTGAATGGTAAGGTTGGCGAACCGCCAAGCAAGGGCGTGCCCGAGCTGAGCGTATTCATTTGAACCCTCTTTCATGGGACGCCTTTCGTACAGGATGGCGTCGCCTAGCTTGTATTTCTTGATGCTCTCGCGCTCCTCTGCGGAAAGCTCAGCACGCACCTCAAGCACGAAGACTGGCTTGGAACCGATGATCGCTGATCGTTGGTCGCGACGTAGAAGTAGCTTCATTTGATCCTCCCCCAAATCAAAAGAAGGTACACCATGGGTGGTTCTTTGGTCCATGAAGCATCTTTTGCGCGCATTCCTACGAGCAAGATCAATGGGGTGTCGTCGTATAAGAGCGAGTGATCCGGCGCGCTCGGCAAGAATGCCGAGCCTCACAATTGTCGCGTTAGACGCGAATTTGCCCTAGCCCGATACTCCCCATGGCTAACATATGAACATCATCATGGATTGCGTTTTGGATT
This sequence comes from Brevundimonas sp. FG8, assembly GCF_057808845.1. NCBI lineage: Bacteria > Pseudomonadati > Pseudomonadota > Alphaproteobacteria > Caulobacterales > Caulobacteraceae > Brevundimonas > Brevundimonas sp. FG8. The sequence goes on along the minus strand of NZ_JBMDIU010000002.1, from coordinate 179,054 downwards.
CGGAGCTCCCTCCTGGTTGAGGGGCTGTTGGAAGAACTCACGCCGTTTCTCTACGACGATGCCCGACCGTTTGTGATCGTGACGGTGATCAAGGACGTTCGGCACCGTATCTGGGGCGTGGAGCGCCCGGACTGCCCGGCACCACTGACTTGGAGGTTGAAGCGCGGGATGGCCTGCCGCTGTCGCACGAAGCATTGCCGCGTTGATCTGGATCGGAGGAAGGCAGAGAATCAACGCGAGTTGGACCTAGTGCCGGCCAATCCGGAGCCTCCGGCCTAGCCTTCTCCCCCGCGTCGAGCAGGCACAATTGTAAGCTCTTTGACGTCATCGCGACGGCCCGATCAGTTCAAGCGAGCTATCGAACCATCGAATGAGCGGTCGGATTTTGTCATCGGGCCAAGCTGTTTTGATCCGACCGGAAGCGCAAGCCGCATGGCCTGACAAGGCCTTTGGGAGCTAAAGCGCAGGCGGAGCCGCAGCGTCCGCAGGTTGTTGGGTGAACAGGTCGAGAGAGTAGTCACCTGCGGGACCCCGGAGCACGGCTGTCCGTCCTCGCACTGAAATCAGTTTCCACCCGTCGATCTCTTCGCCTGGCTGGGCGCGAATGACTTCTCCGTCGGGGCCCTTCAGATAGGCGGAGGAGCCCGCGATCCCGACCAGGGTCGGCAACTCGGCGGCCGGGGCGACCGGTTCTGTCCGGGCCGCGCCGAGGGACAGGGGGAAGGCGGCCAGACGGGTCGCCGGGCGCGCTGTGAACGCGGGGCCGGCGTATCGCTCCCGGGGCTGGGGCGGCGTCGGCGTCGCCTCGGGTTGAGGCCACAGCAGCAAGCCCAGGGTGAGCGCCGCGCATCCGGTCAGGATCGCCGGGAGCAGATAGCGTCTGGCGATCTTCATGCGACGACCATCAGCAGTACGAGCGTCACCTGACCTCGCCCTTCGGCGCCCCGAGCCAGGACCAGCGATTCAAGTCGAACGGCCTCCCTGTTCACCGCCACCCAGTTCGCGACGGAACCGACGGCCAGGGCGTCGCCGGATCCGGTGATGCGCATCTCCGTCAGTTTGAGGCCTCCCCCCAAGGGACGGACGGAGACGGTGTCGGCGCCATTCACCAGCAGGCCGAGTGCTCCGAGCCGGACGTTCAGGTATTCGGCGATCGCGGTCTCGGGATCCGCGCCCGGTGCGTGAACGAGGGGGCGCAGGGACGGGGCTAGGGGACCTTGCGCGGGAGGCGATGCGGACACGGGCGCGCCGGCCCGGGCGGCGCGGACCGCCATGACGTCGCCGAACACGGCGATGAGGGAGGTGAGGGCGACAAGGCCGAGGCCGGCCGCAACCAACCCGGCCGCGCGCCTGAACCAGATCGGCGGGATCATCGGCAGGTCTCCTCGCCGAAGGACACGCCTTGCGGCGCGCCGCCGCTGGCCGGTTGAGCCTCGGCGCCGAGCGCCTCCAGTCGCGCGACGTCTGCGGTGTTCTCCGGGGTGAAGGTCACCTGGCGTGTATCGGCCGAAAGATTGAGGACGGGGACCGGCCGGGGCCCGATCGCGCCGCTGGCGCACAGCAGCCGGGTGGAGGCGTCCGTGCGCTCCAGGGCGGCCCAGGCGTCCTGGGCGGCGCGTTGTTCGCGGGCGTCCCGGGTCCGACGCGCGGTCTCGCGTTGGGCCTCGGCGATCTCCGGCAGCCGCTGGGCGCGCCACTGATCGGCGCGCATCTGGCCGGCCAGGGCGACGGCGGCCAGGCCGAGCGCGACCAGCGCCGCGCGCGGCGCATGGACCAGCCAGCGCACTTCCCGGTCATCGACGGCGAAGACGTTGCGGAACCGGAACGTCACCTCGGTCTCTTCCACGGCGCGGATGACCCTGATCACCCGGCGCGAGGCAAAGGCGGCGTCCTGAAGCGCCGAGCGCCGCAAAATGCCGAGGGCGTATCCTGTCTCGGCGCCCGTCGTCCTGAGGCGCACGAGATCGAACACCACGTCGCGGGGCGGCAGGGGCGACAGTCTGTCGAGCTGCAGGCGCACGATCGCCCTGGCCTGGCGCAGGGAGGCCGTCGGCAGGCTGACGATGCGGGTCATCACCTCCAGCCTGGGGGAGGCGGCCAGTTCGAGGCTCAGGTCCGGGTCGGGCGACATGACTGACTGACACTGTCAAACTCGCACCGTTCCGGCAGGGTGCAACGATAGGGACGGTCCGGAGAGGGCGAGGCGCCGGCGCCTGCGCCCGCGCCCGTGTCCGCGCCGGGGCGGCAGGTCGGGACGGCCCGATCCGCCAGCCCGGCCTGGGCGAGCGCCAGCCGATGGGCGCTGCGACCCAGGGCGGCATAGGCGGCGCCCGCGCCGACCATAAGGATGGAGGCGACCGACATGGCGATCATGAGCTCGAGGACGGTGTAGCCGGCGCGGGCGGCGCCACGGCGTCCACGACCAGGTCCTGGCCGAACCGCCGGTCCACGGTGATCCGGATGCGCCGCGCGGCGGACCCGTCGGCGTCGAGACTTTCGTAGGTCCATGGGCGTCCATCCGTGTTTCCGGATTGCTGCCCGTCAGGACGAACGCCGGCGTAGATCTCCTCGTAAAGATCGTCGGCGATCCGCATGGCGGTCAAGCGATCCTTTGCTTGCGCGAGGCGGGTCACCGTCGTCGCCGCCAGACCGACGGCCGCGGCGACGCCCAGGGTCATGACCGCCAGCCCGGCGAGGGCGTCGACCGCCAGATAACCGCTTCGACGGGACCGGAGGTCAGACGGCAACGGCGTCACCGATCGCGAGAAGCCCCTGGAAGACCATCATGGTGATCAATCCGACCATCGCGCCGACCAGGATGATCACCAGCGGGGTCATGATCGACAACAGCCGTTCGACGTTCTCCTGGGCGCGCGCGGCCAGCAGGGCCGAAGCGTTCTGGAGCGCCTCCGCGGCCCGTCCGGACTGTTCGCCCATCGTCACATAGTGGAGCAGGTCTGCAGGCGTCTGGGCAATGGCGCTCAGGATCTCTGACAGCCGCGCGCCCTCCATCAGACGATCATCCTGGCCGGCGAGGGCGCGGCTGAGCCAGTCCAACGTGACCGGATCGCGGGCGAGCCGCCAGGCGGGCGCCAGGGGCACCCCGGCGTGCAGCATGACCGCCAGGCGGGACGCGAGGTTGGCGAAGACGAAGTCCCGCAGGGGAGAAACACGGCCTCGCATTCCAAGTCGGGACAGCAGGCCGAGGGTGAGCCTGCGCAGGCGGGCCGAGAGGACCAGGGCGGCGGCGCCTGATCCGAGGCCGATGAGCACAACCGGGGTCGCCGCGCGGACCATGACGCCGAAGGTGAGGACCGCCTGGGTCTGGGCGGGGATGTCCTGACCCAGGCCTTCGAAGGCGGGCTCCAGGGCCGGCAGGACGGCGTAGGCGTAGATGCCGATCGCGCCCAGGGCGACCGCGATCACGAAGCCCGGATAGAGGCCCAGCGTGATCAGGCGACGCCCCAGCTGGTCCATCGCGGCCAGGGAGGCGGCGCCGGCGGCGAGCACCTCTGTCTGGCGGCCGGAGGCCTCGCCGCCGCGCGCCAGGGACTGCAGGAGCCGCGCCGGCGCGCCGGTGGCGACGCCGAGGGCGCGTGAGAGTGGTTCGCCTTCGATCAGTCGACGGCGGATCTCCCGGATGATGGCGGCGAGCTTCGGGGTTTCGCGGGCTTCGAGCAGGCTCAGGGCCGGGCCGATGGCCATGCCGCTCTGCATCAGTTGCGCCATGTCGCGGCCCAGCCGCGCGGCCTCGGCGTTCGACAGGCGAAGCGAGCCCTGACGCTGGAACAGGGCGGGGCGGATCCGGACGGGGTGTAGACGGCTCTCGATCAGGCGATCGCGCAGCGCCGCGGCGGAGGCGGCGTAGCTCACCCCCGTCTGGTGTCGGCCCTCAGGGGTCAGCACCCGGTAGCGAAAGGCCTTCATCGGTCAGCCAGCCGCCAGGCGTCGCCCCAGTCGACCAGGCCTTGCGCGGACTGGGACAGGGCGTCCTGGCGCAGGCTTGCGTAGCCCGTTTGGCGCGGGAGGGTTTCGCGGAGCGCGGAGGCCGGGGCCCCGGCGCCGATCAGTTCGCTCACCTCCGGCGTGCAGACCATCAGCTCGGTGATCGCCCGCCGACCACGCCGCCCGGTTCCCCCGCAGGCCGGGCAGCCCTGGGCGCGACCGACGCGTGGGAAGCTTGGCAGGCCTGCGTCCGCAAGGGCCGCGCGTTCCGGGGCGTCGAGCGGCTCCAGGGTGTGGCAGTGGGCGCAGAGCTGGGCCGCGAGCCTCTGGGCCATGACGCCGATCAGGGCGTCGCCCAGCAGATAGCGCTCGACCCCCATGTCGATCAGCCGGGACGGCGTGGTGGCGGCGTCGTTGGTGTGCACGGTCGCCAGCACAAGGTGTCCGGTCAGGCTGGCCTGGACGGCGAGCCGTGCGGTCTCCGTGTCGCGGATTTCGCCCACCAGAATGACGTCGGGATCGTGTCGCAGGAAGGCGCGCAGGGCGGTGGAGAAGGTGAAACCGGCGGCTTCGTTGACCTGGCTTTGCAGGATGTCCTCGAAGACGTATTCGACCGGATCCTCGACGGTCAGGATCTTCTGGCGGGCGGAGGCCAGCCGACGCAGGCCGGCGTAGAGGGTGGTGGTCTTGCCGCTGCCGGTGGGACCGGTCACCAGAAGCAGGCCGTGGGTGCGTTTCAGGAGCTGGTCCAGCCCCGTGGTCACCGCATCGCGCAGGCCCAGCCGTTCAAGGGAGTACTCCACGTCGCGCCGCGTCAGCAGACGGACGACGAGGGACTCGCCGAACACCGTCGGGGTGGTCGAGATGCGGACATCGACGGGCACGCCGCGGACGTTGATGGTGGTGCGGCCGTCCTGGGGGGCACGGCGCTCCGCGACATCCAGATCCGACAACACCTTGATGCGCGCGATCAGTGCTGGACCGACCTCGCCGGGCAGGCGGTCCTGGTCCTGCAACTGGCCGTCGATGCGCAGGCGCACCCGGGTGTGGTCTATCTTCTGCTCGATGTGCACATCGGAGGCGTTCAGCAGGAAGGCGCGCTCGAGGATCTGTTCGGAGATGCGCACCACGGGGGCGTCGCGGGCGGTGTCGCGGAGTCTTTCGGCGTCATCAAGCCAGGTCGCGGCGATCGGCGCGGCTGTTTGCGGGAGATCTATTGCATCGACCGAGGTCTGGGTCTGGCGCCAACCGCTGAGCGTGATCGTGCGGATGCGTATCTCGCGCCCCAGGGCGAACCAAAGCGCCTCCCGGGTGGCCGCGTCCCCCGGATCGACCAGGCCCAGGCACCATTCGCCGGTGTCGTCCGCCATGGCGATCGCGTAGCGATCCTGCAGGAAGCGGGCGTTGAGGCCGGGCAACTCAAGGGGTTCGATCGGCCGGGTGTCCGGCCAACGCGGGGCGTCATACAACTGACTGCAGGCGTCCGCGATCGCCTCTTCGGTCGCCAGGCCCAGCAGGCTCAGGGCGACGGCCAGCGGTTGGCCGGAAGCCCGGCTGGCGCGGGTCGCGCGATCCACGGCGCTGCCGGACAGGCCGAGCGTCCGGGCCAGGTCAGCCCGCGCATGGTCGGGCGCCGGCAGTTCGAACTCATCAGACGTTACAGTCATTCCGACGCCGATGGACTCGGCCCCCGCTCCCCTATAGTCGCTTGATTAGCGCGTCGGTTCTGGGGGAGCCATGGGGGATATTGGCAAAGGGGTGCGATCGGAGCGATCCGGTCGGCGATCAGGCTATACCCTGACGGAAATGTTGGTGGTTCTGGTGATCATCGGTCTGATCAGCGCGATCGTGGTCCCGCAGACCCTGGGTCAGATGGACCGCGCCAAGGTTCGGGCCGCCCGTCTGAAGATGGAGAGCGTGGCCGCGGCGCTGGAGATGTATTCGGCGGACCTCATGCGCTACCCGAGCGCCGAAGAAGGTCTGGCGGCCTTGACCGACGCCCCGACGGGAGTGGCGGACTGGGCCGGTCCGTATCTGTCAGACAAGGCCTTGCTGAAAGACCCTTGGGGCGCGGACATCGTCTATGCGCCGCCGGCTGCGGCAGGCGACCGGTTCACCCTCACCAGCTATGGGTCTGACAAGTCGCCCGGCGGCAACGGGTTCAAGCGCGACATCACCTTGCAGGCGGCCCAATGACCTTGAAGACCCGCGCGCTTGTAGGCGCGGCGATGTGTGTTCTTGCCGGCTGTGAAGCGCCGCGCGCCATCCGACCGGACCTGGCGGTCATTCCCCAGAGCCGCCCGGCGGCGCTGACCCCGGCGGTCGAGGACACGACCGCGGCCGTGGATGAGGACGCGCTCGCATGGCGCATCGAAAACGCCGCCGCGGCGCCGTCGGCGCCCGCGCCGCGCGCATCACCGCAACGGTCGATGAATGTCGTGTTCGACCAGGCGCCGGTGGCGGCCGTCGTGGATGCGGTGATCGGCCAGTCCTTGCGCAAATCCTATCGCCTGGATCCCTCGGTGCAGGGGTCTTTGACGCTCAGCCTGGTCGGCCGGATGAGCGAGGCGGATGCGCTGGCGAGCTTTGACCGCGCCCTGCGAAGCATCAATGCCGCTGTCGTTCGCGAAGGCGCGGGATATGCCGTGGTGCCGTCCGCCCAAGCGACCCGGTTCAACGGCTTGCCGGTTGCGGGGGACAGCGCCGATGTCCTCGCGGGTTCCGCTGTCTATCAGGCGCGATCGATCAGCGCCGCCGAGATCGCCCGGCTGCTTGAGCCTTTGGCGGGGGAGGGTGCGGTCGTTCGGGCCGACGCTTCCCGGGAACAGGTCTTCGTCACCGGTGATCCGACCACGGTCAGCGCTCTGGTACGCACCGCGCGGTTGCTCGATGTGGATTGGCTCCAGGGCAAGAGCCTGCAGTTCTTCCCCGTCCGTCATGCAACCCCGGCGGACATCGCTTCGGACATCCGCCAGGTCTTCGGCGGTCCGGACGGCCCGCTGGGCAGCCAGATCCAGTTCATCGAGCTGAACAGGCTGAACGGCCTGCTGGTGATCGCCCGGTCTCCGGCCGGCCTGGACCGGGCTTCCGAGTGGATCGCCCGCTTCGACCGGTCGCCGCCGCCTGCGGCGCGGCGTTTGCGATCCATTCCGCTGGCCAACCTTGAGGCCGAACAATTTGTCACCACCCTGGGCTCCCTTCTCGGCGCCGCGACCAGTGTGACGCCGACCGCCGGGCAACAGCCCGGCGGACAGGCGTCGACGCCCGCACCCGCGGACACGACGGCCGGCGCCACGCCGGCGGCGGTCGCGGGGGGCGCGGTCGGAGCCTTGCGGCTGACGGCCGACCCCAGGACGAATTCCCTGATCCTGCTGGCCGACGACGCGGAGTATCGCAATGTCGTCGACATCGTGCGCGAGCTGGACGCGCCGCCGCCCCAGGTCCTGATCGAGGCCACGATCGCCGAGGTCACCTTGAATGACCGCCTGCGCTTCGGCGTTCAGTGGTTCCTGGATGACGGCGATCTGACCGGCGGCTTCTCCTCGACCAGTAATGACGAGGCCGCGCCCAGCTTCCCGGGCTTCTCGTTAAGCTATGCGACGTTGGACGTACGGGCCGTGCTGAACGCCCTGTCGACCGTCACGGATGTTCAACTGGTCTCGACTCCGAGGGTCCTGGTGCTGTCCAACGAGACCGCCGAACTCCAGGTTGGCGACCAGGTGCCGATCATCACCCAGACCGCGGTCGGCCTGAACAACGATAGTCGCATCCTCAACAGCGTCCAGTACCGCGACACGGGCGTCGTTCTCTCCGTAACGCCCCGGGTCACCGAGAGCGGTCGGATGTTCATCCAGATCGAGCAGGAGGTCAGCGAGGTCGCGGGCACCACGACCTCCGACATCGATTCACCGACCATCCAGCAGCGCCGATTGAACACCCGCATCCAGGTCGAGGACGGACAACTGGTGGTGCTGGGCGGCCTGCTGCGATCCAGCACCAGCCTCGGCGACACCGGCGTGCCCTATCTGAGCCGCATCCCGGCGCTGGGGGCCTTGTTCAGGTCGCGTGACAACAACCAGCGCCAGACCGAGCTGGTCATGTTCCTGCGCCCGAAGGTGATCCGGTCGCGGGGCGATATCGAAGCGGTGACCGCGGAAATGGTCAGCCGTCTCCAGGCCCTGAGTCTGCCCGTTGAAGCGCCCGTCGCGCCCTGATCCGGACCGCCGGCAGGGATACATCTCCCTGCTCGCCATGAGCCTGACGGTCGGTCTGGCGATCTTCGCCGGCGTGGTGGCGACGGGGACGGCGTCCTATATCCGGGCGACCGGCAGTGAGGCGGGGACGATCCGTGAGCGTATCGGGATGGAAAGCGCCGCGGCGACCGTTCTTGGACGAGCGGCTGAGGGTTTGACAGTCCAGGCCGAGACCGAGGTCGCGATCAATGGGGTGACCTATCGTGTGTCGCTCACGCCGACCAGCCAGAAGGTCGATCTTGCGACGGATGATGAGGCGGCGCTGACCCAAGCTGCTGAGGCGGTGGGGATCGTCGTGGATTCCGAACTGGCGCGATCAGCGACGGGGTTGGCGAACCTCTCAAATCTGCTGAGGCTGAATGCGTCCGACGAGGATTGCCTGCGGGCCCGCTTCACCTATGGGCGCGGCGGGCAATCGCGGAGCGAGGGTGATCGTCCGCCTGCGCTGATGGTTGCTCCGGGTGATCAGCTCGATGTTCGGGTCGCTTCAAACGTCGTGCCGGGCACGGTGCTCTGGATGCGAGCGCGGTTTCTTGACCACGCGTGGGCCTTGCATGACTACCGCCGGCTGCAAGGCGTCACTGTCTGTGAGACTCAGGGCTCGCCCGGTCCACACTGATTGCCGCCGCTGGGGACGCACCCTTCGCCAAGCGTCACCTCCACGGTCACCTGGGCGGTGTCCGTGCCGCCATTCCCGTCGCTGACCGTGTAGCTGAAGGTATAGGTCCCGGGCGTGGAGGGCGCGGTATAGTTCAGATAGCCGCCGCCGGGCGCGATGGCGACGCTCCCGCCCGTCGGCGTGGTCACCGCGGTGATCGTCAGGGCATGGCCGTTGGCGTCCGTGTCATTCGCCAGGGGGAAGATAGCCTGTGCGGCGCTGACTGTCGCGCTGGCGTCGTCGTTCGTCGCCACCGGCGGTTGGTTCGCCGACGAGACGGTGACGGTGACGCTTGCCGTCGCCGTGCCGCCGGCGCCGTCAGAGACGGTGTAGGTAAAGGTCTTTGTTCCCGCGCTCGCCGGCGCCGTGTAGCGCACGTAGGTTCCGCCGCCCTGGATGGAGACGGAGCCGCCGCCGGTTATGGTCCCGAGGTTGGTGACGGTCAGGGTGTTTCCGTCCGGGTCGGAGTCGTTCGCCCGTACCGGAATGTTCACGCTCGCCGACACCTGCACCGACGCGGCGTCATTGACCGCGGTCGGCGCTGTGTTCGGCGTATTGGTGGTCACGATCTGGGTGCGATTGCCCGCCGCATCATAACGATAGTTGATGGTCACGCCGTTCGAATAGATCGCCCGGATGAGACGGCCGGAGCTGTCATAAACATACTGGACTCCCGCATGAGCCGGCAGGGCGGATGCAAGGAGCAGGGCGCCCAGAACGGCGCTGATGGGCTTGGCGAACGTCATCGGCGACCTCAGTTCGGAACGGCTTTGTTGGCTTCGGCAAGCGCGGGCGAGAGTTCGGCTTCCATGGCTCGCTCGGCGTCCTGATTGGCGCGCCATTCCTGCTCGGTCGGGAGGCGCGGAGGCCTGCCTCGGAATTCGGGCTGTAGAAGCCAAGCGCCCAAGCTGACCGCGAGAGCGACGGTCGCCAGTCCGCTGCCGACGATCGCAACTCTCTTCCATGCAACGGCCTTCAGACGGTCCCGCCAGCTCGTCGCCGAGTGGAACTGCTCCATGTCCAGGATATGAGCCCATTGATGCCGAAGGGCGGATCCGCAGGCGCGCGCTCGCCCCCACAGTCCTGTCAGCAATGCGTTCAAACGCGCCATACATCCCCCGCCGGCTAGCGAGCAGACTAAAGCTGAGCCTTATTGCAGGGACAAGCTGCAATTTCTCGTTGAGGGGTGGATTTTCTCTCTTTCAAAGCGAGGGCGGTTGAGCTTGTCTGTAAGCGTAGCTGTTGCGCGTTGGGGGCGTTGATGGGTCTCGGTGTTGGGAAGGTCCGGCAGGTTGTTCGCCGGATGGGACTTCGTCGCGTCATGCTGGCGGGTCTGGCCGGGACGATGGCGCTGGGCGCCTCGGCGGGCGCCTTCCTGTCGGTGTCGAAGACCGGCGCGCGCGCGCAAGGGACGCCGGGCTACACGCTCTCCACCTACACGGCGTCTGACCTCCCCGGGTTCCGGCTCTCGGTTCAGCAATCTCTCGTCTCGCCCGGCAGCGGTGATCTGGCGACGGTCTATGGTTCCCCAACCTCGCCGACGGCCGGTGCGCCGAGTGCGCGGATCACGGCGCTGGCCCGAGCGCTGGAGAACGATCCGGACCGCATCTACCAGTTCGTGCACAACACCATCCTGTTCGAACCGCAGTTCGGCCTGCACAAGGGAGCGGACGGCGTGCTGCTGGACGGCTCGGGCGGGTCGTTCGACCAGTCGCAGCTGATGGTCGAGCTGCTGCGGGCCTCAGGCTACCAGGCGCGCTTCGTGCTGGGCCAGGTCAACCTGTCCGGCGCGGACGCCAGATCGATCCTGCGCGTCAGCAATGCGAGCCAGGCCTGTCTGTTGCTGGCGGCGGCGGGAACCCCGGCGACGGTGAACGGCGCGACGGCCTGCGGATCGATGAGCGGCGACGTCAGCACGGTGACGATGCTGCACCTGTGGGTCGAGGCCAATATCGGGGGCAGCTGGTACGCCTTTGATCCGTCGCTGAAGCTCAACGACCAGATCGCCGGCATCGACCTGTGGGACGCGGCGGGCACCAATGCGGCCTCGGCCTGGAACAACATCTCGTCGGGCGTCTCCGTCAGCGGTGATAATCTGACCGGGCTGAATGCGACCAGCATCAACACCAAGATGACAGCCTATGCCGACGCCCTTCAGGACGCGTTGATGACCGACGCGAATAGCGGCCGTTCATTGAAGCAGGTGACCGGTGGCTGGGAGATCAGGCGCTCCGAAGAGGCGCTGCGGGTTGCCCAGATCGCGCGTCAGGCGAGCGTCTCTTCGCGCTGGAGCGGCGAAGTCCCTGCGCCTTACCGGGCAACGCTGACAATGGTCGCCGCAGGTTTCAACCACACCTTCGATCTGCCCTCAATGTATGGCTGGCGTACGCAGGCTCAAATTCAGACGCGTCGCCTGGTTGTCGCGGTCCGCAAGCAGGAGCATCTGGATACCAACGCCACGGCATATTTCACCGGCGGAGTTCGCGGCGGGCCGCCCCCTTGTGATGATCCCGCAGTGGACCAGATTGTCTGCGGCGTCACGCCGGCCGAGGCCGAATTCAACGCCGACAATCGTCTGCTTCGCCTGACGATCAATCATCCATATGCTGCGCGGCGGTCCGGCGTAAATCCTGAAAACAGTCAAGCTTGGCCTGTCGGCAGCTTCGCCGACGAAACCGTGACGAAACAGTTGGAAATCGGCAAACGGGCGGACATCCTGGTCCGCACCGCTGGCGGGAGTAGCGGTCGAAAGGCGCTATGGGCGGCGGCGCACGATCCTATTCAACAGCACCGGATTATCCCCCGTGGAAACCCGTATTCCTGTGAATCCGCCGCAGGCACCAGCACGTCGCCAGCCTGTGACGGCACCCAGGCTACTGATTGGCGCTACTGGGTCCAGAGCAGCGATAAGGGCGCCCGCCTTTTTCCGCAGGGAGAGGTCGCCGCAGCAGAGATGGCAACCAAGAAGGACACGGTTCTCAACACCTGGACCGACATCTTCGACAACACGGTGCGGGTGATCGAGCCTCTGTCAGGTGCGCGAATTTTCCACCAGCATTCAATCGGGCTGTCTTTGACGCCCAGCTATGATTTGAACGTTCTGGATGTGGACACCGCCGTTGGCATTGCCGCGGGAAACGGGGACGAGCCGCACCACATCTTGTCCGCTCTGGCGTCGCTTTCGGTCACAGGTGAAGCTCTGGCTTTGGGACAGACGGCTGTAGAGCGTCCGATGTTCACCGGGTCTCTGATCCAAGTCACCGCATCGTCCCGTATCGCGCAGTCTCCCACCCTGAAAGTGTTGACTGCGGTGGGGTCGACCGCAGGCTTGCCGTCGGCAGTGAAGGCTGACACCCGGACACAAATGGAGAGCTATCTGCAGAGAGGGTTCTCGATTGTAACGACGACCGACGGGGCGGATGCGTTTTTGGCGCGCCGCAACGACGGGTCCGAGCAGGCTTGGATCATTCGTCACCGGTCAGAGGGCGATTCTACAAACGTGGATCCACGAACCTACTTCCTGAAGGGGGCCTCGACCGAAGCGCCAAACCCGTTGGACTATCTTGGTAAGGCGGAAAGCCGGCAGATCGCCGCCAATGTGGCAGGCACGCATTTGGGGGCGGTTGACCTGCGTATCGGATCCCTTTCGTTTGGCGAAGGTTCCGAGATCACGGTAGGGCAGGGGGAGTTTCCCTATTCCCTGAGCTTCTCGCGAAGCTATAGCTCGGGCGGGCCGGTGGAGGGTGTTGGTAGCCTCGGCATGGGTTGGACCCACAACTGGGAAAGTTCGGTGAACCGGTCGTCGGACGTGGGGGTGCTTTTCCCTCAGGCGGATACGGTCAGTGTGGCGCCGACTCTGATAACGGCGCTCATTGCGCTCCAGGCTGGCCGCGCAGACACTTTGGAGGCCTCGCTGATCTCCGGGGTTTCCGCCAACTGGTTGCAATCCCAGTTCGATGCCAACGTCATCAGCCTGAACGGCGGCGGACAGTCCGCCCGTTTTGTGCGGATGGCTGATGGGACTTGGCGCAACCCGAACGCGCCCACGGAGCAACTAGCGGTGGCTTCCACGGCTCCCGGCGTCTGGACCTATGACTGGACGCTATCAGATCGTTCCGTGATGACCTTCAGTGAGGTGCAAAACGCGTTCGGTGCTAACTTTGCTCGCAGGCCGGGCGCCCTTACGACTTGGGCATTCCCCACCGGGGTAGTGATCACGTTGACCTATGGTGGCGGCAATGACTCCAATCCGCCGCAACTGTCCACTGTGTCCAATAACCTCGGCGCCAGCCTGACCTTCCAGCATGCTTTCGCGCCAACGCAGCTGCAGACGACGGCCTGTAATAATGTCGCGGGCGGCATTGAATATGGGGGAGGGCGCAGGGAAGCCGAGCAAGAATGCTATGAGGCCAGCCGAAGTGGGGGGCGGCTGCTCAAGGTGACCGGCGGGAACGACCAACTGCTGTTCAGCTATGCTTTCGACTGCCAGATCAATGTTAATTTTTGCGCTTCACGTTTGATCACAGCCGACCGTCCGGGTTTGCGCAAGCGTGAATATGTCTATGGCCCAGCTTCGGGCGGGCAGGGCGGAGGCGCCGGCTTCCAGCAGGTTCTGACGCAGGTCGTGGACGAGGGTGTTGCGACGCCGCGGGCCCGGTTCGACTGGCGTGCGGTGGGCGGCCAGGTTGCGCCCTATGTGGCGGAATCGTTCGACGCCCAGAACCGCAAGACGGTCTATCACTCCTCGACCTTCACCTTCTCCTCGGCGCGGGACGCTGAAGACGGCGTGGTGCGTCAGGCCTATGACGAGGACGGGCGCCTGATCGCCTCGGCCGACGCCCTGGGCCGCACCTCGCGAGCGAAGTACGACGGCCCGGGCCGGACCATCGAGATCAAAACCCCCTACGGTGACCGGACGACGTTCGAGTTTGACCGCTGGGGCGATCTGCGGGCGCGCGAGCAGACGCCGATCGACAACTGCATCTCGGGTTACACAACCCCCCAGCAACAGACCTGGGCCGCCAACTACTGGTGCACGACCATCCGCATCGAGGCGGACTATGATCCCGTCTGGCACAAGCCGACCCTGATCCGCCTGCCGGCGACGGCGGCGGACCCGACCCGGCCGGAATGGACGTTGAGCTACAACAGCAAGGGCCTGGTCGATGTGATGACCGGACCCAAGGTCCCGGATGCGACCAACAACAACGCCCTGACCCATCCGGTCTGGCGCACCTGGTACGACAGCTACGGTCGTCCGAACCGGACCCAGGACCCGACCGGCGTGGAATCCGCCATGACCTATGGCGGTGGGACCAATCCGGCCTTCTGCCTCACCCGGCAGGTCCAGGGCTCCCAGGTTTCCGGCGGCACGATCTCCACGGACTTCACCTGTGATCCCGTCGGCAATGTGCTGACCACGACGGTGGGAGGCGCCACGACGACGGCCCAATACGATTCCATGCGCCGCAAACGTCTGGAGACGGGGGCGGCCGGGACCAACATCGCGACCAAATGGTTCTATGACGACAATGGCGACCAGACCCTGGTCGAGCAGTGGGACTCCAGCAGTTCGACCTGGCAGGCCACGACCACCACCTATTCGGCGACGCACCAGCCGCTGACCGTGACGGACCCGTCCGGCGACATCGCCCGCACCTGCTATGATCTGGTCGACCGACCGGTGATGACCATCGATCCGGAGCTTCGGGCGACGCGGACGGTCTACAACCTTGCGGGCCAGCCGACGGCGATCCATCGCTTCCAGCGCGCAAGCTCGAGCGGCTGCACGGCCGCGACCGAACTGCCGACCGACGTGACCTTCTCAGAGACCCGCTGGCGCCGGTTCGAGTACAACGCCGGCGGCCTGCAGGTGGCGGAGATTGACGCCAACGGCAATCGCACCGAGCAGCAGTATGACGGTCTGGGGCGCCCGGTCCGCACCATCTACGCCAACACCCTTCAGGCGTGGACGGCCAGCGACCAGCGCGGTCAGGTCGTGGCGCGCAAACAGCCCGCGGGCCATCTGGTCAGCCTGTTCTATGACGCCATGGGCCGCGACTTCCATGTGCGCGAGTTCGGCGCCGCTGAGACCGGTTACGTCTATCGTGGGCGCAATACGGTCGCCGGCTATGATCTGGCGGGTCGTCCCGCCTACCGGGACGTCTCGACTCAGACCACGACGACCGCGACCTTCGACGACAGCCTGCGTCGGGATGTTCGCAACTACACCTACAACGACGGACTGAAGCGGCTGACGGCCGAGCAGTGGCGTCCGGAAGGGACGGGCGGCATCAGCTATACGACCGGCTATGCCTACGGCGACGGACGCGGCAATCGCACCGCGATCAACCAGCCCCAGTCGGGCGGGGGCGCTTGGACCATCAACTACGTCTACGACCTGGCCAACCGGGTGCAGACCATCAGCTTCCCCGGCGCCGCGGGCACGCAGACGGTCGGCGTCAGTCATGATTCGCTCAGCCGGCGCACGGGCGTCGACCGTCCGGGCGCGGCGGCGGACACGGCCTACAGCTATGATGTCGACAACGACCTGACCGGGATGAGTCACGCCTTCGTGGCGGGGAGTGGGCCGGGGGCGACCAGCTTCACCTATGGCCGGGACCAGTCCGGCAAGGTGACCTCGATCGGCATCAACCAGCCGGTGTTCGAGTGGATGCCGACGCTGGGCTATGGCCGCACCTATGGTCCGGCCTCGAACATGAATCGGATCAGTTCGGTCAGCGACGCGGTCGAAAGCCGGGCGTTGACCTGGAACGGTGACGGAGACCTGTCGCAGGAGGTGCGCACGCCGGTCGGCGGCGGGGCGGCGGTGACCTGGACCTACAGCTGGACCTACGGCCACCGTCTGGCCGTCGTGACCAACAACGCGGCGGTCAATCCGCTGACGGCCAGCTACCACTACGACAGCGACGACCGCCGCACCAAGAAGGTGGTCAACGGCGTCACCACCCGCACGATGTGGTCTGGAACCGATGAACTGGCCGAGTACGACGTCAACGGCGACCTTATCCGCAGGTTCATCCCGGACGGGACGGTGGACAAGGACGGCAAACCGACGATGGACGCGCGGCTGGCGACGGTGACCTCGACCGGCGTGGTCTATTGGCACCATACCGACCATCAGGGTTCGGTGATCGCGACGTCCAACAGTGCAGGCGAGACGGTGTCTACGGCCACCTACTCTCCGTACGGGGAGGGTGCGCCGCCCGGCCAGAGCCCGTTCGGCTACACCGGGCGTCAGTACGATCCGGAGACGGGGCTCTATTACTACCGGGCGCGGTACTACTCGCCGTACCTGGGGACCTTCCTGACCACCGATCCCATCGGGACGAAGGATGATCCGAACCTGTATATGTACGTCGGACTCGATCCCGCGAATGCAACCGATCCGAACGGGATGCAATCATCAACTTTACGTCCCGGGCTTACGCGCGAGTGGATGGCCTCCGAGACCGAGAGGGTTTTGACGCCGCCCAGACCCGCTTTGCGCCAGCCGCAGAGCCCCCGCTCCAATTTACGGCAGCCGGCGCTGGCTTCGGCACCGCAAGCTGTTGAACAGATACAGGGTAATACGCTTTCGGTTGCCGTTTCGGGGCAACTCACCCTTGGTGTGGTCTCGCTCAAAGGTTCTTTTGGTGTCGCCATTGATTCAAACGGCGACCTAGGGGCCTTTTTGTCCGGCGGGGGTGGAGCTGGGGCTGGGTTAGGTGGGGCGCTCGGGGTAAGCGTGGAGGGGGCCAATGTGCCCGTCGACGGGCTGGGGGGAAGCGCTGCGGAAGCCGGCATTGGTGGCGGGCTTGTGGCTGGAGGTACCGCCGACGGGGCCATATTGTTTAATGATGACGGCTCGGTTGCTGGCGCTTCTGGTGGATTTACGGCTGGACTTGCTGGAGGTGAAACGAGTTTTGCGGGATATACGAAGACTGTAATAATGACCACGACGGACAGATGAATGTGATTAGATTTTTTGGCTCTTTTGCTTTTTCAGCATTGTCTTTTGTAATGCTTTTCCTTACATTTAGGAGGTGGGAATTTCTAGTAAGAAATAGACCTAACTTTGAGTCTGGCGAATACGTATTGAGATTCTCAAATCGAGGGGAATTTTTATTCATATCTTGGCATGACGTGTGGCAAGTATTAAGCGCTGGCGGATTGTCTGTAATTTTATTTTTCCTTGGAGTTCTTTGCTACAGGAACAAACTATAAGTTGGGCTGCACGTTTTGTGCAGACGCTGGATGGGTTTCTGTCGAAGTCTTAAGTCGAAATTCGAACTTCGACATTAGTTCGTCAGGGCGATGTGAGCCCGATAGCTGTCCAGTCGCGCAGCGTTCTGCCAACGGGTAACGAATGCCACAGCGTCAAGCCCAGTTAGGGGTTTGGGGACTTTGTGGACGTGTATTAGCCCCACTTTAAACTGTTAAAATGGGCTCATGGTCGGAAATATTCGAACGCCCTCTACGCCCCACCGCCCGTGGTCGCCGTGACAGAAATTCGAATCTGTGTTCAGGCGCGCTACTGTGAACTGAACGTAAGTCAGAACTAGAGAAATCGTGCTTAAAAGCTGAAGCGGCCGCCTAACCGGCGCACGCAATTACCGGACTTGGAAGGTCACGTTTGCGATACAAGTCACTGCATCGCTTGACCCGGAGTGAAATTCAGCGCTCCCTTTCTATTTGAAGCGCTGCGTATTCGGGCAACGTAGCGTATGCGAGGCGCGCGGTGTGGGCTGTGTCGGTGTCATCTCGCCGGAAGTCAGACAGCACTATCCCCAACTGGGCGATAGGCCCAACCCATCGTCCCTCTGGTACACTAAACGCACTGCCGAAGCGGCCGACTTAGACCGCTCCGACAGGCGTCAGACTTTACGCTCTTTTGCCGGAGTGCCGGAGATGAGAGTAGGCGGTCACTGCGGCATCGAGGAACAATACCAAGTTCCCCAAGGCCCAGATGAAGGCCATACCCATCCCAACGAGGTCACCCACCGTAAAAGCGTCGAACGCCTGAACGAGGCGAAGAAGCACTTTATCGGCAGACGACGTCGCGTGGCATGTAGGGCCGGCAACACGAACAACGTGAACGCATGTTTTGGCTATCGCCGAGACATGTCTCACCAAGAGAGCTGCGTTAAGCATCTCATAGTCCTTCCTCTGGTGAACCGAGTTTGATTCAGACCTTGGTCGGTTCACTGGTTGGTAGGGGGCCGTCACCGTTGGTGACGGCCCTTCTTCGTTTCGGGACGTCACACTGCGATGCCGGTACGCTGACTATGGGCTAGGCATGAGGCACCTCCTTGCCGGACCGCAGATCAAAAAATACCGCTGGCCCGAGAGCAGCGGCACAACGGTTCAAAGACCGAAAACAGTGATCCATTCCGCCCTACAGGCGGGACGCGTCTATCGATGTTCGCTAACTCAGACATGGCTGCACCTGGCTACGAAGATTTGGTGCCTGCAGTCAGTCGATAATCGTTAGCGTACTCTCCCAGGTGGTCGGCAAAATCCGTGACTTCATAGGGCGCGCGGTCCTAAACAGAGTCAACGTGTGCAAATGTCCGTTCGCGACAACGTGAAGATCGGTTCGCCCCAAGAGCGAAATTTGCTGTGAAATCTCGGCGGCGAACAGTGTGGAGCTTAGCAATAAGCATTCACTACTTGAGATTCATTCTGATTACGCTGCCAGGCGAGATGGGACGGAATCTGTGAGGGGTGACAAGAGCATCTCTCTCACGCCTTCCAGAGCATCGGTGCGAGCTCGGCAACTCGGTTTCGCAGCGGCTTGCTGCCATCCTTCAAGCAGGATCTTTGCATCACGTCGGGTGAAAGGACGTGGTGGATTTGGGGGACGTTCTCCGGCCCCCTCGAGGTGCGGTACAATGGACGGATTACCGGAAAAGGTTCGAACGTCCTCTACGTCCCACCGCCTAAGGAGAAATCGCTGCAAATCGGCGACCCATGAGACTGGTTCCGCGGCCTGAAAGCTCACTTTTCTATCGGTCAGGATCGGGTTCGAAGCAGCGATTTTGAACAGGGCTGTGCGGAGCTCTTGTTCGCCGTATCTGAACACCCAGGCGGCGTTCTGGCCTAGCAAGTAGGCCGTTTCCAAAGGTTCGAAGATGTCCGCAGGGGCGTACCGGGCTTGACCATCGGTTCGCTCTGCTACAAGCCGTTCTTCGCCTCGGGGGCCTCGGCCGTTCCGACTGCGGGATTACATACACGCCTCGGGATTTCGTGGTCTGAAGCCGCAGCCGATCCCGCAGGACCTGACCAACCCACTTGTTTGTCGGACGCTGATAGAAGCGGTCTGAGGCTAGGGGATCTTGAAGCGGTCTATCGTGCCCAGCTCACGCACTTCCTGATCTCTCCAGAGGAGGTCGCCGTGCACAACGAGGCCGCCCAGGACGCCATCCGTGAAAAGACCAAACTGGTCACGGCCGCCGAAGCCGAATTCCGTAAGATCACGTCCGATGACGATCGCCTGTACGAGCTCTATCTCGCCGACGCGCTCAGCAAGGACGATTTCGGCCGCAGGCACCGTCCGCTCGCCGAGCGTCGGGACCAGCTCGAGCAAGAACTGCCGCGGCTCCAAGCCGAACTCGACGTCCTGCGGATCAGCCTTTTGTCGCGAGACGAGGCTCTCGTAGAAGCCAGAGACCTAGCCACACGATGGGGAGACCTCCCCGAGGAAGAGAAGCGGCAGATCGTCGAAGCCATCACGGAGCGTATCGTGGTGGGCAGGACGGAGATCGAGATAACCCTCCTCCACCTTCCATCCGGAAATGATGCTGACAAGGCAACACGGCCACAAGGGTTCATCGCCGCCACCAGTTGGAAGCGCGCCGGATAGCGGACATGGGCGTTGGCGCGAGCGACCACGATCTCACCGGTCTCAAGGGGCTGGCGGAGCGAGTCGAGGGCCTGGGCGCTATACTCCGCCATTATGGAGCAAACACACCTAGCGGCGGGATGACTAACTAGCTGTTCTTGCTACGTTCTTTGCATGGAACACGAAGGCTTTGACCGCCCCCGAACGATCGCCGGCTTGATCGCCAAGCGCTCCGAACTCGCCCTGCTCTTGAAGCAACTGCGGGCGGATGAGCGCAAGGTGATCTGCGACCTCGATCATATCGACGCCGCTATCCGGATGTTCGACAAGAACGCCGACACCACCAGACTGGTCCGGTATCCGACCAAGCACCGCGCCAAGAAGGGTGAGGTGGTGCGGTTGGTCATCCGGATGCTGAAGGCGACGGATCGGCCGCTCACCGCGCTCGACATCGTCCACCAGCAGATCAAGGAGCGGCGGCTCAAAGCGGACGACAACACCGTCGTCCAAATGCGCAAGCGGATCGGTGCCTGCCTGACTAAGCTCAGGGCTGACGGCCACATTCGGAATGCTCCCAGCAGCGGGCTGTACAAGCTGTGGGAGTTGAACCGATGAGCGCTGGCCGGCAGTCCGAGCCAATACGCTTCTGGCGTGGCTCCCGGCTCTATCAGATCACCCATGCGCACGAGGGCGATGGCTTCTTGGGGCTATGTGATGGGAGGGTCGTCGCAACAGCACCCGATCGGCCGGGGGTGATGCGGGCGATCCTTATGACGAGGGCGTGGTACAGATTGTCTTCCATCGACAGTTGTCGAACCACTATGAAATAGCTAGCGGGGCGTGATACCGAGCTTGCTTGGGGTAGGAGGGGCAAATGACCGATCCAACGACGGCCAAACCGGATGAACTCGGTCTAATCACGACCCAAATCGAGAAAATAATCTCAGAAAGAATTGCAGAGGGAAAACCTGCATTTGTGAGTGCAATTGGCATTGCGCTCAAAGAAAACCTCACTCGCCTGAAGGCTTTGAGTGGGTTGTCTCTCGCCGATTTCATGCGTCAGCGCTTCAGCGACAAATATGATGTCGTGGAAATGAAGCCGAGCACCTTTGCTGTATGGCCTAAAGGCAACTCGTTTATTCCGCCCGTAAAGAAAAGCTCTTCCGGTCCTCGCGGGCGATCATATGTGCACTGGTTCTGGCTGGCATTTTCCTCGCCTAAAACGCATGGAAAGAGGTTCTACGATCCGGCACAGCATGAGGTTGTGACTCAAGATGAGCCCGCAGATGGCTGGATTGAGATACCGGAAGAGTTAATTCGGAAAGCTGAAGAGCCGTTCAACCCTAGGGTCATCCTTGAGCGCATTGAAAAATGGCTGGATGATCACAAGCTTGATCGGAAGACCTTTGAGTTGGAGGTCGATCCTGTAGCTCCGCGCCCTCATGACGGGCGCACGGTCCTTGATCTCGTTCTTGATTGCTTGGACAGAAAGCAGCTCCAAGGCATAAGCATGAGCTTAGATGCAGTTGCCGCTCTCGCGAGAACGCGTGCATGAACTTTATCGTCGTCCTCGCGGGCTTCGATCTAGATGTTCATGACAGAATACGCTCTCGATCTTCCAAGCGGTTCGTCCAGACTGGCTCGCTAATTATTAAGCCGCATTCCGGCCCATACACGCAGGACTACGCTAACAGCTTAGTCGAGGCGGCGCGAAAGTATGCGCGGACGCTACAGGAAGCAGTTCCTACAACGACGATTGTGGTTGGCGCCCATAAGGAAAACGCTGAGGTTCTAACGGGAGCTTTTTTCCCGTTCGCGTTTGCAAAAATTATCCCCGCAATCGTCCGCGATCCGGTGCCCACGCCTGCTCGCAACGCGCGCGTGGCCGCATATGTGGACGGGATAGAGAAGGCTGTCGCCCAGTGCCGTCAGCGGGTCGGGATCGTCACTGACAAAACGTCTGTTGGAAACATATCCCCGCTTCTTCTTCCGATCGAGAACTTTGCTGACAATAGTTTGAGAGAGATGATTTTGGATCTCTACGGCCAGCTCGGCGAGGCGAACGATGTGGAGCAGTTATTGCGTGAGGCCACAGACTCTTTTGTTCGCAAATTCCCTCTGACCAAGCCGGCAAATGGGCAGCGCCGCTGTTTTTCTGACGGAAAGCATTATTTCAAAAGTCCGGGCAATGACCGCCACGGCTATTACCGCAACAAGGACGACGATGATCATGGGCTGACATGCCTGTTGCGCTCACGCAGCAGGCTGGGCGGGGCCTACGACTACCGATTCCATTTCGATGTGGAGGCTGTTCGGAAGCTGGATGCTCAGTATCCTAACTGCCACGGGAAGGCCTGTGCTCCGAAGGAAAAGCACGTGAACATCGCCCCGAATGACGGGATAATTTGATCTGAAATTGGGGTTGCGCCGGCGAGCTTAAAGCTCGCCGGCACAGAATCCTTTTCTTGCATTGTACTCAGCAGCGGAATGGCGCGCTATGCGTGGCCGTTCCTCGTAACCTTAGGATCGTAACGACCATTGTGAAGCCGCCTGCGCAGACGAGGTTCACAATCTAACCGTCACGAACGCGCCCCCTATTGGCCGCAAGAGCCAAAGAAAGCTTCGAGTGGCTTTCCAGATAAATCCAGTCCGCCTTACGTGCTGACCCACCTCTAAGACTGCCGGGGTTAATGGCAGCTTGAGATGGACAAAAGCGGGGAGAACGCGATTTGTTCCTCTCCGTCAGAGCCGCTTCTAACCACCATCTTCCGAATTGCAACTCGGAAGGAGGCCGCGAAGGGCACGACCCAAGATGGGGTAACGGTTGCAATGAGTCAAGAAACGAGTCGGGACCGAAGCGATTCGGCACTTTGAGGAGTTAGCCGCACTCCCGATGGGCTGGATTCTGCTTGCATAGGTTCGACACGATCCTGCCCATGATCGTGTCGAAGGAATCCGGGGACGGCGGATTGAAGGCTGAGTTCGCCCGCTCTCGAAGCTCTTCCTGAGAAATCGGCCGGCTCTGGTGCTCGATATAGCCGGCACACCCCGAGGAGAGGCGATGGGTTCTATGCGGGCAGATCGAATGCTGACGGGCGTGGTCGAGATCGACGGCGTCTGGGTAGGCGGGCACATCAAGCATAAGAACGTGAAGGCGGAGCGGCCGGACCGGCGGGTGAAGAATCCGAAGCGGCTGTCGGTCGTGACTATGCGTGAACGCCGGGCCGGCGGGCGGACCATCTCGGTTGTCGTGAAGCAGGAGACCGAGGCGTTCAAGGCGCTCTTGCAGCACATCGACCCGTCCGCGAGCATCCGCACCGATGAAGGGTCTGCATGGAATGCCCTCCACATGTTCTTTGAGGAGCACAAGCAGATCAACCACAGCATCCAATACGCGGAACCGGGTGGCGTCCACACCAACTGGGCGGAGAGCTTCAACGCCCGCCTTCGGCGGGCCGAACGCGGTGTCCACCACCGCATATGGGGCCGCTACTTGCTGGCGTATGCGCAGGAGCTAGGCTGGCGCGAAGACTTCCGCCGAGCGGACAACGGTCGGCAATTTACGTTGGTCGTCGGCGCCGTCGCCAAGAGTGCGATTTCTAGGCCGATGAGCGGATACTGGCAGAGGCACGGGAAGGCCGCTTGACCGACCACCGGATCGGCGGCCCCTCATGGCGCTCAACCAAGCCGCGCTTAAGCGAGCGCTGACACGCTCCGTTCGCGATGTTGGCAAGCCGAGCCTTCTCTCGATGATCCGGCTGTTTGAGACTTAGCTCGACAGCGATCGCCTTGCCGATCTCCCAAGTCGTCATCGGCCGTTCGGCAGCCTTGAGCACTCGATAGGCGGCTTTTGCTCCCTCGCCATGCGCACGAATTCGAGGCTTGGTCACAATGGGCTTGATAGACTCGGGGTCCCAATCCGGCTCGAACTGGCGGATTGAACTGGTTAGTTCCCGCGCCAAAGTGAGCATTTTCCGCTTCCGGTTCTCGATCTCAAGCTGCTTCTCGATGATCGCCGCCACGCCGATGACGGGCTCCACCTCTTGGTCGATCACCTGCAAGGCGCCCATCAGGCGGGCGTATTTGTCTTCAAGCTGGGTCGCTGCGTGCTGTCTGGCCATGCCAGTAAGCTTCACCGTCAGGGCTAAACGCCGAATGACTCAGGATGGTAAACTGAACGCCGATAAGTTGTGGATGGGCGAAACAAAATCGGAACACACCCCTTGTCGAGGGCGACCAATTCAGACCAATCAGATTAAGATTCGCCGTGTTCGCTTCCGGTGTCCACTAGATCGTGTGGATTTCCAGGATATACCCACAAGATAGGGGTTGCGAAATCGAGCGTGGCAGTCGAGTGTGATGAGTGCCAGCGCGAGGCACGGTCGCGTAACCATGTGTTGGAGATTGGGATGGCCAAGTCGCCCCCCAAGGGACCGCACCGTTCAGCCTCGACGGGCAAATACGTGACGACTGGAACAGCCGTCCGTAACCCGAAGGGCACGGTGTCGGAACCCGGCAAGAAGTAGGTGCGGTAGTGCTCGTCTAGGCTAGCGTGATGCGGCCGACAGCGAGGCGTCTGAGAGGAGGAGTCGGTTCCGAAGTTTGGTAGCCGAGGAAATCCGACCCTCCCCTCTTTTCACCATCAGGCGTTCATTCCCGATGATTCGGGCAGGTTAGAATCAGAGTCCTTGCCGAATCAACCTGCGCAGCAGGTGGGATTTCACGAACGCCGTTCGTTCCGAAGGAAAATCCCTATGACCCCCCAACGTCCGTCGCTGCCTAGCGGTCCCTCGCCGGCTCGACCCTCTGGGCCGTCCGCTCCTCAGCGGCCGTCTTATCCGAGCAGGCCTTCGGCTCCTCCCAGCCCCCGTCCGGGGCGCTGGTAGCAACCTCTCTCGTCCCGGCCGCTGAGCGGCCGGGCCAACTCCAATACATGGAATTTAATCATGGCCGATCGTGCTGTGCGTAAGACCGGTAAGAACCGGGACGGCGATATCACCTCTCTTTGCGATGATGGAGCCGCGTGGTCGCCTCGGAAGAAGGCCGATGCGATCCACGACATCGAAAACCGCCTCCACACCTACTACGTCCCGTGGACGAGCGGACGAACCGAGATCAGGGTCGTCAACGATCCCGTCAAAGGAAAATACCTGCGGACGGATAGGGACACGACCACCAAGAACAACTTGGATGATCTCCCCGACTGCTGACCGACTGGGCGACGCACGCCGTGCGTCGCCCTTTCGCTTTCTGGAGCGCCCTGATGGCCAACTATCTGATCTCTTACGACCTCAACACCGACGCTGGCTCCCCTCACAGCCAGTTTCTCATTCAAGCGGAGAAGGAGGAACTGCTGTATGTTTGGAAGGGAGTGAACTTCGTGAATCGGCTTCCCAACACTACCATCTGGGGGGTGTTTGTATCGCAGGTCGAGGCCGACGCGGCGTTCGAGCGCGCTCGGGCAGCCACTCAAAAGATCGTCGGCTACAAGGTCGTTGTAGAAAAGCGGGTCACCACCGCCCTTACCGATTGCGTTGTCATGAGCGACCATAAGAAAAAGCCGGAGCCCAAATGGACAGGCAAGAACGCATTTGAGACGAGCCGCCTACACCAGAAGCACGATCCGTTCTTCTAGGTGTGTTTGCTCCATAATGGCGCTATACTCCGGCAGTTCATCCAGGAAGAGCACGCCATTGTGCGCGAGGGAGGCTTCGCCGGGCTTGGCGCGCAGGCCGCCGCCGGTCAGGGCGGCCATGGAGGCCGAGTGATGCGGAGCGCGGAAGGGGCGGTCGCGGGTCAGGGCGCCGCGCTCGATCAGCCCGGCCACCGACCAGACCATGGAGGTCTCCAGCAACTCCTTCGGCGTCAGGGGCGGCAGCAGGCCGGGCAGGCGGGCGGCCATCATCGACTTGCCCGAGCCCGGCGGGCCGACGAACAGCAGATTGTGGCTCCCTGCCGCCGCGATCTCCAGCGCCCGCTTGGCGCTTTCCTGTCCCTTGACTTCGCGCAGGTCGGGCACGCGCTCGCCGCTGCGCATGGCGCCGGGATCGGGCCGACGGAGAACCTGTGTCCCCTTGAAATGGTTGACCAGGGCGATGAGGGACCGGGGCGCCAGCACGGCCACGTCGCCCGCCCAGGCGGCCTCGGGTCCATTCGACTCGGGGCAGATCAGGCCCAGCCCCATGCCGTCGGCGGCGACGGCGGCGGGCAGGGCGCCGCCGACCGGCGCGATCCGTCCATCCAGCCCCAGCTCGCCGATCGCAGCCCAGCCGGACAGGGCGTCCGGCGGGATGACGCCCATCGAGGCCAGCAGGGCCAGAGCCACCGGCAGGTCGAAATGGTTGCCCTCCTTGCGCAGGTCAGCGGGCGCCAGATTGGCGATGATCCGCTTTGACGGCAGGGCCAGTCCGATGCCCGCGAAGGCCCCGCGCACCCGTTCACGACTTTCCGCCACCGCCTTGTCGGCGAGGCCGACAATGGTGAAGGACGGCGTTTCCGCCGACAGCTGCTGGACCTCGACGTCCACACGCCGGGCGTCGACGCCTTCGAACGCTACCGTGACGACGCTGGCGTGCATCATTCTCTCCCGCTATTCGGGAAGAACGAAACACGAACTCACAACCATTGCAAGAGCGACGTTATCCGGCGCGCTTGCTCTCGATGGCATCCCACATGAGGGCCGCGGCGTTGACGCCGGTGAAGCGAAGCAGCTGCTGGGCGCCGGTGGGGGAGGTGACGTTGATCTCGGTGAGATAGTCGCCGATCACGTCGATGCCGACGAACAGCAGGCCACGTTCCTTGAGCGTCGGGCCGATGGCCTTGCAGATCTCCAGATCGCGCGGGGTCAGTTCGACCGGTTGGGCGGTGCCGCCGACGCGCAGGTTGGAGCGGACCTGATCCTTGGCCGGGACGCGGTTGATGGCGCCGACGGGCTCGCCATCGATCAGGATGATGCGCTTGTCGCCCTTGGACACCGCCGGAATGAACTTCTGGATCACCAGCGGATCGCGCGAGCCCATGGCGTGGATTTCAACCAGGGCGTCGAGGTTGGGGTCGTCGGCCTTCAGCCGCACCACGCCCGAGCCGGCGGCGCCGTGCAGGGGCTTGAGCACCACCTCGCCGTGGCGGCGGTGGAAGTCGCCCAGGGCGACCGGGTCCGAACTGATCAGGGTCGGCGGGGTCAGGCCGGGGAATTTCGTCACCAGCAGCTTCTCGGGCGCCGAGCGGACCTCGGCGGGGTCGTTCACCACCAGCGTCTTCGGGTGCACCGTCTCCAGCAGGTAGGTGGCGGTGACATAGGCCATGTCGAAGGGTGGGTCCTGACGCATCAGGATGACGTCGACGTCCTTCGACAGGTCCAGCTTCACCTCGTCGCCGAAGGTCACGTGGTCGCCCACGGTCTGGCGCAACGTCACCGGGCGGGCGCGGCAGAACAGGACGCCGTCTTCCAGCGCCAGGGTGCGGAAGTCATAGACCCAAAGCGGGTAGCCCCGGTTCTGGGCCTCCATGGCCTGCAGCCATGTGGTGTCGGACTCGATATTGACCCCTTCGATGGGGTCCATCTGGATCGCGACCTTCAGCATCACTTGTCTCTTGGCCTACCGCGCTTCGCGCTACTTGAGGCCGCCTCGCGGGCAGCAGCTTGGCTAATGGGCGCCGGACGGGCCGGGCGCAACCCTTTGGCGTCAGTTCAGCTGCAGCCGGACGCGATCCACGGACAGGCGGCGGCGGACTTCGGCGCCGTCGTCGAGCGAGCGGGCGCGGGAGAGGGCTTCGAGCGCCCCGGCCAGCGCGCCCTGCTTCTCGCGGGCGGCGGCGACGTCGAGCCAGGGGCGGTGGTCCTCGGGGTCCAGCAGGGCGCGGCGGACGGCCGACCGCTCGGCGCTCTCGTAGTCATGGGCGCGGATGGCGCGGATGAAGAGAAGGTTCTGCAGCCGGATCAGGGCCTGTCGGTCGCTGACCGGGGCCATGAGGACGTCCAGCCGATCCGCGACATGGGGCGTCAGGCCGGCGCGCAGGGCGCGCCGGGTCAGTTCGGACGGCATGACCAGACGCCCCTGGCTGAAGGGGTCCAGCGCCACCGGGCCCTCCGGCGTTTCGACCCGCAGCAGGAAGTGGCCGGGGAAGTCGACGCCCTGGGCCTTGATGCCCGCGCGGCGGGCCGCGTCGAGGTAGAGGATCGCCAGAGCCGCCGACAGGCCGCGACGCCGCTCGGCCACGTCTATGATGTCGGTGTTGCCGACGTGCTCGAAGTGGATCAGGTCGCCGTTCAGGCGCAGGTCGCAGGCCATGGTCTCGGCCAGGGCGTCATCCGGGCTTTCGCCGATCATCCGTTCGGTCAGGCGCTGGGCGGCGGCGGCGGCGAGAAGCCGGACCGGCTCCGGGTCGCGGAACGGATAGTCGTGAATGGCGCAGGCGATGGCCGCTTCCAGCAGGGGGAAGGCGTCGTCGTCGGCCAGTCCGGCCTCGCTCAAGCAGGTCTCAGCTTCGTCGCGCGTCACGACCGCCCCCGGTTCACACCCGGACGATGGCGCGGAAGGCGGCGGGGAGCCAGCGCCACAATATCAATCCGCAACAGATGTCCGGCCAAGCTGGGTCTTTGGCGCAACACTGCCCGGCCGGCCGAAAGCAGCCTTTCGTACTGTTCCGGCTGAAGCGCCGCGAGGGCCTGTTCCATCGTGGCGCGGCGTTTGACCTCGACGACGGCGAGGGTCCGGCCGCGGCGGGCGAGGATGTCGATCTCGCCGGCGCGGGTTTTCAGGCGGAAGCCGAGGATCTGGTAGCCTTTTAGCATCAGCAGGGCGGCGGCCAGCCATTCGGAGCGGTGACCGGCCCGGTGGGCGGCCTTGCCGAGGCTGACGCGCCAGCCGCGCGACGGCGTCTTCACGACCTTCGGCGCCTTGAGGCGGTCCGAGGGTCGCTTGCGGGTCACCGGCCCTGAAGCTCCAGCGCCCGCTTGTAGAGCGGCTTGCGGGGCAGGTTCAGCGCCTTCGACACCTCCGCCGCCGCCTCGCCGGGCGGGAGGCGGGTCAGGGCCTCGGTCAGGGCGGCGTCGGCGTCCGCCTCGGAGGCGGCCTCCACCTCGCCGGGGGCGACCACGATGACGATCTCGCCCTTGGGTGACTGGCAGCGCGGATCGACGGCCAGTTCGGGCAGGGCGCCGCGCACGCACTCCTCATAGAGTTTGGTCAGCTCGCGGGCGACCGCGGCGGGGCGGGGGCCGAGCACGGCGGCCATGTCGGCCAGACTGTCGGCGAGGCGCGGGCCGCTCTCGAAGAAGACCAGGGTCTGGCGGGCGGTGCGAAGCTCCTCCAGCGCGGTGCGCCGCGCGCCCGACCTGGACGGCAGGAAGCCGGCGAAGGTGACGCGGTCGGCGGGCAGGCCGGCGATGCACAGGGCGGCCAGCAGGCTGGAGGCGCCGGGAATCGGATGGACCGGCAGGCCTTCGGCCAGAACGGCGCGGGCGACGACGAAGCCGGGGTCCGAGATCATCGGGGTGCCCGCATCGGACACCAAGGCGACGACGGCGCCGTCCTTCAGCCGTTCGATCGCCTGTTCGGCGGCGCGGGCCGAGGCGTGGTCGTCGCAGCGCTCCAGCTTCGCCTTCAGCCCATAGGCCGACAGCAGTTTGGCGGTGACGCGGGTGTC
Source organism: Brevundimonas sp. FG8 (assembly GCF_057808845.1). NCBI lineage: Bacteria > Pseudomonadati > Pseudomonadota > Alphaproteobacteria > Caulobacterales > Caulobacteraceae > Brevundimonas > Brevundimonas sp. FG8. The sequence goes on along the minus strand of NZ_JBMDIU010000002.1, from coordinate 149,707 downwards.
CTCGGCCAGCACCAGATCGGCGGCGGCCAGCACGTCCAGCGCCCGCAGGGTCATGTCGCGCAGGTTCCCGATGGGCGTCGCCACCAGATAGAGGCCGGGCGCGACGGTGCGCGCGGGCGGGGCGGTCGGCGGGAAGACGGACGGATCAGGCATCGGCGGGACCGTGCCCGAGCGGGGCCTTGCGCTCAAGGTCGGCGGCGGCCCAGGAGTCCAGCCAGGCGTCCGTGAAGCTCTGAAACCAGCCGGAATCCATCCCTATGGGACGCTGGTCGCCTTGGGGCATGATCAGGCCCCAAGGGCGCGATGGACCGAAACCCTCGGCGCAGAAAACGATCTCAGTTTGTGTCGGGGGATCGCTGAACACAACCCAGCCCGGAAACTGCTGGTCCGGGGCGCCGTAGTCCCAGTCGAGCATGACCTGGACGGGGGCGATCAGCCGGGCGCGGATCGCTGCGACTGCACAAGCATCAGTAAGGTGTTGAAGTTCGGCCTCGATGAGGCTGCTGAGGCGGGTGGGATCAGGCATCGGCGGGACCGTGCCTGACAGGGTCGGCCCTGTCAGGGGAAAAATGCCGGAACCCTGTCTTCCCGACACAGGCGCCGGGGTCGGGCGATAATGTGCACTCGAAAAAAATGCAGTGCACATCGTGCACATTTTTTCGTGAAACGAGGTGATCGGCAGCCGTTTCAACCGTGAATGAGGGCTCCGGGCACGACGTCAGGCGCCGGCGACAGGGCGTTTGGCGAGGTTTTCAGTGCGGCGGGGCATTCAGCCTGTGCTCAACCCGGAGGGAGCGTCACGGACCGCGATGTCAAAGACCGGGATCCAGTCTGACATGCCGGTGCGTCAAATTTGGACGTATCGCTTTCTTGCTATCGTCATCCCGGACAAGCGGTCGCGTAGCGGGCGCGCGATCCGGGACCCAGCGGCGCGCGCGAGCGCGAAGCTGTCAGGAGCGCCGGCGTCCTGCTTTGACCTTCTGTGTTTCGCCGCCGTCGCGGCGCCGCTGGTCCCGGCTTTCGCCGGGATGACGATAGAGGGGTTACGTCAGCAACGCCTTCAGCACCGCATCCAGCAGGGGACGGCCTGCGGCGGTGGCGGCGATGTGTTCGTCGGTGCGAGTGAGGAAGCCGTCGGCGAGCAGGTCGGCGAGGCGGCCACGGTCGGGGGACAGGTCGAGAGCGGCGAGGTCGGTGAGGGAGACGCCCTCGACGGTGCGCAGGCCGAGCAACAGGCGTTCCTCGGCGGCCTCGAGCGGGGACTGGTTGTCGCGTTCGGTCCAGGGGGCGTTGGCGGCGACACCCGTGGTGTAATCGGCGATGCCGCGATGGGCGACCGTGGCGGTGCGGACGCCGTCCAGTGTCAGGCGGCCGTGGGCGCCGGGGCCGACTCCGACGTAGTCGCCGCCGCGCCAGACATGGAGATTATGGGACGAGCGGGCGGCTTCGCCCCGGGCGTGGTTGGAGACCTCATAGGCCTCGAACCCGGCGGCCTCGAGGACGGTCTGCGTGGTCTCATAGAGTTCGGCGGCGAGGTCCTCGTCGGGCGGAACCAGCGTGCCGCGTGCGAAGGCGCGGCCGAAGGCGGTCGTGGGTTCGATGGTCAGCTGGTAGGGCGAGACGTGTTCGAAGCCGAGGTCCAGCGCCTCGGACAGTTCGGCGCGCCAGTCGGCGATGCTCTGGCCCGGGCGGGCGTAGATCAGGTCGATGGACAGGCGCGGGAAGGCGCGGGCGGCCGTGGACACGGCGCGGCGGGCCTCGTCGGCGGAGTGATTGCGGCCCAGCGCCTTCAGCGCGGCGTCGTCCAGCGCCTGCACCCCCATGGACAGGCGGTTGATGCCGGCGGCGGCGAGGGCGGCGAAGCGGTCGGCTTCGGCGTCGGTGGGGTTGGCTTCCAGCGTGATCTCGATGGGGCCGCGCGGCTGGAACAGGGTCTGCGCGCGCGCGATCACCCGCGCCACGGCAGCCGGGTCCATCAGCGAGGGCGTGCCGCCGCCGAAGAAGATGGAGGCGAGGCGGCGCGGGCCGGTCAGGGCCGCCTGAGCCTGCATGTCGGTCAGGATGGCCTCGACCAGCGCGGCCTGTTCGTCGGTGCGTCCCCGGTCCCGCACGACGTTGAAGTCGCAATAGGGGCAGATCCGGGCGCAGTAGGGCCAGTGGACGTAGAGGGCGACGTCGCTGCCGGGGTCGCGAAGTGGCGAGTGGCGAGTGGCGAGTGGCGAGGAGGAAGAGGGCGTAGCGGGCATTCCACCCCAAGGGCGAGGCGATCCGGAGTTGGATTGATCCCTTACACGCTTTGGCGTGAGAACACTCGCCACTCGCCACTTCGGCCTTAGTCCATCAGCGCCGCCTTCAGCTTCTCGAACGCCCGCGCCCGGTGGCTGAGCGCGTCCTTCACGGCGGGGTCGAGTTCGCCGAAGGTCTGCGTCTGGCCTTCGGGGATGAAGATGGGGTCGTAGCCGAAGCCGCGGTCGCCGCGCGGGGGGAAGGTCAGCAGGCCGTGGACCTGACCCTCGACCACCACGGCGGGGCCGTTCGGCCAGGCGACGGCGAGGGCCGAGGTGAACCAGGCGCGGCGGTCATCGGACCGGATTTCCTCGAGCCGTTCTTCCACGCGACGCATGGCGAAGGCGAAATCCTTGTCCGGACCGGCCCAGCGCGCGGAAAAAATGCCCGGCGCACCGTCCAGCGCGGCGACCGACAGACCGGAGTCGTCGGCCAGGGCCACCTCGCCCGACAGGTCCGCCGCGTGGCGGGCCTTCAGCAGGGCGTTGCCGACGAATGTCGTCTCTGTCTCGTCCGGTTCGGGGATGTTCAGGCTTCCGGCCGTGACCACCTCGTAATGTCCGCCCAGAAGGGCCTTGATCTCCGGAACCTTGCCCGGGTTGTGGGTCGCCGCGACGATGCGCATCCCTTTGACAAGTTTCAGCATTTTGACCTCAAGCGACGCTTTAATGTTTCATTGCACAAGTTTAATATCGTTAAACGATATGTAACATGACTTACCCCGGTGCACGTCCTATCTATTATCTCAAGAACGGACGCCGCGACGTTCTCCGATACGAGCCAGACCGGCAAGATCGATGCAGCGGTTTCAACGAAGAGGGGTGAAAATATCCCTCACTCAGGATCACCGGAGAACGACTATGAACACCATGAACGCTTCCTACTTCGTCGAAAAGGTCGGCCACGGCGTGCTCAACACCTTCCTGCTGGCCGTCATGCCGGTCGCCTTCATCTCGACCCTCGTCCAGTTCTTCTGACCCGACCGGTCAGGGAGCTTTGACGAGCCGCATGACAATCGCGATTAATAAGACCGCGCGTGGGTTCGCCGGACCCCGCGCGGCGATCGCGCCCCGACGTCCGGCCTGAGAGAGCCTGACGTCATGCGTTTCCCGAAACCGCCCTCTCTCGGGATCCGCCTTCCGCGTCTGGCCCAGGGCCAGATGAGCCGGCTGCTCGGCGCCGTCCTCTGGGCCGCCTTCTGGGCCCTGACCCTGGCCACCGCCGCCTCGGTCTGCCTGTTCATCTTTATGATCTTCGTGCCGCTGGGCGTGGATGGCGTGCGTGTCACCACGGATTCCGGCGGCATCACCGTGCCGGTTCCGCGCGTCTATATCCTGTTCGCCGTCGGCGCGATCACCGCCTATCTGGGCGGCTTCTCCCTGATCCTGAACCATCTGCGCGCCATGGTGCGCGCGCTGCAGATGGGCGATCCCTTTCAGCCCGCCAACGTGAGCCGCCTGAAGCAGATCGGTCTGACCCTGGCCGTGGTGACCGGCGGCGCCTGGATCGGCCAGTATCTGGTGTCACGTCTGGTGCGCGGCGAGCTTGAGCCGCCGAGCGTGTTTGATCTGGTGACCCCCGCCTTTTCGGTGCTGGTCGTTTTCGTGCTGGCGGAAGTGTTCCGCGAGGGCGCGCGCCTGCGTCGTGAGTCTGAACTGACCATTTGATGTGGCGGCGCGTCCAAAAGGCTCCGCCTTTTCGACCCGGCGCGCCGCGGGTCGACCCGCAGGGCGCCTGAAGCTAGAGAGTGTCCATGGCCATCCGCGTCCAGCTTGATCGCATCCTCGTCGAACGGCGCATGTCGTTGACGGAGCTCGCCGACCGCGTGGGCGTGACCTTGGCCAATCTGTCGATCCTGAAGACCGGCAAGGCGCGGGCGGTGCGGTTCAGCACCCTGGACGCCCTGTGCCGCGAGCTGAACTGCCAGCCGGGCGATCTGCTGGCTTGGACCCCGGGTCCGCAGGAGACCGCGCCGGACGAGGACCTCGACGGGACGTCATGAGCCGCCGGGACGATCTGAGCCCCGATGACCGCCGCATCTGGGCCCGCGTCACGGGCTCGGTGAAGGAGAAGGTCGCGAAGAAGGCGTTGCGCGTGACGCCGGGCATGGCCGAAGTCGATCCGCGGACTGTTCCGGTTTCGAAGGGCCTGCCGAAAGGCATGAGCAAGACGCCGCCCAAGGTCGCCAGACCGCGGCCCGCCGCCCTTCCGGTTTTCGCGGAGCCCGCGCCCGCGTCCCCGTCCCGTGGTCGGGGCGCGCCCGAGGAGTTGGAGCCGCGCCGCAAGCGCCGGCTGTCGCGCGAACGCGATCCGATCGAGGCGAAGATCGATCTGCACGGCTATGGCCGTTTCCAGGCCCAGGACGCCCTGACCGCCTTCCTGATCGGGGCGCAGGCGCGAGGCTATCGTTCTGTGCTGGTGGTGACCGGTCAGGGCCGTCGCGGCGGTACGGGCGTCATCCGCGCCTCGGTGCACGAATGGCTGGCCGCGCCGGGACTGCGGACGGTGGTGTCAGGCTTCGCCCCGGCCGCGCGCCACCACGGCGGCGACGGGGCGCTGTATGTGACGCTTCGCCGGAGCTAGAGGCGGCCGGCAGTGTGCCGGGAAGTGATTGGTGATTAGTGGGTGGCCGGGACCACGGTCAGGGGCAAGACAACAACCACCCGTGACGCCGCGAACCACCAATCACCAATCACTTTCCGGGCTCCGTCGGCGAAAACCGGGCCCGGACGAGGCGGTCAGCCCAGAACCAGCCCGGCCTCTTCCGCCAGCGTCTTCAGCGAGGTCATGGGACGCGGACCCCAGTGGGCGATGACTTCGGAGGCGGCCAGCGAGCCGAGCTTGCCGGCGTCTTCCAGCGACAGGCCGCGGGCGAGGCCGAGCAGCAGGCCGGCGGCGTACTGGTCGCCGGCGCCGGTGGTGTCGATGACCTTGTCGACCGGGAAGGCCGGAACAGCGACGCGCTGGTCGCCGGAAATGACCACCGAGCCCTCTGCGCCGCGCGTGACGGCGGCCACGTCAACCATTGAGGCAAGGCGGGCGGCGGCGGCGTCGAAGTCTTCGGTCTCGAACAGGGCGGCCAGTTCGGCCTCATTGGCCAGGACAATGTCGGCCGAAGCCTCGATGAAGGCCAGAAGCTCGGCGCGCCAGCGGTGGACGACGAAGCTGTCCGACAGGGTGATGGCCACCTTGCGACCCGCGGCGTGGGCGGCGGCGGCGGCGGCCTCGAAGGCGGCGCGGGCCGGGGCCGGGTCGAACAGATAGCCCTCCAGATAGACGATGGCCGAGGCGCCGATCAGGTCGGCGTCGATGTCGGCGACGGTCAGCTGGTTGGCGGCGCCCAGGAAGGTGCACATGGTGCGCTGGCCGTCCGGGGTGACGTTGATCATGCAGACGCCGGTGGCGTGGCCGGTCGCGGCGCCGTCGGCCAGGGCCGGGGTGTCGAAGTGAACGCCCGCCGCGCGGATGTCGTGGGCGAAGACCCCGCCCAGCTGATCGTCGGCGACCTTGCCGATGTAGGCCGCGCGCCCCCCGAAGCCGCCGACGCCCGCCACGGTGTTGCCCGCCGAACCGCCCGAGGCCTCCACACCCGCCTGCATGGCCGCATAGAGGGCGGCGCTCTGTCCCGCGTCGACCAGCTGCATCGAACCGGCGACGAGGCCCTGGGCGTCGAGGAAGGCGGGCTCGCAGGGGGCCAGCACATCGACGATGGCGTTGCCGACGGCGGTGACGTCGTAGAGGGGGGCGTTCTGGGTCATGGCGCGCCCATAGCGGGACGGAGGGGCTTTGACCAGACGGGCGGGGTCGTTAGGAACGCCGGATGACCCGTATCGCCGTCCTGACCCCCGATCCCGCCGATCCCTCCTATGCCGGCCAGTGGCCCGGCGTGCTGGAGCGGCTGGCGGCGGCTCTGGAGGCGGCGGGGGTGACCGTCGAGCCGACCCCGTGGACGGACCATGTCGAGGATGCGTCGGGCCTGACCGGTTATCCGCTGGTCCTGCCGGTGATCGTGTGGGGCTATCACCGCGATCATCAACGATGGATTCAGGCCTGCCGGACGTGGGAGGCGGCGGGCGTGCGGATGCGCAACCCGGCGTCGGTGATCGGCTGGAACTCGGACAAGAGCTATCTGGGCCGTCTGGCCGACAAGGGGGTGGCCGTGCCCGACACCATCTGGGTCGAGGCCGTGACGCAGGCGGATGTGGACGCCGCCTTCGACCGGTTCGAAACCGATGTGGTGGTGGTCAAGCCGCGCGTCTCGGGCGGGGCGTGGAAGACGCTGCGGCTGGCGAAGGGCGAGCCCCTGGAGGGCGCGCCGGAGGGGGCGGCGATGATCCAGCCCTATCTGCCGTCCATCGAGACGGAAGGAGAAACCAGCCTGCTGTTCTTCGGCGGCAAGCTGAGCCACGTGGTGAACAAGCGGCCGGTGAACGGGGACTTCCGCATTCAGGTGCAGTTCGGCGGCCAGTATGTCGCCCTGCCGGAACCGCCGCAGGGCGCGCCGGCGCTGGCCGAGGCGACCCTGGCCGCGATCGGGGAAGAGCTGCTCTACGCCCGTATCGACATGGCGACGGCGCCGGACGGAACGTGGCGGCTGATGGAGGCGGAGCTGATCGAGCCGGACTTCTATCTGGGATCTGCGCCGGACGGCGGGCGGAATTTCGCGCAGGCCGTCCGGACCATTCTCAAGGCTTAGGGCTCAACGCCGGATCAGGCGACCTCGCGCAGGGCCGGAAGCAGGTTGTCCAGCTCCAGAAGGCTGATCATGCCGCCATCGACGGCGAAGATGCCGGCGATCAGGCCCTGACCGTCGCCCTGGCCCATCTCCGGCGTCTGCTGAAGGATGGCGTCGTTCAACTGCATGATCTCGGACACGGCCTCGACCAGCAGGCCCACGGTGCGCCCGCCGCAACGGGCGACCATGATGGCGTGCCGGGCCGAGGGCTCCGAGGTCGGCAGACCCAGACGCTCGGCCAGATCAATGATCGGCAGGACCGTGCCGCGCAGGTTGACCACGCCGGTCATGTACGGCGGCGCTTCGGGCAGGGGCGTGACCGGGGTCCACCCCCGGATTTCCAGCACCGAGGTGATGTCGATGCAGAAGGCCTGATCCCCGACGCGGAAGCCGACCAGCTCCCGCGTCCCGCCGTCGGCGAGGGCGGTCGTCATCAGAACTCCTCCCAGCCGGCGGCGACGGCGACCGGGCGACCGGCGCCGACCGCCATGCGGGGGCGGGAGGGACGGGCGGGGGCAGGCTCGGCGGCGAAGGCCGCGATCCGGGCTTCGGCGGCGCGGATCGGCGTGGGACGATGCGCCTCCTCGCTGACCTGGAAACGTCCGACCAGCTCGGCGAGGGTGGCGGCTTCGCGGGTCAGGTTCAGGCTGGCGGCGGTCGATTCCTCAACCATTGCCGCATTCTGCTGCGTGACCTGGTCCATGTCGTTCACGGCCGTGTTGACCTGGGCCAGACCGGAGGCCTGTTCCTGGGTCGAGGCGCGGATTTCGCCCATCAGTTCGGTGATCTCGCTGATGCGGCTGACGATGCCGGTCAGGGCCTCGCCCGACTGGCGAACCAGAACCACGCCGTCCTTGACCTGGGCGCCGGAGGCCGAGATCAGGGTCTTGATCTCCTTGGCCGAGTCCGCGGAGCGCTGGGCCAGGGCCCGGACCTCGGAGGCCACGACCGCGAAGCCACGACCGGCCTCGCCCGCGCGGGCCGCCTCGACGCCGGCGTTCAGGGCCAGAAGGTTGGTCTGGAAGGCGATTTCGTCGATCACCCCGATGATCTGACTGATCTGGTCGGAGGACCGTTCGATCTCGCCCATGGCGGTGACGGCGCGCTGGACGACCTCGCCGCCGCTCTGCGCCTGCGACCGGGCGTGGCCGACGACGGTGTCGGCGGACAGGGCGTTCTCGGCGGTCTTCTTCACCGTGGCGGTGATCTCGTCCAGGGCGGCGGCGGTCTCTTCAAGCGAGGCGGCCTGACGCTCGGTGCGGCGGGACAGTTCCTCGGCGGCGCCGCTGATCTCGCCGGCGCCGGACTGCATGGTTCCGGCGTTGTCGCGAATGACGCCCATCGCCTCGTCCATGGCGTTCATGGCGGCGTTGAAATTCTCGCGCAGAGGGCCGTAGCGCCCCGGGAATTCGTTGGTGATGCGATAGGACAGGTCGCCCGCCGCCATGGCGGCCAGTCCGCGCCCCGTGTCCTCGACCACATTGGTCTGGATTTCGGCTTCCCTGCGGTCCGCCTCGGCGCGACGTTCGCGTTCGATTTCGGCGGCGGTGACGTCGGTGGCGAACTTGACCACCTTGTACGGCTTCCCGGCCGCATCGAGGATGGGGTTGTAGGACGCTTCGATCACCGCCCGCGTCCCGCCCTTGCCGTAGCGGGTGAATTTGTCGGCGATGAACTCCCCGGCGTTCAGGCGACGCCAGAAGGTCTTGTACTCAGGGCTGGCGGCCTCGTCAGGGTCCATGAACAGGCTGTGGTGACGGCCCCGGATCTCGTCCAGCTCGTAGCCGACGACGGACAGGAAATTGGGGTTCGCGGTGCGAACCGTGCCGTCGAGCTCGAACTCGATGACGGCCTGCGAACGATGAACAGCGGCCAGCATGGCGCGCAGCTCGGCGAGCTCACCCGCCGAATCAGCGGGGCGCGCGCGAAGGAAGGACTTCATGGCGTGTCTCGATATGGAGAGAGGGGAAACGCGAACTGCGTTAAGCCTGACCTTAAATGATTTATGCGCGGCGCCCGTTTGCTTAGCCCGCTATATATCATGGCGAGAGCTGGATTTTTCTCCCAACAAGGGCATGCGGTAACGCCGGAATCCGACGTGTGATACGGCGCGGCGTTTCACGCATTGTTACGCCGCCCGTCCCCTGGAGAGCCGTGCCGACTTCCCGCTACTCCCTGCAATTGAAGGTTGTGAACAGCGTCTCGCAGGCGGCGCGGCGTTGGCAGCAACGGTCCGCCGAGGCCTACCGGGGCGCGGGGCATGCGGGGGCGCCCATGAGCCTGTTATATGTCCTCGCGGATGCGCGACGGGGCCTGACCCACTCGGAGATCGCGGCGCGAATGAAGATCACGGGGGCCAGCGTCACCCGGCTGGTCGACTGGCTGGAGGATGCCGGTCTTGTGTCCCGACGTCGGCTGATCGGGGACGGACGGTCGCGACTGGTGGTGATGCAGGAGAAGGGCGCGACGGCCCTGGCGGCCTTCGACGGTCTGGCGGCGGCGATGCGGACACGGGTGTTTGACGGGGTGCCCGATGATGAGCTGGTCACGGCCCTGAAGGTGCTGGACACGCTGGCGACCCGCCTGCTGACCGATCCGGGCCTGCGGCCCGAAGACGCCGGGGCCGACGACGAGGCGCTCGATTCCTGAAGCGGTCAGGCGGCTTCGCCCAGCGCCATCAGCCCGGCGCGGGACGGACAAAGGTCATTGATCACACAGGCGGTGCATTTCGGCCTGCGCGCCGTGCAGGTGTAGCGGCCGTGCAGGATCAGCCAGTGATGCGCCTTGGGGAGCCAGTCCTCCGGCACGATCCGGTGCAACTGGGCCTCGACCTTGTCCGGCGTCGCGGCGTTGGCCAGCCCCAGCCGGTGGGAGACGCGGAAGACATGGGTGTCCACCGCGATGGCCGGTTCGACACCCATTTCGTTCAGCACCACGCTGGCGGTCTTGCGGCCGACGCCGGGCAGGGCCTGCAGCTCGTCACGGTTGAGCGGAACCTCGCCGCCGTGCTTCTCAAGCACGATCCGGCTGAGGGCGATGACGTTCTTCGCCTTACCGCGATACAGGCCGATGGAGTTGATGAACGGGATCAGCCCCTCCTCGCCGAGCGCCAGCATCTTTTCCGGCGTGTCGGCGACCTTGAACAGCTTGTCGGTGGCCTTGTTGACCCCGACGTCCGTGGCTTGGGCCGAAAGCGCGACGGCGACCACGAAGGTGAAGGGGTTGGAGTAATTCAGCTCGGTCTTCGGGTCCGGCATGAAGGCCGCAAGCCGCTCGAAGATGGTCTCGACCCGATCCTCGTCCGGCGGCCAGCGAAGCACCGGGATCGCCGCGCCGGTCATGACGGCGGGGCGTTTGGGGGCGGGCTTTTTCGAACGCTTCGGCGCGGGCGGCTTCATGCGCCTTCGTCGCCGGGGCGCGGCCCGGGATCAAGTCCCAGCGTCGCCATGGCTTCCCGCGCCGCCCGTTCGCCTTCCATCCAGGCGCCGTGGGCGGTGCCGTAGAAGGCTTCAGCGGTGGCCTCGCCGGCGAAGAAGATGCGGTTCTCGACGGGCGTCTTCAGTCTGGCGCGATCCCCGGCGTGACCGGGCAGGGCGTGGGAGTAGGCGCCGAGCGACCACGGGTCGGCGCCCCACAGGGTCGCGACGACCGGGTCCAGCCGCCGGCGCATGTTCGAGCCCAGCAGGTGAACCAGTTCCTCCACGGCGAAGGCGAAGAAGGCGGCCTGTCCCTCGGCCTCCAGCCCACGCGCCAGATCGCCGCCGTAGTAGCCCTCGATCATCGCCCGGCCGAAGGGGCGCAGGTGATAGCCGCCGGTGTCGGCGGTGTCGGTGCGGCCCCAGAGCTGGCTGTTCTCGGGGAAATCCTCTGCCCCGGTGACGGTCATGTGCATCTTGGACGCCAGTCCGAGCGGCACATTGTTCGCCGCCTCCAGAAGTGCGGGCAGGGGCGGGTCGAACTTCAGGGTCTCGCGGGCGATCAGGTCGGTCGGGAGAGTCACGATCACGGCGCGGGCCTCGATGACGCCCCGGTCGGTCTCCAGCCGCAGGACGGGACCGGTCCGGTCGATCTTGCGCACCGGGCAGTCGGTGATGACCGGGACCGGACGGCCGAGAGTCTCGATCAGCCGACCATAGCCTTCTCGCACGCGCCAGTTCACGCCGGTGTCGCGATAGGCGTCGTAGTCGAGAATGGAGACCTGGGCGAAGCGGGCGCCGTTCAGGGCGCCGGAGATGGCGTCCATCCGCCCGTTCCAGCGATTGCCGGGCTCCAGCAAGGCGGAGGCAGGGCCTTCACGACCGGCGGCGGCGGCCTCTGCGATGCGTTCGTCAAAGGCGTCCCAGGCGGCGCGGAAGTCGGCGATCTCGGCGTCGGTGGTCTCGTGATTGAAGGCCTGACCCTGCCAGGGCGGCGGGGTGCGGTCGAGGGTCAGGCCCGCCGGCTCGACCATGGTCGCCAGCGGATTTTCGTCCGCCGAGTGCAGCCAGCCGCAGCCCATGTCGAGGCCCTCGCCCTGGAACCGGATCGTCCATGCGCGGCCGCCGATGCGATCCCGGGCCTCGAGCACGGCGATGGTGAGGGGCTGGTGCGACAGGGCGCGGGCGGCCGCCAGACCGGCGGCGCCGGCCCCGACAATGACCACATCGACGAAAGCGGGAAGTGACACGGAAACCTCAGTCCTGATGGCGCGAAACATGACGTGTTGCGGCGCCGAAACAAGGGAGTTGATTTCTGGACAAGGCTGTCCATTTATGCGCGACGCTTTATCGCGCCTCCCCCCGTACTTCGAGTTCTGACATGGCTCTGAATCCCGCCGTCAAGAAACGCCTTCCCCTGATCGTCGCCGGTATCGTGGGCCTCGGCCTGATCGCCGGCGGGGTTGTCTGGTGGCAGGGCAAGCAGAGGTGGGAAGCCACCGACAACGCTTTCGTGCAGGCTGACACCACCTCCCTGAGCCCGCAGGTCGAGGGTTATGTGGTCGAGGTGCTGGTCGCCGATAACCAGCGCGTCGAGGCCGGTCAGGTGCTGATCCGTCTGGATGACGCCGACGCCAAGGTGAAGCTGGCGCAGGCCGAGGCCAATCTGGCCGCCTTGCAGGCCGGGGTCGCCAACGTGGACGCCCGCGCCGAACAGGAACAGGCGATGATCGCCAGCCGCGCCGCCTCGGTGGCGCAGGCCCAGGCCCAGGCCGATCTCGCCCGCCAGCAGGTCAACCGCTACAGCCAGCTGGCCGAGCAGGGCTGGGTCTCGCAACAGCGGATCGAGACCGAACGCGCCAGCGCCCGCACGGCGCAGGCCTCGGTCGCCGAGGCGCAGGCCGCGCTGGCCGCCGAGCAGCGCACCGCCGGTGTTCTGGGCTCGACCCGCGAGCAATCGGTCGCCTCGGTGGAACAGGCGCGCGCTCTGGTCGAACAGGCCCGTATCGCGCTGGAGCGCACCGTCATTCGGGCCCCCGTCGCGGGCGTCGTCGGCGCGCGGGGTGTGCGGGTCGGCCAGTATGTCCGTCCGGGCGGGGTGATCCTGTCGATCGTGCCGCTGGGCGACACCTATGTGGTGGCGAACTTCAAGGAGACCCAGCTGGACCGGATGCGTCTGGGCCAGCAGGTCGAGATCAAGGCCGACGCCTTCAAGGGCGAGCCTCTGGTCGGCCACATCGACAGCTTCGCCCCGGCGACCGGGTCCGAGTTCGCCCTGATCCCCATCGAGAACGCCACCGGCAACTTCACCAAGATCACCCAGCGCGTCCCGGTTCGCATCCGTGTGGATCGTCGCGAGGGCGCGGTGTTGCGTCCCGGCCTGTCGGTCGAGGTGAAGGTCGATCTCAAGAGCGAGGGCGGCCTGACCTTCGCCGAATCCGCCGCCGCCCCGGTCCAGACCGCCGCGCGCTGAACTCCGCCCCGAACGGGGAAGGCAGAACCATGACGTCCCAGTCCGTCACGCAGGGTCAGGCCCCGGCCCCCGCCGCAGCCGCCGAACCCCAGGTCAACTGGACGATCCTCCTGCTCGGCTTCGCCGGGATGGTGATCGGCCAGTTCATGGCCATTCTCGACATCCAGATCGTCGCCTCCTCCCTGCCGCAGATTCAGGCGGGCGTCGGGGCGTCGGCGGATGAAATCAGCTGGATCCAGACCGCCTATCTGATCCCCGAGGTCGTGATGATCCCCCTGTCGGGATACCTGTCGCGGCTGTGGGGCACGCAGAAGGTGTTCCTGCTGTCCTGCACCGGCTTCATTCTGATGAGCATCGCCGTCGGCCTGTCCGGGTCGGTCGAGCAGATGATCTTCTTCCGGGCCATTCAGGGTTTTGTCGGCGGGGCCATGATCCCGACCGTCTTCGCCGTGGCCTTCACCGCCTTTCCGCCCGCGCAGCGCGTGACGGCCAGCGTCATCATGGGCCTGATCGTGACCCTGGCCCCGACCATCGGGCCGACGCTGGGCGGGCACCTGACCGAGCAGCTGAGCTGGCGCTGGCTGTTCTTCATCAATGTGCCGCCGGGAATTCTCGTACTGTTCCTCGTCAGCCGGTACGCCAATTTCGACAAGGGCGATCCGTCGTTGTCCAAGGGCTTCGACTGGCTGGGTCTGGTCCTGATGGCGACCTTCCTGATGAGCCTTCAGTTCGTGCTGGAGGAAGGCGCCAGGAATGACTGGTTCGCGGACGAGGAGATCCTGCTGCTGACAGTGGTCACGGCCGTGACCGGCCCGGCCTTCATCTGGCGCACGTTGACCTACTACAACCCGATCGTGGAGCTGCGGGCGTTCGCCAATCGTAACTTCTTCGTCGGCGTGGTGATGACCTTCACCGTCGGCCTGGCCCTGTTCGGCGGGACCTTCCTGCTGCCGCTCTTCCTCGGGCGGGTGCGGGGCTATTCGGCGGCCGAGGTGGGCACCACCATGGTCGTGTCGGGTCTGGCCATGTTCGCCACCGGCCCCTTCGCCGGTCGGCTGGTGCGGGCGGTTGATCCCCGCATCCTGATGTTCGGGGGCTTCATGATGTGCGCCTGGGGCATGTGGGACGCCCATGCGCTGACCAGCGAATGGGGCTTCTGGGAGTTCGCCGGAGTTCAGGCCCTGCGCGGGGTGGGGGTGATGATCGCCATGATCGCCTCGCAGCAGGTGACGATGTCGACCCTGCCGCCGCACATGGTCAAGAACGCCTCGGGGCTGGTGAACCTGTTCCGCAACGTCGGCGGGGCCGTGGGTCTGGCTCTTCTGAACACCTCGCTGACGACCAACACCGCCCTGCACATGAGCGAGCTGACCCAGGGCATTCAGAACACCAGCGGCGCCATGCAGGGCATGTTGTCGGCGATGCAGGAGCGTTTCGCCGACTCGATCGATCCGGCGGGGTCAGCGATGAAGGCCGTCAACGGGATGCTTCAGATGCAGGCGACGACGCTGGCGTTCGGCGACGCCTTCGCCATGCTGGCCGTCGGCTGCGCCTTCGCGGCTTTCGTGACCCTGCTGGCCAAGCCGGTGAAACAGCAGCCGGGCGCGCCACCCGTGGCGTCGGACGCGCACTGATGCCGAGGATTGCCGGACAGGTCGACGAGACCAAGACCGAGGCCATTCTGGAGGCCGCGCACGCCCTTTTCGCTGAAAAAGGCGTGTCAGTCTCGATGGAGGCCATCGCACGCACCGCCGGGGTCTCGCGCCAGACCCTCTACAACCGCTTCCCCTCCAAGCTGGACATCGGGCGGGCGTTGGCCAGTCGCCGGTCGGACACGATCAGCGCGCCGCTGCGCTCAGGCGGGGACGCCGAGGCGGTCCTGCGCGGTTTCGCCGGCCTGCTGCTGGAGAAGATCGCCGGCAATGACAGCAAGGGGTCCATGCGCGGGGTCGCCCTGCTGTCGCCCCAGGCCCCGGACATCGCGGCGGCCATCTATGAGGCCGGGCCGGCCGAGAGCCTGCGCAAGCTGTCCGTCTGGCTGGCCGAGCAGGACCGGAAGGGCGTGTTGTCGGTGCCGGAGCCGGATGTCGCCGCCGAGATGTTCTCGGGCATGGTGCTGGGCCACGGGCATCTGCGCGGCATTCTGGGCGTGCCGCATCCGGTGATCGATCCCGCCGCCCGCGCGGCCGAGGTCACGCGCCGCTTCATGCGAGCGTTTGCTCCGGAATGACGGCGGCCCGGGATGGGTGTAGAGCGGCCCCATCCCCGGTTTGAGAGTTCCGCCCATGCTGATGCATCTGTCGTCCTGGCCCGAGATCGACGCGCGGCTGAAGACCGTGAAGACGGTGGTGGTGCCCATCGGCTCGAATGAGCAACACGGGCCGACCGGTCTGCTGGGCACCGACTGGCTGTGCCCGGAGATCATCGCCCACGCCGCCGAGAAGGCGGACGAGCAACTGGTGGTCGCACCGACGTTCAACATCGGCATGGCCCAGCACCATCTGGCCTTCGCGGGAACCATCTCGCTGCGCCCCTCGACCTTCATGGCCGCGATCACCGACTGGGTGCATTCGCTGAGCCGCCATGGCTTCGAGCGAATCTATTTCCTGAACGGTCACGGCGGCAACGTCGCCACCATCGAGGCCACCTTCGCCGAGATCTATGCGGAGTGGTCGTTCGCGGAAGATCGCCCGCCGTTCGTGCTGAAACTGCGCAACTGGTGGGACCTGCCGGGCGTGAACAGCCTGTGCAACCGGCTGTTCCCGGTCGGGCACGGGATGCACGCCACCCCGTCCGAGATCGCGGTGACGCAGGCGGCCTATCCGGACCGGATCAAGACTGCGGACTACAGCCCGAAGATCGCGCCGAACGGGCCGATCCGCGATGCGCTGGACTATCGCGCCCGGTTCCCGGACGGCCGGATCGGCTCCGATCCCATGCTGGCCAGCCCGGAGCACGGCCAGACGATCATCGATGCCGCTGTGCCGGGATTGCTACAGGATGTGGCGGACTTCTCGGTCGAGGTCTTGCCGTAAGGCCGGGTCAGGCGCACCGTCATTCCATGAGCCCTATCGACGAGGCCGCGCGGGCCGCCCGCGCCGGACAGGAACTGCTGGAAGCCTCGGGCGACGTCATCGCCCGGCGGCTGACCATCATGGCCGAGGCCGTCGCGAATCCGGCCGGCGCGGATATGGCGGAGCTGGCGTTGATGGGGTCGGAGAAACTGGACGCCATGTCCAGATCGGCCCGCATCGGTCTGAACGGCGCGGCGGTGCTGGCGCAGACGGCGCAGACGGTCGCCGCACGGGAAACCGCAGCGGCGGGCCGGGCCTTCGACGCTGTGCTGCGTTCCCGGACCCCGGCGGAGATGATGGCCGCCCAAAGCGCCTGGGCCGCCGACGCCTGGACCCGGTCTCTCGAACAGAGCTGGGCCATGGGCGTGGCCATGCTGAAGCTTCAGACCGACGCCCTGCAGCCGATCCATGCGGCGGCGACCGCCAATGCGGAACGGCTCAAGCGCTAGGACGACGGCTCAGGCTGTATATCCTGTCGCCGTCGTCACAATTTTCGTCGTCCAAATATCCCTTCGGGCGTCTTCGAAATAGCGCCCGCAGTATCACCTACCGGAACGGGGGCTCGTCGAAGGCGCGGAGCTTGCGGCTGTGCAGGCGGTTGCCTTCGGCGCGCAGCAGGTCCACGGCCTGGATGCCGATCTGGAGGTGTTCCGAGATGGAGCCCTCGTAGAAGCGGTTGGCCTGCCCCGGCAGCTTGATCTCGCCATGCAGCGGCTTGTCCGACACGCAGAGCAGCGTCCCGTAGGGCACGCGGAAGCGGTAACCCTGCGCGGCGATGGTGGCCGATTCCATGTCGATTGCCACGGCGCGGCTCTGGTTGAAGCGCAGGGCCGACTTGGAATAGCGCAGCTCCCAGTTCCGGTCGTCGGTGGTGACGACGGTGCCGGTGCGCAGGCGACGCTTCACTTCCTCGCCCGGGGCGCCCGAGACGATCTTGGCGGCGTCGTACAGGGCGCGCTGAACTTCCGCGATCGAGGGGATGGGGATGTCCGGCGGCAGGACGGCGTCCAGAACGTGATCCTCGCGCAGATAGGCGTGGGCCAGCACATAGTCGCCGATGGTCTGGGACGGACGCAGGCCGCCGCAGTGGCCGATCATCATCCACGCATGCGGCCGGGTGACGGCCAGGTGGTCGCAGATGGTCTTGGCGTTCGACGGACCGACGCCGATGTTGACCAGGGTGATCCCGTTCCAGCCCGGCGCGGTCAGGTGGTAGGCGGGCATCTGGTGCTTTTTCCAGGCGGCGTCGGCGACGACGGCTTCCGGGTTCGGCGTGTCCCGCGTGACCACGACCCCGCCCGAGGTCGAGAAGGTCTCGTAGATGCTGTTCGGATCCTTGATCTGCTCCAGCGCCCAGCGGACGAATTCGTCGACGTAGCGGTTGTAGTTGGTGAACAGGATGTAGTTCTGCACGTCCTCGACCGGAGTGCCGGTGTAGTGGCGCAGGCGGGCCAGCGAGAAGTCGGTGCGCAGGCCGTCGAACTGGGCCAGAGGGAACTCCTCGTCCGAATCCCACAGGCCATCGGAGATCTCATCGCCGATGTGGGCCAGATCGGTGGTCGGGAAGTAGCGGGCGATCGACGCCGTCATGGTCGCGTCCAGAACCACGTCCGAGCCGTCCAGCACGTAGGGGAAGGGGATTTCCTGCGCCGACGGGATAACGTCGAAGGTCGCGCCGTAGTCTTGCTCCAGCAGCGCCAGCTGTTCCTGCAGGTACGAGCGGTATAGTTCCGGCCGGGTGACGGTCGTCGAATACACACCCTGCCGCGAGAGTCGGGCATAGGCGCGGGTGGCCAGATTGACCGGACGGTCGCCGAACCAGCTGATGCGGAGTTCAGGATAGGTGAAGAGACCCTTGGCCCGCGCCTCGGCATCGGGACGCTCGCCCGTGGCGAGGAAGGTCTTCACAGCATCGCGAAGATTGGCGACGGATTCGGAGTAGAGGGTTTCAAGGCGGTCCAGCGCCGCCTGTGCTGTCATCGTATTTGTCATGGCCTCCCTTAACGGAAGACGGTGACGTTGGCGAGACGGCCACGCTGAACACCGGTTACGGGGTGTGACCGACCCTGACGTCAGCCGAGCTCGCGCCGGAAGAAGGCGGTGACGTCGTCGAGAACCGGAGCCTTCTTGCGGAACAGCGGCGAGAAGGTCGCGATCAGGTCTTCGTGGGACAGACCGGGGTAGAGTTTGGCTTCGCAACGGCCGCCCACCGCCTGCATCCGGTCGCGCAGGATGGTGGTGTCCTCGGCGTGCACGACCGTGTCGGCGGCTCCGTGGCCCAACCAGAGGGGCGGGGCGTCGGGGCGAACGAAGCTGACCGGCTGGGTCAGGGTAAGATCGGGCGCGCGGCCGAACGCGTTGATCGAGGCGGGAACGTCCAGCGGCAGAAAATCGTAGGGTCCGGCCAGACCGGCGGCGGCCCGGATGAGATTCGGAGCTTCGGCGCCGGCCATGTATCGTCGGTCGAGTGCGATCATCATCGCCAGATGGGCGCCGGCGGAGTGGCCCAGAACACCGAGCCGGGCGGGGTCGCCGCCATACTGACGCGCGATGGTCCCGGCGAAGGCTGTGGCCTCGGCGCCGTCCTGGATGAAGGCGGGGAAGTGGACCTCGGGAACCAGCCGGTAGTCGGGAACGACCACGAGGAAGCCGCGGGCCGCCAATGCTTGCGCAGCCCAGCCGTAGAGGTTCTTGTACCCGTCGGACCAGCCGCCGCCGTAGAAGAAGACCAGAACGGGCCGAGCCATATCTGACGGATCGGTCGGCGCCCATATGTCGAGCGTCTGTCGCTCAGCCGGACCGTAGGCGATGTCGCGACCCACGCGACGCACGCCGCCGTCCCTCGGCCCCAGCCCGTTCAGGAGGCCGAGAGGGGAGCAGGCCGCGACGAGAGCGCCGAGGGTGGATGCGAGAATGCCGCGTCGTGTCATGCTTCAGATACGCACGAAGACCCGTCGTGGACCAGAACGCCGGCGCTCAACGGGCCGAAGAAATCAGCGCGCCGCAGTTGGCGTCCTCGGCCAGGCCGGGGTCGACGAAGGGCAGCAGGGCGATCAGCGGATTGACTACGGCGCCAAGAACCCCCGCCAAACCGGCCTGACCGACCACCGAGCCGGTATCGATGCCGACGCGGGGCGCGGTCAACGATCCTTGCACCGTGATCGGTGACCAGAGGCGAACCAGACGGGCCTCCTTGGTTTCGCCGTCGATGCGCAGGTTCAGGGTCTCGGCGCCCAGATCAAGGGTTCCGGTCCCCTGGGCCAGAACCGGGGTGGTGTCGATGACGAAGGTCCGCGCCGTCGCCGTACCGCCCGCGACGCGGAAGTCGGCGACCGCGCAGCGGATCTCCACGTCGGACTCATCCCCTCCGAGAAGGCGGAACAGACCGGCGCTGGCGTTGATGCCCAACAGTTCGGCGAAGGCTGAACGCATGCGACCCTGCGGCACGACGACCGTGATCTGGCCCTTTGAGGCGGCGGCGAAGTCGTGAATGGACGCGCCCGGTCCTTCGAGCTGGAGGCGCCCCAAGGCCCGACCGGTCACGGTCGGGACTCCGCCCTGGGCCGGGATGATGGATTCCAGCGGATAGCCGCGCAGGCGGAAATCGGCGGTGCTGTAAGGCGTGTCGCGGGTCGCGTTGATCCGGGCCGTTCCGCGCAGTTCGCCGCGATTGAAGGTGAAGGCTACCGGGTCGAGATCAAGGATGGCGCGATCCAGATCGGCGCCCAGCTCGACCTTGCGGATATCCAGTTCGTTCCGCTTCACCTGTCCCGCCGTGTAGCGCAGCGTGCCGTCCATCACGCGCAGGCGCTCGACGGCCAGAGGTGCGTCGGGCAGCAACCGGCCCGGCTGGCCGGATGTCACCACCGTATTGCCGGCGGGCGTGACCGTCGGCGTTCCGCCCAGAACCGTGGCGAGATCGTCGATGTCCAGCAGCCGGGAGTGCAGGACGGCGTCCACGCGCCGACGATCGCCGACCTTGTCGACCACCAGATCGCCGGACAGGTCCGACGATCCCACCTGACCGGCGAAGTCGTTGAAGCTGAATTTGGCGTCGTCGCGCGTCAGTCGGCCCGACAGCCGATAGGGCGGGGTGTTCGGCAGGGCGATGCCTGTCAGGAGATACAGGTCCGCCAGATCGCGGCCCTGAAGGCTGAGCGTCGTCTGGAACTGTCCGAGATCGAAGGGTCGGGTGATGGAGCCGCGCGCCTCGAGCGTCGAGTTCACCCCCGCGAGCGAGGCCTGGAAGGGGTAGGGGCGGTCGCGACGGATATTGATAAAGGGGCCGCCCGCCACGGCCAGGGTCAGCGGCGTGCCGTTGATCGTGCCCTGACCGTCGAGCCGGAAACCGGCGCGCCCATGCGAGCCCTCGCGGGCGGACAGGGTGGCCTCCATCCTTATCTTGCGGCGTTGCTCGTACAGCGAAAGAGAGCCGTCGGTGATGATCAGCTGATGGATCGGCGGCAGCTTCAGGCCCTTGCCGTCGTCAGGCTTGTCGGGATTGAGCTGCCAACTGCGGCGACCGTCCTCGGTGGCGATCAGGACGACCTCGGGGCGGACGATGGCGACGCGCGGAACCTCGACCCTGCCGATGAGCAGGGGCAGCAGGCGGACCGAGCCCTGAAAATCCGCGATCTTCAGCGTGTCGCGGTCCCGCGCCCATGAGGGTCCGCCGACACGCAGGTCACGGACGTGGACAGAGGGGGTCCAGCTGAACAGCTTCACATCCAGGTCGCCGTTAAGCTCGATCTGACGATCATATCTGGCCGAGGCCCAGCGCCCGATGGGGCCACGCAGCAGATTCCAGTCGAGCAAGGCGAGGCCGATCGTGATCGCCAGCACCAGAACGAGGGCGACGATCCCGGCGACGCGGGTCTTTCGGCCCGGTCGCCAGCCTCTGGCCGCCGCGTAGGCGTTGACGCTCCGAACCCGCACCCATCGCCATGCCGGCAGCAGGAAACGGTCTCGGGCGGCGGGCCAGATCGGGCTGTTTTTCAACGGGTTGAGCAAGCGGGGAGGCTCCATCGAAGCCTGCACAACGCACGAGGTCGCGGAAAGGCCCAGGTCCGCCTGAAACCGCCAATGTAAAATTTCATACTTCCAAACGTCATATAAGATTTACAAATGACGGCGTTCGCGCATTATTCCGTCCGAGTCCTGAGCATTTCAGGCGTTCTGGAGGAAATCCCATGCGTGCAATTCGCGCCTTTGCGGCCCTCGCGGTCGCCGCTTCCGCCCTCTCGGCGGTCCCTGCTGTCGCTCACGAAACCGCGCAAGCGGCTCCGGCTCGTCCGGTTATGGTCTGCGCCACCGACGCCGCCACCCGTCGCGCCTTCACGCGCGAACACGGCGCCGCGCCGGTCTTCATCACCGCGCGCGAGGTTCAGGCCCTGCGCCCGACCGACCCGACCTGGTCAACCCCGCGCTGCATCACCGCCAAAGAGCATGCGCGGCTGATGAACAGTTCGGCCAACGCCCGCGCCCGCTGACCTCCAACGGGATCGGGACATGAAAAAGGGCGCTCCCGCCGGGAGCGCCCTTTCTCTTTGGTCTGACGCCGGGATCAGTTCGCCGGCTTCAGATACTTGTCCAGCCAGCCGAACACCTCGTTGTGCCATTGCAGGCTGTTCGCCGGCTTCAGCACCCAGTGGTTCTCGTTCGGGAAGAACAGCAGGCGGCTGTCGATGCCGCGACGCTGGAGCGCCGTGAAGGTCGACAGGCCCTGCGAGGTCGGGATGCGGTAGTCGAGGTCGCCCTGGACGACCAGCATCGGGTCACGCCAGTTGGCGACGTGGTTCACCGGGTTGAACTGCTCGTAGCCCTGCGGATTCTCGTACTGGGTGCCGCCGTACTCCCACTCGGTGAACCACAGCTCCTCGGTGCCGTAGCCCATGCCGCGGATGTCGAAGACGCCGTCATGGTTGACCAGGCATTTGAACTCACCCGGCCAGTTACCGGCGATCCAGTTGATCATATAGCCGCCGTAGGAGGCGCCGAGGGCGCAGGCGTTATCGCCGTCCAGGAAGCTGTACTTCGCCTGGGCGGCGGCCCAGCCCTTCTGCAGGTCCTCGAACGGGCGGTCGCCCCAGTGCTGGCTGATCGAATCCGTGAAGGCCTGGCCGTAGCCGGTCGAGCCGTGGAAATCGATCATCACCACCGCATAGCCC
Organism: Brevundimonas sp. FG8; assembly: GCF_057808845.1. Taxonomy (NCBI): domain Bacteria; kingdom Pseudomonadati; phylum Pseudomonadota; class Alphaproteobacteria; order Caulobacterales; family Caulobacteraceae; genus Brevundimonas; species Brevundimonas sp. FG8. The sequence goes on along the minus strand of NZ_JBMDIU010000002.1, from coordinate 127,556 downwards.
GCACCGGCATAGGTCCCTGGGTTCCAGCGGTAGGACCAGCCGTTGCCGAACGACCCCTGCGGGCCGCCGTGGATCAGGAAGGCGACCGGATACTTCTGGCCCTCGACATAGTTGGCGGGCTTGATGACGTAGGCGTGGACGGTCTCGTCATTCCAGCCGGCGAAGGTGAACTGCTCGGCTTCACCGAAGGCAAGGTTGTCCAGCTGCGGGTTCACATTGGTGATCCGGGCGGGCATTTCGCGCCCCCGGAAGGTCTTTACGAACAGCTCGCTGGGGCGGGTCAGGCTGTCCTGGGCGAAGACGAAGCCCGAGGGCGTCTGCTGGAAGGCCGAGACGTGGCCCTCGCCGGTGATCGGGATCACCGTGCCGCGACGGACGTCGATGCTGAACAGGCGGGTCTGACCGACGTCGCCGGCGGTGGTGTAGAGGGTGCGGCCGTCGCGCGACCATTGCAGGGTGTCGGCCGAGCGGTCCCAGTCGGCGGCGATCTGGCGGGTTTGGCCCGTCGCCACGTCGCGCAGGAAGATCGAATATTTGTCGGCCTCGAAACCCGGACGGGCCATGGCGCGATAGGCCATGGTCTTGCCGTCCGGTGAAAAGACCGGGCCGGTGTCCCAGGCGTCATTGGCGTCGGTCAGATTGGTCAGTTGACCGGGCGCGCCGATGGCGACCTGATAGAGGTCGAAATTGGTGCTCCACGGCTCGGTCTTTCCGGCCTCGCGGGCCGAGAAGACGATGCCCTGGTTGTCCGGGGTGAAGACGAACTCGCTCTCGTCGCCGAACGGCTTGGACGGAGTGTCGCCGTCGAAGCCACGGGTGACGTGAACGGGCTGGCCCGAACCGTCGGCGTTCAGAACGAACAGATGGTTCTGGGTGTGATCGTTCCAGGTGTCCCAGTGGCGCACGAACATGCGGTCGTAGGTCTGGCCGGTCGAAGGATCGTCAGCGACAGCCTTGTGGCGATCCACGGTGCAGGCCAGGTCGGCGCAGTCGGGGAAGACCGCCAGCGAGACCGCGACCTTCGAGGCGTCGGGGCTGATGCGGTAGGCGTTCACGTCGAGCGGCAGGTTGGTGACCTGAACCGGAGCGGTCCCGTCGGCTTCCGCGCGCCAGACCTGGCTGGAGCCCGACCGGCCCGAGAGGAAGTACAGCTTGCCGTCCGAACCCCAGCGCGCGGTGTTGGCGCCGCCCTCGTTGATGGCCAGACGACGGCCCTCGCCGGGGCTGCGCAGGTCCTGGATGAACAGGGCGCCCGCGCGGCGGTTGGCGGCGACGTCCGTGGTGGTCACCGAATAGACGACCCAGCGGCCGTCCGGGGACACCTGCGGATCGCCCAGCCGGTTGGCCGAGATCATGGCGCGGTAGTCGAAGGCCGGTTGCGCGGCCTGAGCCGACGCCTCCGCCGGAGCCGGGGAGACGGTCGGGGTCTCGGCCAGGGCGGGGACTGCGGTCGACAGCGCGATGGCGGCGACGGCGCACGAAAGCAGGGAGCGGTGACGCATGGGCAGGTTCCTTTGTCTTCGGCGGGTGGCGTAGCACCGGGGGGCGGCGGGCGGAAGCGGCGCCGCCTGTGCTCACAAAGGCGTGCGATGCGGTCGCCAAGCCGCTTGCCGTCCTTCGCGGGAGCGGCGACAACCGGCGTCGCATGACGACCCCCGAGACCCTGCCCGCGCGACCTGAGCCGCACATCTGCGACGTGCTGATCGCCGAGCGCGCGCCGCGGCTGACGCAGTCAGCGGTCTGGCCGCTGGTGCGGCCGCTTCTGTACCGGCTCCTGAACTATCCGCAGGCGGTCCGCATGGCCGATGCGGTCAAGCCGCTCTCGGGCGGGGCGGCGCTGGACTATATGAGCAACCTGCTGGACCTGAAGGTCTCGGTGCTGAACGCGGATCGCATCCCGGCGACGGGGCGATGCGTGGTGGTGGCTAACCATCCGACGGGGATCGCCGACGGGATCGCCGTCTTTGACGCCATCAAAAAGCGGCGGCCGGACGCCATTTTCTTCGCGAACGCTGACGCCCTGCGGGTCTCGCCCCGACTGGGCGAGGTGATTATTCCGGTGGAGTGGGTTCATGACAAACGCACCCGCGAGAAGACCCGCGCCACACTGCAGGCGGCGAAGGCGGCGTTTGAGGCCGAGCGGTGTCTGGTGATGTTCCCGGCCGGGCGGCTGGCGCGGATCGCGAAGGACGGGTCGGTCACCGATCCGGAATGGGCGCCGACCGCCGCGTCCCTGGCGCGGAAGTCTGAGGCGCCGGTGGTGCCGATCCATGTGGCCGGTCCCTATTCGCGCCTGTTCCACTGGTTTGACCGGTTCTCCGAGGAACTGAGGGACATCACCCTGTTCCATGAGCTGTTGAACAAGCGCCGGACGGCCTTCCAGATGAAGGTCGGCAAGCCGATCCCGCCGTCGCGTCTCGACATCGATGCAGGCAAGGCGACCTATGCGCTGAAGGCCTTCACCGAGCGGGTCCTGCCCGCCCAGCCGGACGCCGACTTTGCCTGATCTGACCCTGACCCTTCCGGACGCGGACGCCACCGGGCGGCTGGGCGCGGCCATCGCGCCCCTGTTGGAACCGGGTGAGAGCGTCCTGCTGTATGGCCCGCTCGGCATGGGCAAGTCGACGTTGGCCCGCGCCCTGATCCGCGCCCTGACCACGCCGGATGAGGATGTGCCGTCGCCGACCTTCACCCTGGTTCAGTTCTACGACAGCGAGCCGCCCGTCGCGCATTTCGACCTCTACCGGCTGACGCGGCCTGAGGAGGCCGCGGAGATCGGTCTGGACGAGGCGTTGGATGAGGGTTGCGCCGTCATCGAATGGCCGGAACGGCTGGGTGATGATCCCGGCGCCTGGCTGGGGCCGGATCGACTGGTTGTGACCCTGTCCGAACAAGGCGAGGGAAGGGGGGCGACCCTGTCCGGCGCGGGGGCGTGGGAAGAGAAGCTGAAGGACCTGCATGTCTGATCGTGAAGCCCAACGTCTGGCGTTTCTGAAGTCCGCCGGTCTGGCGGATGCGGCGCGAGATCCCTTGCCCGGCGACGCCTCGACCCGCCGGTATGAGCGGCTGACAACAACGGACGGACGCTCACTGATGCTGATGGATCAGGCGGCCAGCGCCGAAAGCCCCCCCGCCGATCCGTCGTGGACGCCGGAGCAGCGGCTCGCCTCCGGCTGGAACGCCACCGCGCGTCTGTCCGCCGGCCGGATCGAGGCCTTCGCCGCCGTGGCCGCGCATCTGAAAGCGCTGGGCCTGTCCGCGCCGGAGATCCTCGCCGTGGACGCGGCGGCGGGTCTGGCCGTTCTGGAGGACTTCGGCGACGCCCTGTTCGCCCGGGTGATCGAGGCCGGGGAGGCTGAGGCGCCGCTGTATCTGGCCGCGGTCGAGGCGCTGGCGACCCTGCATGACGCGACGACGCCGGAGCGGCTATCGGGCGCGGCGGGCGACTGGCCCCTGCTGGTCTATGACGAAACGGCCTTGCAGGGCGGAGCCGATCTGTTCGTGGAATGGATGCCCAAGCTGGACCCGGCGTTGCGCTTCGATGAGGCGGCGATCGCAGGTTGGCGCGAGGCGTGGCGTCCGGTGGTCGAACGCGGCGCGGCGGGGGCGAGCGTGATGGCGCACCGCGACTATCATGCCGAAAATCTGATCCGGCTGCCGGGGAAGTCGGGCGCGTCCATGGTCGGGATGATCGATTTCCAGGACGCGGTGCGCGCCCATCCGTCGTGGGATCTGCACTCCCTGCTTCAGGACGCCCGCCGGGATGTTTCGCCCGCGCTCGAGACGAAGGCGCTGGATCACTATTTCAGCCTGCGCCCCCAGGTGGACCGGACCGAGTTCATGCGGGACTACGCCGGTCTGGCGGCGCTGAACGAGGCGCGGATTCTGGGCGTCTTCGCGCGCCTGATCGTGCGCGACGGCAAGCCGCGATACGCGGCCTTCATGCCGCGCATGTGGGCGCATCTGAACGCCAATCTGAAGTCGCCGGGCCTCGAGACCGTCGCGGACTGGTTCAACGCCCATGTGCCGGAGGCCAGCCGCAAATGACCGACGCGCCGAAGACCGCGATGGTGCTGGCCGCCGGGCTGGGCACCCGGATGCGCCCCCTGACGAATGACCGGCCCAAGGCGTTGGTCGAGGTCGGCGGGCGCGCCCTGATCGACCATGTGCTGGATCGACTGGCGGATGCGGGGGTCGCGAAGGCCGTGGTCAATGTCCACTGGTTCGCTGACCGGCTGGAAGCACACCTGGCCGCGCGGGGGCGGGGACCGGAAATCGTCATCTCGGACGAGCGGGAAACCCTGCTGGAGACGGGCGGAGGGCTGAAGAAGGCGGCGCCTTTGCTGGGGAGCGATCCTGTCTTTGTCGCCAATATCGACAGCGTCTGGGTTGATCGGGGCGAGGCCCTGAATCAACTCGCGCGCCTGTGGAATCCGTCAATCATGGATGCCGCGCTTCTTCTCGCGAAGCGCGAAGGCTCGATCGGATTTGAAGGCGACGGCGATTTCTTCCTCGATGAAGGCGGACGGCTGACCTTCCGGGGCGAGGCGCCGTCAGCCCCCTTCGCCTATATGGGCGTGCACATCTGCAAGCCGGACTATGTCGCTGACGGGCCCGATGGTCCGTTCTCGCTGAGCCAGTTCTGGCGCCGGTCCGCCTCCGCCGGGCGGCTGTACGGGGTGGTGATGGACGGCGACTGGATGCACGTCGGTGATCCGCAGGCCCGCGCTGAGGCCGAGGCGAGACTGGCCGGACGCCCGTGACGTCACGGTTCGATCCCTTCGCCGGCGACCGACCGCGCTGGTACGCGGTGGAGGCTTGGCGGCCATTTCTGGAAGACCTCGCCGCGGGGGTGCTGGACTGGCTGGGCGATCATCCGCCGGAGGCCCTGTCGGATGCCGTGATCCTGCTGCCCAATCGCCGGGCGGCGCGCGCCTTCACCGGGGCGCTGGCGAAGCAGGCGGGCGGGCGGGCCATTCTGCTGCCGCAGGTCCGGCCGTTGGGCGATCTGGAAGAGGACGAGCCGCCGTTCGCGCCGGGTGAACTGGGACTGGACCTGCCGCCGGCCATCGCGCCCCTGACGCGTCGCTTCGAGATGGCGCGGATGATCACCGAGCAGTTCCGCGCGGACCTGTCGCCTCTGCGGGCTCTGGAGATGGCGGACGCGCTCGGCGGCTTCCTCGATTCCTGCCATCTGGAGGAGATCGAGGACATCGGTCGGGTGGCCGGTCTGGTCGAGGGTGATCTGGCCGAGCACTGGCAGGAATCGGCGCGGTTCCTCGGGCTGGCGGTCGAGGTTTGGCCGAAACGGCTGAAGGCGCTGGGGCTGGTTGATCCGGCCTGGCGACGGGCAAAGCTATTGCGGTTGCTGGCAGACAGCTGGCGCGACCGACCGCCGGAGCAGCCGGTCATCGCCGCCGGATCGACCGGCTCGGCCCCGGCCGCCGCGGATGTTCTGAACGCCGTCGCGAACGCGCCGCAGGGCTGTGTCGTCCTGCCGGGGCTGGACATGGATCTCGATCCGATGGTCTGGTCTCGCCTGCGGGACAGCGAGCAGCACCCGCAAAACGCCCTGTGGCGGTTGCTGGACGGCCGGGTTGACCGCGAGGGTGTGCGGCCCTGGTTCCGTCCACCCGTCGAAGCCGCCGTCGAGGCGCGCGGGAAGGCCCGTCAGAGACTGCTGAATGAGGCCTTGCGGCCCGCGGACGCTACAGACGACTGGCGTAACCTGATCCGGGGCCTGCGGGCCGACGCGGCAGGCAAGCAGTCGGCGGACCCGATCGCGGAGGGGCTTCGTGGCCTTTCAGTCGTCACCGCGCGCGCCGAGGAAGATGCGGCGGCGGCCATCGCCCTGATGATGCGAGAAACGCTTGAAACGCCGGGGCGGACCTGTGCGCTGGTGACGCCCGACCTCGATTTGTCGCGGCGGGTGGCAGCGCGGCTGGAACGCTGGGGCGTGAGCGCTGACGTGTCCTCCGGTCAGCCGCTGAGCCGGATGTCCGCCGGCCGCCTTGTGGATCTGGCGGCACGTTTCATTGCTGATCCGCTGGACCCCCACACCCTCCTGGGGCTGTTGAAACACCCGCAGGTGCGGCTGGCGCTGGAGCCGTTCGACTATGATCGCGCGGTCAATGCGTTTGAGCGATACGCCCTGCGTGGTCCGCGCCGACGCGACTGGAGCCGTGCGCGAAAGGCGCTCCTCGAGGCGGGCAAGCCGACAGACGACGGGCGGGTCGCGTCGGAGTTCACAGTATCGGGACTTGCGGCCGCCGGGGCCCTGCTGGACCGACTTGAAGCCCTGTCCGGCGCGGCGCGTGCGCCGTTCGCCGAAGCCGCCTTACCGGACGCAGCCGCGCGAGCCCTGACCGGGCTTGTCGAAGCCCTGGCAAGGCAGGACGCGTGGGGCGGGCCCGACGGTGAGGCCGCCGCCGCCCTGCTGTCAGCCCTGATCGAGGGCGGAGGTTCGCTGGGTGCGGTGAACCGGAGCGAGTTCGCTGATCTGGTCCACGGCCTGCTGGCGGACGAGACGGTGCGGACCGGCGGGGCCAATCAACCGCGTCTGCGTATCCTCGGCGCCATCGAGGCTCGTCTGGTGCGGGCCGACCGGATGATCCTGGCCGGACTAGAGGAAGGGGTCTGGCCGAACGCCGCGCCGACGGACCCTTTCCTTTCGCGTCCCATGCGCGAGACACTTGGTTTGCCACCACCCGAACGCCGTCTGGGTCAGACGGCGCAGGATTTCGTGCAGGCGGCGAGCGCCGATGAGGCCATTCTGGTTCACTGTGAACGCAGGGGGGGGCAGCCGGCGGTGAAGTCGCGCTGGCTGTGGCGGCTCGAGATGCTGACCCGAGGGGCTCACACAGACGAGACGCCCGTCTCCATTGCACGACCTTCCGAGGCGCTGGAACAGGCCCGGAGGCTGGATGCGCCGGCCTCGTCCCGTCCGGCTTACGCGCCACGCCCCGCACCGCGCCCGCCGGTCGAGCGGCGGCCGAGAAAGTTGGCGGTTACAGGCGTCGAACGCTGGGTGCGCGATCCCTATGCCGTCTATGCACGCTATGTCCTGAATCTGCGACAATTGGACCGGCCCGGTCAGGCCGCCGAAGCCCTCGCGCGTGGGGACGCGGTGCACAAGGCGATGGAGCGGTTCGCCTTGCTCTGGACCGAGATCCCTCCCGAAGACCGCGCCGACCGGCTGGAGGCGTTCCTGCTGGAGGAACTGGCGACCGCCGGTTTCGAGGACCCCGCCATGGCGCGCGAGGCGCCGCTGGCGCGCAACGCGGCCGTGTGGCTGGCCGGGTTCGAGGCGGAGCGTCGCGCGCGAGGTGTTGAAATCCGGGTCGAGGAAGGGGTGGAAATGGTCATTCCGGGGCCTGCCGGGCCGTTCCGCCTGACGGCAAGGGTCGACCGCATCGAGTTGTCGGCGACGGGGGCGGCGGTGCTGGACTTCAAGACCGGCTCCGTTCCCAGCGCCAAACAGGTGAAGACCGGCTTCTCGCCCCAGCTGACGCTGACCGGGGCCATTCTGGCGGAGGCCGGGCTGAAGGACACGGGACCGGTCGAGCCGGAAGAGCTGACCTATGTGCGGGTCGTCGGGCGCAAGGAGCCGGGGAGCAAGGTGGTGCGTGGCGAAGGGGCCGAAGCGATGGCGCTGTGCGAGGCCGCGCTGTCCGGCCTGACCGCGCGGATCGCCCGTTTCGACGAGGAGGTGACGCCCTACCTCAGTTGGACGGCCCCCCAGTTCATGGGCAATTTCGGCGGCAACTACGATCATCTCGCCCGGGTGTGGGAGTGGCATGTGGTCGGCGGTGAGGACGGGGGGGACGCCGAATGAGCGCGCGTATCCTGCCGGACCCCGCCCAGATCGCCGCGGCCGATCCGGGCCAGTCGGTCTTCGTCACGGCCAACGCCGGCTCGGGCAAGACCTCGACCCTGGTGGACCGGGTGGCGCGGTTGCTGCTGCGTGAAGTGCGACCGGGCGAAATTCTGTGCGTCACCTACACCAAGGCCGCCGCCGCCGAGATGCAGGCGCGTCTGTTTGATCGGCTGGGCGAATGGGCCGTCCTGGATGATGACAGGTTGCGGGTGTCGCTCGCCGATCTGGACGGCCGCGATCCGGCCAGTCTGTCGGGGCCGGAGCTGTCGGACGCCCGCCGCCTGTTCGCCAAGGCGCTGGAGACCCCGGGTGGGCTGAAGATCCAGACCATCCACGCCTTCTGCGAGAAGCTGCTGCGGCGGTTTCCGATCGAGGCGGGCGTGACGCCGGGGTTCACGGTGCTGGAGGATCAGGCGGCGGTGGCCCTGTCGCATTCCGTGCGGGAGGAACTGGCCCGCGCCGCCCTGGAGGACGCGGACGGCCCTATCGGTCGGGCCTACAGCCATTTCGCGGTCGAGCTGGACTGGGGCGCATTCCAGTCGCTTCTGGCCTTGATCGAGACGGACCGGGACAAGTTGGCGGACTATGTCGACAGGGTCGCCGAAGGTCGGGCGCCGGCCCCCCATCTGCTCGTGGGCGCTCACCCGGAGCAGACAGCCGAGGCGGTGGAGGGCGATTTCATGCGCTTCCTCGACCGCGCGGAGTGGCTGGAGACGGCCTCCGCCATGGCGATGGGCGGGACCAACGACCAGAAGTGCGCTGACCGGATGCGGGCCGCGGACTGGACCTTCGCCGGGATCGCCGAGGTCTTCCTCACCGGAGGCGAGCCGCGCAAGGCGATGGCGACATCCAAGGCTCCCCCCACGGCAAGGGGCTGGCTGGCCGATCTGCAGATGAAATACGTCTCGACGCTGGAGCAGGTCCGGCGTCTGCGGGTGGCGCGGGACACGATCCATGTCCTGACCCTCGCTGCGGCCCATGCGCGGCTTTACGAGCAGGCCAAGGCCGCGACCGGGGCGCTGGACTTCGGTGATCTGGTCGCAAGGACGGTTGAGCTTCTGACCCATCGGGCTTCGGCGGCCTGGGTGCTCTACAAGCTGGACGGCGGCATAGAGCATGTGCTGGTCGATGAGGCGCAGGACACCGCGCCCCAGCAGTGGGACATATTGAAAGCCCTGACCGAAAGCTTCTTCGCAGGGGAAGGGGGGCGACGGTTCACGCCTCCGCCGCCATCGGGCCAAAGGCTGGACCGCACGGTCTTCGCGGTGGGCGACGAGAAGCAGTCGATCTATTCCTTCCAGGGCGCCCGTCCGCAGCGGCTGCGTCAGGAGTCCCAGCGCTATGACATGATGGTGCAGGGCGCCGGATCGGAATTCAGGGCTGTAGAGCTGGCCAAATCCTTCCGCTCGACCCCGGATGTGCTGGGCTTTGTGGACGCGGTCTTCGCCGGACCGGAGCGAGCCGCCGCACTGGTCGGTGAAAGCCTGGCGGCCGTGCCCACTCACACCGCCATGCGGTCGGGACAGGCCGGTTCGGTCGACCTCTGGCCTCTGCATCAGGAGATCAAGGGGCCCGACCGCGAGGCATGGGACGCGCCGGTCGATCAGGAATCCGCTGTCTCGGCCCGCAAGCAACTGGCGGCCGATCTGGCTAGCGATATCCGGCTGCAGGTCGAGACCGGGGTCACGGTGTATGATCGGAAGACCCGCGAGCCTCGCCCATCGGGCTATGGCGACTTCCTGATCCTGGTGCGTCGTCGCGATGCGACCTTCGAGGAGATCATCCGGGCGCTGAAGACGGCGGGCGTGCCCGTGGCGGGGGCGGACCGGCTGAAGCTGTCGTCGCACATCGTCTTTGATGACCTGATCGCCCTGGCCCGCTTTGTCCTCTATCCGGACGACGATCTGTCGTTGGCGGGCCTGCTGCGCAGCCCCCTGTGCGATGTGGATGAGGACGGACTGTTCGCCCTCGCGGGCGCAAAGTCTGAACGTCGGCGGCTGTGGCGGGAATTGACGGACCGCGCCGGTGAGCGGCCGGAATGGTCCCGAGCGCGGGACATGCTGGACTTCGCCCTGTCCATGAGTGACCGTGATCCTTTCGCCTTCTTCTCCGCCGTGCTCAGCCGGGTGGACGACACGGGCGTTTCGGGACGGGCGCGGATCCTGCGGCGTCTGGGCGCGGAGGCCGAAGAGGCGATCGATGAGACGCTGAACCAGGTGCTGGCGGCCGAGGGCCGGGGAGCCATCGACCTGGAGACCTGTCTGGCCCGCCTTGAAGCCGCTGACGTGGAGGTGAAGCGGGAGCTGGAGGGGCCACGTGGCGAGGTTCGCGTCATGACGGTCCACGGCGCCAAGGGGCTGGAGGCGCCGGTAGTCATCCTGCCGGACACCACCAGCCGGGCGAAGGCTCAGGGGCCGTCCCTCATGCCTGTGGCGCTGGAGGATGGCTCCGAGGCCTGGCTGATGTGCCCGGGCAGCTCGAAGGAGGACTGCGAAGCCTCGCGCGCCGCGCGCGACGCCCGGCAGGCCCAGGCGGACGCCGAGACCCTGCGTCTGCTCTATGTCGCCCTGACCCGCGCCCGGGACCGGATCGTGATCATGGGCAAGGGCAGCGCGAAGACAAAGGCCGGCTTTGACGAAGGCAGCTGGTGGGATGTCCTGACCCGCACCTTTGACGGTCTGGAGGGACAGGTCCGGATGGTGGGCGAGCTGCGCCGCTACGGGGTCGATCCCGGCCAGGCGCCGCCGAAAGGCGCGGCTCCGGCCGGGCGTGTCATCGCGCCGGACTGGGCCCGCGTTTCTCCCTCGCCTGACCCCGCCGCCCGGATCGCATCACCCTCGCAGATGGACGAGGTGCTGCGCATCCCGGCGCCTTCGCCTCTCTCTATGGGAGGCGGCGGCCTTGGGCGATTCCGGCGGGGCGACCTGATCCACCGTCTGCTTGAACGATTGCCTGAAGTCCCGTCGGACCAACGTCCGGCGATCGCCGGACGCCTGTTGTCCCGAGAGCGGGATTTGAGCGGAGAGCAACGGGCGGAAATGATCGGGGCGGCGCTGACGGTTCTCGACCATCCGCTGTTCGCGCCGGTCTTCGGCCAAGGTTCCCGGCCCGAGGTCGCGCTGACGGGAAGGGTCAACGGGGTGACCGTCTCCGGTCGCATGGACCGATTGGTGGTTACACCTGAGCGGGTTCTGGTGGTCGATTACAAGACCAACCGCCCGGCGCCCTCGAGGATCGAGGATGCGGACCCGGCCTATGTGCTGCAGTTGGCGGTTTATGTCTCCATCTTGGGACAAATGTATCCCGATCGACCGGTGGCGGCGGCTCTCGTCTGGACGGACGGGCCGCAGCTGATGCCGGTTCCGCAGGCGATGCTGGAGGCGGCGCTGATCCGTTGATTTTGGGGGCCTGGTTTCCCACATCGGCTGCAACGGGCCGGAATCACCCTAAGGTGTCCGGCTGACATTCATGCGACGCGGTCCCGCGCGGGCCGTCAGGAGAACATCCATGGCCACCGTCAAGGTCACTGACGAAAGCTTCGAAACCGACGTGCTCAAGGCGTCCCAGCCGGTGCTGGTCGACTTCTGGGCGGAATGGTGCGGCCCGTGCAAGCAGATCGGCCCTGCGCTGGAGCAGATCGCCGACGAACTGAACGGTCAGGTCACCATCGCCAAGGTGAACATCGACGACAGTCCGATGACGCCGTCCAAGCTGGGCGTGAAGGGCATCCCCACGCTGATGCTGTTCAAGGACGGTCAGATGGCCTCGATGAAGGTCGGCGCCATGCCCAAGGGCAAGATTGTCGAATGGCTGGCCGAGGCCGGGGTGAAGGCCGAGGGTTGATCGCCGCCGCTTTGTCGTCACTTCAGACGCGCCCGTCCGGCCTCGCCGGGCGGGCGTTGTTCTGTCCGGCTCAGGTCGGCCAGGTCTCGGGCGACGCGCCCAGAACCTCGCCTGCCAGATAGAGGGAGCCGCAGATGACCACGCGTCCCGCGCCCAGCCGCAGGGCTTGCGTCAGCGCCTGATCGACGGAGCCCGAGACCGCGGCGCCCAGTCCATGGCCACGTGCGACGGCCGCCAGCGCTTCCGGGTCTGCCGCCGCGCCCTCGAAGCCGACGGTGAAAACGGTGGCGTCGGATGCCTTCAGCGCCTCGAAGAAGCCGCCCGCATCCTTGTTGCCCAGCATGCCGACGATCAGGGCCGTGGGACGGGGCGCTTTCGCCTGTCGGGAGGCCAGCGCCGTCGCCAGCGCCCGGGCCGCATGGGGATTGTGCCCGCCGTCCAGCCAGAGCTCCGCGTCCGCCGCCCTCGCCGCCTCGCCGTAGGGACCGGCGGTCAGGCGTTGCAACCGAGCCGGCCAGCGCACCGTCTTCAGGCCCTCGACGATGGCGGTTTCGGGCAGGTCCAGTTCCAGCGCGGCGGCGACAGCGAGACCAGCGTTGTCGATCTGATGCCCGCCCGTCAGCGCGGGCGCGGGGAGGTCGAGAAAGCGCTCCTGGTCTTGGAAGGCCATGCCGCCTCGCTCGGCCCAGGCGTCGAAGTCCACGCCCATGACGGTCAGGGGTGCGCCAACAGCCTGGGCGACCACCTCGATGGCGGCCATGGCCTCTTCAGCCTGTCGGGCGATCAGGCCGCGCGCTCCGGGCTTCAGAATGCCGGCCTTTTCGATCGCGATGCCACGCAGGGACGTGCCCAGAAACTCCGCATGATCCAGATCGACCGGAGTGATCAGGCTGAGCAGCGGACGCTCGATCACATTCGTGGCGTCCAGCACCCCGCCAAGCCCGACCTCGATGATGGCGAGATCGGCCGGGGTCTCGGTCATGGCGACGAAGGCGGCGGCGGTCGTGCTTTCGAAGACGGTCGCTTCGCCCGATACGGTCTCGATCCTGTCGAGGATAAGGTTCAGGGCCTTGTCGGTGATCAGTTCGCCGGCCAGCCGGATGCGCTCGTTGAACCGCACCAGATGCGGGGAGGTATAAACGTGGACCTTGAGTCCCGCCGCCTCGGCGATGGCGCGCAGCAGGGCCACGGTCGAGCCCTTGCCGTTGGTGCCCGCCACATGGATGACGGGCGGCAGGCGATCCTGCGGATCGCCAAGCGCCGCGCACAAGGCCTTCATTCGACCCAGTGACAGGTCGATGCGTTGCGGATGCCGCGCGCGAAGGCGTTCGGAGATCGGGTCCATGACCGCTATTACGCGGCCCGGCGCTTCCCGCCCATCAGGATCGACAGTATCTGGCCGAGAGTTTCAGGCAGATCGCCACGGGCGACGACCTTGTCGACCATGCCCTTTTCCTGAAGGTATTCGGCGCGCTGGAAGCCCGGCGGCAGTTTCTCGCGGATGGTCGCCTCGATGACGCGCGGACCGGCGAAGCCGATCAGGGCGCCGGGCTCGGCCAGATGGACATCGCCAAGCATGGCGTAGCTGGCTGTGACGCCGCCGGTGGTCGGGTCGGTCAGGACGACGACGAAGGGCAGTTGGGCGGCCTTCAGTTCCTGGATCGCCAGCGTCGTGCGGGCCATTTGCATCAGGCTGAGGGCGCCTTCCTGCATACGGGCGCCGCCGGCGGCGGTGAAGCAGACCAGCGGCACGCCGCGTGCGATGGCGGCGCGAGCGGCGGCGATGAAGGCTTCGCCCGCGGCCATGCCCAGCGATCCGCCCATGAAGGTGAAGTCCTGGACGATGGCGACGGCTTCGGTCCCGTCGATCTCACCAAAGCCGATGGCCATGGTGTCCTTGCGGCCGGCGGCCTTGCGCGCGGCGTTCAGGCGATCCTTGTACGGCTTGCCGTCCGAGAATTTCAGCGGGTCTTCCGGCACGTCGGGGGTGTCGATGGACTCGTACTGGCCGCCGTCGAAGGTGAAGCGCAGGCGCGTCGGCGCGTCGATGCGCATGTGACGGCCCGAGGGGGTCACCCAAAGGGCGTTCTCGAGGTCCGAGCGATAGAGCATCTCGCCGCTGTCCGGGTCCTTGACCCAGAGATTGTCAGGCGTGTCCCGACGGCTGACGATCTTGCGGACGCCGGGGGCGAAGCGGGACAGCCAGCCGCCGCGCTTCTCCTGCTGAGGTTTGTTCTTGTCGACCATGCGGGGCGCTTTAGAGCATTTTCGAGCCAGATGCGACGCATCTGGTTTCAGAACGATGCGGTTCAGATCAGACGGTTTCTGTCGCGCGCGCACCCTTCACCGCGTCGGCGAGGCTGCGCACCTTCGCCAGAACGCGCGGAGCGGCGGGTTCGTTCGCTTCAAGAGCGGCGGCGACTTCGTCCACCAGCACGGAGCCGGCGACGACGGCGTCGGACACGCGGGCGACCTCGGCCGCCCGTTCCGGCGTCTTGATTCCGAAACCGACAGCGACCGGCAGGCCCGACGCCTTGCGCACTCGCTCGACCGCGGGAGCGACCGAACCGGCCTGGGCTTCCTTGACCCCGGTCACACCCGCGACCGAGACATAATAGACGAAGCCGGAGGTCCGCCGGGCGATCACCTTCAGGCGGGCGTCGTCCGAGGTTGGGGTCGCCAGCCGGATCAGGGAGACCTGGTGGGGGTCCAGGGCGTCGGTCAGAGGATCGGCTTCCTCAGGCGGGCAATCGACGATAATCACGCCGTCCACGCCGCTGGCCGCGGCGTCGCGGGCGAAGGCCTCGTAGCCGTAGCTTTCAAGCGGATTGAGATACCCCATCAGGATGAGCGGGGTATCCGCATCGCCTTCGCGGAAGGCCTTGGCCAGATCAAGCGTGCCCTTAAGCGTCAGACCGGCCTTGAGGCCGCGCAGGGCAGCCCGTTGGATGGGGGGGCCTTCGGCCATGGGGTCCGAGAAGGGGAAGCCCAGCTCGATGATGTCCGCACCCGCCGCCGGAAGTCCGCGCAGGATTTCAAGGGACTCATCGCGCGAGGGGTCGCCGGCCATCACATAGGCGACAAAACCGGCCCGGCCCTCCGCCTTGAGGGCGGCGAAGCGGGCGTCGATACGGTGTGTGGTCATTGGGCGGTCGCAGCGGGGGCGGCGGCCGGTCCCGACAGGGCGGCCAGGGCAAAAGGGGTCGGCATGAGCGGCGCCGTCAGGGGTTGGCGGGCGTCGGTGCGGGGTGAGCCGCGCAGACATCGCCGGGAATGGCCGCGAACGCCAGCCAGGCCGGAGCGCCGGGCGCCTGTACGCGGGATTCATCGGCGAAGGCCAGCATCTGGAAACCGTCGCAGCCGCCGCCTTCCTTGCGCTTCACGTAGACGACCCGATTGTCGCTTCCACCGGCGGCGATCCACCCCTGACGGCTGAAGTCGGCGGTAAAGGTGTCGACCACGGTCGTGATCGCCGCCTGCGTCGTCGTCACACAGAAGGCCTGTTGCGCCAGACCGGCGTTCCCGCCGCAGGTCGGATCGGCGCTGACGGAGGCGACCTCGGGGATCTCCACGTTCAGTCGGGGCGTCGGCGCGGTCTGGGCCAGAGCCGGCGCCGCGATCAGGGCCGCCGTGGCGGCCAGAATGAGGGTCTTCATGGTGTCCTAGAGCTCCACGCCCAGATGCTTCGCCACGGCGAAGATGTCCTTGTCGCCCCGCCCGCACATATTCAGCACCACATCGCCGCCCTTGCCTACTTCTTTCGCGATCTCGCCGATGCGGGCGAGGGCATGGCTGGGCTCCAGGGCCGGGATGATCCCCTCCAGCCTGGAACACAGCTGGAAGGCCTCAAGGGCCTCGGCGTCGGTGGCGGCGCGGTACTCGGCGCGGCCGATGTCTTTCAGCCAGGCGTGCTCGGGACCGATGCCGGGGTAGTCCAGACCGGCCGAGATGGAGTGGCCCTCCAGGATCTGGCCGTCGTCATCCTGCAGCAGATAGGTGCGGTTGCCATGCAGGACGCCGGGGCGGCCGCCCTGGATGGAGGCGGCGTGATCCGGGCCGTCCAGTCCGCGACCGGCGGCCTCAACCCCGATCAGACGCACGCCGGCGTCACCGATAAAGGGGTAGAACAGGCCGATGGCGTTCGAGCCGCCGCCGATGGCCGCCACGCAGGCGTCCGGCAGCTTCTCCTTGCGAGCCAGCATGGAGGCGCGGGTCTCGCGGCCGATCACCGACTGGAAGTCCCGCACCATGGCCGGATAGGGATGCGGTCCGGCGGCGGTGCCGATAAGGTAGTAGGTGTCCTCGACATTGGTCACCCAGTCCCGCATCGCCTCGTTCATCGCATCCTTCAGCGTGCCGCGACCCGAGGTCACCGGGACCACCTCGGCGCCGAGCAGCTTCATGCGGAAGACGTTCGGGGCCTGACGCTCCACGTCGGTGGCGCCCATGTAGACGATGCATTTCAGCCCGAAGCGGGCGCAGACGGTGGCGGTGGCCACGCCGTGCTGGCCTGCGCCGGTCTCGGCGATGATCCGGGTCTTGCCCATCCGCATGGCCAGAAGAATCTGGCCCATGCAGTTGTTCACCTTGTGGGCGCCTGTGTGGTTCAGCTCGTCCCGCTTGAACCAGATGTCGGCGCCGCCGTGATGGGCCGTCAGACGCTCGGCGAAATACATCGGGCTGGGGCGACCGACATAGTCGGTCAGGAAGCTGTCCAGTTCGGCCTGGAACGCCGGATCTGCCTTGGCCGCATCGTAGGCGTCATTCAGCTCGTGGATCAGCGGCATAAGGGTTTCGGCCACGAACCGTCCGCCATAGGGACCGAACCGGCCCTCCGCGTCGGGGAAGCTGTAGTCGTTGGGTATGATGGCGTTCACGAGGGCAAACTCACGCGGGCAGGCGGCGGAAATCAGGCGGTGGATACGGCGTTCAGAAACGCCGCGATCCGGGCAGGGTCCTTAACACCCGGGGCGCTTTCCACGCCAGAGGACACGTCCACCAGGGGCGCGCTCGCGATGCGGACCGCGTCCGCGACGTTGTCGGGGGTGAGGCCGCCGGCGAGGAACCAGGGCTTTGCGAAGGATCGGCCGGCCAGCAGGGTCCAGTCGAAGGAGGCGCCGACACCGCCGGGCAGGAATGAGCCCTCGGGCGGCTTCGCGTCGAACATCAGGTGCTCCACTTCGGGCTCCCAGGCCTTCGCGGCGTCGATGTCGGCCGCGTTGCGGACGGACAGGGCGCGGATGATGCCCGCATCGGTCAGGCTCCGGACCTGTGCGGCCCGTTCCGGGGGCTCCGATCCGTGCAGCTGGATTAGGTCGGGCTTCAGTATCAGGGCGATCTCGGTCAGCAGGGCATCGTCGGCATCAACCGTGACGGCGACGATCTTCGCCTTGCCCCGCGCGCGCTCGAACAGGGTGGCGGCGTGCAGGGGTGCGATGTGGCGAGGGCTTTTCGGGAACACCACCGCGCCGACGAAGGCCGCGCCGCCGCCAAGGGCCGCGTCCAGCGTATCCGGCGTCGTCAGTCCGCAAATCTTCGCCCGGGTCATGGCAATGGCGGTGCGCCCCTCGGGCGACCGGGTCAAGATCGGTACAGATCCGCGTCCGTATCAGGCTTTCCACGTAGCGCCGAGGACACGATCTGGCTGGCGATCACCGAATAGGTGATGCCGTTGCCGCCGAACCCCATAACGGCCCAGGCATGCTCCATGCCCGGCACGGGGCCGATGGACGGCAGGCCTGTGCTGCTTTCTCCAAAGGCGCCGGCCCAGCTGTAGTCGATGTCAAACTCGACCATCGGCAGCAGGCGCTTAAGCTTTTCGGCGATGGTGGCGCATTTGCGCTTCAGCTTCGCCCTGTCGGCGTGGGCGGTGGATGATGCCTCATCCTCGCCGCCGACGATCAGCCGACCGTCGCGGCTCATGCGCAGATAGAGGTACGGGTCCGCCGCTTCCCAGAGGAGAGTGTCCTTCAGCCAGCGGGGACAGGGCGTCCGGGGCTTTGAGGCCAGCGCCCAGGTCGAGATCACCTCGGCGCCGGGGGTCGGCACCGCCTTGGGAAACTCATATCCGCAGCAGAAGATGACGGCGCCGGCGCGAACCGGTTGTCCGGCGTCGGTCAGCAGGGTGACGCCGTCCGGGTCGCTGACGGCCTCGAGCACCTCAACCGGAGAATAAATTCCGGCGCCGTCCGCCGCGGCCCGTCGGAGCAACCCTGCAGCCAGACGGGCAGGGTCGCCGCTCGCCGAGCCCCGGCTCAGGATGGCGCCGGTGCGGTCGATGCCGAACCGGTCGCGAAGGTCCGCAGGCCTGATGTATCGACTCTCCAGCCCCAAGGCGGCGCGAGCGTCCGCCTCCGCCTCCAGCGCGCGATGCCCATACGCGTCTCCGGCCAGATAAAGGGTGTCCTTGTCATACAGGCCGCAGACGATCCGCTCCTCCACCACGATCCGCTTCAGGTCTTTTATTGCGCGCCGGGATCGCAGGTAGGCCCGCTTCGCGCTGGCCGCGCCGATCCGCTGGGACAGGGCGGTCAGGGGAAGGTCGATCTCCCACTGCAACAGGGCCGTCGAGGCGATGGTCGAGCCGGAAAGCGGCGGGCGCCGGTCCAGCACCGCCACGGAATGATCGCGCGACAGCTCGCGGGCCATGAAGGCCGCGCTGATCCCCGCGCCGACGATAGCGACGTCGACGGAGATAGCCTTGCCGAGCGTACGCGTGTGGACGCCCAGCCCCGGACTGTCAGCCCAGAGAGACCGCCCGGTCCTGAGGTCACGTTTGAGGGTGGCGCCGGTCATCGGTTCTCCGTCGAAGCTGAGCCTTAGCGGACAGACGGGGACGGAGTTCCGTCAGCCGGTGAAGATGGCGTCGATCTCGTCTTCGGTCAGCAGTCGCCACTGCCCGGGGGGCAGGTCGTCGGGCAGGGACAGACCGCCCAGCCGTTCGCGGTGCAGGGCCTCGACGTGGTTGCCGACGGCGGCGAACATCCGGCGGACCATGTGGTAGCGGCCCTCGGTCACGGAGACGAGGGCTTCGGTCGGGGAGACGATCTCAAGCCCGGCGGGCTTCAGCGGGCGGTCGTCGTTCTCGAGCAGCAGCTCACCCGAGGCGAACAGGGCGGCCTCGGAGCCGTCCAGCGGGCGGGCCAGCCGGGCGCGATAGATTTTGGCGACGTTCTTCTTCGGCGAAATGACCCGGTGCAGCAGGTCGCCGTCGTCGGTCATCAGCAGCAGGCCGGAGGTCTCCTTGTCCAGCCGTCCTATGGTCGAAATGGCCGGGTCGCGCCGCCGCCAGCGGTCGGGCAGGACGTCATAGACCAGCGCCCCGTCCTCCTTGTGCGAACAGGTCATGCCCAGCGGCTTGTGCAGAAGGATGACCACGCCCTGCGGCGGGTCCAGCGGCTCGCCGTCGATCTCCATCCGCGTCGGCAGGTCGGGCGTCACTGCGATGCGCTTTGACACATCGGTGATGTCGACGCCGTCCAGCACGATGCCGCCGGCCTTGCCCATGCGCGCCATCTCGGCCCGTGAGCCGTAGCCCAGCGAGCCCAGCAGCTTGTCCACGCGGCTGGTCGGGGTCTTTTTCATTGCCCTATCGCCCGTCGGGCTACTTGAGGGCGGCTCACTTCACCGCCTCGAAGACCTTGTAGCCGCCCGTGTCGGCCACCATCCGGACCCGTTTGAAGGCCTCGTTCAGCTCGGCCTCGTAGGGAAGGTGCCGGTTGGCGACCAGCCAGAGGGTTCCGCCCTTCTTCAGCATTCCGGCGGCCTGCCGGATGAAGGTCTGACCCAGTCGCTTGTCCTCGGCGCCGCCGTCGTGGAAGGGCGGATTGGTGACGATGAAGTCCAGATCGCCGTTCGTCGGGAGGGTGCGCACGTCGGCCTGTTCGATGACGGCGCGGCTGTCGTCGACATTCCTGCGCGCCGCCTCGACGGCCCGCCGGTCGAGATCATACAGGCGCAGGGCGGTCACCGCGGATGAGCGGAGCACCACGGTGGCCAATGCGCCATAGCCGCAACCCAGATCGGCTCCCGCGCCCTTCAGGGCCGGCAAGGTATGGGCCAGCAGAGCCGAGCCCGGATCGATCCTGTCCCAGGCGAAGACGCCGGGTTGGGACCATGCGTCCAAACCCGGAACGATGCGGGGTGCGCCGGCGTCGATGGCGGCGTCCAGTCCGGTCAGGCCGTCACCCTTGATCACCAGACAGCGGCGGTGGTGGGCCTTGGCGCTTTCACCGACCTCGGCGCCGAAGGCTTCCAGCTCCTTCTTCAGGCGCGAGCCACCCTTGTCCTTGGGGGCCATGACGTCCAGCCGTCCGCCGGGTTTCAGGGCCTTGAGGGCGACGGCGAGGGTGTAGCGCCGTTCCAGCACACCGGGCGGGGCGTAGATCATGATCGAGTCCGCGCTGCTTTCGGGCAGGGATTCCAGCGCCATCGCACCTGGAATCAGGGGCGAGGTCTGGGTCGCGGCGCCGGGCGGATCGAACACCGCCGGGGGGCGGCCATAGAGGAGCGTGGTCATCTGGCTCCTCTAGCGGACCACGCCTGCCGGTGACACCCCGGAACAGATCGGGCACAACGCCGCCATGCTCCCCGACTCAGTCTCCGCTCCGACCTTGGCCGATGCGCGCGCCACGCTGGAGCGCGTCTGGGGCCACGCCGACTTTCGCGGCATGCAGGCCGGGGTGGTCGAGGAAATCCTTTCGGGCCGCGATGTGTTGGCGGTACTGCCGACCGGTGGGGGCAAGTCGGTCTGCTATCAGATCCCGGCCATGCTGCGTCCCGGTCTGGGGCTGGTGGTTTCGCCCCTGATCGCCCTCATGACCGATCAGGTCGAAGCCCTGAAACAACAAGGTGTCTCGGCAGCGAGACTGGATTCGGGCGTGTCGATGGACGACCGCTCGGCCATCTGGAGGGCCGTGCGGGCCGGTGAACTGGACCTTCTTTATGTCTCGCCTGAGGGACTCGCGCAGCCACATCTGATCGACCGGCTGCATGAACTGCCCCTGAGCCTTATCGCGATTGATGAAGCACACTGTGTCTCGCAATGGGGGCATGATTTCCGCCCCGACTACCGGACGCTGGGCAAGCTGGCGGAACTGTTCCCCGGCGTGCCGCGTATCGCCGTCACAGCCACCGCGGACGCGCGGACGCGGGAGGACATCGTCCGGTCCTTGCGGCTCGAGGGGGCGAAGGTCATCGTCGACAGTTTCGCTCGCCCGAACCTGCAGCTTTCGGCCATCCGCAAGGAAAATGGTTCGCGCGCCAAGACCGACGCGGCGGTGATTGATCTTGTACGTCAGAGGCGAGGCAGGTCGGGGGTCGTCTATTGCGGCAGCCGCGACGGCTGCGAGCGTGTGGCGCAGGCCTTGAGGGACGCCGGAACCAACGCCATCGCCTATCACGCAGGCATGGAAACCAAAGAGCGGGACAGGCGGCTCGAGCGGTTCCTGGCCGAGGACGGGGCTGTGATGGTGGCGACCATCGCCTTCGGCATGGGGGTCGACAAGGCGGACGTCCGCTTCGTGATCCACGCTGACCCGCCCGGTTCGCTGGAAGCCTATTGGCAGGAGATCGGCCGGGGCGGCCGGGATGGAGAGCCCGCCGAGGGCATCACCCTGTACGGTCCGTCCGATATCGCCTGGAGCCTGCGCCGCCTTGAGGGTCGGCCGATGGCGGAAGAAGTCAAACAGGTCCAGACCCGCAAGGTTCGTCAACTCTTCGCCATGCTGGACGGCGCGACCTGTCGTCCGCAGACGGTGCGGCGCTATTTCGGCGAAGTCGGTGCGGATCGCTGTGGAGTCTGCGACATCTGCGGTGATCCACCCGCCCTGTTCGACGCCACTGTCCCGGCCCAGAAGGCTCTGGCGGCGGTTCAGCGGCTGGGCGAGCGCTTCGGCAAGACACGCATCGTCGATCACCTGCAGGGCAAGACAAAGGATGTTCAGCCTTGGGAGACGGCCCTGTCCACTTGGGGCATCGGTGCGGATATCGCCTCGCATACCCTGAGGGATGTGATCGACCACCTGATGTTCGAGGGCCTGCTGGTCGAGGATCCGAACGAGGGCAAGCCGCTGGTTCGGTTGGGTGATCCGGAGGCGGTGCGCGCCGTCTATCGCGGCGAGCGGGTGATTGAGGTGCGGCTGTCCCCGGCGCGTGTTTCGGCTCCGCGAGAACGGGTCCGCAATGGTCGGAACGCCGCGCTGGAAAACATGGACGCCGACGTGCGGGCCCGGTTCGAAGTGCTGCGCAATTGGCGACGCGAGCGGGCGGCGGAGCAGCGGGTGCCGCCCTATGTCATCTTCCAGGACAAGACCCTTCTGGAGATCGCCCTGGCGGAGCCGGGCGATCTGCGGGCGCTTGAACACATTCCCGGTGTCGGCCAGTCCAAGCTGGACCGGTACGGCAAGGGTGTGCTCGAGGCGCTGTCGGCCGCAGCCTAGATCAGCTCCAGGGACCCCGGCGGACCGGCGGTTCGCCGGAGGTCGGGACGGAGGTGGTCACCGGCCGGGTCGCGGCGGGTTCAACCACAGCGGGGCGGGGCGGGGCCGGACGACGGCCCATCTTCACCGCCAGCTCCATCAGGGCGTGGACGCGGTTGCCGGTGGCCGGGTGGGTCGAGAACAGGTTGTCCGCCCCCTTGCCCGCCAGCGGGTTGATGATGAACAGCTGGCCCGAGGCGGGATTGCGCTCGGCGGTCGGGTTGTGGATGCGGTGGGCGTAGGCCTCGATCTTCTGCAGGGCGGAGGCGAGGGCGTTCGGATCGCCCGCGATCTCCGCGCCGACGCGGTCAGCCTCGTACTCGCGCGAGCGGCTGATGGCCATCTGCACCAGACCGGCGGCCATCGGCGCCAGGATCATCAGAGCGAGCGTCCCGATGATACCGCCGGGACGTTCGCGGTCATCCCCTCCACCGAAGAAGAGGGCGAAATTGGCCAGCGCCGCGATGGCGCCCGCGATGGTCGCGGTGACCGTCATCGTCAGGGTGTCGCGGTTCTTCACGTGAGCCAGCTCGTGCGCCATCACGCCGCGAATCTCCTCGCGGGTCAGCATGTCCAGCAGGCCGGTGGTGGCGCAGACGGCGGCGTTTTCCGGATTGCGGCCCGTGGCGAAGGCGTTCGGCTGATCGTTGGGGATGATGGCGATCATCGGGCGAGGCATGCCCGCGTCTCGCGCCATCTGCAGGGTGTCGGCGACATAGGTGCGGACCACGGCGTTCGGATGGCTCTCGTCCACCGGCTGGGCGCGGTACATCTTCAGCACGATCTTGTCGGCATTCCAGTAGCTGAAGATATTCATGCCTCCGGCGACCGCCAGCGCGATCAGCATGCCCGGCACGCGGCCGATCATGTAGCCGACGCCCATGAACAGGGCGGTCAGCACGGCCAGAAGGGCAAAGGTCTTCAGGTGGTTCATCGGGGTTCGACAGAGGGGCGGATGGCGCCGGTTGGGGAGACTTCCAATTTGCGAATTGCAACGCATTGGCTCAAGGCGAGAACGCTGTGACCGATCATCCCACCCCCGAGACCGAATCCGCCCCCGTCTTCAACGAAGATGTCCCGCACGCCACGCCTGAGCGGCCCTTGAGCGAGGCCGCGCGCCGCGCCCTGCTGGAGGCGGCGGATCGTCGCGCCGCATCGGAAGCGACGGAATTGGCGACCGAGCATGGCGGTCCGCGCGGGCCCGAGCCGACCCGTTTCGGCGATTGGGAGAAGAAGGGCATCGCGGTCGACTTCTGACGGCGAAGGCTGACCCGATGCGGGCAGGGTTAATTTGCACCCTGTCGGGCGAATGCGCGGCCGAAGGCTCCCCCTGACGGTGCAAGGTCGGGCGGCCCCTGTCCTGTGCGCGCCATAACGGCTCCTGAAACGGAGTCCGTGACATGCGTATGCTTACCGCCGCGGCCGGAGCCGCCCTGTTGATCCTCGCCGCTTCGCCCGCCTTCGCCGGTGATCGTCGAGGCGGCGGCGGACATCAGCCCCAGCCGCCGACGCCCTGCTGTCATGGCGGCGGAGGCGGCGGTCATCGTCCGCCCGCGCATGGCGGCGGCAATACGAACATCAATGTGAACGTCAATGCTTCGGCGCAGGCCTATGCCTCGGCCGGGGCTTCGGCGCGCGGTTATCTGAACGCCCGGACCTATGACGTCGGCGGCGCCCGGGGCGGCTATGCCGGTGGCGGAACCTTCTATGTCGGTGGCGGCTATGGCGGAGACGCAGGCGGCTACTACTCCGGCGGCCCGGCGATCTATGATGAGCGCGTGCTTTCGCGCCCGGCCTGCCCCTCGGCGCCGTTCGGCTATGTGGTCACCGGCATGGGCCGGGACGACTATCGCCCGTCGCGCTGCGGCTACCGCTATGACGACGCTGGCTACGACCGCGACCGGGGCGGCCGCTATGGGTACAGCGAGCGCCACGATCGCTATGAGAGCCGAGAGGAAGCCCGCTACGAGGTCCGCGAGAGCTACAGCGAGTACGAGGCGTACGAGGGCGGCTATGTCCGAGAGGACGCCCGCCGGTATGAGGCCCGTGACGATTACAATCGCCGCGACGACGACCGGTACGAGCGTCGCGATTGCGGCTGTGATCGCGACCGTCCCGCCGCGCCCTATCCGCCCGCCTACCTGCCTGAACCGCAGCGCTACGACCCGCCGGCCCGGATCGAGCCGCGCATCGAGCGTCCGGCCCAGCCGCAACGCCGTCGCCTGCCGCGTCAGGAATACCGTCAGGAGCCCGGCGAGCGGGGTTAGGCCCCGATCGCGACACCGTCGATCGATTCGACGATGGCCGAGGCCGCCAGAAGCGGATTCCCGGCTCCGACGACCGGACGGGCGACGACCAGATGGGTCGCGCCGGCTTCCAGCGCCGCGCGCGGGGTGGCGACGCGCTGCTGGTCGCCCTTGTCCGCGCCTTCAGGGCGAACGCCGGGGGTGACGATCAGGAAGTCGGGACGACCGGCCTCAAGCGCGATCTCGCGCACACGGGCAGCCTCCAGCGGGCTGGAGACCACGCCGTCCACGCCGCAGTCCAGCGCCTGCCGCACCCGCCGCTCGACGAGCTGGGCTGCGGTGTGGCCGTAGCCGATGTCGGTCAGATCGCCGTCCGACAGGCTGGTCATCACCGTCACCGCCAGAAGCTTGGTGCCCGATCCGGCGGCGTCGCGGCCCTTGACCGCACCGGTCATCACCTGCGGCTCGGCGTGGACCGTCAGCAGATCGCATCCGCCCTCGGCCACCGCGCGGGCCGCGCCTTCGACCTGGGCGCCGATATCGTGCAGTTTCCAGTCCTGAAACACCATCTTGCCAGCCGCCCTGAGCTCGTGAGCGAAGACGACACCGCCGGGACGGGCCAGCAGGGTGAGGCCGATCTTGTAGGAGGTCACCGTCGCGCCCAGCCGCTCGACCATGGCGCGGGCGGCGTCCAGCGAGGGCAGGTCCAGGCCGACGATCAGGCGCGGGTCGGTGAGCACGGGCGTCATTCGTCGATCTCCTTGCCCGCCGGGGGTGGACGCGCGCGGGCGGCTCAGCCCAAATGGGCGGCTTGGTGAATTAGGGGCGAGGGCAGGTCATGGACGCGGTCGAACTGGGGGTCAACCTGTTCGTGACGCTGTTCGCGTTGCTGGATCCGGTGGGGAACCTGCCGATCTTCGCGGCGGCGACGGCGGGCGCGACCCTGCGCCAACGCATTTCGGTTTCGGCCCTGATCTGCGCCTTCGCCGCGGCCTTCCTGGCCTTCTTCCTGTTCACGGGTCTGGGGCTGCTGCAGTTCTTCGGCATCTCGCTGGCCGCCTTCCGGATCGCGGGCGGCATCCTGTTGCTTTTGCTGGGCCTCGACATGGCGCGGGAGGACTTTCTGGCGACTTTCGCCGACAAGGACGCGGCCAATGATCTGAAGGATGTGCGCGGCTATGCCCGTCGGCGGTTCCAGCGGCTTGTCGTGCCCTTCGCAATTCCGCTGATGATCGGGCCGGGCGCCATCTCGGCCATCATTATTCAGGCGGGTGAGGCGCAAAAGATCGGCCCGACGGGGACGGCGGCGGCGCTGGTGGCCATCGCGGCGGCCTGCATCGTCTCCTTCGTCAGCTTCGCCCTGACCGGCCCCATCAGCCGTGTACTGGGCGATGTGGGTCTGGCCATCGTGGTGCGTGTGCTGGGCCTGATCCTGTGCGCGCTGGCGATCCAATTCATCCTGATGGGGCTGGGCGAGGCTATTCCGGGCATGATCAGCTCCGGGGTGACGACGCCCTATCCAAGCGGCGGCCACTAGACCAGAACGGGGGAGGGGGCGGTGGACGGATCGGCGGGGGTGAGATCGTTCCGGACGCCGGAAATCCAGCGGCTCGACGCCTTCGTCGACGCCGCCTTCGCCTTCGCCGTGTCCCTGCTGATCATCGCGGGGGCGGAGCCGCTCCAGTCGTTCGCCGACCTCGCGCGGGCTTTGGCGCGAATTCCGGCCTTCGCCTGCGGTTTCGCCCTGATCGCCTTGTTCTGGCTGGCCCACCGGACATGGTCGCGGCTGACGCCGGTGCGCACCGGCTGGACCACCTTCCTCAGTCTGGCGGTGGTGTTCGCGGTTCTGGTCTTCGTCTTCCCGCTGCGCCTGCTCACCGAGACGGCGACCCATTACATTTCGGGCGGACTTCTGCCGGGCGGACGGCTGATGTCGGGCCTGACTGACCTGCGGTGGACCTATGTGATCTATGGCGCAGGCTTCGCCATCCTGTCGGGGCTTAACGCGGCCCTGTTCGCGCACGCCGCCTGCGCCTTGCGGGACGGCGATCCGGCGGCGCGTCGCGCCGGCCTGCAATGGGCGGGCACCTGGACCATCGCCACGGCGACGGGGCTGATTTCAGCCCTGATCGCGGCGACGCCGCTCCTGCGCCTCGCGCCATGGCTGCCGGGGGTGATCTACAATCTGATCCCGCTGGGCGTGGCGGTGATCACCCTGCGCAAGCGCCGGGCGGTCGCTGCCTAGAGACCCAACGCCGTCCGGATCTCGCGCCAGTCGACGTATTTGAAGTTCTGGGTCCCGACGTCGTTCACGTCGTCCTGAATGACGACCACGCCTTCCGGGAAGCGGTCACTGACCCGCCCGCCGAGCGCGTCCAGACCGTCGGTGCCGGTGATCCCGTCAACGCCGTTTCCGTCCGTGACCACGAAGCGGCCCTTGTACTCGGGCGCCGCGCCGTCGATGCGCCAGACCGGGAAGGTGGAGTCGCCCTGACTGGAGCCGATCAGATAGCGCGCGGCTCCATCCGCCAGAATGGTCAGGCCCTCCGCGTCGGCGACCAGAACGCCGGGCGCGATGGCCTGGACCAGGGTTCGGGCCGCGCCCGAGGCCGGGTCCAGTCCGTAGCGCCAGACGCCGACGTTTTCCTCGGCGATGTAGAGGGCGTCGGTGGCCTCGTCGGCGGCGCAGCCTTCCGAGATCGAGCCGACCTCCGCGCGGCGCACCAGACGGGCCGAGGGTTGGCCATCGCTGCCGACGGTCAGGACGAACTGGCGCAGCTCCCCCTCATGACCCACCAGAATGGCATGAACCTCGGCGCCGCGGCGGGCGAAGCAGAATCCGTAGGGCTCGACCACATCGGTGGCGATGTTTCCCCACAGGCGCACGCCGTTGTCGCCGGTTCCGGCGGGGTCGAAGGCGTAAAGCGCGATGCCGGTCTTGCCCGGCGTGCGGTCGCTGGCGCCCAGAAGCACCTGCGGACGGCCGCCGAGGCTCAGGCCCTCGACCACGTCGACATTGTTCAGCAGACCCTCCGGCAGGAACTGAAGTATCGCGCCGTCGAGACCGTAGATATAGAGACCGGCTTTCTTGTCGGTTCCGGCGACCCAGCCGCCGACCCGGGCGCCCTTCACATTGACCGGCGTGGCCGAGGCCCAGACGGCCGGATCATCGGCGGCGTCCTCGCCTGCGGTGCCGACTGACGGTGTTTCCAGCACGGCATGAACGGGAGCGCCGGCCCCGACGACGCCCGCGCCTTCGCCCTGGTAGTCGACCTCGTGGATGGCGCAGGCCGCCAGCAGGGCCGTGGCGACGACGGCGGTAAGCAGGGTCCGGACAGTCATCGCGCCCTCCAAGGCATCTGAACGCGCGCGCCAGACCACGCCTGCCGGGAAACCGTCAAGCAACGCACCATGACGGTCCGGAGGCACATTCGTGACGAACCTTCCGTGGGGCGATCAATCGTCATAACGGCGTTCAAAATTCGAGAGGTCAGCGTCTTCGTTCCGTCGCTTTGCCGTTGTCGCCCGGCGCTATGCGCGGCTCCCAAGCCCACGGCGAAACGCCGGGGATGGGGATCATCGAAATGAAGCTGCACCTGCTCATGAGCGCGAGCGTCCTGACGTTCGCCGCCGCCAACCCGGCTATGGCCGCCAGCGACGACGCCGCCATGGTGGCCGCCGCCCCGACCGTCTACGGTCGCGTCATCAACGCTGAAGGCGCGCCGCTGGCCGGAGCCGAGGTCATCGTGCGCGGTTCGGGAAGCCGCGTGGTTTCGGACGCCAACGGCCAGTTCATCCTGACCGTGCCGGAAGGCCAGACCACCTTCGACGTGCGCTACATCGGCCTGCCGACCGTCGCCCAGACGATCACGGCCACGGGCGGTGAAGCGGTCAGCCTGTCGATCACCCTGGGCGTCGCCGACGCGGCCAACCTGGAAGACATCGTCGTCACCGGCGTGATCACCGACGGCGTCGCCCGCTCGCTGAACCAGCAGCGTAACGCTGACGGCACCATCAACGTCCTGTCGGCCGACGCCATCGGTCGCTACCCGGACCCGAACGTCGCCGAATCGCTGCAGCGCGTAGCCGGTATCGCCATCCAGCGCGACCAGGGCGAGGGCCGTTACATCAACGTCCGCGGGGCCCCGTCGGCCTTCACCGCCGTGTCGGTGGACGGCGTGACCGTCCCCGCCGTCGATCCGGGCACCCGCGCCGTCGATCTGGACACCCTGCCCAGCGACATCGTCTCCAACATCGAGGTCTCCAAGACCCTGCTGCCGAGCCAGGAAGCCGACTCGATCGCCGGCGCCGTCAACATCCGCACCCGGTCGCCTTTCGACCGTCGTCGTCTGGTCGTGAACGGTTACGCCGGCGGCAGCTATAACGACTACGGCGGTTCGGACACCCGCGCCGGCGCGACCGTATCGAACGTGTTCGGCCCGAACGGGACTTTCGGCGCCCTGCTGTCGTTGAGCTATTCGGAAACCAACCGCCGTCCCGAGAACATCGAGAACGCCTGGGTCATCGAGGAGCAGGGCGGCGCTGACGTCTTCGTGCTCGAGGAGACCCTGTTCAAGCAGTACGAAACCCAGCGCACGCGTCAGGCCCTGACGACCGCCCTGGAATGGCGCCCAACCGACCAGACCCGTCTGTTCGTCCGGGGTTCGTACGCTGACTTCGAGGATGACGAGTACCGGAACACCCTGATCCTCGCCTATGCCGACGGCACGCTACAGGCCGGCGCGACGGACACGACCGCGACCTACACCGGTGCGCGTATTTACCGGGGCCTGCGTCACCGGACCCAGAACAACGAAATCTACACCGTGGTCGCCGGCGCCGAGCATACGTTCGACAACGGCATGACCTGGGACGCCGATCTCGCCTGGGCCAACAGCGAACAGACCTATCCGCACCGTGACGAGCTGGTCTACCGCTCGAGCTCGACCACGCTGAGCTACGACACGACCAACCACTACGCCCCGACCTATTTCTATGCGCCGGGCAACCCGATCTTTGGCGATACCGCCACCGGTTTCTTCGCCAACCCGGCGAGCTTCTCGTTCCGTGAGAACAGCTTCCGTTCAAATACGACCCAGCAGGAAGACGTCGCCTTCCGCACGAACCTGGAACTCCCGAGCCAGTTCGGCGGTCTCGATGTGAATTGGAAGTTCGGCCTGAAATTCAGCACCCGCGACGTCTCCGCGGATGAAGAGCGTCAACGCAACCGCGACGCTTCGGCCAACCCGGGCACGCTGGCCTCGCTTTGGGGGACCGAGCAGGGCCGGAACTTCGGTTACCATCTGGGCACCCAGTTTGATAACAGCCTGGTCGACGCCTATCTGGCCGCCGCCCGCGCCGCCTCGCCGCGCCGGATGCCTGACTCGGTGGTCGCGGATTATGAGGCCCAGGAAGACATCATCGCCGGTTACGGCCAGGCCCGCTTCGACATCGGCTCGACCAACATCATCGTCGGCCTGCGGGTTGAGCAGACCAATTTCGACGGCTCGGCCCCGACCGTGATCGAAGGCGCCCTGTCGACCGCTGCGGTCAGCCGTGACGACACCGAGTTCTTCCCGAACCTGACCGTCCGCCACGCCTTCAACGACAACCTGATCGGCCGTTTCGCCCTGACACGCTCGATCTCGCGTCCGGAGTTCAGCCAGATCGTTCCGCGTCGTATCGAGGAAACGGACGGCACCAACATCTCCTACGAGATCGGCAACCCGGACCTGCAGCCCACCCTGTCGAACAACATCGACGTCGGTCTGGAGTACTATTTCGCCTCGCTGGGCGTCGTGTCGGCCAACGCCTTCTACAAAGACCTGACGGACTACCGTTACATTCTGAAGTATGAGGACACCGTCACCATCGGCGGCTCGACCTTCGACGCCGACTTCGAGACGCCGATCAACGCGCCTGACGGTCACCTGATGGGTCTGGAACTGAACTGGCAGCAGAAGTTCGGCTTCCTGCCGGGCTGGATGTCGGGCTTCGGCGTGTTCGCGAACTTCACGGTCACGGACGCCGAGATCAAGACGGCCCAGAGCTACGGCGGTCGCGACACCTTCGCCCTGCCGGGTCAGTCAGAGACCAACTACAACGCCGCGCTCTTCTACGAGATGGACGGCTTCTCGGCCCGTCTGTCGTACACCAAGCGCAGCGACTATCTGGAAGAGATCAACGCCGATACGGCTGACCTCGACCTGTGGGTCGAAGGTCGCGAGCAACTGGACTTCACCGCCAGCTATGACTTCGGCAACGGTATCGAGCTGTTCGGTGAAGCGAAGAACCTGACAGACTCGGCGGGCATCAAATATTACGGCTCGCGTGAGCGGACCTATGAGTACGAGAAGTTCGGCTACAACGTCTTCGTCGGCGTTCGCTTCAAGCTTTAAGGGCGCCAACGTTTGCGGCGCGGCCGCTCTCTTTCTGAGCGCGGTTTAGCTGCCCTCGCTCAGGTGGCGAGGCTCCGCGAGCCGAGCATAGCGACAGAAGATGAGGGGCCGGACGGCGACGTCCGGCCCCTTTTCTTGCCTGCACACAACAAGGTTAACCGACCGGGGTGGACCGTCGGATCATCCCCCGCTAGGTCGCCTTGGGGGCGAAAGGCGGCCGTTGCGGTTCGCCGTTTGCAAGGTGTCTCCCGAACCGGCGCAGAGGCGCCAGAACGGGACAGTCAGGTCGAATGTTTCTCGAAGGCCAGATCAATTGGATGTGGGTGCTGGGCGCTGTTGCGGTGGTCGGCTGGCTCGTCGGGCTGATCGCTCTGGGGTTCGCCTTCAAGAAGCGGGGTCAGCATGTCGACGCCTCGGGCCAGCTGGATCTGGTCCAGCGCGTGGCGGAGGATTCCCAGAAGCGGCTGTTCGAGACCCTGAACGCCATACCCGTCGCTCTGGTCGAGACCGACAAGCAGGGTAAATTTGTCTTCGCCAACCGCGCCGCGCACCAGCTGCTCGGGCGTCGCGACGCAGAACTGATCGGCCTTCGCTTCCACTCGGCGACATGGGGAATCACCTTCCCGGACGGGCGTCCGGTGCCGCCGGACCTCCTGCCCAGCGCTCGCGCCCTGCGGGGCCAGACGGTCAAGGGCTTCCACCACATGATGTCCAACCCCGCGACCCGTCGGAAGATGCTGGTCTCGGTGACCGCCATGCCGATCGAGAATGACCTGGGCCAGATCACCGGCTCCACCGCAGCCATTGTCGAGACCGAAGGGCTGCAGACGCCGGAAGTCCTCGTGCCGGAAACGGTGGTGATTGAAAGCGATCTGACCCGCCGGGTCTTTGACGCCGCCTCCAGCGCGCTCGTGGTGGTCGCCGCCAACGGTGTTGTGCGCGAGGCCAACCGCACCGCCCTGCTGGTGCTGGGCCGGGATGTCGCCGAAGGCGATTTCGCGGACCTGTTCCTGGCGGAGGACGAGCGCGTGGAAGGTCGTCAGGCCCTGCGCGCGGCTCTGTCGGCCCCCTCCGGTGAGGCGGACGCCTTCACGTCCCGAAATGGGGCGCCGGAGGGTATTCGCTGGTCGATGCTGCCGCTGACGGATGCGAACGGTCAGGTCGACGCCCTGCTGCTGGCCGGCGAACGCGCCGAGCCGGTGGTCGAGGACGTTCCGGTCGAGCCGTCTGTCGAGGCGCCGGTCGAGACCATCGTCTTCAGCCCGCTGCCCGAGACGATCATCGAGAGCGAGCCGAGCGCGCCCGCGATCTACGAGGAAGAAGTCCAGACCCTGCGCGAGCAAGCCGAGGCCGCTCGCTTGCAGGCCGAGGAAGCCCTGACCGCCGCGGCGGTCGCGCGCGAGGAGGCCGAGGCCGCCCGCGCCATCGCGCGCAAGGCCAGGGAGGACGCCGAGGCCGAGCTTCAGGGCGGACGCCGCATGGAGAGCGTCGGCCGTCTGACCGGCGGTCTGGCGCATGATTTCAACGCCCTACTGGGCGTCATGACCGGTGCGCTCGACATGATGCTGCGTCAGGCGGATGACCCCGCCCGCGTGCGTCGTCTGGGACAGGCCGCACTGGCCGCCGGGCAGCGCGGTGAGCAACTGACCCGTCGCCTGACCGCCTTCTCCCAAGGCGACGACGCGCCGGTGTTCCAGACCTTGGACGCCGGAGTTCTGCTGCGCGGAATGGAGACCCGACTTCGCGCCATGGCTGGGCCGGATATTGATCTGATGATCGAGGGGCCGTCGGGAGATGCGCCCGCCCGGCTGGATCCGGTCGCCTTCGAAGGCGCGGTGCGCGCGCTGACCCAGAACGCGGTCGAGGCGGTGGGCGCCAAGGGCTCGGTCGCGGTGCGTCTGGAGGCCCTGCTTGAAGGCGGTCTTCGTCTGAGTGTCCGGGACACCGGACCGGGCATGGATCGCGATCTGGCGGCCCGCGCGGTCGAGCCGTTCTTCACCACGCGTGAGGGGGCGGCGGGGCTGGGCCTGTCACAGGCCTATGCTTTCGCGCGCCAGTCGGGCGGCGTCCTGTCCATCGACGACGTGCCGGACGGCGGCGCCGAGGTGTCCATCACCCTGCCTCAACCGGTGCGCCAGCCCGAACGCCAGAGCGCCTGACCCGAAGCGCGGCCACGTCTGGCCCGTCTATCGACGTTCTGTGAGTGAGGTGTAGGGTGGTTAACGCCCCCTACGGAGACCGGTCATGAAGGTTCTGCGCTTCCTCGTCGCCCTTGCGATCCTCGGCTATGTCGGCTGGCTGGCCTGGCCGTTCCTGTCGCCGCTGGTCAGCGGCGGCGCGCCGGACGTCGGCGCCATGCGGGCAGAGGCGGAAGCCGCGACCGGGGGCAACCTGTTCGGCGTGATCCCGGCCTGGGCGCTGTGGGCGGGCGCGGTGGTTCTCTATCTCATCGCGGCCCTGATGCTGGGGGCGGGGAACGCCCGGGCTTCCATCGCCTATTTCCTGGGTTTCATCGCCGACGCGGTCCTGCGACTGGCCATGGACCGGAACGGTGGCTCCGCCGACATCGCCGCCCGTTCGGCGCCGTCCGCGGGCGGCCTGCCGTTCGATCCGCTGTGGTTGATCCTCGGCGGATTGCTGGTGCTCGGCGTTCTGGTGATCGTGGTCGCCCGCCGCCAGCGCAAGCACCGCATTCCGGGGCAGCTGTCCTTCTGATCCGGACGGATCATCACCATATGCCTGTGGATGGTTGACCCCCGCGGTCTTGCCGTTAGGTTCCGCGCGCCTTCCCCGCGCCCAGACAGAGCATCAGAGAGACCCCCATGGCCGAAGCCGCTTCCCCCAGCACCGCGTATGACGTCGTCATCATCGGGGGCGGGCCGGGCGGCTACAACGCCGCGATCCGCGCGGGTCAGTTGGGTCTGAAGGTGGCCTGTGTCGAGATGCGCGACACCCTCGGCGGCACCTGCCTGAATGTCGGCTGCATGCCGTCGAAGGCCCTGCTGCATGCTTCGGAACTGTTCGAAGTCGCGACCAAGGAGTTCTCGACCCTCGGCATCGAGGTGGGCGAGGCCAAGGTCAACCTGCCGCAAATGATGAAGCAGAAGGCCGACAGTGTCGGCGCCCTGACCAAGGGCATCGAGTTCCTGTTCAAGAAAAACAAGGCCGACTGGATCAAGGGAAAGGGAAAGATCACCGGCCCCGGCGCGGTTGAAGTCACCGCCGCCGACGGAACCGTGACCCGGCTGACCGCCAAGGACATCGTCATCGCCACCGGTTCGGAGCCGACCCCGCTGCCGGGCGTCGACTTCGTCGAAGGCAAGGTCATCGACTCGACCGGCGCCCTGTCGCTGCGGGCCGTGCCGAAGCACCTGATCGTGGTCGGAGCGGGCGTGATCGGCCTCGAGCTCGGCTCGGTCTGGCGTCGTCTGGGCGCCCAGGTCACCGTGGTCGAGTTCCTGGACAAAGTCGGCGCAGGCATGGACGCCGAGGTCGCCACCGCCTTCCAGCGCGGCCTGACCAAGCAGGGCATGACCTTCAGGATGGGCACCAAGGTCACCGCCGCGAAGACGGGCAAGGACGGCGTCGAGCTGACGCTGGAGCCTGCCGCCGGCGGCGCCGCCGAAACCCTGAAGGGCGACGTGGTTCTCGTCGCCATCGGCCGCCGGCCCTACACGGCTGGTCTGGGTCTGGAGACGGTCGGCATCGAGACCGACAAGCGCGGCTTCCTGGCCAACGATCATCTGAAGACGGGCAAGGCCGGCGTCTGGGTGATCGGCGACGTCACGACCGGCCCGATGCTGGCGCACAAGGCGGAAGAAGAAGCCGTCGCCGTCATTGAATACATCGCCGGCAAGGCGGGTCACGTCGACTACGATCTGGTCCCCAGCGTCATCTACACCGGCCCGGAAGTGGCCTGGGTCGGCAAGACCGAGGAGCAGCTGAAGGCGGCGGGCGTCGCATTCAAGAAGGGCAAATTCCCCTTCACCGCCAACAGCCGGGCCAAGATCAATCACGAGACCGAAGGCTTCGCCAAGGTTCTGGCTGACGCCGCGACCGACAAGATTCTGGGTGTCCACATCTATGGCCCGCAGGCCGGCGAACTGATCGGTGAAGCCTGTGTGGCCATGGCCTTCGGCGGCGCGGCGGAAGACATCGCCCGCATCTGTCATGCGCACCCGACCCGTTCGGAAGCCGTCAAACAGGCGGCCATGGGCGTCGACAACTGGACCATGCAGGCCTGATCAGGCCCCGAGTTCGTCCTCGATAGTCCGCGTCGTCTGACGGCGAAGGCCCTCGAAGGCGATGGTGTTGCCGGGGAAGTCGAGTGTGACTCGCCGGAACCGACCCAGAAGGTCCGCCCCCACCAGCAGGGCGGGCCGGTCGGCCAGTTCCAGCGTCCGGAAGCAATGCAGGTCGGCGAACAGCAGGGGCGTCTGGCCGAGTCTTGACCAGCCCAGACGAATATCTTCCACACGTGCGATATCGGCCGGCAGACTCTGGCCGGTGACGCCATAGAGCAGGATCTGGCGATACGGGCGGGGGACGTTCGCGCGCCGTGTCGTGATGGCCTGCCGCAGGGCCTCATTCCCGATGGAGTACTGGGCGCCGCTATCGATAAAGGCGGCGGTCTCCACGCCGTCGACCAGAGTCCGGGTCAGAAGCAGTTGCCCGAAGCGACCGCGGACGGAACGCACGCCGTTTCTCTGGAGCCTCGTGCCGGTGTTCATATCGGCGCCGCCCATCAGTATGCGGGCGCCTCGCCCGTTCAGGGTGGCCGAGCGGCGGTCCACATTGAAGCCCAGTCGGTAGCGTCCCAGAACGTCCAGTCCCAGCAGACCATCGGCCCCCAATTGGTCTGCCGGCAAGATCGGGCAGCGCAGATCGCGGAAGCCCAGACCGCTCAGAAAAATCCGGTTCACGTGGACGCTGTCGGTCCGGGTCGCGGCGGTGATCCCGTGAACGGTCACCGGCTCCATCACCGGTAGACGCAGTCGCCCGGCAAGGGTGTCGGCGATCGACGTCCGGCCTGCGCCCGTGTCGATGACGAAGGTGAAGGGTCCGTGATCATTGATGGTCACGGACGCAGCCACGCGAGTGAACAGATTGGCCAGAAGCGGGATTGCGGCCGGTTCGTCCGGCGCCTGCGCGGGGGCGCCAGAGGACCTGCCCCACGCCAGGGTGGCGGCCAATCCAGTCAGAAGCAGTCGGCGATCCGGACCCGGTAAGCGATACAGGGGCAACGGCGTTTCCCTCTGTCTTTTCAGGGCACTTTACGCCGATCTCGCACGCTGGCGAGTCCGTGTTCGCTCACGCCCTCGGATGCGCCGCCGCATAGACGTCCAGCAGGTAGGCGGCATCGACGGCGGTGTATTTCTGCGTCGTCGACAGGCTGGAGTGGCCCAGCAGTTGCTGGATCGAGCGCAAGTCGGCGCCCGCGCCCAGCAGGTGGGTCGCGAAGCTGTGGCGCAGGGCGTGGGGCGTGGCGCTGGCGGGCAAACCCAGCCGCCCGCGCAGGCGCTGCATGGCCGCCTGCACCTGACGCGGTCCCAGCGGTCCGCCGCGCTTCGCCCGGAACAGGGCGTCCGACGGCTCAAGGGGGTGGGGTTGAAGCGCGAGATAGGCGTCAACCGCCTCGCGCACGGCGGGCAGGACCGGCGCCATCCGCGTCTTGCCGCCCTTGCCGGTGATCCGCAGGGTTTCGGGCAAGGGAGCGTCGGCCCGGATCAGCGACAGGCCCTCGGAAATCCGCAGACCGCAGCCGTACAGCAGGGTCAGAACGGCCCGGTCCCGCGCCGCTTCCCAAGGCTCCATATCCGGATCGGCCTCGCTTTCCTCCAGCAGGCCGCGCGCCTGATCCTCGCTGATCGGGCGGGGCAGGGAAGGCTTCACCTTCGGTCCGTGCACCAGAGCCAGTTGAGGCGCGGGCGTGTCCAGTCTCCGGTCCAGGAAGCCGTGAAAGGCGCGTATGGCGGACAGGGTCTGGCTGATCGAGCGCGCGTTCAGGGGGTGGTCGCCCGAGCGACGCTCGGCCAGATGGGCGCGCACTTCCGCAGCCGTGATCGCGCCGAGGCCCTTCAGGCGCTGGGGCTCACCCCGGTGCCGCTCCAGGAAGGCCAGATAGAGCCGCCCGATGTGGCCGTAAGCTTCCAGCGTGCGGGGTGACAGGCGCCGCTCGTGCGCCAGATGCTCCAGCCAGGCGGCGAGCGCCTCGTCAGCCGTTAGTTCAGAATGGGCCATCGTTCGGCCGTGCGCTCGACCACCCGGGCGATGAAGGCCACCAGTTCGCAGCCCATGGTCGGGGTGAAGCCGTCTTCTTCAGGTGATCCGAAGGCGCAGACGGCGTGGCGGCCGGGGGTGTCGTCGCCGGGGAAGTGCGGGGCCATGCGGATGAGGGCGACCGACTTTACCTCTCCGTCCGTCGCGCCGAACAGATTCAGCCCATCGAAATTCGGGCCCAGCCAGGTCAGGCCATGCTCGCCCAGCAGGCCATCGACGCCGCCCGCGTCCAGCGCTTTCCAGCCGAACGGAACGCCGCCGGGCTTCTCCATGGCGATGGCCGCGCCGGCCAGGCCGAACCGTCCCTGCGCCACTGCGTCCAGGCGGCGGGCCAGATCGGAAGGATTGCGGGACTCCATCAGGTCCAGAGCCGCAACATGGGTCTGGGTTTGGGCGGCGAAATTGGCGCGGGCGACGGCCTCGATCCGCTTGCGGGCGTCGGCTTCGCGCTCAACGGCTTCTTCCAGCTTGGTCAGGGCGGCGCGGCCGAACTCGACCACATTGCGCCCGTGCGGCTTCAGCCCGATCTCTTCCAGCAGGGAGCGATCGTCCAGCAGGGTCTGGGCGTGCGCCTGAAGCCAGACGCGGACATCCGGCCAGTGAAGCTCGTCTTGCTTCGAAAAGAGGTCAGGCGAAACGCTCACTAACCTCTCCCCGAGGCGCCAGTTCTAAAGGATGGACTGACCGGTCTTGCCCCAGTCCGCCAGGAAGGCATCAAGCCCCTTGTCGGTTAACGGGTGTTTGACCAGGGCCTTGAAAGTGTCGGCCGGGAGGGTCGCGGCGTCGGCGCCGGCGAGGGCGGCGGCCGAGACGTGGCCCGGATTGCGCAGGCTGGCGGCCAGGATTTCGGTTTCGAAGCCGTGGATGTCGTACAGGGTGCGGATCTCTTCCAACAGGCCAATCCCGTCCGCACCGTGGTCTTCCAGGCGCCCGACGAAGGGCGAGATGAAGGTCGCGCCCGCCTTGGCGGCCAGCATGGCCTGGGCGGCAGAGAAGCACAGGGTGACGTTGGTCTTGATGCCCTTGTCCGAGAAGTTCCGCGCCGCCCGCAGCCCGTCCCAGGTCAGGGGCAGCTTCACCACCACGTTCGGGGCGATGGCGGCCAGCTTGTCGCCCTCCTTGACCATGGTCTCGTAGTCGGTCGCGACGGCCTCGGCCGAAATCGGACCCTCGACCAGGGCGCAGATTTCAGCGATGACCTCGGCGATGTTGCGCCCGGACTTCGCGATCAGACTCGGATTGGTGGTCACGCCGTCGACCATGCCGGTCGGCAGCAGGTCCTTGATGACGGCGACTTCGGCGGTGTCGAGGAAGAGTTTCATGTCGGGGCTTCTAGCGGAGAGGGGGCAAGGGTGAAAGTCGCATCCGTCCTGATTCCTCTGCCGGTGCCTGAAGCCTTCGACTACGAAGTTCCCGACGGGGTCGAGGTCGCGCGCGGCGATCAGGTCGCCGTGCCGCTGGGACCGCGCCTGATCCGGGGCATCGTATCGGAGGTGCGTGAGACGACCGGCTCGAACCGGCGACTGAAGGCGCTGGATCACGTCCTGGACGATCCGCGCCTGCCCGGGCGCACTGTCGATTTCGTTGAATGGGCCGCGCGCTGGACGCTGAGCGCGCCGGGCGAGATGGCGTCGGCGGCGCTGAAGGGGCTGCGGGCGCCGCGTCCGCGTCCTGAACGCCGGGTACGCCGGGTGGGCGATCGTCTGCCCGCCAGACCGACTGTCGCCCGGACCGCGGTGTTGGAGCTTCTGGGTCAGAAGTCCATGCCGGGCCCCGATCTGGCCCGCGCCGCCAATGTATCGTCCGGCGTGGTGAAAGGCCTTCTGGATGAGGGTGTGCTGGAGATCATCGAGATTGAGGCCGTCGCGGCCTTCGATCCTCCCGATCCGGATCATGCGCCCGCGACCCTGAACCCGGATCAGGCCGCCGCCGCCGAAGCCGTCGCAGAGGCGGTCGGCTCACGCCGCTTCGTACCGATGCTGCTGGACGGGGTCACAGGGTCCGGCAAGACCGAGGCCTATCTGGAGGCCGCCGCCCGCGCGCTGGGAGCGGATCCCAACGCCCAGATTCTGATCCTGCTGCCCGAGATCGCCCTTACGCAGGCCCTGATCGAGCGGATCAGCGCTCGCTTCGGGACCGCGCCCGCCGAATGGCATTCGGGGGTGGCGCCGCCGCGCCGACGTCAGGTCTGGGAGGCCGTTCAGGCGGGGCGCTGCAATATCGTGGTCGGCGCGCGTTCGGCCCTGTTCCTGCCCTATGCGAATTTGCGCCTGATCATTGTTGATGAGGAGCACGACGGCTCGTTCAAGCAGGAGGAGGGGCTGGTCTACCATGGCCGGGACCTCGCCGTGGCCCGCGCCCGGATCGAGGGCGCGACAGTGGTGCTGGCCTCGGCGACGCCGTCGCTGGAGACGCTTTGGAACGCTCATCAGGGCCGGTATCGCTGGCTGAAGCTGGGCGCGCGCCACGGCGCGGCGGTGTTGCCGGATATCGGGTTGCTGGATTTGCGGGCCGCGCCGCCGGACCCCCAGACCTGGCTGTCCCAGCCCCTGCGTGAGGCGATCGGCCAGACGCTGGCGCGCAAAGAGCAGACGCTGCTGTTCCTCAACCGGCGCGGCTATGCTCCGGTGGTCCTTTGCCGCGTGTGCGGCCACCGTCTGACCGCGCCCGACACTGACAGCTGGCTGGTCGAGCATCGCTACACCGGACGGCTGGTCTGCCACCTGACGGGCTTCTCCATGCCCAAACCGAAGGCCTGTCCATCCTGCGGCGCCGAGGACAGCCTCGTGCCGGTCGGGCCGGGTGTGGAGCGGGTCGAGGAAGAGGTGCGCCAGTTGTTCCCCCAAGCCCGGACCGCCGTGTTCAGCTCGGACACTGTCCCGGACGGCAAGTCCGCCCGCGCCCTGATCCAGTCGATGGCGGAGGGGGAGATCGATATCCTGGTCGCCACCCAGGCGGCGGCGAAGGGGCATAACTTCCCCCATCTGACGCTGGTCGGGGTGGTGGACGCCGATCTCGGTTTGCGCGGCGGTGATCTGCGGGCGGCCGAGCGGACGTTTCAACTGTTGACGCAGGCGACGGGCCGGGCCGGGCGGGCAGACAAGCCGGGGCGGGCGCTTCTACAGACCTGGACGCCTGAACATCCGGTGCTGATGGCTCTGGCGGCCGGTGACCGGGACGCCTTCGTTGACGCCGAGATGGCCGAGCGCGAGGCGGCTTCCCTGCCGCCCTACGGCAGGCTGGCCGCCCTGATCCTGTCCGGCGAGAACGCGCAAGCAGTCGAGAAAGTCGCCCGCGATCTTGCCGAGGCCATTCCCAACGCCGAGCGGCTGGAAGTTTATGGCCCCGCCGACGCTCCGCTGGCCCTGGTCCGGGGGCGTCGCCGTAAGCGCCTGCTGGTGCGCGCCGACCGGGACGTGGACCTGCAGGGCTTCCTGCGCGTCTGGCTCAGTCGGGTGAAGGTGCCGGCCTCGGTGCGTCTGAACGTGGACGTGGATCCGTATTCATTCCTTTAGGGCGCTATCGCTCGCCGCGCGGCGGCTCGCTGCTCGAGCGCAGATCGGCCAACCTTCAGGGACTGGCGGCGCGCGAAGCGCCAGGCCGCGCCGGGTCGAAAAGGCGGAGCCTTTTGACTGCGGCCCCACATAAGTGCGCTGAATTTGCGAAGCGAGATCAGCGCGCTCCGGTCAGTCTGATCTCGAACAGGCTGGGCCAGTTCTTGCCGGTCACGAACAGGCGGCGACCTTCCGCGTCCCATGCAATGCCGTTCAGGACATCGTCGCGAGGGTCCATGCCGGTCCGGTCAGGCAGCAGGTCGGTCAGGTCTATGATGCCGACGACGTTTCCGGTCCGCGGATCGATCCGGACGATGAAGTTGGTCTGCCAGATGTTGGCCCAGACCTCTCCGTCGATCCATTCCAGCTCATTCAACTGACCGACGCGGCGACCGTCCAGCGTGACCGGCACCGTCCCGACGGGCTGCAGCGTCTGCCCGTCCAGGAAGCGGAGATGCGGGGCGCCGTCGGACAGGATCAGCCGGGTTCCGTCGGTGGTCAGGCCCCAGCCTTCGCCCTCGTAGTCGAACTCACCCATCAGGCGCAGGTCGGCGGGGTTCCAGAGATAGCCCTTGCCGGTGGTCCATGTCAGGCTGATCAGGCGCCCGTTCAGTTCGGTCAGGCCCTCGCCGAAGAGGGCTGAATCCAGCTCGCGGCGTTGCAGGACGGCCCCATCCTCGAGCCGAACCTTCCGAATGGTCGAGGGAGACCGGCCCGTGCTCTCGTACAGGACGCCGTTTCGCCAGATCAGGCCCTGGGTGAAGGCGTGGGGGTCGTGGGGATAGGTCCGTACCACCTCGACGCCATAGACCGGGACCGCTGCACGCGCGGGAGCCGCCTGGGCGGCCGGGGGCGCCGCCGACGCAGGGGTCTGCGCCAGTGCAGCGGTGGGGAGGAGAAGGGCGGCCGCGAGAAGAAACAGCCGCCTCATGCTCACACTCCGGGTTCGGCCGTCTCGGCCTTGTTGAGCTTGTCCTGATGGGCCTGCTCAGCGGCTGCCTTCCGCGCGGAGGACCGACGGGACAGCATGTTCAGGCCCTCGACCATCGCCGAGAACGCCATCGCTGCATAGATGTAACCCTTCGGCACGTGCACGCCGAAACCATCGGCGATCAGAACCGCGCCGATCATCAGCAGGAAGCCCAGCGCCAGCATGACCACGGTCGGGTTCTTGTCGATGAACTCGGCCAGCGGGTCGGCGGCCAGCAGCATGGTCAGGACGGCGACGACGACGGCGATCATCATGACGACGACGTGGTCGGTCATGCCGACGGCGGTCAGGATCGAGTCGATCGAGAACACCAGGTCCAGCAGGATGATCTGGAAAATCGCGGAGCCGACGTTGTTGATGACGACGTCCTTCTTGTCCTTCTCGAGAAGGTCATGGGACGGGGTGGTGTCCGTGGCGTGGTGGATTTCCTTGGTGGCCTTCCAGATCAGGAAGAGGCCGCCGGCGATCAGGATCAGGTCGCGCCAGCTGAAGGCGGTGTCGAAGCTGGTTTCGCCATGACTGTTGACGGCGCCCTGGATGCCCAGATCGAAGACCGGCGCGGTCAGGCCCACGATC
Source organism: Brevundimonas sp. FG8 (assembly GCF_057808845.1). Taxonomy (NCBI): domain Bacteria; kingdom Pseudomonadati; phylum Pseudomonadota; class Alphaproteobacteria; order Caulobacterales; family Caulobacteraceae; genus Brevundimonas; species Brevundimonas sp. FG8. Next base: position 85,315 of record NZ_JBMDIU010000002.1, on the reverse strand, counting down.
CAGCCGATGGTGGCCAGCAGGCCAAGGCGCATGACCAGCGCCAGGCCGATGCCGATCCGGCGGGTGCGCTGACGATGCTCGGGGGGAAGCTTGTTCGACAGGATCGAGATGAAGATGAGGTTGTCGATGCCCAGCACCACCTCCATCACCACCAAGGTGATGAGCGCCGCCCATACGGTCGGATCGGTGAAGAAGACGGAGAAGTCGAACATCGGGGGCGTATCATCCTGTGAGGTTTGGGCTGAAATGCCTGTGTAGCGTTGCGGTTGCGGGTGCGGCAATGCGGCCCAATGTGGCGGCCTGTCCCGGTTGCGACGGAAGGGCAGGGGTGCTATCAGGCGCCCGGCTGAGCCGGAGGGCGCGTTAGTGAACGCGTCCCCAAAGTGCTTTCTCAAAGCATTTCAAGCCTTTGGTCGGCGCGGGCGCGCTGTCGGCCACGACCCGAACGCTAACTCGCGTGGACCTTATAAGTGGCTGACGATTTCAGAACGACGGAAGTCGGCGAGCGCTATGCACAAGCGCTGTTCGACCTGGCAGACGAAAAGGGCGCGCTGGACGCCGTGCGCGCGGACCTGAAGTCCCTGCGCGCCGCCTGGGTTGAGAGCGCTGACCTGCGCCGCCTGGCGACCTCGCCGGTGCTGGCCGCCGAGGATCAGGTCAAGGGTCTCGTCGCCATCGCCGCCAAGGCGAAGTTCAACGGCGTGACCGCGAATTTCCTCGGCCTGTTGGCCCAGAACGGCCGCGCCCGTGATCTGACCGCCGTGATCGCCGCCTTCGAGGCGCTGTACGCGAAGAAGACCGGTCTGGTCGCCGCCGAGGTCGTGTCGGCCCAGGCGCTGACCGTCGCGCAACTCAAGACCATCCAGACCACGCTCCGCGCTTCGCTGGGCAAGGATCCGGAACTGACGACCCGTGTCGACCCGGCGATCCTGGGCGGCCTGAAGGTCAAGGTGGGCTCGAAGCTCTTCGACGCCTCGCTGAAGACCAAGCTCGACCAGATGAAGTTTGCGCTGAAGCGCGCCTAACCCAATACGGCGCCTCACCGCGCACCAAGAGACGAAGACAGAGAGATCCAAATGGACATCCGCGCCGCCGAAATCTCGGCCATCCTCAAGTCGCAGATCGCCAACTTCGGCGTTGAAGCCGACGTTTCCGACGTCGGTCAGGTGCTGTCGATCGGCGACGGCGTGGCCCGCATCCACGGTCTGGACAATGTTCAGGCCGGCGAAATGCTGGAGTTCCCCAAGGCCGGCGTGAAGGGCATGGCCCTGAACCTCGAGCGCGACAACGTCGGCGCCGTGATCTTCGGCGCGGACACCGCCATCGCGGAAGGCGATGAAGTCCGTCGCCTCGGCGAAATCGTGGACGTGCCGGTCGGCAAGGGTCTGCTGGGTCGCGTCGTGAACCCGCTGGGCGAGCCGATCGACGGCAAGGGCCCGATCGTCGCCACCGAACGCCGCCGCGTGGACGTCAAGGCTCCGGGCATCATCCCGCGGAAGTCGGTGCACGAGCCGATGCAGACCGGCCTGAAGGCGATCGACACCCTGATCCCCGTCGGCCGTGGTCAGCGCGAACTGATCATCGGTGACCGTCAGGTCGGCAAGACCGCCGTCGCCATCGACACCATCCTGAACCAGAAGTCGGTCAACGCCACGGACGACGAGTCCGCCAAGCTTTACTGCATCTACGTCGCCATCGGTCAAAAGCGTTCGACCGTGGCCCAGATCGTGAAGACCCTCGAGGAGTCGGGCGCTCTGGAATACACCATCGTGGTCGCCTCGACCGCGTCGGAACCGGCCCCGCTGCAGTTCCTGGCTCCGTTCGCCGGCACCGCCATGGGCGAATTCTTCCGCGACAACGGCATGCACGCCCTCATCGTCTATGACGATCTGTCGAAGCAGGCCGTGGCCTACCGCCAGATGTCGCTGCTGCTGCGCCGCCCGCCGGGCCGTGAAGCCTATCCGGGCGACGTCTTCTATCTGCACTCGCGCCTGCTGGAACGTTCGGCCAAGCTGAACGCCGACTACGGCTCGGGCTCGATGACCGCCCTGCCGCTGATTGAAACCCAGGCCAACGACGTGTCGGCCTACATCCCGACCAATGTGATCTCGATCACCGACGGCCAGATCTTCCTGGAATCGGACCTGTTCTACCAGGGCATCCGTCCGGCCGTGAACGTCGGTATCTCGGTGTCGCGCGTGGGGTCGTCGGCCCAGACCAAGGCGATGAAGAAGGTCGCCGGCACCATCAAGGGCGAACTGGCCCAGTACCGGGAAATGGCCGCCTTCGCGAAGTTCGGCTCGGACCTGGACGCCTCGACCCAGAAGCTGCTGGCCCGCGGCGCCCGCCTGACCGAGCTGCTGAAGCAGCCGCAGTATTCGCCGCTGACCATGGAAGAGCAGGTCGTGTCGGTTTACGCCGGCACCCGCGGCTACCTGGACGGCATCGCCGTCTCGGACATCGGCCGTTACGAGTCGGAACTTCTGGCCCGTATCAAGTCGTCGAACCCGGGCCTGCTGGAAGGCATCCGCACCAAGAAGGACCTGACCGCCGAGCTCGAAGCTGAGCTGAAGGGCGTTCTGGAAGCCTTCACCAAGACCTTCGCCTAAGTCTGACCCCCGGAAGCTGAAAGAGTAGCGCCCGATGGCCAGCCTCAAGGAAATGCGCAATCGGATCGACAGCGTGAAGTCCACGCAGAAGATCACGAAAGCCCTGAACATGGTCGCCGCGGCCAAGCTGAAGCGCGCCCAGGATCAGGCCGAAAGCGCCCGTCCCTATGCGAAGAAGATGGCCGCGGTCATCGCCAACCTGGCCGCCGGCGTCTCGGGCGACAGTGCGCCCAAGTTGCTGGCCGGCACGGGCGCGGATCAGAAGCACCTGATCGTCGTCGCAACCGGCGACAAGGGTCTGGCGGGCGGCTTCAACTCGAACGTCATCCGCGCCGCGCGTGAGCGGATCAACAGCCTGATCGCCAACGGCAAGGATGTCCGCATCGTCGCCGTGGGCCGCAAGGTTCGTGACGGCTTGACCCGCCTGTACGGCGACAAGCTGATCCGCACCTTCGAGCTGAGCGAACACAAGGTCATCGGCATGGCTGCGGCCGAACCGATCGCCGCCCTGATCGCGGAAGAGTTCGAAGCCGGCCACGCCGACGTCGTGACCCTGTTCTACAGCCGCTTCCAGTCGGTGATCTCGCAGGTTCCGACCCCGCGCCAGCTGATCCCGGCCGTGGTGGACGGCGACGCCGCCCCGATCGATCTGAACGGCGCCGTCTATGAATACGAGCCCTCGGAGGAGGAAATCCTCGAGACGCTCCTGCCGCGCAACATCACGACCCAGGTGCTGGCCGCCCTCTACGAGAACCAGGCCAGCTTCTTCGGGGCCCAGATGGGCGCCATGGACAACGCCACCCGCAACGCCGGTGACCTGATCAACAGCCTGACCCTGCAGTACAACCGCAAGCGCCAGGCCCAGATCACCACCGAACTGATCGAGATCATCGCCGGCGCTGAAGCGCTCTGATCCCGACCCCGCACAGACAAGACCTTCCGAACGGAACGAACCGATGACCGACACCGCCGCCCCGAAGAAACCCGCCGCCAAGAAGCCCGCCGCCCCGAAGGCGCCGGCTGTGGCGAAGAAGCCCGCCGCTCCGAAGGCTGTCGCAGCCGCCGGCGCGGGTCGCATCGCCCAGGTCATCGGCGCCGTCGTCGACGTTGAGTTCGACGGCCAGCTGCCGGCGATCCTGAACGCCCTGCACACGCAGAACACTGACCAGAAGACGGGCGAACCCTTCACCCTGGTTCTGGAAGTCGCCCAGCACCTCGGCGAGAACATGGTCCGCACCATCGCCATGGACACCACCGAAGGCCTGACCCGCGGTCAGCCGGTCACTGACACCGGCACGTCGATCATGGCGCCGGTCGGACCGGGCACCCTTGGCCGCATCATGAACGTCGTCGGCCAGCCGATCGACGAGCAGGGCCCGATCAAGACCGACATGTACCGCCCGATTCACCGCGAGGCGCCTTCGTTCGAAGAGCAGTCGACCTCGTCGGAAATCCTGGTCACGGGCATCAAGGTCATCGACCTGATGTGCCCCTACACCAAGGGCGGCAAGACCGGCCTGTTCGGCGGCGCCGGCGTCGGCAAGACCGTGACCATGCAGGAACTGATCAACAACATCGCCAAGGCTTACGGCGGTTACTCGGTTCTGGCCGGCGTGGGTGAACGCACTCGCGAAGGCAACGACCTGTATCACGAGATGATCGAGTCCAACGTGAACGTGGACCCGACCAAGAACAACGGCTCGACCGAAGGCTCCAAATGCGCCCTCGTTTACGGCCAGATGAACGAGCCGCCCGGCGCCCGCGCCCGCGTCGCCCTGACCGGCCTGGCCCAGGCCGAGTACTTCCGCGACGAGGAAGGGAAGGACGTGCTGCTGTTCGTCGACAACATCTTCCGCTTCACGCAGGCCGGTTCGGAAATGTCGGCTCTGCTGGGCCGTATCCCGTCGGCGGTGGGCTATCAGCCGACCCTGGCGACCGAGATGGGCAACCTGCAGGAGCGCATCACCTCGACCAAGAAGGGCTCGATCACGTCGATCCAAGCCATCTACGTCCCGGCCGACGACCTGACCGACCCGGCCCCAGCCGCTTCGTTCGCCCACCTGGACGCCAAGACCGTTCTGTCGCGTGACATCGCCGCCCAGGCCATCTTCCCGGCCGTGGACCCGCTGGACTCGACCTCGCGGATCATGGACCCGCTGGTCATCGGTGAGGAGCACTACCGCGTCGCCCGTTCGGTCCAGGAAGTGCTGCAGCAGTACAAGGCCCTGAAGGACATCATCGCCATCCTGGGCATGGACGAGCTGTCGGAAGAGGACAAGCTGATCGTCTCGCGCGCCCGGAAGATCTCGCGCTTCCTGTCGCAGCCGTTCTTCGTCGCCGAGCAGTTCACCAACTCGCCGGGCAAGTTCGTCTCGCTGGAAGACACCATCCGCTCGTTCAAGGGCATCGTGGCCGGTGAATACGACCACCTCCCGGAAGCCGCCTTCTACATGGTCGGCCCGATCGAGGAGGCCGTCGCCAAGGCCGAGAAGATGGCTTCGGAAGCCTGATCGATATGGCCGACAAGCTGAACTTCTCCCTCGTCTCGCCGGAACGCGAGGTCTTCTCGGGCCTCGTGGACCAGGTTGACGCGCCGGGCGTCGAGGGCGACTTCGGCGTCCTGGCCCATCACGCGCCCTTCATGACGGCCCTGCGCGAAGGCGTGGTGACCATCATCGACGGTTCGAACCGTCGTCAGTTCGAGGTTCACGGCGGCTTCGCCGACGTGACCCCTGCCGGCCTCACCATCCTGGCCGAACAGGCCGCGGAAGTGGCCTCGGCCTGAGGCTGACGTATCGCATATGAAAAGCCCCGGTCAGCCTTGCTGGCCGGGGTTTTCTTTGGCCGGCGCGCGGTGATTGGTCGTGCATGCCATCCCTTGACCCCCGGGCAGGGCGCCCTAGATAGCCCTGCAAGACGAGGCCACGTCCTCGCTCCGCGCCTTCGGGTGTGGACCAAGTCCGGGACGGCCCGGCCCTTTGCAAGGAGGGCCGTATTCCGATGGCCTGGATTTCACTTCTCATCGCCGGCGTTCTCGAGATCGTCTGGGCCTACTTCATGAAACAGTCCCACGGCTTCACCCGCCTGTGGCCCAGCGTCGCCACGCTCGGCTTCATGGGCGTCAGCTTCGCCCTGCTGTCTTTCTCGATGAAGACCCTGCCCATGGGCACGGCCTACGTCATGTGGACCGGCATCGGTGCGGTGGGAGCCTTCATCGTCGGCGTCGTCCTGTTGGGCGAGGAGATCAACCCGCTGCGCATTCTGGCAGCGGTTCTGGTGGTGTCGGGACTGGTGCTGTTCCGTCTGGCCCCGGGTGGTGGCGCGCACTGACGTTGCGGTGAGCCAGAGCGGGTGTCAGGGTCTCCGCAGGGAGGCCCTGATGCTCGAACTGCGCCCGAACTGCGAATGCTGTGACCGCGACCTGCCGCCCGAGAGCGCGGACGCCCGTATCTGCACCTTTGAATGCACCTTCTGCGCTGACTGCGTGGAGGGCGTACTGAAGGATGTTTGCCCCAACTGCGGCGGCGGCTTCACGCCTCGCCCGATACGTCCGGCGGACAGGTTGGCGAAATATCCACCGTCGACGAAGCGGATCATCCGGCAGGGATGTGTGGCCGTTTGATCAACCTGGCCCGTCGTCACGTCCGGGGGCCAGCGATCTTCCGTTCGGCAGTCAGATCAGCAGCGCGCTGAACGTCGACACCACCGCTTGATAGGCCTCGCGCTTGAACGGCACGATCAGGTCAGGGGCCTCGTCCAGACGGCCCCAGCGCCAAGCGTCGAACTCGATCTCCTCGTGCTGTTCGAGGTCGATCTCGGAGTCCTCGCCGGTGAAGCGGAAGGCGAACCATTTCTGCTTCTGGCCCTTCCAGCCGCGCGCCTGCTTGGTTCCGCCGTAGCCTTCGGGGAAGTCGTAGGCGATCCATTGGCTGATTTCGCCGATCAGCTCGGCGGAAGAGACGCCCGTCTCCTCGGCCAGCTCGCGGCGGGCGGCGGTCAGATAATCCTCGCCTTCATCCACGCCGCCTTGCGGGAACTGCCAATTATGCGGCCCCGGCGTTCCGGCGCGCCGCCCGTACCAGACGCGCCCGTCCGGATGGAACAGCACGACGCCGACGTTGGGACGGTACTGGGACAGGTCGGTCATGGGAGGAGGGCTTGGGGCTTAGGAATTGGGAATTAGGGAGGACGGTATCAGGTCGCCCGTCTGCGCCGCTAATTCCTAATTCCTAAGCCCGAATTCCTGCGCCTCAACGCCCCGGCCGTGACGCCATCGCGCTGGCGGGGGCCAGTTGCAGGCCGCGAGCATCCAGACCGGCGGTCCAGCGGGCCACCGCCTCGACCGTGACCGGATAGCTGAAGCCCGAGCCCATGGCTGAGCCACGCGCCTTGGCGAGGGCTTCCAGCGCGTTCAACTGGCCGACGATGGCGGCGGGGGATTGTTCCTCGTCGATGACACGATTGGCGCTGGCGCGGGCCCAGGCGCCCGGCTTACGGCTCATGGAGCCGTCATCGATGAAGGCGATACCGCGCGACCGCAGCAGGCCAAGGAAGGTGTTCATGCCCTGATCCGAGGTGGCGAAGCGGTCGCCCAGATAGTTGGTCACCGCGAAATAGCCGGTGGCCCGGCTCAGCAGCCAGTTCATCCGGGCGGTGATCTCCGCGTCGTCCGCCGACGACAGCAGGGTGTAGGGGCCGGGATCATTGGCCGGGTAGCCGGTGGGCTCCATCGGCATCTCGATCATGACCTCGTGCCCCTGAGCGCGGGCGGCGTCGATCCAGCCCTGCAGCCCTTCGGCGTAGGGGACGAAGCTCAGGGTCACTTCCGGGGGCAGGCGTTCGATGGCGGCGCGGGTGGTCACGGCGTTCAGGCCCAGACCGCCGACGATCACCGACACGCGGGGTTTGCCGTTCGAGCGGAAGGGGCGGGCGTAGGCTTGGGCGGGAACGCGGCCATCCGGCGCGATGCGCGGCAGCTGACCGTCCGGGCCCGGCTGATGCAGGGCGGCGATGGGGGCCGGTGTCAGGGGCTGGGCCGGGATGCGCGGAGCCGTCACAGGGGCGCCGTCGCCCGAAACCGTGGCGCCGTCCGGCAGGGTGATCACGGCCTGACCCATCAGGGCCGGGTCCAGCGTTCCGTCGCCGGTCAGGTCCTGATAGGCCCCCATGGAGAAGGCTTCCATGCCCGAGGGTGCGGCGGCGGGCGCTTCAGGTTGGCGGTGCAGGGTGGCGCGGGCTGACGGCGCGCCTGCGCGAGGATCGCCCAACACAGTGATGAACAGGGCCGCGGCGCCCATCAGCAGCAGGCCGGCGCCGGCCACGGCGATCGGCGGCTTCTTCAGAATGCGGCCGACCGGTGCGAGGCGATCACGCAGGGGGACCTTCACCGGCGGGGCTCCGGCGGTGGCGGCGAGGGCGGACTGACGCTTGGCGAACATGGACAATGAGCGCGCTCGAGGGTGGGGCCCACGCGGACCCCTTCGAGGCTCACATTGCCGGGCGCCGGTTAAGAAATCCTAACGGCGCGTTAGCCATGCAAGCTGTTATTGCGCCGGGGTTTCCGTTGATCCGTTGTCGGCCAGAACCGTGCCGGGGGCCGAGATGACGATCCCTTCCGGAGCCGCCGCCAGTCGGGTCAGGACGCCACCGGCGCGCAGCACGTCGAAGGCGCGCTCCAGCTGGTAGTCCTTGTCCTTGTCGTAGGACTCGCCCGGCGCCTCGTGCGGCACGTGGGCGCCCTTGCGCTCGGCGCCGATGGAGGCGTCCAGCGCCGTGGCGTAGGCGGCTTCGGAGTAGATGAAACTGGACCGCGACACGATCCGGGCCTCGGCTTCCGAGCGGGCGACTTCCAGATCGGGCTCGATGCCTATCTTCTGGATGGAGGCGCCCGACGGCGTGAAGTAGCGCGCCGTGGTGATCGACAGGGCGCCGTCCGCGCCGTTGCGCAGCGGGATGACCGTCTGCACCGAACCCTTGCCGAAGCTGGTCAGGCCGACAACGGTAGCGCGCTGGTGGTCCTTCAGGGCCCCCGCCACGATCTCCGACGCCGAAGCCGACCCATAGTTGATCAGCACCACCAGCGGCAGGCCGCCCGTCAGGTCGCCCGGGCGCGCGGCGTAGCGCTGGATCTGATCCGGCTTGCGACCACGTTGGCTGACGATCTCACCGCGCTCCAGGAAGGCGTCGGACACCGCGATGGCCGCGTCCAGCAGGCCGCCGCCGTTATTCCGCAGGTCCAGAACATAGCCCTTGATGGCCGGGTTCTCGCGCTTCAGGCGGTTGATGGTGTCGGTCAGTTCGCGGCCGGTGTTCTCGTTGAACGTCGAGATACGCAGATAGCCGAACTCGCCCTCGACCCGTCCGGTGACGGAATCGATGCGGATGATCTCCCGGGTCAGGGTGACCTCGCGGGGCTCCTCGCCGTCGCGCAGGAAGGTGACCTTGACCGAAGTGCCGACCGCGCCGCGCAGCTTGTCGGACACCTGGCTCACCGTCAGGCCCGAAGCGCTCTGGCCGTCGATGGCCGAGATGACGTCGCCGGCGTTAACGCCCGCGCGCGCCGCCGGGCCGCCGTCCATCGGCGAAATGATCTTCACCAGCCCGCCTTCCGACGAAATGGTCAGGCCGACGCCGGAGTACTGGCCCTCGGTACGCTCCCGCAGTTCGCCATAGCCGTCCGGCGGCAGGTAGTTGGAATGCGGGTCCAGCGCGCCCATCATCCCCTGAAGGGCGGCTTCGATCAGCTTCTTGTCATCGACCGGCACCACATAGGCCTGCTCAACGATGCCCAGCACGTCGCCGAAGAGGCCGATCATGCGGAAGGCCTCGTTGCGCGGCGTCTGCCCTGCGGCGGTGGCGGCCCCCAGGCCGATCACGGTGGCGGCGGCGGCGCCGATCATCAGCAGCTTACGCATTCGTCTTCTTCTTCAGCGGGCCGGGGAGGCGACCTTGTGGGCGGCAGTAACATACCGGCGCGCGACCAAATCGTGGCCTGTCCGGGCACGGTGGATAAAATCAGCGTCATCGTCGGTTGGAAAGCGGATTCGCGGAGAAGGCGCGCTCAATCCAGCCAGGGCGCCGGGTCGATGGCGCGTTCGTCGCGACGCAACTGGAACCAGACCTCGCCGTCGGCGCCGGTTCGGCCCAGGGCCTGCCCGTCCGCGACGCGGGCGCCGGTCGTGACCGAAAGCTCCTCCATGCCTGCGATCACCGCGCGCCAGCCGGGGCCCAGATCGACGATAACCACCTCGCCCCATCCTGACAGCGGTCCCGCGAAGACCACCCGACCCGCAGCCGGAGCGCGCGCCTCCTGTCTGTCCGCTCGCCAGCGCCATCCTGCCGCGCCCGGGCCGAACCTGATCGAGGGCGCGCCATCGACGGGCGCGGTCAGACGGTTTCGACCCGCGGGCAAGCGCGCCACCGTCGCGGGCGCGTCCGCGTCGATGGTCGGAACGGTGGCTCCGAGGGTGTTCAGTCGGGCTTCCAGCGCCCGACCTGAGCGTTCGGCCTGGGTCGCTTCCGCACGCAGTACAGCCCGCAGCGCGGCCTTGCGTGCGCTCAGCGTCTCAATCTCGGCCCGGCGGTCGCCGCGCTGGCTCTCGGTCGTGAACAGTTGCTCGCTGTTCAGCGCGGCCAGCCGTCGGACCCGGGTCAGTTCCGACTGTTCGTCCATCAGAGCCTGTGTCCGCGCCCGCAGTTCCGGCGCGATGGCGCGCATCAGGATGGAGGCGCGAACGGCGTCGACGGCTTCGTCCGCCGGGACCAGCAGAGGGGGCGGCGGCTTGCGGCTCATCATCTGAAGCGCCGACAGCAGCCGGGCCTGTCGTCCGCGCGCCGCCGACAGCTTCGCCACCAGAGCGGCCTCCCGCTGACCCAGTTCACGCAACCGCGTCCGCTGGGCGCTGATCAATTGATCGTCGGCGTTCACGGCGGCGGTCAGGCGTGACAGTTCGCGCTCCAGCCCGGCGATCTCGGCCGCCGCTTCATCGGCCTCGGCCCGCAGGCGGCGCGCCCGCGCCAATTCATCCCGATACTCAGTCTGCAGGCGCGCGACCTCGCCCTGCTCCTGCGGGGCCGCGGCGGCGACGGGCAGGGCGATCAGGCTCGCCAGCAGGATAGGAAGGACGGGACGCATCAGATCATTTTTGCTTCGGATTGAATCCCAATCCGAATCCAAAAAATGGTCCGGATTAAACTTGAGCGAAATCTGAGCCCGGATGCGAAGCATCCGGGCCGATTTCGCCTAGTCCCGATGATAGGGCGAGCCGGCCAGAATGGTCACGGCCCGATACAGCTGTTCCGCCAGCATGGCCCGCGCTAATGCGTGCGGCCAGGTCTGGGGGCCGAACGCAAGGGTCGAACTCGCGGCCGCGCGCACGCTGGCGTCCAGCCCGTCCGCCCCGCCGATGGCGAAGACCAGCCGTCGTTCGCCACGGTCTCGCAGCATGGCGATATGATCGGCGAAGGCGCGGCTGGAGTAGGTCTTGCCCCGCTCGTCACAGGCGATCAGGCATGCGCCCTCGGCGGCCTTGAGGATCAGTTCAGCCTCCGGCGCCTTGCCGGGCTTGCGGGGCTCAAGGTCGATCAGCTCCAGCGGGCCAAGCCCCAGCGCCCGCCCCGCCAGGGTCGCGCGCTGGGCGTAGTCATCCGCCAGCATGGCTTCAGGGCCGCGCCCCGGCTTGCCGATCGCGATGACGCCCAGCTTCATGAAGTATTCGACCGATCAGACGCGGCTGTCGGTGCGGTGGCCGCTGTCGACCGACCAGATCTTCTCGATGTTGTAGAAGGTACGCACCTCGGGGCGGAACAGGTGGACGATCACGTCGCCTGCATCCAGCAGAACCCAGTCGCAGTGCGGCAGGCCCGAGACCTTGACCCGGCCCAGACCCATTTCCTTCATCAGGCGCTGCAGATGGTCCGCCAGCGCGCCGACGTGGCGGTGCGAACGGCCCGAGGCCACGATCATCGCGTCCGACATGGGACTTTTACCGCGCAGGTCGATCAGCACGATGTCCTGCGCCTTGTCCTCGTCAAGCTTGGCCACAATGGCGTTCTCGAGCTCGGTCAGGCCGACGGGAAGGGGCGTCTCGTGACCATCTTCGGAGTGGACGGGTTCGATCTCGTCCATCTCGTGCGCCGTGTTGGAAACGGCGTCGTCGTGCGCGTCATACGCGGTAGAGGGGGTCAGCGGAGGGCTCCGGGGGTGGTTACTAAAGCGGCAGTCTAGCACAAACCCCGCCGGGCGTCACCCGCCCCGGCCTTGCGCCGCCGCGCGCAGGGCCGTGGACGACCGCGGATTGAGCGGCGCCGTCAGATAGGTCCAGGCCGGAGCCTCCAGATCAGGCAGGAGGCGGGCCTTCTCCGCAGCGACCCGCGCGCCCGCGAAACGAGATGCGGCGGGGGCGGTCCGGCTGTCCAGCAGGGAACCCGGCCGGGAGATCACCGCCATGGGCATCAGGCGCATGATGTCGGTCCAGCCGCGCCATTTGTGGAAGCTCGCCAGATTGTCCGATCCCATCAACCACACGAACCGCACGCCCGGATGCCGCGCGACCAGCGCGCGCAGGGTATCGACGGTCCACTGGGTGCCCATGCGGGTCTCGACATCCGAAATGATCATCGACGGTCCGCTGGCCGCCAGTTTCGCGGCCTCGGCGGCGGAGGTCATCCGGTCGGCCAGAGGCGCGCTGTCACGCGCGTCTTTTAAAGGGTTTTGCGGCGAGACCAGCCAGACCACCCGATCCAGCCCCAGACGACGCAGGGCGGTCTCGGCGACGTGGGCGTGCCCGTCGTGGGCGGGATTGAACGAACCGCCGAACAGGCCGACGGCCATACCGGGCGTCAGGTCCAGACCGTCGCGCAGCGCTCCCGGGCGAGGACCGGTTTTTTGCGGCGCGGGACCGGCGTGGAAGAAGGTCAAGGCGGGCTCGCGCGACTTATGCTCACCCGCGCCCTAACACGCCGGATCGTCCGTGTCGCGTCTGATGAATGCGGAGGGCGCTTGAAGGCATCGCGACCCCGGCCCCATTCGGATCGTCCGGGCCAGCTGTGCGGGGCGAGGCCTCGCGGACAAGCATCACTGCAGCCCGGGACGTCGGGTCATCGGGCCACCCGTGGCTTCTTTAACCCGTGAAGTCGACGCAATAGCGGTGCATGTGCGCGGCGTATTCGGCGAGGGGCGGGAGCTCTACCGAAGCGCGGTACTCGTCCACGCGCGCCTCGTCCTCCAACGGTTGAGGGCCCCAGACATTACGGGCAACGCAGCGCCCCTGGCTGCCGTAGCGCTGGGGGCGACCGGCGTTGATCGCGACACGATCATACAGCAGGGCGACATCCCACGGTTCGACCTCTTTCTCGAGCGCAAGCGGCTGCAGCAGCGCCAGCATCTGTTGCTGAAATGCGGGGTCACGGTCCGCATGCTGGATCATGACCCACGCCGCCCGGCTCGGCAGGTCTCCGAAGGCAGAAATCCGGTACCAGCCGTTCGCTTCAAGATCCGCCTTCAGCCACGCGGTGTTGTCGCCGTCAGTCTCGCACATCTGCCGGTTCAGAAGGGTGTCGATCCGCCCCTTGGCGCCGGGCGAAAGCTCTCCCCAGACTTGTACGCCGCCCTCAAAGCCTCTCCGGACGAGCTGGTCCTTGCCGCTGCGCGCCAGTAGCTCGCGCACGCGCGGATCGGCCGCTGCTTCGGCTTCGGCATAGCGGGTCGAAATATAAGAGAATGGCGGATCGGTCGCGATCTGGCCGCTGGCCAGGCCCTTAATGAACAGGCTCCATTTTCCCCAAGCTTCGGAGGCGGCTGCGCGGTCGTTTTCGAAGGTGACGGCATCCGGGGCGACCATGGCCGCGGCGAGGCCCATGTGGACCTCAGCCTCGGCCTCGGTCAGGCAACGCCGGGCGCCGCCAGCGACCGGCATGGTCCGCATGTAGACCGCAGCGGACAAACTCGCGAGGTCCGCGGCTTCGGCCTTGAGCGTCATGTAGTCAAAAGTCCGCGCCGCGGACGCGTCTCCAGCCAAGGCCTCCAGTTGCGGGGTTAGCCGGGGCCGTTCCGCCGGCGCGGCCTGGAAGGCCATCACATGCGCTGCGACAGCAACTATGGCGAAGCGAAACATCGGAAGCCCTCACGTTCGGCGGGAAGGGCAGCCGCGTTTCGCGGCAAGATTAAGGCTGCCAGCCGCCGGGCGTTTCGATGACGCCTTCGTCTTCCTCATCCACGCGCGTCAGTTCGCCCCGCGTCTTGCGGACCTCGTTCCAGGCGGCCCGAAGCAGTTCCTTCACACCCTCGCCCGACACGCCCGACACCAGATAAGGCGTCTTGCCCGAGGCTTCCTTCAGGGCGGCGGCCTTCTCTTCGCGTTCTTCTTCCGACAAGGCGTCGATCTTGTTCAACGCCAGCAGCTCGGTCTTGTCCGCCAGCCCCTCGCCATAGGCGTCCAGTTCGCCGCGAATGATGCGCCACGCCTCGACCACATCCTCCTGCGTTCCGTCGATCAGATGGATCAGCGAGGCGGAGCGTTCGACGTGCCCTAGGAATCGCGTGCCGAGGCCCGCGCCTTCCGATGCGCCTTCGATCAGCCCGGGAATGTCGGCGATGACGAACCGTTCGGTCGGGCTCAGGTCCACCATGCCGAGATTGGGCGCCAAGGTCGTGAAAGGATAGTCGGCGATCTTCGGCTTGGCCGCCGAGGCCGCCGACAGGAAGGTCGACTTGCCCGCGTTCGGCAGGCCCGCCAGGCCGATGTCGGCGATCAGCTTCAGGCGCAGCCAGATCCAGCGCTCCTGACCTTCCTGACCGGGATTGGCGTAGGTGGGGGCCTGATTCTGCGGGCCCTTGAACCGGGTGTTGCCCCAGCCGCCGTTACCGCCCTTCAGCAGCATCTCGGTCATGCCGGCGCGATCCATATCCAGCAGGACGGTCTCCTTGTCCTCGTCCAGCACCTGGGTGCCGACGGGAACGCGCAGGACGATGTCCTCGCCCTTGCCGCCATGCATCTGGCGGCCTTGGCCGTGATGGCCGGTCTGGGCCTTGAAATGTTGCTGATAGCGATAGTCGATCAGGGTGTTCAGGCCATCGACGGCCGTGATCCAGACGTTCCCGCCATGACCGCCGTCACCACCGTCCGGCCCGCCGTTGGGGATGAATTTCTCGCGCCGGAACGAGACAGCTCCGCCGCCGCCGTTGCCGCTGCGGATATAGATCTTGGCCTGGTCGAGAAACTTCATCGCGGGACTTCTTGGGACGCTGCCGCTCGCGACGCGGTCGCTCGCTGTTTGAGCGCCGGGCATATACCCCAAGAGAGCGGCGATTTACAGGCCGACGCCGGAAAGGTCCGGTTCCGCGCGCTCTTGCCGGATTCCGCGGCTCACCTCACCCTCCCGGGTCGTGAAGATTTCGTCCGACACCCTGATGAATCTGATGAAGCCGCTGCAGGTGTCGGCTGACACGCGCGCGGATCGGCTGAAGGCGGCGTCTGACGAGACGCTGCGCAAGGCGAAGGCGGCGTCGGAGGCGCTGAAAACGCGCTCTGATGAGGCTTCGGAATCCCGCAAGGCCGCCGCTCGCCAGACCATCGAGCGGTTGAAGGCCCGGTTGCAGATGCTCCGCTCCATGGCGGGCATGGATCCGGAAGGCATCGCCCGTCTGGCGGCCCAGCTGGCGCGTGAACTCGGCGCGGCGGTGAAGGCCTATGCTTCGGCGGGCGGAAACACGGCGGGCATGAGCGCGACGGGCGCGGCGCCCATCGCTTCGGGCGATGCGGCGGCGGCGGCTTCGGCAGACGCGGGAGCGCAGGCGCAGGCTGGGCAGGCTCAGGCTCAATCCGCTGAGGCCGGCGTGTCTGGCGACGCCGGGTCCGGGGGGGAGGCGACGGCAGGTGGGGAGGCGAAGTCGGCCAACCCCTATCAGCACGCCATCGACGAGCAGAAGTCACAGGCCGCCGAGATGTCTCGCCGGAATGGCGAAAAGCGCGCCGACAGCGAGTTCATGGCCGACGTCCGCCGCATGGCCGCCGAGCTGAAAGGGATGATCCGCCGGGCGACGGAACAGGCCGGGGCAGGGGAAGACGACTCGCTCTCATCCCATGAGGCGCGCGAACTGGATGACGCCGCCGTCGATCTTGATCGCGCGATCCAGCAGGCGGGAACCGATCTCGGCGGCGGGCTGGTGTCGCTGATCGTTTAGCCGGATGTGAAAAGAGCGGGACCGCTTCCGATTCCGCCCTGTCTTTTCCACCGAGGTCGAAGCCTTACTTCGCCCAGACGCCGTAGGGGTCGCTCCACGGCATGTTCAGCGCCTCGGCGACCGCGGGATAGGTCAGCTCGCCCTTCAGAACGTTCAGGCCGCGCGCGAGGTGCGCATTGTCCTTCAGCGCGTCCAGACCCTTGTTGGCCAGCGCCAGGCCAAAGGGAAGGGTGGCGTTGTTCAGGGCTTCGGACGAAGTGCGCGGGGCGGCGCCGGGCATGTTGGCGACGCAGTAGTGGACGACGCCGTCGATGACATAGGTCGGGTCTTCGTGGGTCGTGGCGTGGCTGGTTTCGAAGCAACCGCCCTGGTCGATGGCGACGTCGATCAGGACCGAGCCCGGCTTCATCGACTTCAGCTGAGCCTTGCTGACCAGTGTCGGCGCCTCGGCGCCCGGCACCAGCACGGCGCCGATAACGACGTCGGCCTTGACCAGTTCTTCCTCGATCGCGCCGATCGAGGAGTAGCGGGTGATGACGCGGCCGTTGGTGACCTCGTCGATGTAGGCCATGCGCGGGATAGAGCGTTCCATAACCACCACTTCGGCGCCGAGACCCATGGCCATGCGGGCTGCGTTCAGGCCGACGACGCCGCCGCCCAGCACCAGCACGCGGGCGGGAGCCACGCCCGGCACGCCGCAGAACAGCAGGCCCATGCCGCCGTTGTGCTTCAGCAGGGTTTCGGCGGCGGAGAAGACGGCGATCCGGCCGGCGACTTCCGACATCGGGGCCAGCAGCGGCAGGCCGCCACGGGCGTCGGTCACGGTCTCATAAGCCACGGCGGCGCATTTCGACGCGATCAGGCCCTTGGTCTGCTCGGGATCGGGCGCCAGGTGCAGGTAGGTGAACAGGATCTGGTCTTCGCGGAGCATCTCCCACTCGACCTTCTGCGGCTCCTTCACCTTAACGATCATGTCGTTGGCGGCGAAGATTTCAGCGGCGGTGTCGACGATCTTCGCGCCCGCCTTGACGTAGTCGGCGTCGGTGAAGCCGGCGCCCAGACCGGCGCCCTTTTCGATCGAGACCGCGTGGCCGTGGGCCACATATTCGCGCACGGCGGTCGGCGTAAGGCCGATGCGGTGCTCGTTCTTCTTGATTTCCTTGGGGACGCCAACGCGCATGGGATTTCCTCGCCTGAACCGGTGAACGCGCCGCCCTGTGCCGGTCGCGCCTGGCACGCAATCTAGCGGCGCTTTCCGCGCAGGTTCCTGTTCTTTTCGCTGAATGAACGGCGTACAGTCGCAGAATCTGCGAACGAGGTGCCAAATGAAGACAATTTCCGCCGTCGCCCTGGACGAGACGGATCGAAAGATGCTTCGCGCGCTTCAGGGCGACGGGCGCATGACCAACGCCGATCTGGCCCGCGCGGTGAACCTGTCTGAAAGCGCCTGCCTGCGTCGTCTGCGCGCGCTGGAGACGGAGGGCGTCATCAGCCGTTACGCCGCCATTATCAACGAGCGCGCTGTCGGCCTGCCGATCAGCGTCTTCGTCACAGTCACCCTGTCCTCACAGGCCGAGGCCTCCCTGACCGCCTTCGAGACCGCCATCGCCACCGTGCCTGAGGTGGTCGAGTGCTATCTGATGACCGGCGGTTCCGACTACCTGCTGCGCCTCGTCGTCCGCGACGTCGATGACCTCGAACGCATCCACTCCCGCGAACTGACCCGCATCCCCGGCGTCACCCGCGTCTCGTCCAGCGTCGCCATGCGCACGGTGGTCAAGCGCGGGGCGTTGCCGGTATGACGCCTACTTCAGCGCCAGCGTCACGGCTTTGATGTCCACGTATTCGTCGATCCCGTGGATCGAACCCTCCTTGCCGTAGCCGGAGGATTTAACGCCGCCGAACGGCGCCACAGCGGTTGAGATCAGACCGGTGTTCACACCGCACATCCCCGCCTCGATCCGGCGACCGATACGGAAGGCGCGGTCCAGATCGCGGGTGAACAGATAGGAGGCCAAGCCGAACTCGCTGTCGTTGGCCTTGGTCAGCACCTCGTCTTCGGTCTCAAACGGGAAGACCGGAATCAGAGGCCCGAAGGTCTCTTCCTCGCGGAACAGGGTGTCGTCCCCGCCCAAGGTCACCGTGGGCTGGAAGAAACGCCCGCCGCGTTCATGGCGGGCGCCGCCGGTCAGCACCTTGCCACCCGCCGCCCGCACCCTCTTCAGGTGATCCTCGACCTTGTCGAGCGCCTTGTCCTCGATCAGCGGGCCGACCTTCACGCCGGGCTCGAAGGCTGCGCCGACCGGAATCTTCGCCACCTCGGCGGCCAGCTTCGTCGCGTATTCGTCCGCAACCGACGCCTCGACATACACCCGGTTCGGGCAAACGCAGGTCTGGCCCGAGTTGCGGAACTTGCCCTTGATGGTCTCTGCCACCGCCAGATCGAGGTCAGCGTCGGCGAAGACGATCAGGGGGGCCGCGCCGCCCAATTCCATCGACACCCGCTTCAGGGTCGGAGCGGACTGCTCGGCCAGCTTGCGGCCCACGGGAGTGGACCCGGTAAAGCTCAGCTTCCGGATATCCGGTGAGGCGGTCAGCGCGCCGCCGATTGTCGCCGCATCCCCGGTGATGACGCTCAGCGCGCCCTTGGGCAGGCCTGCCTGATAAGCCAACTCCGCCAGCGCGAGAGCCGTGAACGGCGTCTGGCTGGCCGGCTTGACCACGGCCGTGCAGCCCGCCGCGAAGGCCGGCCCCAGCTTGCGGGTCAGCATGGCCGCCGGGAAATTCCAGGGCGTGATCAGGGCGCATGGCCCGACCGCTTCGCGGAAGGTCAGGATAACGTGGCCCAGCGGGCTGTCCTGCGTCTCGCCAATCAGGCGCTCGGCTTGTCCCGCGAACCATTTGATGAAGCCGTTGGCGTAGGCGACCTCGCCCTTGGCCTCCTCGAACGGCTTGCCGTTCTCCAGCGCCATCAGGGCTCCCAGTCCCTCGGTGTTCTCATCGATCAGCCGCGCCCATTCTCGCAGGAAGGCGGCGCGTTTGTGCGGGTCGGATCGCGACCAGTCGGGAAAGGCCTTGACCGCCGCCGCGATGGCCTTCTGTGTCTCGGCGACGCCGAGGTCGGGGATATGGCCGATGATCTCCCCGGTGGCGGGGTCATCGACCGCGATCCGGGCGGCGCCGGTCACGACCTCCCCCGCGATCAAGGCATGCTCGCGCAGGAGCTTCAGTCCGGCGTCGCGGGGAGAAATCGTCATGGTCTTCGTCCGGTTCTGGGGAGGAACGTCAGGAACGCGTCAGTCGCCGATCGTGTCCAGGTCGCGGCCCTTGGTCTCCGGCAGCCAGATCAGGCTGACGATGACGGCCACGACCGTGAAGGCGACCGAGTACCAGAGTCCGAAATAGATATTCCCGGACGCCGCCACCAGAGCGAAGCTGGCCGCCGGCAACAGCCCGCCGACCCAGCCGGTGCCGATGTTGTAGGGCAGGCTCATCGCGGTGTAGCGCACCCGCGTCGGGAACAACTCGACCAGAGCCGCGGCCTGCGGACCGTACAGGGCGCAGGCCGCCACCATGAAGATCATCAGGATGCCGAAGGTCAGCGGCATGTTGATCCGTGCCGGATCCGCCTTCTGCGGATAGCCGGCGGCGGTGAGGGCGGCGCGGGCGCGGGTTTCGACATCCGTCCGGGCGGCCTTAAGCGCGGCCGCGTCCAGACCGCCGCCGTCAACCGAGGCGACATCCACCCCGCCCACCCGGATCGCGGTCGCCGATCCGGCGACGGCCTTCGTCGTCTCGTAGGGGATGCCCGCGTTGGACAGGGCGATTCTGGCGATGTCGCAGGAGCTTGTGAACACCGCCTTGCCGATGGGATCGAACAGCAGGCTGCAATCCGCCGGGTCGGCGATGACGGTCACCGGGCTGACGGCCTGCGCCTCGGCCAGCGCCGGATTGGCGGCGCGGGTCAGGGCGTGGAAGCCGGGGAAGAAGGCGATCAGGGCCAGAATCATGCCGAACAGCATGACCGGCTTGCGTCCCAGCCGATCCGATAGCCAGCCGAAGAAGATGTAGAGGAAGGCCGAGGCCACGGTGACCATCAGAACCAGTTGGTCCACGGTGTTCGTATCGACCTTGAGCACCTTCTCCATGAAAAACCGGGTATAAAAATACCCACAATACCAGACCGCCCCCTGGGCGATCATGATGCCGAACAGGGCGATCAGGACGAAGCGGCCGTTCTTCCACGTCAGGAAGGCCTCGCGATAGGGGGCGCGGTTCTCACCGGCTTCGGCCTCCATGCGCTGATAGGCGGGGCTCTCGTTCAGCTTCAGCCGGATCCACAGCGACACCGCCAGAAGCAGGGCCGACAGCAGGAAGGGAATGCGCCAGCCCCATTCGTCGAATGCCTCGCTCCCGAGAATGGCGCGGGTGATCAGGATGACCGCCAGCGCACCGATCAATCCCGTGGCCGCCGTCGTCTGAATCCAGCCGGTCAGCAGGCCGCGCTTCCTCGGCGGGGAGTGCTCGGCCACATAGATCGCCGCCCCCCCATACTCACCGCCCAGCGCGAAGCCCTGCAGCATTCGCATGATCAGCAACAGGATTGGCGCGGCCAGACCAATGGCGTTGAAGTCCGGCAGCAAGCCGATGGCCACGGTCGCCAGCCCCATCATGGTGATGGTCACAAGGAAAGTGGTCTTGCGTCCGGTCCTGTCGCCGAACCAGCCGAACACCAGCGCGCCCAGCGGACGGACCACGAAGCCCAGACCAAAAGTCAACAACGCCAGAATATAGCTGACGGTCTCCCCGGCGTCGGCGAAGAAGTGTTTGGCGATCACGGTCGCCAGCGATCCGAAGACGAAGAAGTCGTACCACTCGAAGGCCGTGCCTGCCGCCGAGGCGCCGACAACTGTTTTCAGGCCCGGTCCGTCCCGGTGCTCAGCCACTTCCGTCATTCAACGCCTCCCCGCATCGTGGACGTCATCTGCGGACGCCTCCCGCAGGGATGCTAGAGCGGCCTGCGTCAGGCGCAAGCGGCAACCGGTGTTCCGACAAGGCGAAGGCCCGTCCGCGGGGAAGCGAACGGGCCTTCTTCAACCGAACTGCGCGTCGGGGGGATGTCGCAGTCGGGAACCGGTGAAAGCGGTTTAGTTCTTGGCGTCTTCGGCGGCCTCGGTGACGGCGCTGCCGGCGGCGGAAGCGTCACGACCTGCGCCGGCGACGGTGTTGCAGGCGGCGGTGGTCAGGGCGGCGGCGGCGGCGACCAGAATGAAAATCTTGCGCATGGTTTCTACTCCTTGAGGCCCTTGGGGAGGCTGTGGCGTATCAACGTCGCGGCGCGGGTGCGGTTCCCAGATCCGCGGGGTCGGCCGGAATGACGGCTTCAGGCGTGGCGAAGGTCATGCGGGCGATGGTTCCCCCCCCTTCGGCGGGGATCATCTCCGCCTCGCCTCGGAGCTGTTTGGCGAAGGCGCCCATCAGGGTTCGCCCGACACCGGCGCGTTCGGTCTCGCTGACCCCCGGTCCGTTGTCCTGAACCTCAAGTACGCTACGGTCGCCCTGCACTCTGAATCGGACCTTGAGGTCGCCGCCGCGTCCGGCGAAGGCGTGCTTCTGCGCATTGGTTACGGCCTCCACGAGCCAAAGCGCCAGCGGGGCCAGCTTGTCGGGGTCCACCACCAGCGAATCCGCCTCGACCGATGAGGTCACGAGATGGCCGCGCCCGCTTTCGCTGGCGATCAGCTGCCCGACCAACTCGGTCAGGAAGATGCGGGCGTCGGCGTAGCGCAGGTCGTCGCTCTGGTAGAGTGTCCGATAGATCAGGGCCAGGGCGGCGATCCGCTGCCGGGTGTCGCCGACGGCCGCCTTGGCGGGTTCATCGGTCAGCGCCCGCTGCTGCATCGACAGCAGGGATGAGATGATCTGCAGATTGTTCTTCACCCGGTGATGGATCTCGCGCATCAGCGCGTCTTTCTCATCGACCGAGGCCAGAAGAGCGGCGTCGCGGGTGGTGATGGTGTCGGCCAGCTCGTCCAAGGTTCGCGCCAGCACCCGAATTTCGGACGGGGCGTTCACCGCCTGCACCGCCCGGACCGAGAAGCGACCCCGGGCGTAGATGGCGGCGATCCGCTCCAGATAGTCCAGCCAGC
Source organism: Brevundimonas sp. FG8 (assembly GCF_057808845.1). Taxonomy (NCBI): domain Bacteria; kingdom Pseudomonadati; phylum Pseudomonadota; class Alphaproteobacteria; order Caulobacterales; family Caulobacteraceae; genus Brevundimonas; species Brevundimonas sp. FG8. The sequence continues at coordinate 63,374 of NZ_JBMDIU010000002.1, read as the reverse complement.
GGACCACGATCCGTTCGCTGAACAGCATGACCGACGCGAAGGCGGCCAGCCAGGCCGCCAGCGGCATGAACAGCAGACCGACCGGGTTCAGACGGGCCCAGGACAGCAGGCCGGGCGAGGGCGCCGACAGCAGGGCGTAAACGTCCCGGCCCGCCAGCGCGGCGCCGGCGAAAACCCGGTGGCGGTTGTCGGTGGAGTCCGCTTCGAAGATGGACGAGCCTTCCGTGCGCGCCCTTTCCACCCAACCGGTCAGGGACATATCGCCTTTGAGGGTGAAGGCGGTGGTGTCGGTGGCGGTCAGGATGCGTCCGGCGGAGTCGGTCAGTGCGGCCTGTGAGCCTTCAGGCAGGGCGGCATCGGCGACATCGGGTTGAAGAGAGGCCAGCGGAATGACCGCGATCATGGCGCCGTCAAAGGCGCCCAGCGGACGTTCCAGCCGCAGCGCTACAATCAGGCCCGGTTCCTGGCCGGGCGCCGCAGGGGCGCGTGCGAGGACGGTGCCTTCTCCCGCCCGCAGCCGCTGGAACCAGGCGCTCTGGCGGGCTTGCGCAAGCCATGGCGGCGTGTCGTCCACCAGACCACGGGAGGCGCAGGTGGTGTAGCCGGTCGCGGTGACGCGGGCCAATCCGTCCAGACCATCCAGCCGGCTGACCAGAGCCGTCAACCTTGGCTCGCAGAAGACCTCCAGCGCTTCGGGGCGCAGGGCCTGAAGGAGGACACTGGTGCTGTCCAGACGGGACTTGGCGCTGGCGGCCGTGCGTTCGGCGGCCAGTTGCAGATCCTGGCGACGTTCCAGATCCTGAGCACGAAACTGCTGCTGCGCCTGAAAGGCGCCGAGCAGAAGGATCGGCAACAGGGCGAGCGCAAGGGCGACACCCAGCCGGAAGCGGATGCCCTGGAATTTCGGCTGGGACAGGCCCCGGCCGAATGCGCGCCCCAGTCGCACCACCCGATCAGTTCCGGACGCTGCTCAGGCGGTCGGCGTCTGCAAGGATGGAACGCATGGCGTCGCCGGCGGAGCGGCCGTCGCGGGCATACCCGCCTTTCTCGAGCGTCGCCTGCAGCGCCTTGCGGGCTCTGGAGACCCGGCTCTTCACGGTGCCGACCGCGCATTGGCAGATTTCGGCAGCCTCCTCATAGGCGAACCCCCCGGCGCCGACCAGGATCAACGCTTCACGCTGTTCCTCGGGCAGGGTGGCGAGGGCCAGACGCAACTCGTCCAGAGCGACGGGCGATTCCGGATCGTCCACCGCGACCAGAGTCCGTTCGGCGGCCTCCTGATCCAGTTGCGACTGCCGCCACGACCGACGCTTCTCGGAATAGAACTGGTTGCGCAGGATCATGAAGGTCCAGGCCTTCATGTTGGTGCCCATCTGATAGCTCGCGCGGGCGTCCCACGCCTTCATCATCGCGTCCTGCGCCAGATCGTCGGCGGCCGTAGGGTCTCCCGTCAGGGTGCGCGCGAAGGCCCGCAGATGCGGGATCAGGGTGACGAGTTCCTTTTTGAAGGCGTTGTCATCAGCCGACGGAGGCTTGGGGGCGGCATTCATGCGCCGCCTCCCTCGGACCGCTCGTCAGCGCGACGCAAAATGTCGAGGAATTCATCGGGAACGGGCTCGTTCACCACCTCGTCGAACATATGCCTCAGCTTCACGCCGATGGCCTGTTGACGCAGGCGGGCCTCTTCGAGGCCGGCGCCGCCCTTGGCCGGTTTCCCCGGAGGGTTGGAGTTGTCTGTCATTGAATAAGGTCGCCACCCAGACGCTATTGTAGAAGGCCGGAACGCCACGCCGGCCTTGGGGTTCCGGGCGGGAAACCAAAATATGCTCAAGCTTTCGGGCGACGAAGGGAACCGTGGCTGATTTGATACGTTTCGGGTGACTGCTGCGGCCTGTTTTCCGGGCTGCGAACCTGTCGGGGATTTCGAGTATGAGCCTGCTGGCCCGCCTTGCGCCGCACCTGCCCTATGTTCGCCGTTACGCTCGCGCGCTTACCGGCGATCAGACGACGGGCGATAATTACGTCCGTGTCGCCCTTGAGGCCCTGGCCGCCGGAGAGCGGCAACTGCCGACCGATATGACGCCGCGCGTGGCGTTGTATCATGTGTTCCACGCCATCTGGGCCTCGACGGGCGCACAGCTGGAAGACAAGAGCGGCATCGAAGGCCGCGATGACGCCGCGGGCCGTCTGATGCGGATCGCGCCCAAGTCGCGTCAGGCTTTTCTGCTGACCGCCCTCGAAGGGTTCACCCCCTCGGAAGCCGCCCAGATCCTGGAAGCCGACGCGCTGGACGTCGAGCGACTGATCTCGGAAGCGCAATCGGACATCGACGCGGAGCTCGCGACGGACGTCCTGATCATCGAGGATGAGGCGATCATTTCCGCGGACATCGAAAGTCTGGTGAAGGAGTTGGGCCACCACGTCACCGGCATCGCGACCACCCATGACGAAGCCGTCGACGCCGTCGCGCGCCATCGTCCGGGGCTGGTGCTGGCCGATATCCAGCTGGCCGACGGTTCCTCGGGCATCGACGCTGTGAAGGACATCCTTAAGCGGATCGACGTGCCGGTGATCTTCATCACCGCCTTCCCTGAACGTCTGCTGACCGGAGAGCGGCCCGAGCCGACCTTCCTGATCACCAAGCCCTTCCAGCCCGAAACGGTGAAGGCGGCGATCAGTCAGGCGCTGTTCTTCCATCCGTCGCGCCAGAAGGAAGCGGCCTGACCGCTGTCGCCCTGTCTGAAAAGAGAAGGCCCCGGTGGCGTAGCCGGGGCCTTTTCTCGTCCGCTACCGCGCCGGGGCGGCCGTGACGGGAGCCGTCGCCGTCGGTTCCTGATCAAAGGTCTGCGCCTCGGCCGCCTTTTCGGCCCGGCTGGGCTCAAGGTCCGCGAAGCGGCCGTTGGTCGCTGCCCACAGCCCGAGCAACAGGACCGCAGCGGCGCCAGCAGAGACGATCAGCAGAAGCAGGATGCGTCTACCGCTTCGGCCCTGCCGGACCAGTTGGGCGTCGGCGGGCCGACCCTCATGTACGGCGTCGGCGACCTTGTCGTGGGGGGATTGCGGGCTCATGACGGCCTCCCGTTGTTTTCCAGAATATGTGGTGCCTCAACGCTGCGCCCGGCGGCGCTGTTCCGAACTCTCGCCTGACGTGAAAATATTCAGCGTCCGCAGGAACCCGGGCGGGGAGGCCTCGTTATCTGACTGCGGAGGCGGCGACGCCCCCCCGACTTGAGACCGGCGCCAGCCGGTCTGTCGCCTCCGCACCTCATTCTCGATGATGCCACTTCAAGGCGGACCATATGCGGTCCGCCTTTTTCTTTGGCGCGACTGGACAGCGGCGCGGGGCAAGCCACTATGCGCGTCCAGAAAGAAAACCCGGAGGAACCGTCAATGGCTCGAACCAATCGTCAGTGGGTGCTCCGCCAGCGTCCCAGCGGCTTGATCCAGCCCGGAGATCTCGAGCTGATCGAAGGGACCCTGCCGGAGCTGAACGAATCCGAAATTCTTGTCCGGACCATCTATCTGTCGCTGGATCCGACCAACCGCACCTGGATGAACGAGGCGGAGGGCTATTTGCCCGCCGTGCCGCTGGGTGGGGTCATGCGCGGCCTGACCCTGGGCGTGGTCGAGGAAAGCCGGTCCGAGCGCTTCAAGGTCGGCGACGTGGTCACGACAGCGGCGGGCGGCTGGGCCGATTATGCGGTGATCCCGGACAGCACGGCCTCACGCGTTCATCGCGCGCCGGGCCTGTCGTTGACCGCCAACATGTCCGTGCTGGGCATGACCGGCATGACCGCCTGGGCGGGTGTCACCGATGTACTGAAGGCCAAGGCCGGCGAAACCATCGTCATTTCCGCCGCCGCGGGCGCTGTCGGCTCCATCGCGGGCCAGATCGCCAAGGCCCACGGCGCGCGCGTTATTGGCATCGCGGGCGGTCCCGAAAAATGCCGCTGGCTGACGGACGACCTCGGGTTCGACGCCGCCATCGACTACAAGAATGAAGACGTCGGCGAGGCGCTGGACCGTCTGGCTCCCGACGGGTTCGAGATGAATTTCGAGAATGTCGGTGGCGACATCATGATGGCCGTCTTCAATCGCCTGAAGGTGCACGGTCGCATGGCCGTCTGCGGCCTGATCTCCTCGTACAATGCGACCAAGGCGCCGCCATCGCCGAACTTCAGCCGGATCATCACCCACCGCCTCGACGTGAAGGGCTTCCTGGTTCTGGACTACGGTCATCGGGCGAAGGAAATGGTGGCCGAGGTGGGGCCGATGCTGGCCGACGGTCGGGTGCAATGGAAGGTCCACGTCGATGACGGACTGGAGGTCGCGCTGGACTCGCTGAACCGCTTGTTCACCGGCGACCATGACGGCAAGCTGCTGGTCAGGGTGTCGGAAGAGCCGGCCGCCTGACGGAGCGCATCGCATGACCGAACCCCTGCACGTCCATTTCGAGGATCTGGGCGTGGGCGAGGTGGTGCCGCTGGGGGCCTGCATGGTCGATCAGGCGGCGCTGGAGGTGTTTGTTGAGCGCTTTCTCCCCGGCTGGGACGTCGCCTACGGGGCTCCGGACGCCATGGTCTACGCCCTGTGGAGCCGGCTTTACGCCGACAAGGCCGCGGGCTGGGCCCAATCAAAGGTGCTGGCGGTCGATGGGCTGCGCTACATGCGAAATCCACCCGCCGGCGAGTTGTTGCGCGGGCGCGTGACCATCATGGGCAAGGATCCGGTCGGAGATGAGAAAGGCATCGTCATCGCCCAGCAGGACCTGTTGGACGAGGCGGGGCGACTGGTTTTCTCCTGCCTCACCCGGTCCTTGCTCGCCCGCAGATAACAAAAAGCCCCGCCGGTGACGGCGGGGCTTTTCTCATCCGGTCCGGACGGATCAGGCGTTGGCGGCGGCCGGTTGCGTCGCGGCCTTCTGGAAGGCCATGGCGATCAGGCGGTCCCAGCCCAGGAGCGACACGAGGTGGGCGTAGATCTGGCCCAGGGCGCCGTTGTCACGCAGTTCGACGAGCTTCTCGGGCGACAGGGCCTTCAGCTTGTCTTCCGAGATGGCGAAGTACTCGGCCAGCTTCTGCGGCGTGCCGGCGGTGCCGTCCGGGTTGCGCGGCGTGAAGACCGCTTCCTTGCTTTCGAACAGGTCGAGATCGGTCAGCAGCTTTACGAAGGCGTCGGTGCGTTGACGCTCCTGCTCGAAATTGTTGCAGAACTCCATCGCCTGCTGGGTGTAGGGCGACGGCTGGCCGTCGACGAACAGTGGCGTCTGGCCGCCTTCCGAGATGAAGGACGCGGCGCGATCAACGCACAGGATAAGACGCTTCTGGACGTCGTCATTGGCGAAGACGAACGGATAGCGGCGGACGTAGGCCGGGATGTAGGCTTCCGGACGGAAGTCGCCTTCGTCGCTCACGAACAGGTTCTCGCCCTGACGCAGGCCCATCACGGCGACGGGTTGCTTGGATTCACCGGCGAAGATGACCGGGTAGGACAGGGCGGCGGGCGCGAACTCGGTGACCGTCAGCGGAACCAGGTTCGACGAGCCGGCGAACGCATAGGGCTTCGCGACGGCATCGACGCCCAGCGTGCCGTGGGCTTCGACCGACAGCGGCTCCGGTTGGCTGTAGAAGAGGACGTTTCCGGACAGGCCGGCATTCTGGGCGATAGTGTCGGTCATGGACGCGGTCAGGCTCTGTAAAAAAGAGGAAGGCGGGCGTTCTAGCCCACAGATCAGCGGGCGGCAAACGGGCTCGCCTTCCTCTTGTGTCCTAGAAGCGGTAGCTGACGCCCACGCGCAGGTTGCGGCCCGGGAGCGGGGCCACATCCTTGAGGAAGCTGACGTGCTCCCGCGCTTCCTCATCGGTCAGGTTGTGCGCCTCGGCGAAGACCGAGACGTTCCTGTCGGCGAAGGGCCGCCAGGCGCCCGACAGGTTCACCAGCGTGTAACTGTCGGTGCCCAGTTCGTAGTCGGCCAGACGATCCTGCTCGCCGACGTGGCGAACTTCGAAGGTCGCGTCGAACGGCGTCGAGGTCCAGGCCAGACGGCCGGTCACGCTGTACGGCGGGATCCGGGCCGCGGGCCCCAGATCGGTATCGGCATGGACGTAGTCGGCGGCGCCTTCAAGTGACAGCGCGCGATCACCCGAGCTCCACAGCTCATACGAGGCTTCGGCCTCGAAACCCCGGAACTCCGCGTCTGTCTGGGTGAACTGGAAGATCGGGAATTCCTCGCCGTCGTCGACGAAGGTCGCGCCGGTCGGGCGTTCATCGATGAAGCCGTCATACTTCGACGCATACACGTGCAGGTCGCCGCGGAAGCGGCCCGCGTCGAAGTGGATGGTGCCTTCGAGGGTGGTGACCTTTTCGTTGTCCAGCGTCACATCGCCTGTCTCGTAGACAGCGGTGGCGACGTGCAGGCCGTCGGCGAACAGTTCGACTTCGGACGGCGCGCGCTCATTGTGCGCCAGGCTCAGGCCCAGGAACAGATTGTGGGTCGGGCGGATGAAGGCGGCCGCCGAGCCGGACCAGTTGTCAAAGCTGCGATCCACGCGGGCGCTGCCGTCCAACGGATCGGCGGCGAGGGTGCGGCGATCATAACGCAGGCCGCCCTCCAGCCCCCAACCGTCCCTGTCCAGACGCTGGACCGTATAGATGCCCGTCTCCTCGATCTTGCTGGAGGGCACGAAGGCCTCATCGCCGATCGCCTCGAAGGTGCGCGACAGCGCCTGTACGCCGATCGCCCCGTTCCAGCCGTTCCGCTCACGCTGGACCAGATCGATCCGGCCTTCCTGACCGTCGGAGTTGAAGATCGTGCCGGGCTCGCCCGGACCCTCAAACTCGGTGTGAGTGTACTCGGCGTGGCCGGCCGACCCGCGCACCGCCTGGAACGGGCCGCTGTCGAAGCGCAGCTCGCCGCGCACGTCTTCACGCGTCTGCTTCAGCTCGATGAAGACGTCCGGCTCGGCCACGGTGCCGTAGGTCGATGAGAGGTCCTTGTACGACGCGCCGATATAGCCGCGCGACCCGATATATGACGCGCCCAGGCCCCAGCTTTCCAGTTCGGAGAAGCTGTTCGGCTGCGTGCCGCCATCGCCGCGCGAAATGCCCTCGGCGTCGGCCAGCCGTTGCGAGATCGCGGGGGCCGGGATGTCGTAGTCCGAGGCGTCCTTCTTGATCCCATCCAGATTCACGGCGATGGGGCCGAGCGCGAAGGTGGCGCGGCCCGAGGCAGCCCAGCCGTCATCGACGCTGGACGCCTGGGTGGAGACCATGCCGTCCACACCGTCCGGCAGGCGGTCCGGGATGCGGCCGTCCAGAACGTTCACGACGCCGCCGATGGCGGTGCCGCCGTAGGCCAGGGTCGCCGGCCCCCGCACGATCTCGATCCGGTTGGCTTCAGCGGGGTCAGTGGCGACCTGGTGGTCCGGGGAGACCGAGCTGGCGTCGATCAGGCCGATGCCGTTGGTCAGAACCTGAACCCGAGGGCCCGACAGGCCCCGGATGACCGGGCGGCTGGCGCCCGGCGCGAAGTCGGTAGAACGCACGCCCGGCAGGCCGTTGAGCAGATCGCCCAGCGAGGCGGCGGGCGCCTGGGCGAGGGCTTCCTGATCGACCACGGTGGTGGCGATGGTGGTGGCGCGCTGGTTGATTCCGAAGGGAGCGCCGGTGACGACCACTTCATCCAGTTCAGTCGCAGGTTGTTGCGGAGCGGTCTGGGCGGCGGCGGCGCCGGCCAGGGCGCTCCAGCCGAGGGCGGTCAGGAGGGCGGCGCGGGAAACTGCGGGGAGGGTCATCGGGGAACTCTGGCGGGAAGGAAGCTAAAGTGTTATGAGATAACATCACATTCCGTCAAGTCGCTTCCTGTTGCGGCGGGCGGGGGGAAGCATTAGCTGTCAATCCATGGGCGACGCCTGCCATCACCATCATCACGACGGTCCGCCGTCAGCCGACACCGTGGCCTCCGCTCTGGCTGCCGCCGACGCGCGTCTGACCGGAGAGGGCGAGCGCATGACCGCCGCCCGCATGCGGGTGCTGGAGCTGCTGCTGGCCGCCGGCGAGCCGGTGAAGGCCTATGACCTGATCGCGCGTTTCGGCGAGGACGGCCAGCCGGCCAAGCCGCCCACAGTCTATCGCGCGCTGGAGTTTCTCGAGCGCAAGGGGCTGGCTCACCGCATCGCCTCGATCAGCGCCTATGTGGCCTGTTCGTCCGGCGCCGTGGATCATTCGGCGGCCTTCCTGATCTGTGACTGCTGCGGCGCTACCGAAGAAATCCCGGCCGCGATCGCCGAGGGCCTTAACCGGGCCGCCGCCGATGTCGGCTATGTGATCGAGCGCACCACCATCGAGGCGCACGGGCGTTGCCCGGCCTGTCGGACCGCTGCCTGACGCCGCATGGCGTCGGTTTTTCTGGAAAACGCTTTCGCGGGCCTCTATCTCTGGGGCCATGGACGCGATCCGGCTCTCCCCGCCCCGTCGCCTGAGCCTTCCGGTCGAGAACCGGTGGGGCGCCGGCGCCATGTCCGTTCTCGATTTCGGCGACCCGAAGCGACCGGTGGATCTGGTCTTCGTTCACGCCAACGGCTTCAACGCCATGACCTATCGCACCCTGCTGGCGCCCCTGTCGGGCACGCTGCGCATCTGGGCGCCTGATTTGCGCGGACATGGCCAGTCGGACTTGCCGGCGAACACGGCCGGTCGCCGGGGCTGGACGGACCATCGCGATGACCTGACCGCGCTGCTGGAGGGACTGGATGGGCCGCCGGTGGTTCTGGCCGGCCATTCCATGGGCGGAACCTCATCCCTGCTGGCCGCCGCCGAGCGCCCGGACAAGGTGTCGAAGCTGGTGTTGATGGACCCGGTCATCTGGGGCCGGCTGACCGTCGGCCTGTTCCGGTTGCCGCTGTTCGACCGCATGGCTTCTCACATCCCGCTGGTGAAGGGGGCGCTGAAGCGTCGCTCGGTGTTCGAGAGCCGGGAGAAAGCCCTCAGCGGCTACATCGGTCGCGGCGCCTTCCGGGGCTGGCCGGAAATGATGATCGCCGACTATCTGACCGACGGTCTGGTCGAGACGTCCGACGGCTTCACCCTGGCCTGCCGCCCCGATTGGGAAGCCTCCAACTACGCCGAACAGTCCCACGATCCGTGGACGGCGATGAAGCGGCTGGATCGCCCGGTGCGTATTCTGAAGGCCGAGGCCGGGTCCACCTGCTCGGTCGCGACGGACCCGCGTCGCCTGCCGAACGTCACCGTCGAGGCCGTCCACGGCGGCACGCATTTCTTCCCGATGCTCAAGGCCGACGTCGCCCGCGACGCCCTGTTCGACGCGGCGGTCTGACGCCCCGCTGGCGCCCTTCGACGCCAGCCGCTAAACCGCGCCCACAAGAACAAAAGTTCGGTTCAGGGAAACGCCTTCATCATGCGTGATATCAACCACTTCATCGGCGGCGCGTCGTTCGTCGGCGCCTCGGATCGCTTCAGCGACGTGTTCAACCCGAACACCGGCGAGGTTCAGGCCCGTGTCCAGCTGGCGACGACCGGCGAGGTCGATCGCGCGGTTCAGGCCGCCCAGGCCGCCTTTGACGGCTGGTCCTCGACCAATCCCCAGCGCCGCGCCCGGGTGATGTTCGAGTTCAAGCGTCTGGTCGAGGCCAACATGAACGAGCTGGCCGAGCTGCTCAGCTCGGAGCACGGCAAGGTCATCGCCGACTCGAAAGGCGACATCCAGCGTGGTCTGGAAGTGATCGAGTTCGCCTGCGGCATCCCTCACGTCCTGAAGGGCGAGTACACCCACGGCGCCGGCCCCGGCATCGACGTCTATTCGATGCGTCAGCCGTTGGGCGTGGTCTCGGGCATCACCCCGTTCAACTTCCCCGGCATGATCCCGATGTGGATGTTCGGCGTGGCCATCGCCGTCGGCAACACCTTCGTGCTGAAGCCGTCCGAGCGTGACCCGTCCGTGCCGGTCCGTCTGGCTGAACTGATGATGGAGGCGGGCGCCCCCGCCGGCGTCCTGAACGTCGTGCATGGCGACAAGACCGCCGTCGACGCCATCCTGACCCACCCGCTGGTTCACGCCGTCAGCTTCGTCGGCTCATCCGACATCGCCCATTACGTCTATCAGATGGGCGCCCAGCACGGGAAACGCGTCCAGGCCATGGGCGGCGCCAAGAACCACGGCATCGTCCTGCCGGACGCCGATATGGATCAGGTCATCAAGGACCTGTCCGGTGCGGCCTTCGGCTCGGCCGGCGAGCGTTGCATGGCCCTTCCGGTGGTGGTGCCGGTCGGGCAGAAGACCGCCGATGAACTGCGCGAGCGCATGGTCGCCGAGATCGACACCCTGCGCGTCGGCGTTTCGACCGACGCCTCGGCTCACTACGGCCCGGTCGTCACCGCCGCCCACAAGGCCCGCGTCGAAGGCTGGATCGATCAGGGCGTCAAGGACGGCGCCGAGCTGGTCGTCGACGGTCGCGGCTTCAAGCTGCAGGGCCATGAGAACGGCTACTTCGTCGGCCCGTCGCTGTTCGACCACGTGAAGCCGGACATGGAATCCTACAAGGAAGAGATCTTCGGCCCGGTCCTGCAGATCATGCGCGCCGCCAGCTTCGAGGAGGCGCTGAGCCTGCCGTCGAAGCACCAGTACGGCAACGGCGTCGCCATCTTCACCCAGAACGGCCGCGCGGCCCGAGACTTCGCCGCCCGTGTGAACGTCGGCATGGTCGGCATCAATGTGCCGATCCCGGTGCCGGTCGCCTATCACACCTTCGGCGGCTGGAAGCGCTCGGCCTTCGGCGACACAAACCAGCACGGCATGGAAGGCGTGAAGTTCTGGACCAAGGTCAAGACCATCACCGCTCGTTGGCCGGACAGTGAGTTGGAACACGCCGACAGCAGCTTCGTCATCCCGACGATGGGGTGACGCTAACGACACGGCGCCGAAGAGGATTCACCTCTTCGGCGTTCGCGGCAGCGCTTTTCGGTGTTAGGCGTTAACGTCTTCGCACTGTGAAGCTGGAGCGCTCCCCCGCATGCGTCGCTTTTTCGTCTGGTCCGCCCTCGCCGCCGTGATCGGCCTCGCCCTCGCGGGCGGCGGCTACTGGGCCTACTGGAATTTCTACGCCCGCTTCCAGCCGGTGACGGTGACCCGCAATCAGGTCGAAATTCAGCGCCTGCTGGACGAAAGCTCATGGATGTCGGCGGGCGGCGGCGGGCAGGCCCTCTACATCATCGGCTACCGCGACAGCGCCGCCATGCAGCGTTTCGAGCGGGAGGAGGGGCCCAAGCTGCGGGCTGCCGGGGTGGAGGTGCGGGTTCTCGTCTTCGCTCGTCCGGATCGTGAAGGCATGCAGCAGTCGACGGCGGCCGAGCGCGCCACCGTGGCCGAGCTGTGGCTGACCCGTGACTGGGTGCTCTACGAGCGCTGGACGGCGACCCCGGTGAACAACTGGACCGCCGCGGGCATTCCGGCGGCGGACGGCAATCTGGCCCGGGCGGCGGTGGTCGATGCGGGACGTGACTTCGTCAACCAGCTGAGCCGGAACCTGAGTGAAGCCGGGCTCCAGACCCGCTATCCGCTGATTATCTGGCGCGACCGCGAGGGCTTCATGAAGGCCTGCGCCTGTTCGGACGCCCGCTCGTGGGCCTTCATCCGCGATGATCTGGACGCCCCGGATCGCGTGGCTCCGGATATGCCCGCGGTGGACGCCAACGGACAGGCGCCTGTGGCCTATCCGGAGGGTGGGCCGGCTCCCCAAACCCTGCCTTATCCCGCCCTGCCGCAGGTCACGCCGGTTCCCGGCCAGACCCCGACGCCGGTTCAACCGGGCCAACCCGGACAACCGGCCCAGCCCGGTCAGGCGACGCCGGCCCCGACGCCCGCGCCGACCAATCGCACCCCGGCGCCGCGAAAGGCGCCTGAGGCCCGCCAGCAGGACGAAACGACCTTCTTCTAGAGGCGGGTCAGAGCACTCTCGCGCAGATCGCGATCAGGCGCTCGATGTCCGCCTCATCCTGATACAGGCCGAAGCCGAAGCGGATGACGTCGTCGCGCACATCCGTCACCACGCCGGCGTCCAACAGTCGCTTGCGCCAGTCCTGCGCGTCCGGGTGCCGGAAGGCCATGAAGCGGGCTCGGTCGCCTTCACCGTCGAGCGGGTTCAACAGTTCGGCTTGGCCCAGTCGTCCGGTCCGCCCGGCCTCAACGGCGTCCTGAAAGGTCTGCATCAGGCCGCGGGCATGGGCGGCGACGTCGGCGGTGGTCAGGCCGGCCTCGTCCAGCATCCGGCGCACGCCGTTGAAGCGATAGAAGGGCGTCGCTTCCAGCGTCGCGCCCCAGAATCGACCGCCGTCGGTCCGGTACCGCACCCCGCCGGGCGGGCCCTCCAGATCGCCGAACTCGGCGAACCAGCCGGTGATCACCGGCCGGGGGCAAAAGCCGTCCGGGGCGTGCAGGAAGCCCGCGCCTTCGCCTGACATGGCGTATTTGTACCCACCCGCGACGTAGAAGACCCTGTCCGCAACCGCCGACAGATCGGTCGGCGTCGCCATGAAGCCGTGATAGCCGTCGATGACCACCCACGGGCCCTCCGGCCGCGCCAGTTCGGCCAGGTCGGCGATCCCGCTGAACACCTGCCCGGTGCGGAAGAAGACCTGACTGACCACGATCAGATCGAAGCTTCCGGCCTTCGCCGCCGCGATGAAGCGAGCCTCGAAGGTGTCGAACGGATGCAGCGGGATGCGGGTTATCACCGCCTCGCCCGCCTCCTCCCAGCGCTCGCCCTGACGCCGGAACGAGTGGAACTCGCCATCGGTCGACAGAATACGGACCGGCTTCGTCTCCACGCCCGAGACGATGCGCAGCAGGAATTCATGGGTGTTCGTCGCGAACACCACGCTGTCGGGCGAGGGGAGGTTCAGTTCCTTCGCGACATGCTTCTGGGCTTCCGGAATGACCTCTCCGAAGATCAGGTCCCATTTCCGGTCGGCGAAGCGATTGGCCTCGACCCACGCCCGGACCTGTCCGTCAAAGCTGGCGTCCGGCCACAGATGATGGCTATGCGCGGCGAAATGCAGCCGCTCCGGGTCCAGACCGAGGGCGCGCGAGAACAGGAACTTGTAGCTCATGGCCGGACCTTAACCGGTTCGTCCGCCGGCCGAAACGGAAAGAGGCGGGCCATCGCTGACCCGCCTCCCACTCAACAGGTTGTCGCCTCAACGGGTCGCGCACAAGCAGCGCGGCGGCGTCCCTTAAATCAAGCTTCCGTGGCAGTGCTTGAACTTGCGGCCCGAGCCGCAGGGGCAGTCGGCGTTGCGCGAGGTGCGCTCCCAACCGACCGGCAGCACGTCCACCGGCAGGCGCGAGCGATCATCGCCCTGAAGCGCGCCTTCCGGCAGCTGGGCGAGCGGGTTGCGCATCTCGTTCTCGCCGGTGCCGGGGTTCAGATGGATTTCCTGGAACTCGGGCATCTCCATCGCCGGCGGCTGCTCGAAGCGGAACTCGACAGTCATCAGCCAGCGGGTCACGTCGTGACGCAGGTTGTGCAGCAGCGATTCAAACAGGTTGAAGGCTTCGGTCTTGTACTCGTTCAAGGGATCGCGCTGGCCATAGCCGCGCAGGCCGATCACGCCGCGCAGGTGGTCCAGCTGAACCAGATGTTCGCGCCATTGCATGTCGATCATCTGCAGCAGGAACTGGCGCTCCAGACTGCGGATCTGGTCGGCCCCGACCATCTCGATGCGTTCGGCGGCCCGGGCGTCGGCGGCCTCGTTGATCCGCTCCTCGATCTCCTCGTTCGAGACGCCTTCCTCGGCGGCCCACTCGGCCAGCGGCAGCTCGAGGCCCAGCGTCGAGCGGACCTTCTCGTCCAGACCAGCGATGTCCCACTGCTCTGCATAGGCCTTGGGCGGCATGTGGCGCTCGACCAGGTCATTGACCACATCGGCGCGGAACTCGTTGACCAGTTCGGAAAGATCGGTGGAGTCCATGAACTCCTGACGCTGCTCGAACACGGCCTTGCGCTGGTCGTTCACGACGTCGTCGTACTTCAGCAGGTTCTTGCGGATGTCGTAGTTGCGGGTCTCGACGCGCTTCTGGGCCTGTTCGACCGCCTTGTTCAGCCAAGGGTGGCTGATCGCCTCGCCCTCGGCGACGCCGAACGATTTCATGATCGAGTCCAGACGGTCGCCGGCGAAGATGCGCAGCAGGTCGTCCTCGCAGGACAGGAAGAATTTCGACGTGCCCTTGTCGCCCTGACGGCCCGTGCGCCCGCGCAGCTGATTGTCGATCCGGCGGCTTTCGTGACGCTCGGTGCCCAGGACGAACAGGCCGCCCGCGGCCATCGAGATTTCCTTCTGGGCGCTGATGTCGGCCTTGAACTCGGCTTCCTTGGCGGCTTCCATTTCCGGCGTGACCTCGATGGCGAGGTTGCGCTGCTCCAGACGCCACTTCTGCATCCGCATCTCGAGGTTGCCCCCCAGCTGGATGTCTGTGCCGCGTCCGGCCATGTTGGTCGCGATCGTGACGGCGCCGGGCAGACCGGCGTCCGCGACGATATAGGCTTCCTGCTCGTGCTGGCGGGCGTTCAGGACGGCGTGCGGAATGCCGCGCAGCTTGACCTCATACTGGATGTCGTAGGCGGCATCGCCGATCTTCTCGGCTTCCTTGGCCTTGCCTTCGAACTCCTTCTTCAGGGTCCGGCCGGTCTCGACCTTGTAGACGAAGTTCTTCAGCAGTTCGGACAGGACCTCCGACTTCTCGATCGACACGGTGCCGACCAGAACCGGTTGCCCGGCCAGATGGCGTTCGGCGATCTGGGCGGCGATGGCGAGGTTCTTCTCGCGCTCGGTTCGATAGATTTCGTCGTCGTAGTCGATGCGCTGGATCGGACGGTGGGTCGGAACTTCAAGGACGTCCATCTTGTAGATGTCCATGAACTCCTGGGCCTCGGTCGCGGCCGTGCCGGTCATGCCCGAAAGCTTTTCGTAAAGGCGGAAGTAGTTCTGGATCGTCACCGAGGCCAGGGTCTGGTTCTCGGGCTGAATCTTGACGCCTTCCTTGGCCTCGATGGCCTGGTGCAGGCCTTCGGACAGACGGCGGCCCTGCATCATCCGGCCGGTGAACTCGTCGATGAGCATGATCTCACCGGCCTTGATGATGTAGTCCTTGTCCTTTTGATACAGGGTGTTGGCGCGCAGGGCCTGGTTGATGTGGTGGACCAGGGTGATGTTGGCGGCGTCGTACAGGCCGGTGGTGTCCTCGGCGAACAGACCGCGCTCTTCCATCAGCTGTTCGACCAGCTCCGAGCCCTTTTCGCTCAGCAGGGCCTGCTTCTGCTTTTCGTCCAGATCGTAGGTCGACTTGTCCTGGATCAGGTCCTTGATGATCGCGTCGACCGTTACATACAGGTCCGAGCGGTCCTCGGTCGGGCCCGAGATGATCAGCGGGGTACGGGCTTCGTCGATCAGGATCGAGTCGACTTCGTCGACGATGGCGAAGTGGTGCGGACGCTGCACCATCTCGCGACGGTCATAGACCAGATTGTCGCGCAGATAGTCGAAGCCGAATTCGTTGTTGGTGCCGTAGGTGATGTCGGCCGCATAGGCCGCCTGGCGCTGGCCCTGCGACAGACCGTTTACGATCACGCCCACTTCCAGGCCCAGGAAGCGATAGACGCGGCCCATCCATTCGGCGTCGCGACGGGCGAGGTAGTCGTTCACGGTGATGACGTGCACGCCCTTGCCTGACAGGGCGTTCAGATAGGCCGGGGCGATGGCGACCAGGGTCTTGCCTTCACCGGTCCGCATTTCGGCGATGCCGCCGTCGTTCAGGATCATGCCGCCGGTCAGCTGCACGTCGTACTGGCGCTGTCCGAGCACCCGGCGCGAGGCTTCGCGGGCGACCGCGAAGGCGTCGTTCAGGATCTTGTCGGTCGTCTCACCGGCGGCCAGGCGGTCCCGGAACGCATCCGTCATCATCCGCAGCTCGTCGTCGGAGAGGGCGGCGTACTTCTCCTCCAACGCGTTGATCTTCTGAACGCGGCTCATGAAATCCTTGACCTTGCGGTCATTGGACGAGCCGAAAATCTTCTTGGCGAAGCCGAGCATGGAGTATCCGAAGGCGGTCGAGCGAATGGCTCTGGTACGAGGTCCCGGAAGGGCGGCGAGCGGACGCCGCTGAGAGGCTCCGACGACGGCGGCCCGGTGCGCCCGTGACAGGCGCGCGCGAGGGCCGCGCGAACGATCGAAAACCCCTCGACTTGGGCGCAGCCGGGACTTAAGCACCGCCCTTATCCCTGTCAACGCGAGGGCCTTTCGCCGCCCGCAGACGGAGCGCGTCCGCATGAGGTCTTCCCGCGTCCTGTTTCCCCTGCTGATGGCGCTTGCGCTGACGGTCGCCGCCTGCGGCCGGGGCGGCGGTTCGGATCGCTCGCCGGAGCCCGGTGATCGCGCCGTGGCCCGGGTTCAGGACGAGACCATCTGGGCCTCTGACGTGAAGCGTGAGGCCGTGGCGCAGGGTTTGGTGGGCGAGGGCGAGCCTCTGGATGTGTCCTCCGCCCTGTTCCGGCGTGTTCTCGATGAAGTGATCGACCAGAAGCTTCTGGCTCGCGAGGCCGAGCGTCGGGGGCTGGACAATTCACCGCTGGCCCAGCGCCGGCTGGCTGCGACCCGTGAGCGCATCCTCGGCGACATGTTGGTCGAGACCGTGGTCAACGACCGGATCTCGGACAAGAAGATCGAGGAGATTTATCAGGGTCAGCTCAATCTGGCCCGGACCTCCGAGGAGGTGCGCACGCGGCTGATCCTGTCGCGCACCCGCGCCGAAGCCGACGCCGTCGTCGGCGTGCTGGGGCAGGGCGCCGCCTTCGAAGCCGTGGCCATGGAGCGTTCGATTGACGACGCCACCCGTTTTTCAGGCGGTGATCTCGGCTACCTGACACCGGACGTCATGCCGGAGGCCTACCGAAACGCCCTGCGCGACCGGCCTGCGGGATCGACCGTCGGCCCGTTCCAGACGGAGGGCGGCTGGGCTGTCCTGCGGGTCGAGGATCGCCGTCGAGAAACCCCGCCGACCATGGATCAGGCCCGCCCGCAGATCGTGCGCTACCTGACCTATGAGGGCGTGCGTCAGTTGCTGGAGGACTTGCGCGGCAAGGCGTCGGTCGATGTGCTGCTGGGTGGCGACGGGGCGACGTCGCAGGAACCCGCCTCCGCCCCTCCGGCCGACGCACCCGCACCGAATTCTCCAGCTACTCCAGTTCCCGCCAAGGCCCGATGAGCAAGACGCCCACCCCGACCGGTCGCGGTTCGACCGGCCAGAAGATCGAGCAGGCGCTGGAGAAGGCTCTGGAGCCTGTGGCCACGGCCATCAAGCGGGCCACGACGTCGTCGAAGCCCGTGACCGCGCCTGCGCCGGCCGCGCCGGGCAAACCGGGTCTGGAGATTTCCCCGCTGGCCGTGCCCTTCCCGACCATCCCGCCCATCGGGGGTGTCGAGATCGCGACCGGTCGGGCCGGCTTCTACAAGCATGAGCGCGAGGATTTGGTGGTGTTCAGCTTCGCGCGCGGCACGACCTGCGCCGGGGTGTTCACCCGCCACAAGGTGGGGTCCGCCCCCGTGGACTGGTGCAAACGTCACCTGGGCGCCGAGGACGGCGGCAAGGACGTGCGGGCGCTGGTGGTCAACGCGGGCTGCGCCAACGCCTTCACCGGCAAGGCCGGGGCTGACGCCGCCCGGCGCACGGCCTCGGAGGTCGCCAAGCGTTTCGGCTGCCGCCAGCGCGACGTCATGCTGGCCTCCACCGGGGTGATCGGCGTGGTGCTGGATGATCGCAAGATCGCCGCCCGTCTGCCCGAGATCGAGGCCGGCCTCGACGCCGACAACTGGGCCGCCGCCGGGCGGGCCATCATGACCACGGACACTTTCCCCAAGGGGGCCTACGCCGAGTGCGAGATCGAGGGGCACAAGGTCCGCATCGCCGGCATCGCCAAGGGCTCGGGCATGATCGCGCCGGACATGGCGACCATGCTGGCCTTCATCGTCACCGACGCCGCCATCTCGCCCGCCGTGCTGCAGGCCCTGCTGGGGCTGCATGTCCGCACGACCTTCAACAGCGTGACCGTGGACGGCGATACCTCGACCAATGACACCGCCCTGCTGTTCGCCACCGGAACCTCGGGCGCGCCGCGCATCGGCCGGGTCGGTGACCGTCGCCTGAAGGATTTCAGCCGTGCGCTGGACGAGGTCATGCTGGATCTGGCTCACCAGCTGGTCCGTGACGGCGAGGGCGCGACGAAATTCGTCAAGATCACCGTGGACGGCGCCGCCAGCCCCGCCTCGGCCCGCAAGCTGGCCAAATCCATCGCCGACAGCCCGCTGGTGAAGACCGCCCTGGCGGGCGAGGACGCAAACTGGGGCCGCGTGGTCATGGCCGTCGGCAAGACCGAGGAGCCGGTCGACCGCGACCGTCTGATGATCAAGTTCGGGCCCCACGTCGCCGCCGTCGACGGCGCGCCTTCGCCGACCTACGACGAGGCCAAGATGAGCGCCTATATGAAGAAGCCGGAGATCGACATCACCGTCGATGTCGCTTCGGGCCGGGCCTCCGCCACCGTCTGGACCTGTGACCTGACCAAGCGCTACGTCGAGATCAACGGCGACTACCGCTCGTGACCGAAGGCGTGAAAACCGTCCTCGTCGTCGCCGTCGCCCTTGTGGACACTGACGGTCGCGTGCTGATCGCCCGGCGACCCGAGGGCAAGCAGTTGGCCGGGCTCTGGGAATTCCCGGGCGGCAAGGTCGAACCGGGGGAACGGCCGGAGGCCGCGCTGATCCGCGAATTGAAGGAAGAACTGGGCATCGACGTCAACGAGGCCTGTCTCTCGCCGTTCGTGTTTACCAGTCACGGTTACGAGTCCTTTCACCTGTTGATGCCACTGTACCTGTGCCGACGTTGGTCGGGTGTGGTTCAGGCGCGCGAGCATTCGGCCCTGAAATGGGTGCGGCCGTCGCAGTTGTCGGACTACCCCATGCCTCCGGCGGACGAACCTCTGATCGCCTGGCTACGCGATCTGCTCTAGCCTTCAGAAAGGAGGCAGGATGAGACGTTTCCTCACCCGCTTCCGGCGCGACGAGCGTGGCGCGACCTCGATTGAGTACGGCCTGATCATCGCCCTGATCTTTCTGGTCATCCTGTCGGCCCTGACCGTCTTCGGCGGGACCACCAGCGGGCTGTTCAACACCGCAATGAACGCCATCCGCACCGGGATGGGCGGCTGACGGGCCTTCAGTCCTCGCCGGTCTGCTCCTTCACGCCCAGCGCATCCGCCAGTCGCATCTTCGCCGAGCCGCGCGGCAAGGGTTTCTGCTGGCTGTCATGCGGCGCCCAACCGGCCAGATGCACGATCTCGAAGGTCGCGGGGATGCGGCCGTCCGGTTCTCCGAATTTCTCCGCATACAGCTGCGCCGCCTTGGCGATGATTCCGCGCGTCAGTGGGCGGCCGTTTCCGGCCAGCACATTGGTCTCGCCCATGGCGCGCAGGTCGCGGATCAGGGCGAACAGGTCCGAATAGCGCACGGTCACGCGATCTACATCCGAGACGGGCAGGGCGAATCCGGCCCGCTGCAGCAGGGCCGCGCCGTCAAATCCGTCCGCGAAGGGCGAGACCCGGGCCTGCGCCCCGCCGCGGTGTTCCAGCTCCGCCTCGGTCAGGACCGCGCGCAGCTCCTTGAGCGTGCCCGCGCCCAGCAGGGTGCCGACGAACAGACCGTCCGGCTTCAGCGCCCGCCGGATCTGGCTCAGAGCGCCAGGCAGGTCATTGGCCCAGTGCAGGCTCATCAGGCTGACGATCAGGTCCTGCGACTGGTCCGGCAGGTCCAGCGGCCCCGCGCCCGGCGCGGCGCGCTCCGCCAGATTACCCGTGATCTTGACCGGTCCGACCCGTGCGGCCGCATGGGCGTCCGTCAGGGCCGCGGCGAACGAACCCGGCTGGGCGGACAGGTCCGCCACCTCCGGCCAGTCGCGCAGAAGGGCGTCCAGACTGTCGACAGCGGTCTGGGCGGCGCGGGCATGAAGGAAATCGGCGCCGGAAAACAACTTTTCGCTGCGCTCAAGCCTTGCCGTTCGGCGCAGGCTGTCGAAGATGACGGGGGGACCGGAGGAGGGGCTCATGAGCCTTCAGGATGGGGTCTGGAGGGCGCGTTGGGAAGCGGCGACCGGCATCGGGCGTCGGATCGGCCGTGGAATGGCGGACGTTCTGCTGCCGCCGCTGGCCCATGACAGCCCGGAAGCCACCGCCTCGGCGGGGCTGACGCCGGACGCCTGGAGCCGGGTGGTGTTTCTCGAAGACCCGGTCTGTGATGGCTGCGGAGCCGCCTTCGAGATGGATGGCGGGGCCTTCGCGTCCGAGCGGTGCGCGGCCTGTCTGGCCCAGCCCTACGCCTTCACCCGGGCGCGGGCGGCCTGCCTGTATGACGAGGCGTCACGGGGACTTATCCTGAAGTTCAAGCATGGAGATCATCAGCCGTTCGCGCCCCTGTTCGCCCGATGGATCAGCCGCGCCGCCGCGCCCTTGCTGGAGGAGGCGGACGTGGTCATGCCGGTGCCCCTGCATCGCTGGCGACTGTTGTCGCGTCGCTTCAATCAGGCGGCGGAGGTGGCGCGTCCGCTGGCTCGTGTCGCCGGGCTCGACTATCTGCCCGACGCCCTGATCCGCCAGACGCATACGACCAGCCAGGGCGGCAAGTCCGCGCGGGGCCGCCGTCTGAACGTGAAGAAGGCCTTCGCCGTCACCCCTGTCGGCGCTCGCCGAATCAAGGGGCGGCGCGTCCTTCTGGTGGATGATGTCCTGACCACGGGGGCCACCGCCGAGGCCTGCGCCAGGGCCTTGCTGCAGGCCGGCGCACGCGCGGTCGATCTGGCGGTGATCGCACGCGTGCGAACAGTACGGGAACTGACTATGTAAGGGAAACACCCTGACCCTGCGGAGTTTCAGGCAGGCGGGGCGCTTTTCGAGTTGGAGAGAGATTTGGCCGAAGTCGTCATCTACACCAAGCCCGGTTGCCCCTACTGCGCTATGGCGGAAGCCTTGCTGACGAAAAAGGGCGTGGACTACACCGAGATCGTCGCGTCAAACGATCCGGAGAAGAAGCAGGAGATGATCCAGCGCTCGAAGGGCCGGATGACCTTCCCGCAGATTTTCATCAACGACCAGCACATCGGCGGTTCGGACGATCTGCACGCGCTTGACCGCAAGGGCGGGCTGGACCCATTGCTGGCCGCATGACTACGCTTCCCGTCGCCCTTATCCAGACCCGCACCCCGGCTTCTCCGGCGGCGGCCTTCGCCCATGTCGAGTCGCTGATTCGTGAAGCCGCACAGGGCGGGGCGCAGCTGATCCTGACGCCCGAGGCCACCAATTTCCTGATCCGTGACAAGGACGCCCGCGAGGCTGTTCTGACCACTGACGACCGGGACGAGGTGGTGGTCCGGCTACGCGATCTGGCGAAAGCGCTGGGGGTCTGGCTGCTGATCGGTTCGGCCATTGTGAAGTCAGGCCATGCAGGCGACGAGCGCGCCGCCAATCGCTCCCTTCTGATTGACGATCAGGGCGAGGTCGTCGCGACCTATGACAAGCTGCACGTCTATGACGTCGATCTGCCGACCGGCGAGCGCTGGCGCGAAAGCGCGACGGTGCGGCCCGGCGACGGCGCGGTCGTTGCGCCGACGCCGTGGGGCGGGCTGGGTCTGACCATCTGCTACGACATCCGTTTCCCGCAACTGCATCGGGCGCTGGCCAAGGCCGGGGCCTCGATGATCGCCGTCCCCGCCGCCTTCACCGTTCCGACGGGCGAGGCGCACTGGGAGGTCCTGCTGCGCGCCCGCGCCATCGAGAGCGGCGCCTACATCCTCGCCCCGGCGCAGGCGGGGGAGCATGAGGATGGTCGCAGGACGTGGGGGCGTTCCACCATTGTCGCGCCCTGGGGCGAGGTGATCGCCAAACTCGACAATGACGAGCCCGGCGTCCTGTTCGCCACCCTGGACTTCGATGCGGTCGAAACAGCGCGCAACGCCGTGCCGCAGTTGACCCACGACCGTGTGTTCGCGCCCCCGTCCCCGATCCCTGCATGATCCGCTACGCCCTGATCTGTGACGGGAGCCACGGGTTCGAGGCGTGGTTCGGATCGTCTTCGGACTATGACGATCAGGTCGCGCGGGGACTGGTCGAATGCCCGATGTGCGGCTCGCGCGCGGTGTCCAAACAGATCATGGCGCCGTCGGTGTCCGGCACGAGGAAGTCCGCGCCCGCCGCGGACATGCAGGCGAAGATGCGAACCATGATGATGGAGGCGGCCCGCGAGGTGCGCAGCCACGTCGAGCGGAATTTCGACTACGTGGGCGACGCCTTCGCGCGCGAAGCCCGCGACATCCATGAAGGCCGGTCCGAGAAGCGCGAAATCTATGGCGAGGCGACCCCCGCCGATGTGAAGAAGCTGCGCGACGACGGGGTCCCGGTCGCGCCGCTCCCTGACATCCCGCCGGACAAGTCCGGAGTTCACTGAGCCATGTCCGGGGCCGTGTCGGGGGAGGGGGAGCGCTATGAGGAGTTCGAACCGCCCGCGGCCCTCAAGCCCTTTGTGCGCGTCATCTGGACCTATGCCGACCCTGATCCCGCGCCGGTGGTCCAGCGGATCGCGCCGGATGGCTGTCCGGAGCTGATCTTCGACATCGGCTCCCCTTATGAGGAACAGGACGAGGACGGAGCCTGGCGAATTCAGCCCGCCGCCATCTTCGCCGGCCAGATGACGCGCCCTCTCGCACTGCGCCCTGTCGGGCCGACCGAGCTTGTGGCGATCCGGTTTGAACCGGACGGCGCCCGCGATTGGCTGGGCCGGTCTCTCGACAGCGCGACGGACAGACGGCTCGACATGACGGACCGCCTGGCGGGGTTCACCGCTCCCGCCGGAGACCCGGCCGGGCAGGCCGAGGCGTTCGTCCGGTGGCTGGATGCGCAACGGCTGCAGTCCGACTGGCGTATTGACCCCGTCGTCCGCGATGAGATCGCCTTGGCTGCGACGGATCAGCCTTCACCCACCCGGTCGCCGACGGATCAACGCGCCCTCCAGCGCCGCTTCGCCGACCGGGTCGGGGTCTCGCCCCGCATGCTGCGCTCCATCTTCCGGTTCCGCCGGGTGTTCGATCACGCCGCCCATCCCGGCAAGCCCGGGGCCGAGAGCTGGCTCGGCGCAGGATTGGAAGCCGGATATTTCGACCAACCCCAGATGGCTCGCGACTTCCGTCGCTTTCTCGGCTGCACCGCCACCGAGTGGGCGCGGGAGCAGCAGGCGCTGGCCCGCGCCATCGCGTCGCAAACCTACAAGCCGGATGCGGGGCATCCGGCCTAGCTTGCCTTCGAAACCGGAGGGAGACCCGACATGCTGACCGCCCTGACGATGACCGCCGCCGTCCTGAGCCCGCAGGCCGATTTGCGCCCGGATCTCGGCTGGATGGCGGGCTACTGGCTGTCCTGTGACGGCGGGCGTGAGGTGGCGGAGACCTGGAGCCCGCCGCGTCTGGGGCTGATGGCCGGAAGCTCGATCACTGTCCGCGATGGTCGCGTCGGCTGGGAGCTGGCCCGCATCGCCCCGACCGGCCCGGCGCCGGATGCGCCCTTCGGCTATTTCGCCATCCCCGAGGGACAGGCGCCGACAACCTTCCCGGTCCTCGAGTCCGGCCCGAACCGGGTGGTCTTCGAGCAGGCCGCCCACGACTTCCCCAAACGGGTCATCTATGAACGCGACGGCGATATGCTGAACGCCCGGATCGAGGGCGAGATTGACGGACAGACGAGGACCATCCGGTGGCGGTTCCACAAGGCGGAATTCAACAGCAACTGCCCCGCCTGACCTGGCGGCCGATGACGGTGGCCGACCTCGATGCGGTCGCCGCCATCGCCGTGATCGGCTTTCCGGATCATTTCGAGGGTCGCGATCTGTTCGAGAACCGACTTTCCCTGAACCCGTCCGGCTGTTTCGTGCTGGCGGACGGACCGGGAGAACCGAAGGGCTATATGGTCGCCTATCCATGGCGACCGGACAGCGCGCCCGCCCTCAACACCCTGCTTGGGGGCGTCCCGTCGGACGCCTCGGTCATGTATCTGCACGACCTGGCCCTGCATCCCGACGCCCGCGGCGGCGGCTATCCGGGAGTGGTCGTCGAACAACTGGCGGCGGCGTCCAAGGCGGCGGGCTGGCCCGCGGTGGCGCTGGTCGCGGTCAATGACGCCGCGCCCTTCTGGGCGCGCCACGGTTTTGTCGTGCGCGAGACGCCGGAGATGGCGGCCAAGCTGGCCTCCTATGGCTCCGACGCCCGCTACATGGTGCGCCCGCTTTAGTCCTTGACGCGGGTCCAGCCCTTTTCGGCCATGCACTGGACGAAGGCGGTCGAGCCCTCGGCCCCGCCGGCGCTGTTGCGGCAGGCATCGCGCGCGCCGTCGAACGGCTGGGCGTTCTCGCCGGTCCAGCGATAGTCGGTGTCGTCCATCCCGATAACGGTGACGCAGGCGGCGTTCAGCAGGGCGGCGGCTGCGACGGCCGCGACGATGATCAAGCGTTTCATGGTGGTGTTCCCCAAGGCGAAGTTGACGCCACAAGGGGTCGCATGAGCTCAGGTCCCGGTCCCGTTAAAACACGGTCAGGTAAGTGAAATCGTCGTAAGGCGGGTCTCAGTCCCGCGTGGCGACCATCATGTAGTTGATGTCGGAATCGCCCTCGCTCCACCGGGCAGTGAGCGGGTTGAACGCTAGTCCGAACGGGCCGGTGACGGTCAGGGGCTCGTCCGCCAGCATGGCGCGGATTTCGTCCGGCTTCAGGAACTGGTTCCAGTCATGGGTTCCGGCGGGCACCCAGCGCAGCACGTATTCAGCCGCGAACTTGCCCAGCGCCAGCGCCTTCAGGGTTCGGTTCAGGGTGGCGACGATCATGATGCCGCCCGGTTTGACCAGCCGCGAGCAGGCGCGCACGAAGGCCTCCGGATCGGCGACATGCTCGATCACCTCCATGGTCAGGACCACGTCGAACGGACCCGCGCCTTCGGTTTCAAGTTGCTCCACTGTCGCGGCGCGATAGGTGATGTCGAGGCCCGACTGCTCCGCGTGGGCGCGGGCAGTGCCGATGTTCTCGCTGGAGGCGTCCGCCGCCGTCACCTCAAAGCCGAGGCGGCGCATGGGCTCGGCGATCAGGCCGCCGCCGCAGCCGACGTCCAGAAGGGTCAGCCCGGCGAAGGCCTCGCGCCGCTTCGGGTCGCGCCCGAACCGTTCGGCGACCCGGTCGCGCACGAACGCCAGCCGCGCGGGATTGAAGCGGTGCAGCGGCGCGAAGGGGCCGCGCGCGTCCCACCATTCGGCGGCCTGGGCGGAAAAGCGGGCCACGTCGGCGGGGTCGATCGACGGTCCTTCCGCCTGATCGTGGAATTCCGCCCCGCTTTGGGGTTTGCGCGCCGATACCGTGCCGTTAGAAGCAGCCATGGCGCAGCGATGAACCCGCGCGCCGTTTCATGCAAGCACGGAGCAGCCTGTCAGGATGACGCGGACCGACTCACAGCGACTGGTGATGAAGTTCGGCGGAACGTCGATGGGCGACCTCGAGCGTATCCGTCGCGCCGCCCGTATCGTCGCGGCCGAGGCTGCTTCGGGCAAGAAAATCGCTGTCGTCGTGTCGGCCATGGCGGGAAAGACCAATGAACTGGTCGCCTGGACGGACGGCGCGGGCCGCCCGGCCGCCGGCATCGAGATGTCGGACGACGAGTACGACGTCGTCGTCGCCTCGGGCGAGCAGGTGACCTCTGGCCTGCTGGCCCTGACCCTGCGCAACATGGGCCTCAACGCCCGCAGCTGGATGGGCTGGCAGATTCCCATCATCACCGACGACGCCCACGGCCGCGCCCGCATCGAGGACGTGCCGGGCGAGGTGCTGGGCGCCGCGCTCGACACCGGCCAGATCGCCATCGTCCCCGGCTTCCAGGGTGTGACGAAGGACGGCCGGATCACCACGCTCGGTCGCGGCGGTTCGGACACCTCGGCGGTGGCCGTGGCGGCGGCGCTGGAGTGCCCCTGCGACATCTATACGGACGTCGACGGCGTTTACACGACCGACCCACGCATCGAATCCCGTGCCCGCCGCCTCGAAAAGGTCTCCTATGAGGAGATGCTGGAGATGGCCTCGCTGGGCGCCAAGGTGCTGCAGACCCGCTCGGTCGAACTGGCCATGGCGAAACAGGTCCCTGTCCGGGTTCTGTCCAGCTTTATCGAACCTGACGCCGACGGCGTCATGCCCGACAAGGGCGGAACCCTGATCTGCGACGAGGAGGAGATCGTGGAAAAGCGCATCGTGTCCGGTGTGACCATGAGCCGTGACGAAGCCCGCATCACCCTGCTGGGCCTGTCCGACCGGGTCGACGCGCCCGCCGACGTCTTCACCCGTCTGGCCGAGGCCAATGTGAACGTGGACATGATCGTCCAGTCGCAGGCCCGAACCGCCGGCACCGTCAACCTGACCTTCACCACCGGTCGCCGTGACGCCCAGCGCGCCGCCGAACTGATGCGGGCGACCCAGACCGATATCGGTTTCGAGGAGTTGCGCGTCGATGAGGACGTGGCGAAGGTTTCGGTCGTCGGGGTCGGGATGCGCAGTCATGCGGGCGTCGCCCAGACCATGTTCAAGGCGCTGGCGGACAAGGGTGTGAAGTTCCAGGCCATCTCCACCTCGGAGATCAAGATCAGTGTTCTGATCGATGCGGCCTATGCTGAGCTCGCGGTTCGTGCGCTTCATTCGGCTTACGGACTGGAAGCCGTCTAGAAATCAAGCTTTGCGGCGCCCATCTGGAGCGCTGACTTTCGGGAGGGGCCATGCCGGTTGGCGGATTGACGACGAGGGGGCCGCGTAACCTCCTTCGCCAGATCCGCGAGGCTATGGCGGGGGCCGCGCCGGCTCAGGAACGGCTCGACACCGTGGTGCGCATCATCGCCCAGTCGATGGTCGCCGAGGTGTGCTCCATCTATCTGCGCCGGGCGTCGGGCGAGCTGGAGCTGTTCGCCACCCAGGGTCTGAAGCCGGACGCTGTCCACAACACCCGCCTTCGCCCCGGCGAGGGCCTGGTGGGCGAGGTCGCCCGCAGCGCCGGTCCGATCAGCCTGTCGGACGCGCCGTCGCATCCCAGCTTCTCCTATCGTCCGGAAACGGGCGAAGACCCCTACCACGCCTTCCTCGGCGCGCCCCTGCTGCGCGGTGGTCGCGCCATCGGCGTTCTGGTCGTCCAGAACCGGTCCGAGCGCCGCTACGACGAGGACGAGGTCGAGGACATCCAGACCATCGCCATGGTGCTGGCCGAGACCGTGGCTTCCGGTGAGCTGCTGGGTCAGGAAGAGTTGCGCGACATCGAGGTCGCCCCGCACCGTCCGGAGCGCCTCAAGGGACAGCGGTTCGCCGAAGGTCTGGCCTTCGGTCATGTCGTCCTGCACGAGGCGCCGGTCGCGCCCGAAAACCTTCTCGCCGAGAACCAGCAGGTCGAGGAAATCCGCCTGCGCGAGGCCCTGATCGGGTTGAAGGCCAATATCGACGCCATGCTGGAGGGCGGGCAAGGCAAGCTGGCGGGCCAGTCCTTCGAGGTGCTGGAAACCTACCGGATGTTCGCCGACGACCGGGGCTGGAACCGGTCGCTGGAAGAGGCCGTCCGCACCGGCCTGACCGCCGAGGCTGCCGTTGACCGGGTTCGCAACGAGCACCGCGCCCGCTTCGCCAAGGCCCGCGACCCTTACATCAAGGAACGGCTGCACGATTTCGAGGATCTGGCCAACCGTCTGCTGCGTGTGCTGGCGGGCGACAGCCCGGGCACGCGCGACCTGCCGGACGACGCCATTCTGGTGGCCCGCAACCTCGGTCCGGCGGACTTGCTCGAATATCCGCGCAACAAGCTGAGAGGCTTGCTGCTGGAAGAAGGTTCAGCGGCCAGTCACGCGGCCATCGTCGCCCGCGCGCTCGGCATCCCCTGCGTCGGCCGCCTGCAGGGGCTGCGGGATCGCCTGTCGGAGGGCGATCTGGTCATCGCCGACGGCGAGACCGGCGAGGCCTATCTGCGCCCGCGTCCCGACATGCTGTCGGCGGTCCAGTCGCGGATGGAGGTCCGCAACCAGAGGCAGGCCGAGTTCGCCAAGCTGCGCGATGTGCCCGCCGTCACCGCCGACGGCCAGCGGATCAGCCTGCTGACCAATGCCGGTCTGGCTGTCGATCTGGAAAATCTTGATGCAACCGGCGCGGAGGGCATCGGCCTGTTCCGCACCGAGTTCCAGTTCATGGTCTCGGAAGAACTGCCGCGTCTGGACAGCCAGACCGCCCTTTATCGGCTGGTGCTCGACACGGCGGGCGACCGCCCGGTCACCTTCCGCACTCTCGACATCGGCGGCGACAAGGTTCTGCCCTATCTGGAGACCGAGCGGGAAGAGAACCCGGCGCTCGGCCGTCGCGCCATCCGTCTGGGTCTGGACCGGCCGGCCATGCTTCGCCTGCAGCTCAGGGCGCTTCTGGGCGCCGCCGCCGGGCGCGAATTGCGCGTGATGTTCCCGATGATCGCCACGGTCGACGAGTTCCGCGCCGCGCGCGAACTGGTCGATATCGAGTGCGACTGGGCGCGGCGACGGGGCCGCGAACTGCCCGCCCTGCTGCGGGTCGGGGCGATGATCGAATGCCCCAGCCTTCTGTGGCACCTGGACGCCCTGTTGCCCCTGACCGATTTCGTCTCGATCGGGTCCAATGACCTGTTCCAGTACATGTTCGCGGCTGACCGCACGAACCCGCTGGTCTCGGATCGGTACGATCCCCTTTCGCCCCCCGCGCTCCGCGCGCTGGCCGAAATCCAGAAGAAATGCGCCGATACCGGCACGCCGGTCTCGGTCTGTGGCGAACTGGCGGGCCGTCCGCTCGAGGCGTTCGCCCTGCTGGCGCTGGGTTTCACCCGTCTCTCGGCCCCGGCCGGGGGTGTGGGACCGGTGAAGCGAATGATCCTGTCCACCGACCTGGCGGCGGCGCATCGGGGCATGACCAGCCTGCTCGGATCATCGTCCGGCTCGGTCCGTGGCGAGCTCGAAACTCTGGCCCGGAAGTTGAACGTACAGATTTGATCGTGCCGGGGCCGGAACGGCCAGGGTGCTTAACAAATCATTGAACGGTCGACTCTTATGAGTTATCCACAAGGCGAGTTCGGCGGGCCTGCGGGGGCAGGACCCGACTGTCATCCCGATATGGTACAGGGGCCGGGTTCGAGTACGGCGGGCGTGGATGACGCGCCGTCGAGTGTGGGGTCGAGCGTCATGGCGCTGGATGCGGGCAAGGGCCCGGAAGAGTATGGTGCGCACGGCGACTGGAAGGATCTGGTTCCTTCGGTCACGGATGCCCCGACTCTGGGCGAAGGCCTGAAGATCGCGCGCGACCACTCTGGTCGCTCGCTGGCTGAACTCGCATCGCTGACCCGCGTGCCGGCCCGGTATCTGACCGCGCTGGAGCAGAACGATTTCTCCATCCTTCCCAACCGTGTCTTCTCCATCGGCTATGTGCGCGCCTATGCCGGCGCCCTTGGTCTGGACGAGCAGTTGGCGGTCGAGCGGTTCAAGCGCGAGAGCCCGGACCCTTCGGTCCCGCTGCAGCCCCCCGTCGGCGTCGCCTTCGAGGAAGTGAAACGCTATTCGCCCCGCCTGATCGCGGGCTGCGCCGTGCTGCTGTTCGCGGTGGTCGGCTGGAACGTCTTCCAGCGCGTGAATCTGATGCGCGCGCCCCAGCCGTCGGACATCGCCGAGGTGCCCGAGACGTGGCGTGTGGGCACCATTCCGGGGCAGGACGCCAATATGCGCCTGACCGCGCCGCATCCGGCGCCGCCTGACCAGACCATTCCGGCTCTTTACGTCACGCCCGGCCTCGAAATGCAGCTGACCGGCATCGACCCGGCTGAGGCCGCCGCGGCCGCGGCCGCCGCCACCCCGGTTGCAAAGGCTTTCAATCCGCGCGGCGCCATTTACGGCGCCTCCGCCAGCGCCTCGGATGTGGTGATCCAGGCCCGCAAGGCCGCCGCCATCGTGGTGCGCATGGGCGACGGCCGGGTGCTGTTCGCCCGTCAACTCGCGGCCGGCGAGGCCTGGCGCGCCCCGGCCAATGTGGCGGCGGTGATCGACGCCTCCGACTTCGGCGCCTTCGACGTCTATCTGAACGGCGAGCACGGCGGGGCCCTGACCGCTCAGCAGACCCAGCTGTCGCAGCTGAACGCCCGCGCCCAGACGCTCGCCCGCGAGGCTGCCGCCGAGATCGCCGCGCGCGCCGAGGCCGCCCGTCTGGCCGCGCAGGCCCAGATCCAGGCCGTCTCCGCCGCCACGCCTGCGCCGGCTCCGGTCGCGCCGACCGGAGGCTGATGCGTCCCGACGCCGCCGGAACGCGGCTTGTCGTGGCCATGCCGCAATCGTGAGCCTATGTTGGCCCTCGCATGAGCCTTGATCACACCCACGTCCGTCCCTGGCGCCATATCGAGCGCCGCAAGAGCCGCCAGATCATGGTGGGCGATGTCGCCGTCGGCGGCGGCGCGCCGATCAGTGTCCAGTCGATGACCAATACGCCGACCTCGGACGCGGCGGCGACGATCAGCCAGATCCGCAAGCTGGAAGAGGCCGGGGCGGACATTGTTCGCGTCTCCTGCCCGGACGAAGAGTCCACCGCCGCCTTCCGCACCATCGCCCGGGAGGCGAAGGTCCCGCTCGTGGCCGATATCCACTTCCACTACAAACGGGGCATCGAGGCCGCCGAGGCCGGCGCCGCCTGCCTGCGGATCAATCCGGGCAACATCGGCAGCGCCGAGCGGGTGAGGGAGGTCATCAAGGCCGCCCGCGACAACGGCTGCTCGATGCGGATCGGCGTCAACGCCGGATCGCTGGAGCGCGAGTTGCTCGAGAAGTACGGCGAACCCTGCCCTGATGCTATGGTCGAAAGCGCGCTGAACCACGCCCGCATCCTGCAGGACAACGACTTCCACGAGTTCAAGATTTCGGTGAAGGCGTCCGACCCCTTCCTGACCGTCGCCGCCTATCAGCAACTGGCGGACGCCATCGACTGCCCGCTGCATCTGGGCGTGACCGAGGCCGGCCCCCTGCGCACCGGCACCATCAAGTCAGCCATCGGCATGGGCTCGATGCTGTGGGCCGGTATCGGCGACACCATCCGCGTCTCGCTGGCCGCCGATCCGGTCGAGGAGATCAAGGTCGGTTTCGACATTCTCAAGTCGCTGGGTCTGCGTCACCGCGGCGTGAACATCATCGCTTGCCCGTCGTGCGCCCGACAGGGCTTCAACGTCATCGAGACGGTCGCGGTGCTGGAAGAGAAGCTGGCCCACGTCACCACGCCCATGTCGCTGTCGATCATCGGCTGCGTCGTGAACGGCCCGGGCGAGGCCCTCTACACCGACGTCGGCTTCACCGGCGGCGGCAAGGGTTCGGGCATGGTCTATCTGAACGGCAAGATCGCCCACAAGCAGGCCAACGACGGCATGATCGACGAGATTGTCGCCCAGGTCGAAGCCAAGGCCGCCGAACTGGACGCCGCCCGAAAGGCCGCCGACGAAAGGGCCCTGGCAGCGGCGGAATAGCCCTGTTCCGACACCCGCCGCTGGTCTAGTCAGACCAGATCATTCGGTGGGGTATTCAATATGATCCGTCGCGCTGCGTCCGCGCTTGTTCTGGTTCTCTCGCTGGGACTCGCCCCTGTCGCGCCGGCCTTCGCCCGGCAAGCGTCCGCGCCCGTCAGCTCCGCCGCGGCGACGGCCGCCACCCACGTCGAGCTTTCCGCGCCTGACGGCCGGACCATCGACGTCAGCGTCTGGCAGGCCGAGAACGAGCAGGCGGTGATCGTCTTCGGCCACGGCTGGGGCGGCGCCCCGGCGGCCTACCATCGCATCATCGAGCACTGGGTCGCGCACGGCTTCACCGTCGTCGCCCCGCTTCATACGGATTCGGCGCGCCACCCGCGGAACGCCGAGGCGACGCCCCAGACCATCTTCATGACGCGGATCGTCGATCTGGCGGTGGTGCGCGGCTATGTGAAGGCCGGCCATCCGGGCAAGCCGTTGATCGCGGCGGGTCACTCGTTCGGCTCGCTGAACGCCCTGATGGAAGCCGGGGCCCTGACCATGGCGGGACCGCAGGCGGACCCGGACATCAAGGTCGTCGTGGCCCTGTCCTCCCCGGGCCTGATCCCGCAGGTGGTCACCCCCTCAACCTTCGCCGGCGTCACCACTCCGGTTCTGATGATCACCGGCGACAACGATCTGGTGCGCGGCTTCGTCACCGATCCGCGCGACCACCGCGCGCCCTTCGACACCAGCCCGGCGGGCGACAAGATGCTCGTGACCTTCGCGGGCGGCGACCACAGCCTGATCGCCAACGCCGACGCCGCCGATATGGACCTGATCGCCCGGACCACCACGGACTTCATCCGCGCCCATGCGCTGGGCGACGCCGCCGCCGGCGCCCGCCTTGACGCCCTGACCGCCCCCGAGGGCGTCACCATCGAGCGCCGCTGAGATGATGAAGCTCTACATCACCACCCCGTCACCCTTCGCCCGCAAATGCCGCGTCGTGGCCCGTGAGAAGGGCGTTTCGCTCGAGGAGGTCGTGGTTGACCCCTATGCGAACGCTCCGGAACTTCTGGCCTCCAACCCGCTCATCCAGGTGCCGTCCCTGATCGCCGAGGACGGTCTGCCGCTCAACGACAGCCCGATCATCTGCGAGTATCTGGACATGGTCGGCTCGGGCCCGCGCCTGACGCCCGAAAGCGGTCCGGAACGGCTGCGTGTGCGCCGGATCGAGGCGACCGCCGACGGTCTGCTGGAAATGGGGGTCAAGCTGGTGCTCGAGAAGCGCCGCCCCGAGCACGAGCGCTCGCCGTCATGGATGGAACGCTGGGCCGCCAACATGCACCGCGCGCTGGATGCGCTGGAAGCTGCCGATCTGTCGGCGGACGACTTCCACATCGGCAGCCTGACCGCCGGGATCGCCCTGACCTGGATCAGCTTCCGCCACCCGGACTTCGACTGGGCGACGGGGCGTCCGCGTCTGGTCGCGCTTCAGGCGGCGCTTGAGGCCCGGCCCAGCTTCGCGGCCACCCAACCGGCCTGAGGCGCCTCCCGCTGTCTTTCGATCCGGATCGGCGCAATTTCGCGCACCGGTGATTGACGGCGGCTCGGTCCCGGTGCGAGGGAGTGATGGAGATCGCCGGGGGGCGATCTTCTTTGAATTTCGGGGATTTCAGTGATTTCTGTTCGTACCGCGCGCCGTGCCGCGCAGATGGTCGCGCTCGCCGCGATCACGCTTTGTCTGCCGGCCTGCGCCTCCATCCTTCGCGGCGTCGACGAGGACTTCAAGGTCGAGAGCACGCCGTCCGGCGCCCGGGTGACGACCTCGAACGGCTTCCAGTGCGACGCCACGCCCTGCACCTTCCGCATGCCGCGCAAGTCGAACTTCACCGCCACCGTCACGATGGACGGCTATGTTCCCCAGGAACACGCCGTCGTCGGTCGTGTGAGCCGTAACGGCATCGTCACCATGGCGGTCGGCAACGGCATCCTCGGCGGCGGCATCGGCGCGGCCGTCGACGCGACTTCGGGCGCGATGCGGGATCTGACGCCTAACCCGCTGCTGGTCGAACTGCTGACTCCGGCACAGGATGCCGAGCGTCTGGCGCAGGAAGCCGCCCGACAGGCCGAGGAAGCCGCCGCCGCCGCCGCGGCCGCCTCCACCGCCGCGGCCGCCGCTGAAGACGCCGCGCCGGGCGCGTAAACGCGGTCAGTCAATCGGATGAAGATAGGGCGATCGGACAGGGGGCCGGTCGCCCTTTCTCTTGTCTAGAGCACGCCCGACAGCTGAACACCCTGGAAGGCGGCCAGCACGATCAGCAGCCCGCCTACCGCATAGGTCATCGGGCGCTGCGGCACGCGCTTGGCGATCAGCCCGGCGAACGGCGCGGCCAGAAGGCCGCCGACGACCAGTCCGCCGACCGCCGCCGCATGGTTCTGCAAGGCGTCGGCCTCTTCCCAGTGGCCGCTCACCAGCGACCAGACGAAGGTCGCGCTGACCGCCACGGTGACGAAGAACTCGGCGGTGTTCACCGTGCCGATGGCGCGGCGCGGCTCCTGTCCGGCCCCGACGAGTGTGGATGACACGGTCGGTCCCCAGCCGCCTCCGCCGATGGCGTCCAGAAAGCCGCCGACGGCCCCCAGCGGCGCGACGATCCAGCGCGGACGGATGGGTTTGGGCTTCACGTCATGGCCGGCCCGCCAGAGGATCCACACGCCCATCAGCGCCAGATAGGCGATGACGAACGGCTTGATGATGTCGCTGTCCAGACCGGCCAGCACATAGGCCCCCAGACAGCCGCCTATCACCCCGGCGATGGCCAGCGGGGCCAGCATCTTCCAGTCGATGTTCCTGTGCCAGGCGTGACTTCCGGCCGAGGCCGCCGTGGTGAAGACCTCCGCCCCGTGCACGCTGGCCGAGGCCGTCGCGGGCGGCACGCCGAAGGCGAGCAGCACCGAGGACGAGATCACGCCATAGGCCATGCCCAGCGAGCCATCGACCGCCTGGGCCAGAAAACCCACGGCCAGAAACAGGAGGAAGGTTTCCATGTATGCCCCGTCTGTCGCACCAACAGGCGCCGATCTTCGCCCAATGAAACCCGAAGGCAAAGGTTGCGCCGTCCACGGATGGCTGATCCTGTCATGACCGTGCATCGACAGGGCAGGGCGCGGCGCGCTAAAGGCTCCGACCCCTTTCCCGCATGGATGATCCCTCTTGCGACTGCCCCAGGCCCGGCTCGATCAGGTGCTCGACCGTTTCCACGAGGTGGAGGCGCGCATGGGCGCGGCCAGCGACGGCGCCGAGATCGTGCGCCTGTCGAAGGAGCACGCCGAGCTGAAGCCGGTCGCCGACGCGGTTCAGGGATTGGCCAGGGCCCGCGCCGAAATGGCTGATCTGGAAGTCATGGCCGCCGATCCGGAGATGGCCGAGATGGCCGCCGAGGAGCTACAGGCGCTCAAGGATCGCCTCCCGGAGCTGGAACGTGAGGTCGCCCTGCTGCTGGCGCCGCGGGACGCCGACGAGAATGCCTCGGCTGTTCTGGAAGTCCGCGCGGGCACCGGCGGCGACGAGGCGGCGCTGTTCGCGGGCGACCTGTTCCGCATGTATTCGCGCTACGCCTCCACGCGCGGCTGGCGGGTCGAGGTCGACAGCGCCACCGAGGGCGAGGCCGGCGGCTACAAGGAAATCATCGCCACCGTCACCGGCGAGGGGGTCTTCGGTCGCCTGAAGTTCGAGAGCGGCGTCCATCGCGTCCAACGGGTCCCGGCCACGGAGACGCAGGGCCGCATCCACACCTCCGCCGCCACCGTCGCGGTCCTGCCCGAGGTCGAGGACGTCGAGATCGAGATTCTCGAAAAGGACATCCGCATCGACACCTTCCGCGCCTCGGGCTCGGGCGGTCAGCACGTCAACAAGACCGATTCCGCAGTCCGCATCACCCACTTCCCGTCCGGGATCATGGTGACCTCTTCCGAAAAGTCGCAGCATGTGAACCGCGACAAGGCGATGAAGAACCTGCGCGTCCGCCTGTACGACATGCAGCGTCAGGCCAAGGATCAGGCCCGCTCGGACGCCCGCAAGTCACAGGTCGGTTCCGGCGACCGGTCCGAGCGCATCCGCACCTACAACTTCCCGCAGGGCCGGGTGACCGACCACCGCATCGGCCTGACCCTGCACAGCCTGCCCCAGATTCTGGAGGGCGACATCGACCCCATGCTGAACGCCCTGATCGCCGAGGATCAGGCCGCCCGTCTGGCCGATCTGGAAGCCGAGTTCGGCGGCTAAGGCTTCCGCGAGGCGGCGTTATCCAGCGCCAGCTTCACCACGGCCTTCAGATCAGAGCGGCTGACGTCCAGCGGTTCCCCGACGGTCTCCAGCGCGGCTTCAATATCCTCGTCCGTCACCGGCGCGGGGCCCGGTGTGGCGACCGCCCTGTGGGGCCAGGCGTGGCCGGAGAAGCGGTGGAACACCCAGGCGGACAGCCCCAGGATCATCGCGTTCAGCCCCACCGGTGCCAGCGCCAGCATCAGGCCCGCGCCATGAATGCTGGATCCGCCGAGCACCCCGATCAGGGCCGTCGAGCCACCCGGCGGGTGCAGGCAGCGCAGCAGCGACATCAGGCCGATGGCCGTCGCCACCGCGACCGCGCCTGCGATCATCGGGTCCGGGATCAGTCGCGCCGCGATCACCCCGACCACGGCCGAGATGACATTGCCGCCGATCAGCGGCCAAGGCTGGGCCAGAGGACTGGCGGGAACGGCGAACACCAGCACCGCTGACGCGCCCATGGACGCGACCATCAACAGCGACAGCGCCGTGTCGCCGCCCAGTACGACGCGGGACAGCAGCCCGGTCGCTCCGATGCCCAGCAGAGCGCCGAGACAGGCGATGGCCCGGTCACGGAGAGTCGCGCCCGCCAGAAGAGGTTGGAACAGTCTCATAGGTCTCCCCGCCGCTTCGCGCGAGCCAGAGCATATCGGGAGACCGCGGGCTAGCTGTTCCGTCTGATACGTCGCCGGACAAGCCGATCCGAAAGCGCCTCGGCATGCTTCAGGGTGAAGGCCAGCGCCGCCGGGCTTCCGCGTTTGGGGCCGACGGTGTCGGCCACCACCGCGCCCCGGTCGCCGATGTCACGTGGGGCGCCCGTCGTGGTGTCCATGGCGGTCTGGTGCTCGATCTCGGCGTTCAGTTCGGCGCCCATGATGACGATCTGCACCGTCAGCCATGTCCACAACAGGAAGCCCATCATCGCCGCCAGCGGGCCATAGGAGGCCGTGCGGACGAAGGCGCCGAGGTACCAGCTGAAGCCCAGCGACAGGCCGAGGCTTAGAAGGGCCGCGAAGATTGCTCCGGGTGTCAGCCACCGCCACCGCGCCTTCTGTCGGCAGGGGCCGAAGCGATAGATGACGGTCAGGGCGGCCATGTAGATCAGCAACAGTACGGGCCACCGGAACGGCGCCAGATAGCCCCACTCCTCTCTCAGTCCAAGGAAGTCGAGCACCAGGGGGGCGCCCACCACCATGCCCGCCGACATCAGCACCGCCAGCAGGCCCGACACGGTGAAGGCCATGCACATAAGGTTGTAGCGGACGATATTGCGCCGCTCGACCTCGTGATAGGCGATGTTCAGGCCGTAGAAGAGCACCTTGATCGCCCCGTTCGCCGTCCACAGCGACAGCAGCAGGGTCCAGACCAGGGTGAAGGT
The DNA here is from genome assembly GCF_057808845.1 of Brevundimonas sp. FG8. Taxonomy (NCBI): domain Bacteria; kingdom Pseudomonadati; phylum Pseudomonadota; class Alphaproteobacteria; order Caulobacterales; family Caulobacteraceae; genus Brevundimonas; species Brevundimonas sp. FG8. The sequence goes on along the minus strand of NZ_JBMDIU010000002.1, from coordinate 26,018 downwards.
CAGCGCGGTGTTGGTGTTCTCGGCGAGGCGCTGCATCTCCTGACCCAGAAACTCGGCCACGCCCCCGGGCAGGACGGAATACAGGAACTGCAGCCGGTCCCAAGCGCCGTTCGGATCGGCGAACAGGCCATAGACGGTCACGAAGGCCGCCAGCGTCGGGAACAGCGACAGGACCACGAAGAAGGTCACGCCGCCCGCCACGAAGCCGACCCGGTCGCCGAAATAGGCCGCGCCGACCCGCCAGAAGATGTCGATCCAGCCCTTGCGTGGAATATGCTCCGGTCGTTGGGCCATGCGCCCGCGTCCGGGCTCCTTCGCCTCGAAGTCCTGAGGCGTCGGAGGAGCGGGCGGCAGGGGCTCGGGTCTCTGCGGGCGCAGTTCGATCCCGTACTTGTGGCCGCGCGTATAAAGCAGGTGCGCCGCGCCCGCCCCGGCGGCCAGACCGCCGACGATGGCCCCGGCGACGCCCCAGAGACCTGGCCCGCTCTTTCGTCTCGAGCCCATCTGTCCCGACTGGTTCTGCATCCGCGCCTCAACGGCCAAGCTGACCTGTCGTTCCGCATCCTCTACGCTTGAAATCCGACCGCGTCCGGTTCAAGGCCCTGCGCATGACCGACACCGCCCCCGCCCATACCCTGCTGAAGACCTGGAAAGCCGCGCAGGCCGAGCTCAAGGCCGGGAAGATCGACAGCCCGTCGATCGACGCCCGCTTGCTGCTGGAAGTCGCCGCCGACTGCTCGCGCACCGACATCCTGACCGACCCCTACCGGCCGGTCACCGCCGAACAGAAGGCGACGATGGACGGCTATGTCGCCCGCCGCTTGAAGCGTGAGCCGGTGTCGCGCATTCTGGGCAAGAAGGGCTTCTGGAAGATCATTCTGAACGTCACCCCCGACGTGCTCAGCCCCCGCCCGGACACCGAGGCGATCCTCGACGTCGTCATGCTGGCCTTCCAGCCGCAGGAAAGCTTCACCATGATCGATCTGGGCACGGGCTCGGGCGCCATCCTGCTGGCGACGCTCGCCGAGCGGCCTGCGGCCAAGGGGGTCGGCACCGACATCTCGACCGAAGCTCTGGCCGTGGCGCGTGAGAACGCCGCCAATCTCGATCTGGACAGCCGCTGCGACTTCATCCGCACCGAATGGGCCGCGGGCTTCGCCGACCACAGCTTTGATCTGGTCGTGTCCAATCCGCCCTACATCCCGTCCGACGACATCGCCGGGTTGGACCCCGAAGTGCGCGAGCATGATCCGCATCTGGCTCTGGACGGCGGTCCGGACGGTCTGGTCGCCTATCGCGAACTGGCGCCAGAGATCATGCGCATCCTCAAGCCGGGCGGGACCTTCGCGGTCGAGATCGGCTGGGATCAGGGGGCGCAGGTCAAGGCCCTGTTCGAACAGGCGGGCTTCGAGAACGTCATCGTGGTCAAGGACCTGTCCAACCGCGATCGCGTCGTCACCAACGGCCCGGACCCCCGCACCAACCCCATTCCGCCGATGTATCCCGAGGCGGGCTGATCGGAGGGGGCTCATAAACCCCCTTGGAAACGCCACAAACCCGCGCTAAGTCTCTCTCGTCTCCCACCCAAGCAAACGCCTCGAACCGATTCGGTTCCTGTTTCGCGCGCGCTTCGGGCAGTGACGGTCGGGCCGGTCGCCCGGCGGACCGGCGGGAAATCGGTTCAGATGCTCTTGCATCTGAACTCAGATTTCCGCCCAACGTCGAGCGGACCATCGAGTCCGATGGTCCGGGGCGACACGGCTTTCCGAACACATCGCCAGCGGGGAATAGGCCCCGCCCGAGACGGAACACCCCCGGACGGATACCGAGCCCAGGAGGCCCGGTCCGCCTCCCCATCAAGGCACGGTAGCTTCCGATGAGAGATTTCAAGGGCATGAAGCGTCAACGCGGACGCAACAGAAAGCCCGGCGGCGGCGGCAACAACGCCAACGCCACCAACCCGAACCGTTCGTGGGACTCGCAAGGTCCCGAGAACATCAAGGTCCGTGGCAACGCCCAGACCGTCTATGAGCGCTATATGCAGCTGGCCCGCGATGCGTCGGCCGGCGGCGACCGCGTTCTGGCCGAGAACTACACCCAGCACGCCGAACACTATTTCCGCGTCCTGCGCGCCCTGCAGCCCCAGCGTTCGGTCTCAGAGATCGCCCAGCGCGAACTGGCCGGTCAGGGTTTCGACATCGATTTCGAAGACGAATCCGGCGCCCAGGCCGCCGCCATCCTCGCCGCCCAGCAGGCCGAGGCTGATCGCGCCGCCCAGCAGGAGGCCCGCCAGCGCGAGCAGGACGAGCGCCAGCAGGAGCGTCAGAACAACAACGGCGAAGGCCGCCGTGAATGGCGTGACCGCGACGACCGCGAACCCCGTGAAGCGCGCGAGCCGCGCGAACCCCGCGCCGAGGGCGAAGACGGTCAGCCCCGCGAAGGCGGTCGCCGCGAAAGCCGACGCGAGCGTTGGGAACGTCGTCGTGACGAGCGCAACCGCCGCTTCGAGGGCGAAGGTGTCGAGGCCGCCACCGAGGGCGACGCGCCCGCCGCCGTCGAGGCTGAACCGGTCGCCGCCGAGGCCGCGCCGCAACGCCCCGAACGCGCCCCGCGTCGTCCGCGGCGCGAGGAGTCGTCGGAAGACACCGCCGGCGCCCTGCCGGGCTTCCTGACCCGTTCGACCGCCCCCGCGCCCGCTCCGGTCGCCGAGGCGGAAGGCGAGGAGGCTCCGGCGCCCAAGCGCACCCGTGCGCCGCGCAAGCCCAAGGTCGAGGCGCCCGCCGAGGAAAGCTGACGCCGGCCTCCCCTCAAGGGGGAAACCGCTGAACCGCCATCGCCTTGTGACGCCTCGTGACGCGAGGGCGGTTGACGGCGGCTGCCTGAACCGGTCCAAAAGAGTTGAGCCAAGCCCTCAGCCTGCGTTCGGGAGCGCCCATGCCTCGCCTGTTCCGGCTGTCGACCCTGTTGGTCGGCGCCGCCCTGACCCTTTCGGCCTGCGCCTCCACGCCGGCCCCGCCGCCCCCGCCGCCGTCAGGTGGTCCGGGCGCGACCCTGCGGGACTGGCGCAGCATCATCACCGCGTCGGACCGTGACCGGTACACCCGGCGCGACGCCGCCTGGTCCCTGGCCCTGCAACAGGCCCGCCGCCAGCGCGGCTCGGGCGATCTGAACAGTCTGGGCGAGCTGATCGCCCCGGATGCGCGCCGTCCCTCCGTCGTCCCGCCCGCCGGCGCCTATCGCTGCCGTACCGTGAAGCTGGGCTCGCAGGGCGGCGAGGACGGTCTGGGCTATGTCATCTACGGCTGGTTCGCCTGCCGGATCGAACAGACCCCCAACGGACTGAAATTCGTCAAGGAGACCGGGTCACAACGTCCTTCCGGCCTGCTGTTCCCGGAGGACGACCGGCACATGGTCATGCTCGGCTCGATGGCTCTGGCGTCCGAACCGGCCGCCAATTCCTATGGCCAGCGCCCGGACCGCGATCTGGTCGCGTCGCTGGAGCGGATCGGCGAGCGTCGCTGGCGGCTGGTGATCCCATGGCCGCAGAACGAATCCAATCTTGACCTGATCGAGCTCGTCCCCGTCGCCTGAGGGCAACCCCCGGCGCGCCCGTCCGTTGTGCAAGCTCAGCCTTATGGAGCCTGCCCCATGCGGACCCTGATCGCCGTCGCTTCCGTCGCCGCCCTGCTCGCCGCCTGCGGGGACAATGCGGTGTCCCCGCCCGAGGCCCCGGCGCCCGCGACCGATCCGACCCCCGCACCTGAACCGGCCCCGGCTCCGACCGCGCCTCCGACGGAAGGTGAACAGGGCGGAATCTCCGATTGGCGCCAGATCGTTTCGACGGAGGATTCCGGCAATCTGGGCCGTCTGGATCAGGCTTGGCGACTGGGCCGCGCAGAGGCCGAGGACAAGGGGTTCGCTTCCGAGGTCGAGGCTCTGGGACCGCTGGTCGATCCCATGGCGGGCCAGTCCGGCCGTCTCCAGCCGCCGCCGGGGACCTATCGCTGCCGCACGATCAAGCTGGGTTCAAAGGCCGGGAACACCCTGGCCTATGTCGCCTATCCCTTCTTCCGCTGTTCGGTCGAACTGACCCCCGGCGGCGATCTGGTGTTGACCAAGACGACCGGCTCCCAGCGCACGCGCGGCCTGCTCTATCCGGACACGGACAATCGCCTGATCTTCGTCGGCGCACAGGCATGGGGCGACGATGAAACCGGCTTCCCGAACTATGGTCAGCAGCCCGTGCGCGATCAGGTCGGCGTTTTCGAGCGTATCGGTTCGGCCCGCTGGCGTCTGGTCATCCCCTGGCCGCGTCAGGAGGCGAAACTGGAGATCCTCGAGATGGTGAAGTGACGCGCGTCTTCAGCCCTTCGGCGTGCAGGTCAGCTGTTCCCGATACAGGCTGCTGCCCGGCTCCAGCCGTCTGGCGATGACGAGTTGCGCCTCGGCGTCGGCGCACCGGCCCAGCTTCGCCAGAACCGTCGCAAGGCTGTGCCGGACCGGCCCCAGTTCAGGCAGGCCCGCGACCGCGCTTTCGCAATAGGGCAGGGCCTCCGCCGCGCGGCCGGCCTCGGCCAGGGCGTAGCAGTGGTTGTTCTGCGACAGCGGGTCCTGCGGACGCAGGTCCAGCGCCGCCTTGCTGGCGGTGACTGCACTCTCATGCTCGCCCAGGCTGGTCAGGACGCCGGATCGCTGGCTCAACGTCGTCCAGTCGGTCGCCGGAAGGGCCAGATATTGGTCGCGGGCCCGGCGGAAGGCTCCGGCGTCGTCCTCCTTCATGATCGGCAGAAGAATGCTCAGGATCGGTGCGCGCAGTTCATTGACCACCGGCCGCGCGAGGTCGGCGGGCAGATCGGCCGGCGGTCGTCCGTCAAGAAAGCCCCAGGCGATGCGCGCATCGGCCCGCGCCTCATCCATCCGCCCGGCGTAGCGCAAGGTGTCGGCCCGGAAGGTGTGGAACAGGACGTCCGAGGTCATCTCCTGACCGTCCAGCCGGGCCTTGTCGTAGTGAACCAGCGCCGCGGCCAGATCGCCGTTCAGATAGGCTTCGGTGCCCAGATTGATCATGGCCAGTGAATAGGCCGGCGTACCCTCCCGTGCGGCCTCGGCGCAGGCCTGCCAGCTGACGAAGGTCGCGCCGATGCACGCGGGCGGCGTAGGCGGCTCCTGCGCCTGCGCGGGCGAGGTCATCAGGGCGAACAACAGCGAGAGCATCGGGGTCATGCCTTGGTCAGTCTCAGGTCCTGATAGTCGTAGCTGAAGTCCGCATCCGGGCTGACGGCCTTCAGGGTCGCCGACACCGCCACGCCGTTCTCCACCTTGAAGACGACGAACGTATCTTCCTCCCGCTTGTCCGGGAAACGGGTGCGGAAGGTGTCGCCGTCATAGGGCTCCAGCGGTCCCTTCAGGGCGTTGGTGCGGGTGAAATCCAGATGCAGGGTCGTCCGGCGGTTGCGGCCCCGGCCCGTGGTGCGCGGCTCGATGCGGATTTCGCCGTACCAGGGATCGACCCAGCTCCCCGCATAGGCTTCCAGCGGCAGGGACGGCGCCGCGCCCGCCGCCTGTTTGGCGTCGATCTCAGCGGCCGCCGCGATGGACTTGGCATTGCCTTCCTGCGTCAGGCGCACCGCGTCGGCGATCCAGTCGAAGCCGGTCTTGCCCATCAGGATGTCGGAGATCCCGCTGCGCAGGGCGCGGGTCAGCTGGCTTTCCTCGGCGTTGGTGAAATAGCTGAAGCCCGCGTTGCGCCCGGGCAGCAGGACGGTGCCCGACAGGTAGCCGGGGGCGCCGCCGCCGTGGGTGATCATCCGCTCGCCGCGATAGTCCATCACCTGCCAGCCGGTCGCATACGTCGCCGCGATGGCCCGGCCCGGTGCATCCGGCGTCGGCCCGCCCGAGCTGGAGACGATGATGTTGGGCCGCCACATCTCGTTGGCGCGCGCTTCGGACCACAGGCGCGCGCCGTCCGGCAGGGCGCCCTTGTTCAGTTGCACCGCGATCCATTTGGCCCAGTCGACCGGGTTGGTGGCGAACCCGCCCGCGGCGCCCGCCGCCGACCAGTCCCACACCGCCTGAATGGACTGCGCCATCGTCTGCATGGGGCCTTGATAGCGCAGTGGCGGCCCCAGCCGTCCGTTGGGCAGGGCCGATTTCGCCGGCTCCGCCGACGTCATCAGCGGCTTGGTCTCGGTCATGCCCAGCGGGTTCAGGATGCGGGTCTGGACAAAGTCCTCCCACGGCATGCCGCTGACCGCCGCCACGACCTCGCCCGCCGCCACGAACATCAGGTTGCAGTAGTGGTAGGAGGTGCGGAAGCTGTCCTCGATCGGCACGTTCGGGATGGCCGCCATGATCTCGGCCCGGGTCCGGTTTCCGTTCGGCCAGAACAGCAGGTCGCCCGCGCCCAGCCCGAAGCCGATCCGGTGGCTGACCAGATCGCGCACCGTCACCATGGCGTTCAACTCGGGCTTCGACAGGGTGAAGCCGGGCAGATAGGTCCGCACCGGCTCGTCCCATTTCACCTTGCCCTCGTCGATCAGGATCGCCAGCGCCGCGCAGGTCACGGCCTTGGTGTTCGAGGCGATGGCGAACAGGGTGTGATCGTCCACCGGCGGGCCGCCGACCGAGCGCAGGCCATATCCGCGGGTCAGGATGGGCTGCCCGTCCTTGACCACGGCCACCGAGACGGCCGGCTGTTCCGGGAAGGCCGCCATGGCGCGTTTGACGAACTCTTCCACCTGCCCGGCCAGCGAAGCCGCATCATTGGCCGCCGTTTGCGCCCATCCGGTCGCGGGCAGGGCCGCGGCCCCCGCTGCGGACGAAACCAGCGCCGCGCGGCGCGTAAGGCGGATGGACATGGCAGGCTCCGGACTGAACTGAGCGTGACGCTAGTCGCTGTGGCTCGCCGAGGCCAGCCGTCAGGGAACGGTCTGCTTTTCCAGATAGCGTATCGCCACGAAGCCGCTGCCGTACTCCGTGTTCACCCGCGCCCATGTGTCGTCGAAGGGCGCGGCCTCCAGCATCACGGTTCCCGCCGGCAGGGTGGCGACGATGTCCGCGCGTTCGCTGGCGCCCCGCCTCAATCGCACCGTCGTCGTGGTGACAATCCGCGTCTCCGGCTCGACCGGCCCGGCGATCGCTTGCCGGTAGTCCGCCGGCCAGCCGACGAAGTAGGCGGCGAACAGGGCCGCGACGACAGCGACCGGGATTGCGACGGCCATGCCGCCGACGCTCAGAACCAGCTTGCCCGGCTTCATGTTCACATTGCCCGCCTCGACCCCCAACTCCTCAGCCAGCGCCTTTGTGTTGCGCCGCGCAAGCAGGGCGGCGCCCACGCCGAGCGCCAGACCCAGCCCGCCCCCGCAGAGCAGCAGGGTGACCAGCTCCGGCCCCGGATGGGGCTCTGCGATGATCGTTCGTATCGCGATCCAGGTGAGGACCGCCGTGGCGGCGAGCGCCAGCGCCCAAGCGCCCCACCAGACCTTCTTCTGGGCCTGACCGCGCAGCTTTCCGACACCGAACGCGGCTGCCATCGCCATCGCCATGGCGCCGTCATTGCCCAGCAGCCAGCCCTGATCGGCCAGCACTGTCCCGGCGGTCAGGTCGCGCCTGGCCTCGGACTTGCCGGTCGCGGTGTTGAACCGGGCCAGGGCCTCCCGCAGCAGGCGGGTCCCCGCGAGATGCTGCGCCACGGAAGTCCAGGGGGACTCCGGCTTCGGCTCCGGTAGTTTTAGCCCCTTCGCCAGCACCGGCTCGCCGTCGTGTATCTCGGCGCCCGCGCCCAGCGCCCAGACGTCGCCGCTCTCGCTGTGAATCCTCAACCGGCCGGTGGCGGTCGGGATGGAGATGTTGGCGGTGGCGATCATGCCTTCGCCGGTGACATCCCCGCATGTCAGGTCTTCAACGCGCACCCCGGTTGATCCGAGAACCGCTTCCCAGCGACCCAATGCGGCCTGTCTCAGCCCGTCGTGGTTGGCGCGCGCTCCGGTGATGACCAGGGCATTGCTGACCACGATCTCGCGGTCGTAGCGATACAGCCGCTTGCCCGGCCCGCCGCAGTCTCCGCACGTGACCTTTCCGGAGCCTCCGCACCGCCCGCAGCGCACCTTGCCGTTGTTGCAATCCCGGCAGTTCACATAGTTGTAGCCCCCGCCGGTGCACTGCCAGCAGGTCTCGGTGTAATATTCGGTGTAGTTCTCATTGTACTGGCCGTTCCAGCGGGTCGCCTGACGGCTGCGCTGGTGGTTGCCGCGTCCCCAGCACCCGGCGCACTGCTCGCGCACCCTGGCCGCGCCGCCACAGGCGCCACAGTTCACCGACCCGGAACCCGAGCAGTTTCCGCAGCGCACCTTTCCGGCGCCCGAGCAGGTGTCGCACGTTTCCGTGCAGGTCTCGGCGAAATGCCAGCCGGGAAGGGCGCGGGCGTTCAATCGACCCAGCCACTTGCCCGGCTCGCGCTTCACCTCGGCCTCAAGGGTTTCGGCGGGAGACTTTTTCTTCAACGCCTTGTCGATCTGGCTGTCGATCGTTCCGGCGCCCAGGGCGCTGTCGGCGCGCTCCCGTCGCCGGGCCCAGGTATGGCTGTAGGTGGATTTGACCGGCAGGATAATCGGGCCGTCCGTGACGATGTCCAGATCCCAGTGCCGGGGATCGACCGTCCCCTCCAGTCGCGCGGCGATCTTCGTCTTCAGCCCGGCGCCCGTCCCGTTCCCCGCCATGTTTGCCCCGTCATCCTGTCTCCCCTCCCGCATCAAACAGCGTGACGGTCCTGGAGGCAAGGTGATCGCTGGTCGGCGACCCTTGCTCGCGGCGGGGGCGGCGATCAGGTCCGAAAAGTGGCGATCTCTGAAAAAACTGTAATGAAATGAAAAAGATGTAACTGAGGCCCGTACAGCGCCGCTGATAGGTTCCGGGCTCAAACGGGGGCGATCAGGACTCCCGAACTCAGGATCCTCGGGGCCATGACCAGAACCACCCTCATCTCGCTGCTCGCGCTCGCCTTGCCGGCCGGCGCCGCTGTCGCCCAGACCCAGCCCGCGCCGGGCCCGACCCAGACGCCGGCCCAGACGCCTGCTCAGGCCCCGGCCACGCCGTCCCCCGCGACGCAGGAAGCCCCGGCCGAGGCCGCCGAACAGTCCCCGACAGAACTGGGCGAGACCGTCGTTCAGGGACGGGCCAATGACATCCGCACCTCGGTCGACTCGATCAGCTACAACGTCGGCGAAGACCTGCAGACCGCGACCGGCACGCTGGCCGACGCCCTGCGCAACATCCCCTCGGTCGAGGTCGACCCGGACGGCAATGTCAGCCTGCGCGGCGATGCGGGCGTCACCATTCTGGTCGATGGCCGCCCCTCGGGCCTGTTCTCGGGCGAGAACCGGGGGCAGGTCATCCTGCAGATTCCGGCGGATCAGTACGCCCGCATCGAGGTCATGACCAATCCCTCCGCCGCCTATCGCCCGGACGGCGGCGGCGGCGTGATCAATCTGATCACCAAGCCCAACCGCCCGCGCGCCCAGCCGACGACAACCGGCTCGGTTCGTGTCAACGTCGGCAATGACGAGCGCTACAATCTGGGCGTCAGCAGCGTCTTCAACCGCGACAAGCTGACGGTGACCGCCGACGCGGCCATCCGCCACGACACCTTCGTCCAGTCGACCGACCGGGTCCGAACCCGCTACGATTCCGGCTCGAACCAGTTCCTCGAATCCCGCAACACCCAGGATGGCGACGGCGAGGTCGACAACGTCTTTGTTCGCTTCTCGGCCGACTATCGCCCGACCGACCAGCTGCAGTTCTATGGCGACCTCTACCATGTGGACGTCACCAGCGACGGCCTGATGCTGGACCAGTTCGAGGCTGACGCCGCGGGCGGCGGCATCGGTTCGGCCTATCGCCGCCTGTCCGACGGCGGCTTCGAGGGCCAGTTCTCGGGCGCGACGGGCCGCGTGGTGCGCCGCTTCGCCGAACAGGGCCACGAGTGGTCCAACGAGGTCCGCTACAACCGGGGTCGCGGCAGCTACGCCCACGACACCCTCGTCGACGGCCTCATCCCCGCCGCGCCGAACCAGTACGAGCGCGTCGACAACCAGAACAACAACGACACCTTTAACTTCGCCAGCGCCTACGTCCGCCCCTTCACCAGCGGAGCCCGCCTGCGTCTGGGCTATGAGCTGGAGTACACCCAGCTCGAACTGGACAACCTCGTCGCGCGCGGCGCCTCGCCCGGCGCCCTGACGCCCGATCCGCTGGTGTCCAACCTCTTCAAGGTCGATCAGACCGTCCACGCCCTCTACGGCACCTGGGAGCAGCCCTTCGGCGACAAGCTCAGCGCCCAGTTCGGCCTGCGTCTGGAACACGCTGATCTGGAGCTGGATCAGGTCACGACCGGCATCACCGCCTCGAACGACTACTTTCGCGCCTATCCGACCCTGCACGTCTCGTATCAGCTGACCGCGGACCAGACCCTGCGCGGCAGCTACAGCCGCCGTGTCCAGCGCCCCGCGCCGAACGATCTGAACCCGTTCACCACCTATCAGGACCCGCTCAACTACCGCTCGGGCAATCCGGATCTGGAGCCGCAGGAAACCGACTCGTTCGAGTTCAGCTGGCAGCGCCGGGTGAACCAGTCCTTCTACGGCGCGACCCTCTATTATCGCGATACGCAGAACGCCTTCACTCCGGTGGTCAGCGACATCGGCAACGGGGTCCTGCTGACCCGCACCGAGAACCTCGGCGCCCGCACCGCCACAGGCGTGGAGCTGGTCGCCAACGGTCGCCTGCACCCGACCCTGCGCTACAACGCCAGCGTCAATGTCTTCCGTCAGGAGATCGACGCCTCCAACCTGGTCGGCGGCGTCAGCAGCGAGGGCGAGGTGGTCTCGGGCCGTCTCAGCCTGAACTGGCAGCCGACCCAGGCCGACTTCGTGCAGGTGTCCGGCATCTGGACCGGCGAGCAGTTGCTGGCCCAGGGCACGCGGGACGCGACCCAGCTGATCAACCTCGGCTACCGCCGCAAACTGACCGAGACCCTGGCCCTGCAACTGACCGTCCGCGATCTGCTGGATGAGTCGAAGGACATCACCAACTACGAGACGGACACCTTCACCGACCGCACCGAGCGCGTGTTTGGCGGTCGCGTGGCCTTCATCGGCCTGACCTGGAATTTCGGCGGTCCCTCGCGTCAGCAGGACCCGCAGTTCGACTTCTCGTCTGGTCAGCAGCCCGGGACCTGATCGTCAGGCCCGGGTCTCCCAAGCCATCCAGGCGGCGACCAGAACCAGTCCGCCGGCCATCAGGGCCCTGAGCCCCGCCCCCTGCACCCGCGCGTGGAGCAGGGGCGCGGCGCGGGCGGCCCCCAGCACGATCGCCATGTGCACCACGATCGCCACGGCCAGATGCAGGCCGCCCAGCGTCAGCGCCTGCTTCAGGGGTGAGCCGTGGTCCGGCCGCATGAAGGTCGGCAGCAGGCCGACATAGAAGACGGCCGCCTTGGGGTTCAGCAGATTGCCGGTCAGGCCGCGCAGGAACAGGGTCCGCCATCGCGCCGCCTCGACGGGCCCGCTGTTGACCGCCGCCGGTTCCGGCCGCCACGCCTCCCAGGCCAGCCACAGCAGGAACAGCACCCCGGCCCAGCGGATCAGCTGGAACAGCGGCGGCCAGACCATCAACGCCTCCGTCAGGCCGAAAGCGGCGGCCAGCATCCACACCGCCAGTCCCAGCGTGACGCCCGCCACGGCGGCGAAGCCCGCGCGCCGACCCCGCTCCAGCGACACCAGAGCCAGCCAGCCCATGTTCGGTCCCGGCGTAAGCTCGATCAGGCTGACGGCCAGCAGGAAGGGCAGGATCACGCCGGGATCGACCGGCCAGGCCGAGTGGGGCATCGGCGGGGCTCCTTGCCAAAGACCCGGGCCATATACCGGGCGGCCTTTTTGCTGCGAGCAGGTCTTGTGTGTCTGTCCCGCCACACCCACGTTTGCGACATCTCAAGGCGTCGCTTCCAGAAAGGGCGCTGATGAGCATTCAATCCGCCTGACAGGGGATGTCCACGTTGAATCTCGAACTCTATTCCGACCGCGCCAAACAGGCCGTCCAGTCCGCCCAGTCGCTGGCGCTCGCCCGCCGCCACCAGCAGTTCGCGCCCGAGCATCTGCTCAAGGTGCTTCTGGAAGAGCGTGACGGCCTCGCCCGCAATCTGATCACTGCCGCCGGGGGAGACGCGAGCCGCGCCGAGGCCGACGTCGAGACGGCCCTGTCCAAGCGCGCCCAGGTCTCCGGCGGCTCGGGCCAGCTCTATCTGGACGGCGACACCGCCCGCGTCTTCGCCGCCGCCGAAGCCTCCGCGAAGAAGGCCGGCGACGCCTTCGTCACCACGGAACGCCTGCTCTCCGCCCTCGCCCGCGAAGGCGGGGTGGCCAAGACCGTGCTCGGCGCCGCCGGGGTGAAAGCCGATGCGCTCGACGCCGCCATCATTGAGGTCCGCAAGGGCAAGACCGCCGACAGCGCCGGGGCCGAGGACGGCTATGACGCCCTCAAACGCTACGCCCGCGACCTGACCCTGGCCGCCGCCGACGGCAAGATCGACCCGGTCATCGGCCGCGACGAGGAAATCCGCCGCACCATCCAGGTCCTCGCCCGTCGCACCAAGAACAACCCTGTCCTCATCGGTGAACCCGGCGTCGGCAAGACCGCCATCGTCGAGGGTCTGGCCCTGCGCATCGTCAACGGCGACGTGCCCGAAAGCCTGCGCGACAAGACCGTCATGGCGCTCGACATGGGCGCCCTCATCGCCGGCGCGAAATATCGCGGCGAGTTCGAGGAGCGGCTCAAGGCCGTGCTCAACGAGGTCGCGGCGGCCGAGGGCGGCATCGTCCTGTTCATCGACGAAATGCACACCCTTGTCGGCGCCGGAAAGGGCGACGGCGCCATGGACGCCTCCAACCTGCTCAAGCCCGCCCTCGCGCGCGGCGAACTGCACTGCGTCGGCGCCACGACGCTGGATGAGTACCGCAAGCACGTCGAGAAGGACGCGGCCCTCGCCCGTCGCTTCCAGCCGGTCTTCGTCTCCGAGCCCACCGTCGAGGACACGGTGTCGATCCTCCGTGGACTGAAGGAGAAGTATGAGGTCCACCACGGGGTCCGCATCTCGGACAGCGCCATCGTCGCCGCGGCCACCCTGTCGAACCGCTACATCACCGATCGCTTCCTGCCCGACAAGGCCATCGACCTGATCGACGAGGCCGCAAGCCGCGTCCGCATGGCCGTCGATTCCAAGCCCGAGGCGCTGGACGAGATCGACCGCCGTCTGGTCCAGCTGAAGATCGAGCGCGAGGCGCTGAAGAAGGAGACCGACAGCGCCTCTCAACATCGCCTCGAAAAGCTCGAGGACGAGATCGCCGATCTGGAGGGCCAGTCCGACGACCTGACCGCCCGCTGGAAAGCGGAAAAGGACAAGGTGGGGCAGGGGGCGCAGCTGCGCGAAACCCTCGACCGCCTGCGCGCCGAACTGGCCGCCGCCCAGCGCGCCGGCGACCTCGGCCGCGCGTCAGAGATCGCCTACGGCCAGATTCCGCAGATCGAAAAGCAGCTGGCCGAGGCCGAGGCGAACGAGGCCGACAAGTCCGGTCCCCTGACGCCCGAGGTCGTCGACGCCGAGCAGATCGCCGCCGTCGTTTCCCGCTGGACCGGCGTGCCGGTCGACAAGATGCTGGAGGGCGAGCGCGAGAAGCTGCTTAAGATGGAGGACGCGCTCCGTGGGAGAGTGGTCGGTCAGGACGACGCCCTGATCGCCGTCTCCGACGCCGTCCGTCGCGCCCGCGCCGGTCTGAACGATCCGAACCGCCCACTGGGCAGCTTCCTCTTCCTGGGGCCCACGGGCGTCGGCAAGACCGAGCTGACCAAGGCGCTGGCCGACTTCCTGTTCGATGACGAGGCCGCCATCACCCGCCTCGACATGTCGGAATACATGGAGAAGCACTCCGTCAGCCGCCTGATCGGCGCCCCTCCGGGCTACGTCGGCTATGACGAGGGCGGCGCCCTGACCGAGGCCGTGCGCCGTCGGCCCTATCAGGTCGTCCTGTTCGACGAGGTCGAGAAGGCCCACCCCGACGTCTTCAACGTGCTGCTGCAGGTGCTGGACGACGGCCGCCTGACCGATGGTCAGGGCCGCACCATCGACTTCCGTAACACCCTGATCATCATGACCTCCAACCTGGGCTCCGAGGCGCTGGCCAACCAGTCCGAAGGCGAGGATGTCGAGGCCGTGCGCCCCTTCGTCATGGACGCCGTCCGCGCCCACTTCCGCCCGGAGTTCCTGAACCGCATCGACGAGATCATCCTGTTCCGCCGCCTCGGCCGCGAACAGATGGGCGGCATCGTCCGCATCCAGCTGCAACGGTTCGAGAAGCTGCTGGCGGACCGGAGACTGACGCTGGCGCTCGACGACACCGCCGCCGCCTGGCTGGCCGACAAGGGCTATGACCCGGTCTACGGCGCCCGGCCGCTGAAGCGGGTGATCCAGAAGGAGCTGGTCGACCCGATCGCGCGGAAACTGCTGGCGGGCGAGAGCGCGGACGGGTCGGTGATCGCCGTGTCAGCGGGGGTGGAAGGGCTCGAGATCGGGAAGGCGCGGGTGCACTAGGCTTTCCTGTCATCCCGGGCCGCTAAAGCGGACCCGGGATTGGGAAGGTGCGGGCGCGTTGATTTGTGGTTCGGTTCAAATTGCTCCGTAACGTTTGAGCAAAGCGAGCTGCTTCTCAAGCTTCTCCGGATCGAGCGAGGAATCTAGATTTAATGTCACATTGACTACTGAACGGCCACGACGTCCGCGGGCGGGCTCAATATCCGGCTCCGCATCGTCTGCAAGCTGTTCCTCTCCGGTATCGATGCGGCGTTCTTCCTCATCCTTCTTTCCATTCTCCTCGGGGGCGGCGGAAACTTCGCGTTGGACGATCTTTTCGCCGTCGAGCCGAACAAGCCCTGCGGTGGAAAGAGCAGAGAGATACATGTCGATGCACTCGTCCAAGCTGTCTGGATGTACGTGCAAATCTGCAGCACGCCGCTTCAACTGAGCTTTAGCTACCTCCGTGGCACCAAAAGTTTCGTAGAGCCCCTTGAAGATCGGAGGGGCCAATGCGGCTTGCGCATAAAGAGCCGGAAGTTCTTCTGCAGGCGAGTTGGCGATTTTTTTCGCAAGATCTGTTGCGAGGTATGCAGACGATTTCCCGTCTAGCAGGCCGTACTGGCGCAGCGAGGACACTTTGATGTCCGCAGTGCTCCCCCGTGATTCAACGACCGCCGCAAAAATAACGGCCTCTGGCTGGGGGGACGTGTGGGTTCGAGACACAAGTTTTCTCGCCCATGGCAAAGCATCTTCCAACCGGTATTTGGGGTACCGAGTGCCACCCTTTTTTACCAGGGGCTTTCTAACGGAGGAGCTGGCGTCACTCATCGATGTCACCCTTGATGGCTGTCAAAAGGTCGTCCAAGCCGGCCTTATAAGAGGATGAGAAGTCCGCGTATTTTTTGTCTGAAATCACCGCGGGCATCGGAGAGTCATCCATCTTCAGTGGAAGGATGTGGACTTTGCGGCGCTGAACCTCGTTCACCAAAGCACCGTTGAGTTCCTTTTTTACCCATTCAGATTCGATTGAGTTTTGGCTGACTCCGATGAGAAAAAAGTCCGACTCAGCCAATCCCTGAGCCACCTTTTCGGGAATGGACTCGCCCACCCTAATGCGCTGCTCATCGAGCCAGACATCTACCTGATTTGCCGTTAGGTCCGCTGCCAGTTGTCTCATGAATGGCTTATCGAGTGAACTGTGAGAGAGAAAGGCGATACGGCGTCCCTTCTCCCGTTTGTGCCTCGCAGCCTTCTGAGAAGTTGCTTGGTCTACCAAATCTTCTGCGATCAGACTTGGCTTCAGAGCGCCCAGAGACTGCGCCCACTCAACTAGAGGATTCAAGTCTGCCGCCACAAAGGGTGAAATTCCGGCCAGTGTAGCCGCCTTTCTGAGAGCGACATCGATTGTGTCCCCAAGTCGCATAAACTGCCGAACGCTCGTCAAAATTTTAAGCGTAACTAAAGCCTCTCTGACAACCGCCTCCTTCTGTTCTTGAGAGCCTTTAAAGGGGTAAGCTTGAGAAAGAACGTATCCACTACCTATGGTTTCGAGAAGCCCGATCTGACAGGCATTCTTCAGAACTTTTCCCGCAGTGCGGGGATCGATTCCGCCAAACTGGGCGATTTGAGACGCGGAAGGTCGATCCATCCACGCGACCGCGTCCAAAACAACGAAGAGGGAATCCAGCCGGACTGGTTCAAAGCGATGAGGGCTTTTCGCGGTCGAAGCCGGCTTCTTTGAGGGGCGCGCCTGTTTTGCCGCCAATGCCACGTTAACCTCCGCGAGAATCTCGATCGTAGAACAGAGTTACACCCATGTGGCGCAGAACGAAAGTCCAATCGACGGTTGCGCCTCCATGCACTCTCAGAGGGCTCCCGTTTAACTCGCTCCAAAGCTCCGGAAGTGGAGCGGTTCTTTCGATGCTTGGCTAGGTCTGTCCGCCCGACGCACAACCGCACCGCTTGCTCAAACTCAACTTTCGCACGAACATCCCTCCGTCATTCACCCCCTGAGGTTTCCCATGAAGATCCTGCTCGCCGCATCCGCCGTCGCCCTGCTGACCGCCGCGCCGTCCATCGGCGGTGCCGCCGCGCCGCAGACCAGCCCGCAGTACCGTCAGTGCGTCGTCCAGAACATGCAGGCCTGCTATCCGCGTGACGGGAACGGGAACATCTATCGCCCCAGCCCCGAGACGCCCGAGGGTATCGCCTTCGAGGCCTGCGCCGCCGGTGTCCGCGCCGATTGCGCGGCCCTGTACCCGAACTGACCGGGGGGTTGAGCCCATACGACCAGAATTGACGCACCGGCATGCCAGACTGTCTGGCTGCCGGTCTTTGACATCTCCAGCCGCCCTCACCGTGCACGCATCCGTTGCGGCGCACAGGACTTCGCCGCCGCGGGCGAAAGCGACCGATCCGGTCGACGTGGACGGCGTTTTCGTCCGCCCGAAAGTCCACTTTTGTGCACTCAAAAAATATTTGAGCGCCATTCGCCGTCGCTCCGCCCATGAAAAAGGCCCCGGCGTTTCCACCGGGGCCTCATTCAGTCAGCGCTGACGCGCAGGGCGTTTAGTCCCGGCGACGGCTGCGGCCGCGGTCACCGCCGCCGCCTTCACGCTTCGGACGGCCGCCGGTGTCGTCGGCCAGCGGGGCTTCGCCACGCTCGGCGCGCTCGGCGTTGATCTTGTCCGTCAGGTCTTCACCCGTGGTCTGATCAACGACCTTCATCGACAGCTTGGTCTTGCCGCGATCGTCCAGGCCCAGGAATTTGACCTTGACCTCCTGGCCTTCAGAAACGACGTCGGCCGGGTTGGCGACGCGCTCCAGAGCCATCTGCGACACGTGGACCAGACCGTCCTTGGCGCCGAAGAAGTTCACGAAGGCGCCGAAGTCGACGACCTTCACGACCTTGCCGGTGTAGATCGTGCCGACTTCCGGCTCCGAAACGATCGACGAGATCCAGGCCTTGGCGGCGTCGATCTTGTCCTGTTCCGAGGCGGCGATCTTCACCGTGCCGTCGTCCTCGATGTTGATCTTGGCGCCGGTCTTCTCGACGATCTCGCGGATCACCTTGCCGCCGGTGCCGATCACTTCGCGGATCTTGTCGACCGGGACCTTGATGGTCTCGATCTTCGGCGCGAACTCACCCAGCTCGGTGCGGGCGCCGTCGATGGCCTTGTCCATCTCGTCGAGGATGTGAAGGCGGCCGGCCGAAGCCTGGGCGATGGCCTTCTTCATGATCTCCTCGGTGATGCCGGCGACCTTGATGTCCATCTGCAGCGAGGTGATGCCGTCACGGGTGCCGGCGACCTTGAAGTCCATGTCGCCCAGGTGATCTTCGTCACCCAGGATGTCCGACAGGATGGCGAACTCGCCCGACGGCTCCAGGATCAGGCCCATGGCGATGCCCGAGACGGGCTTCTTCAGCGGAACGCCCGCGTCCATCAGGGCCAGCGACGAACCGCAGACCGTGGCCATCGAGGACGAGCCGTTCGACTCGGTGATCTCGGAGACCAGACGGATGGTGTAGGGGAACTCGTCCGACGACGGCAGCATCGGGCGGATCGCCCGCCAGGCCAGCTTGCCGTGACCGATTTCACGACGACCCGCGCCGCCCATACGACCGGTCTCACCGACCGAGTAGGGAGGGAAGTTGTAGTGAAGCAGGAACTTCTCCTTGTACGTCCCCGTGAGCGCGTCGATGTACTGCTCGTCCTCGCCGGTGCCGAGGGTGGCGACGACGATGGCCTGGGTTTCACCGCGGGTGAACAGGGCCGAACCGTGGGTGCGCGGGAAGACGCCGACTTCCGACACGATCGAGCGGACCTTGTCGAGGGCGCGGCCGTCGACGCGGTGGCCGTTGTCGATGATGTCGCGACGCAGGACGTGGGCTTCGCATTCCTTGAAGGCGGTGGCGAACTTGGCCGGCTCGACGCCGTCCGGGTTCTCCTCGGTCTTCACCAGCGCTTCGGCGGCCTTCTTCTTGGCGGCGCCGACGGCGTTGTGGCGGTCATGCTTGGCGGTGTGGGTGTAGGCGGCCTTGATGTCCTCGCCGACCAGACCCTGGATCGCCGTGACGACGTCCGAGTGGTCTTCGGCCTGGAAGTCGAAGGGCTCCTTGGCGGCGTGCTCGGCCAGTTCGATGATGGCTTCGATCACCGGCTGCATGCCGCGGTGGGCGAACATCAGGGCTTCCAGGAAGGTGTCTTCCGACAGTTCCTTGGCTTCCGACTCGACCATCATCAGGGCGTCGGTGGTGCCGGCGACGACCAGGTCCAGGTCCGAGCTCGGCAGTTGGTCGATGGTCGGGTTCAGGACCAGCTCACCGTCGATGTAGCCGACGCGGGCGGCGCCGATCGGGCCCATGAAGGGAACGCCCGAGATGGTCAGGGCGGCCGAGGCGGCGACCATGCCGACCACGTCCGGGTCGTTCTCGAGATCGTGCTGCAGCACGGTGATGACGACCTGGGTCTCGTTCTTGAAGCCCTTGACGAACAGCGGGCGGATCGGACGGTCGATCAGGCGGGAGACCAGGGTCTCCTTCTCGGTCGGACGGCCTTCACGCTTGAAGTAGCCGCCCGGGATCTTGCCGGCGGCGAAGGTCTTTTCCTGGTAGTTGACGGTCAGCGGGAAGAAGTCCAGGCCCGGCTTCGGCGCGCGGCCGTAGACGACGGTGGCCAGAACCACGGTCTCGCCGTAGGTCGCCAGCACGGCGCCGTCGGCCTGACGGGCGATGCGGCCGGTTTCCAGCGTCAGCGGGCGGCCGGCCCACTCGATCGTCTTGCGTTTGATATCGAACATATTTCGTCTTTCGTATCCCGGCGGGCGTATTCCCGGCGGGGCGGAGCGTCAGGGGTTCAGTCCTTCGGTCCCTGTGGACCCGGGGTTCCGTATTGAAGCCCGGGCGGGTGAATGTGAGGACCGGTGTTCAGGGCCCTCTGCGTCTGCGCCGGTACTGTGGGACCAAAGGGTCCCGCCCGCGGCGCGCGGGCGAATAGCAGAAGGGCCCGCGCGGGGCGGGCCCTCCGAAGCCCTGCCTTAGCGGCGCAGGCCCAGCTTGGCGACGATGGCGACGTAACGCGCATTGTCGGTCTTGTTCAGGTGATCCAGAAGACGACGACGCTGCGAGACCAGCTTCAGCAGGCCGCGACGCGAGTGGTTGTCCTTCTTGTGGGTCTTGAAGTGCTCGGTGAGGTTGGCGATGCGTTCCGACAGGATCGCGACCTGGACTTCGGCCGAACCGGTGTCGCCGGCGCCACGGGCGTTATCGGCGATGACTTGAGCTTTACGCTCGGCAGTGATCGACATCGTGGTTCTCCTTGCTGGAGCCCCCGACAGCGAGGTCAGGGGAGATTGAAAACGCGGTCGGGTTCAATCCGACCGGCCCGCAACTGACCGAGAGCGACGAGGGTCTGTCCCAGAAAGACCGAAACCGTCCGGGCGTCGCCTTGCAGCTGACCCTTGAGTGTCTCGACCTGTCGGGGAAGCAGAACGATCGGCCGTCCCTGCCGAAGCGAGAAGGCGTCCTGATCCGTAACGGCCAGCTCCGGGATGTCGTCCAGGGCGGTCGCGACGGGAAGCAAGCCTTCCGAGGCGGCGCCCCTATGCACCATTTCCTCCAGAGAATCCAGCGTCACCGCGTTTTGCAGGTTGAACGGACCCACCCGCTCTCGTCGCAGGGCCGACACATGACCCTCGGCGCCCAGCACCGCGGCCAGATCGCGCGCCAGCGAACGGACATAGACACCCTTGCCGGTCCGCATGGTGATCTCGATGTGGTCGGCGTCCGGCGCGTCGGTCACCGTCGCCTCGTGGATGGTCACCCGGCGGGCCTTCAGCTCGACCTCCACGCCTTCGCGGGCCAGGTCATAGGCGCGCTGGCCGTCCACCTTGATGGCCGAGAAGGCCGGCGGGACCTGATCGATCTCGCCGACGAAGGCGGGCAGGGCGGCCTTCACCGCCTGCACTGTCGGACGCACGTCCGAACGGCCGATGATCTCGCCCTCGCGGTCAACGCTGTCGGTCGAGACGCCCCAGTGGAGGGTGAAGCGATAGACCTTCTGCGCCTCCATCATGAAGGGCACGGTCTTGGTCGCCTCTCCCAGCGCGATGGGCAGGATGCCGGAGGCCAGCGGGTCCAGCGTCCCGGCATGCCCGGCCTTCTGGGCGTCGAACAGGCGGCGGATGCGGGTGACGGCCTCCGTCGATCCCATCTCGTACGGCTTGTCCAGACAGACCCAGCCGTTGACGATCTCGCCGCGTTTCCGACGGGCCATTACGCCTGGCCCGCCGCGCTTCGCGCGACTTGAGGCCGGGTCACGCCTCTTCGTCCGTATCGTCCGCCCGGTCCAGATCGGCGCGAACGCGGGGATCGTTGAACAGCCGGTCCATATGGCTGGCGGCGTCGAAGCTGTCGTCGTGGCGGAAGCGCAGATCCGGCGTGAATTTCATGTCGATATGCTTGCCCAGCACGCCGCGCAGGAATTTGGCGTGGGCGTTCAGCGCCTTGATGATCTCGTCCACGTGCCCGGCGGTGGGAGCATCCGCCACGCCGGCGCCCAGCGGCTCGACGAAGCAGGTGGCGTGCTTCAGGTCCGGCGACAGGCGAACCTCGGTGATGGTCACCGACACGCCCTCCATCGCCGGGTCGTGAATCTCTTCCTCACGCAGCACCTCGACCAGGGCGTGACGGATCAGCTCGCCGGCGCGCAGCTGGCGTTGCGACGGTCCCTGCGGTCCGGTGGCGTTGCGGGTATGTTGCTTGCGGCCCATGCGGCGGCCTCCTTCTCCTGTCGCCCGCCGGGGCTCGGACCCGGCTGAAAGGCGAAGGGGGCGCGGTCTAGTCCTTTGTCGCCGGGGTGTCCAGCTTGGCGCGATCCACCGTCGCCACCACCTCCGAGGACAGGATCGAGCGGAAGGGCCGGATCGTCATGCCGGCGGCGTTCAGCACGCCCGCCGTCCAGTGGTTGCACAGGTGGCCGATGTTGAAATGCTCGCGGCTGGCGAAGAATCGGGCATCGTCGCCGGGGCGGGCTGCGGCGATGCGGGGCGGGCCGCTCGACAGGTCCAGCGAGGCCTCGATACGGGCGGCCATGGCCTCGAAGGCCGCCTGCGACAGCTGGAAGTCGCGGCGACCGTCCTCGGCGAACATCTGACGCGGATCACCCTGCGTCGGGTCCAGCATGACCACCGACGCATTGCCGGGGCGGAAGAAGGCGCGCGCGCCGTCGAGCAGGCGGTCGCTGATCGGGCTCTGGTCGACATAGAATTTGGCGTCGCCCCAGCCGATCAGGATCCAGCCGCCGGGCGGCAGAGCCTTGACCGCCACCGCCAGCGGGCCGTCCCGGGCCTCCAGCGCCGCGCGCGGCAGGGCCAGATCGGTGTGGAAGCCGTTGTCCAGCAGGCTGGCTTCGATCACCGGCTCTCCCGCGCTGATGGAGCGGATGGCGGGATCGCCGGGCATGACCCAGGTCCACAGGGCGACCAGCGCCCCGATCAGGCCCGCGAGAATGAACCGGCCGAGACCCATGGGTGTGTCTTTCTAGGGGGCGCGGAAACGCCAGACGCCGCAGAGGGTGTCGGTGGCGGCGTCCGGGCCGATGATTGTCCGTTCACGGAACAGCATCACCTCGACCCGATCCTGACGATGCAGGACGGCGACCACGCCCGGTACGGCGCCGCCGCACAGGGGCGTGGAGGCGACGGTCTGGCCGCCCTGCGGGGCAATGACGGTGCGCAGCTCGATCTGGGCGTCCGTCCGGGCGTCCAGTTCAGCGGCGAAGGTTCGGCCGGTGGCGTTGAAGGCCTCATCTCCCGAGGCGATCCGCAGCGGGCGGGTGCGCAGGGCCAGCCCCTTTTCCAGTCGGATCATGGCTCCGGTGAAGGTTGCGTCGCCGACGGCCTCCCGCGTGGCGTCATCGGCGGGGCGGAATTTTCCGGCCAGAACCACGGCGTTCGGGGTGGCGGCGCGCGGGGCCTCACTGTCGCCCGAGGCGACGCTCTTCAGGCCGTCCAGTCCGTCCGAGGCGCCGTCCTTCACCCAGCCGATGACACGGCCGGCGGCAGGCAGGGCCTGATCGCGTACAGCGGCCCAGGCGTCCATCGCCTGCTTCTGCTCAATGGCCAGCAGGAACAGCACCAGGCAGACGAAACCCAGCGTCCCGGCCAGCCCCTTCAGGCCCCGGTTGCTTCGGCTCTTGGATCTGCTGACGGCGGTGGCGGTCATGGAGAGACCCTAACCGGGCCCGCCTTGGCCGGGAAAGGGCTATCGCCCCACAGGGGCGCCGGAATCGTCCGGGGCGGACGCGGGCGGCAAGGCCCACTCGCCCCTCCAGACGTAGGACAGGCTCACACAGTGCCGATAGGTCCCGTCCGCCCAGCGCCCGATGGCCTGCGCCGTCAGGGGATGGCCCAGCCGCACCCGGCCCAGGATCAGATAGGCCTGCTCCGAGCCGGGGCACAGGGCGCGGGACAGGCCGCGTCCGTCGCCCTCGGTCGACACCGTATAGAGGATGTTCTCGGTCGCCCCCCGCGGCAGGGCGCGGCGGGCGGCGTCGGGGCCGCCGATACGGATTTCGGCCTCGCCGCGATTGGAGGTCGAGATGATCCTGCGCACCGTGATGGCCCCGAACAGCCCCCGGTCGCCTTCCAGGGTCACGCCGCGCGTCAGGGCCTGGGTGATCCGGTCGGCGGCGTCGAACGCCATGTAGCGGGTCTCGGCCGCGGCCGGACCGGCGACGGCGGAAAGGGTCAGAAGGGTGATCAGCAAACGGCGCATGCAGAAGTGATCCTTGATCCGGATGGCGAAAAGGCGACGCCGCGGCGCCGCCTTTCCCTTATCCCTGAACGACTAGTCCAGCGTTCGCTTGATCTCTTCGACCGTGAAGCACTCGATGTAATCGCCGGCCTTGATGTCCTGGAAGCCCTGGAAGTGCATGCCGCACTCCTGACCCGACGGGACCTCGTTGACCTCATCCTTGAAGCGCTTGAGCGTCGTGAGGGTGCCCAGTTCCAGCACCACCACGTCGTCGCGGATGATGCGGACCTTGGCGCCCTTGCGCACGACGCCTTCGGACACCCGGCAACCGGCGATCTTGCCGGTCTTGGAGATGTCGAAGACCTGCAGCACCTGGGCGTTGCCCAGGAAGGTTTCACGCTGCAGCGGCGCCAACATGCCCGACAGCACGCCCTTCATGTCGTCCAGAAGGTCGTAGATGATCGAGTAGTAGCGGATTTCGACGCCCTCGCGGTCGGCAAGGTCACGGGCCTGCTTCGACGCACGAACGTTGAAGCCGAGGATCGGCGCGCCGGCCGACTTGGCCAGTTGCACGTCACTCTCGGTGATCCCGCCGGCGCCTTGCATGACGATGCGCGCGCGCACTTCGTCGTTGCCCATCTTCTCCAGCGATCCGGCGATGGCTTCGCCGGACCCCTGCACGTCCGACTTGATGACGACCGGCAGCTCGCTGATCTTCTTGGAGCCCAGCTTGGCCATCATGTCGACCAGCGAGACCTGGTTGCCGCCGCCGATGGCCTTCTCGCGGCGCACGCGCTCGCGATAGTCCGTCAGCTCGCGGGCGCGGGCCTCGCTCTCGACCACGGCCAGAACGTCGCCCGGCGAGGGGGCTTCGTCCAGACCCAGAATCTCCACCGGAACCGATGGGCCGGCTTCGGTCAGCTGCTCGTTGCGTTCGTTCAGCAGGGCTCGCACCTTGCCCCACGACGAACCGGCCACGACGATGTCGCCGCGCTTCAGCGTGCCGCGCTTGACCAGAACGGTCGCGACCGGGCCGCGGCCCTTGTCCAGCTTGGCTTCGATGACCACGCCCTCCGCCGAACGGTCGGGGTTGGCGCGCAGGTCCATGACCTCGGCCTGAACCAGAATGGCGTCGATCAGACCGTTCAGGTTCAGCCGTTCCTTGGCCGAGACCTCGATGATCTGGGTATCGCCGCCCAGGCTTTCCGAGATGACCTCGTACTGCAGAAGTTCGTTGACGACCTTCTGCGAGTTGGCGTCCGGCTTGTCGATCTTGTTGACCGCCACGATCAGCGGGGCGCCCGCCGCCTTGGCGTGCTGGATGGCTTCCACCGTCTGCGGCATGACGCCGTCGTCCGCCGCCACGACCAGCACCACGATGTCCGTGACGTTGGCGCCGCGCGCACGCATCGCCGAGAAGGCGGCGTGGCCCGGGGTGTCCAGGAAGGTGACGCGCTGGCCGTTTTCCAGGCGCACCTGATAGGCGCCGATGTGCTGGGTGATGCCGCCGGCTTCGCCGCCCGCCACGTCCGTGGTGCGCAGCGCATCCAGCAACGAGGTCTTGCCGTGGTCGACGTGACCCATGATGGCCACGACCGGGGCGCGACCTTCGGTGGCGCCTTCGTCATCAGCCTCGGCGATGAAGCCTTCTTCAACGTCCGACTCGGATACGCGCTTGACGGCCATGCCATACTCTTCGGCGACCAGCTCGGCGGTATCGGAATCGATGACGTCGTTGATCTTCATCATCAGGCCCTGACGCATCAGGAATTTGATGATGTCGACGCCGCGAACGGCCATCCGGTTGGCCAGTTCGCCGACCGTGATGGTGTCCGGAATGACGACTTCACGCGGACGGTTCGGCGCATCGGTAGAGCCGCCCTTGCGCTTTTCCTTCTCGCGTTCGCGGGCGCGGCGAACCGAGGCCAGCGAGCGCATGCGCTCGGCGGCGTCCTCGTCACCACCGGCCACGGCCTGGATGGTCAGGCGGCCTTCGCGGCGCTTCGGCTCGCCGCGGGTGCGGCTGACGGCCTTGCCCGGTCCGGCTTCGTTGAAGCGCTTGTCACGATCTTCCTCGGCCCGGCTGCCGGCGGGGCGACCGAAGCCGGCGCGCGCGGGACGGGCGACTTCCGGAGTCGCAGGCGGAGCATTCGGGGCGGGACGACCGCCGGGACCGGTGCGCGGGGCGCCGGCGCGGGCGCCGGGGGCCGGGCGCGGGTCCAGCGCGGAATAGCGGACCGGTTGGGTCGGACGGGCGCCCGGAGCGCGCGCGCCCTGCGGACGATCACCCTGTTGCGGGCGATCACCTTGGGGACGACCGGCGCCGCCGGCGGCCGCGGCCGGGCGATCGGTGAAGCTGCGCTCACCGCCACCCATGGCCTGTTCGCGGGCCGAACGGCCGCCGAAGCCGGGAGCCGGGGCGCGACCCGGGTTGCCAGAGGGCAGGCGCGGCGCGCGTTGGCCGAAGTTGACGGACGGACGGGCCGGTGCGGCCGGACGCGGCGTGGGGGCAGGCGTCGGAGCCGGAGCCGGCGTCGGGGCGGGCGCGGCGGCTTCGACCGGCGCGGCGGGCTTGGCCTTCACCGGAGCGGGCGCAGGCGCGGCGGCGGCCAGCTTGGCCGCCTCGTTGCTGTCTCTTATAAA
>NZ_JBMDIU010000019.1:0-15771 GCF_057808845.1 Brevundimonas sp. FG8 | reverse complement strand
GGCCTCGGCGGCGGCGCAGGCGGCGGCGGCTTCAGCCTGGGCGGCGCTGGCGGCGGCCTCGGCGGCGGCGGCCTGCTCACGAGCGGCGGCGTCCTTGCGGGCGCGTTCCTCGGCGGCGGCGCGCTCACGCTCGGCGTTCTGCTGGGTGGCCAGCTCGATCGCGCGGCGACGGGCTTCCTGTTCGGATTGCGACAGGTTGCCGTCCGCGGGCCCGGTCGGGCGCGGCGCTTGTGGTGCGGCAGCCGGTGCGGCGGCCGGACGGGCGACGTCGAAGCCCTGCGGACGCTGATGGCCGCCCGGGGTCGCGCCGACGCGGCGCTTGGTTTCGACAACCACGGTCTTGGTGCGGCCGTGGCTGAAGCTCTGGCGCACGGTGCCGGTCGAAACCGATCCCGCCGTCCGCGGCTTCAGGCTCAGCGGCGCGCGCGGCCCCGTCGAAGAGGGGGTCGTTTTGCCGTCGTTGGTCTTGTCGTTCTCGTCAGTCATCCGGTCGCTTTACTTTGGCTCGGGAAAGTCCCGGGCCCATCCAAACTTGATCGTCAAACACAAAAAGCCGTGCGGAACGCCGCCCCCCTCAGGGAGCGGAACCCCGCCCGTCTGAATTTCCATCCGGGGCCTCAGCCGCCTCGTCGCCCCACTCCGGGGGCGTCAACGGTCGAAATCCCGCCAGTCTCTCGACCTCAAAGGTCCAGCGATCGGCCCGCCCGCCCTCCAGCAGGACGGCGTGTATCGCATTTTCCAGCCCAAGGGCCAAACCCAAATCGTCAGCGCTGAAGACCCCGCACACCCGGGGCGGCGGTATCTGATGTCTGGCGAGGGCCAGAAGCTTGCCTCGTCCGTCGGCGGAACCGTCCGCCGCCTCGACGATCCATGCGGCCCTTCCGGAGCGGATCGCGGCGGCCGATTTTTCGAAGCCAGAGATAAGCGCGCCTTCGCGCCGGGCAAGACCCAGCTGCTCCAGACAGCGTTTCATCAGCAGCGATTCCACCAGATCGGGCAGATCGGCGGTGGGTTTCAGCGGGGCTTTCGCCGCGCGGCTGAACAGATTTTTCTTCACCGCCGTGGCGATGGAGGCGCGGTCTGCGGCGACCCACAGGCCGCGACCGGGCAGTTTGCGCGCCAGGTCGGGGGCGACCCCGCCGTCAGGAGCGGCGACGAAACGGATCAGACGAGATTCATCCATG
Organism: Brevundimonas sp. FG8; assembly: GCF_057808845.1. Classification (NCBI taxonomy): domain Bacteria; kingdom Pseudomonadati; phylum Pseudomonadota; class Alphaproteobacteria; order Caulobacterales; family Caulobacteraceae; genus Brevundimonas; species Brevundimonas sp. FG8. The sequence continues at coordinate 14,587 of NZ_JBMDIU010000019.1, read as the reverse complement.
ACCTGGTGCGTGACCAGGTCCCGGCGGTCTCTATCGATCGTTGCGTCGCGCAAGCTCATGAACGGCGGGGGCTCCCATCACGCGTTTTCGGGCTGATCGGCGTCGTCCGCCGGAGCCTCTTCGGACGCTTCGTCCGACGGGGTGTTCGAGAAGACGGAGTCGGCGTCGTATTCGCCCTCGGCGTATTCTTCCTCGTATTCCGGCTCGGGCTCCGGCTGCGGCAGTTCCGAGGCGTCGATCCAGCCGGCGGCCACGCGGGCCTGCAGGATCAGCAGCTCGGCGTCTTCCTGCGCCAGGTTGAAGCTTTCCAGAACGCCCGGAACCTTCACACGCTCGCCGTTGCGGACTTCATAGCCGCCGCGGATTTCGTCGGTGGCCAGATCGGCCAGATCCTCGACGGTCTTCACCCCGCCTTCGCCCAGGGCGACGGTCATGGCCAGGGTCACGCCCGGCACGTCCAGCAGGCCGTCCTCGACACCCAGCTCCTTGCGCTTGGCGTCCAGCTCGGCGGCCTTGCGATCGAGGAATTCACGGGCGCGGGTCTGCAATTCCTCGGCGGTATCCTCGTCGAAGCCCTCGATCTCGGAGATTTCATAGGGTTCGACGAAGGCCAGATCCTCGACCGTGGCGAAGCCTTCGGTGACCAGCAGCTGGGCGATGACCTCGTCCACGTCCAGGGCTTCCTGGAACAGGGCGGTGCGCTCGGTGAACTCGCGCTGGCGGCGCTCGGAGTCCTGCGACTCCGTGATGATGTCGATCTGCCAGCCGGTCAGTTGCGAGGCCAGGCGGACATTCTGGCCGCGGCGGCCAATGGCCAGCGACAGCTGTTCGTCCGGGACCACGACCTCAACGCGGTCGGCTTCCTCGTCCAGCACCACCTTCGACACTTCGGCGGGGGCGAGGGCGTTCACGATGAACGTCGGCTCGTCGTTGTTCCACTGGATGATGTCGATCTTCTCGCCCTGCAGTTCGGCGACGACCGCCTGAACGCGCGAGCCGCGCATGCCGACGCAGGCGCCGACGGGGTCGATGGACGAGTCGTTCGACAGCACGGCCATCTTGGCGCGCGAACCGGCGTCGCGGGCGGCGGCGCGGATTTCGATCACGCCGTCGTACACTTCCGGCACTTCCTGCGCGAACAGCTTGGCCATAAAGCCGGGGTGCGAGCGCGACAGCATGACCTGCGGGCCCTTCGCCTCGGGGCGGACGTCGTAGATGTAGGTGCGGATGCGGTCGCCGATGTTGAAGGCTTCGCGCGGGATCGAGTCGTTGCGGCGCATGATGCCTTCGCCACGGCCCAGATCGACGATGGTATTGCCGTATTCGACGCGCTTGACGGTGCCGTTGACGATCTCGCCGACACGGTCCTTGAACTCTTCGTACTGGTTGGCGCGTTCGGCCTCGCGGACCTTCCCGGTCACGACCTGGCGGGCCATCTGGGTCTGCACGCGACCGAATTCGAACGGCGGCAGGTTTTCGACGTATTCCTTGCCGACCTCGGCTTCCGGATCGCGCTTCGAGGCGTCCGTCAGGCGCACCATGGCGCTGTCGTTGAACTCTTCCAGCTCGTCTTCCGGCTGCCAGTCGTCGGCCACGATGGTGACGTGACGGGTCAGGGTCAGTTCGCCGGTCTTCGGATCGATCTTGGCGCGGATGTCGTGGTGCGCGCCATAGCGGGCCTTGGCGCCCTTCTGGATCGCTTCCTCGATCGCCTCGATGACGATCTCCTTGTCGATGTTCTTCTCGCGCGCCACCGCATCGGCGATGTGCAGCAGCTCAAGACGGTTCGCGGAAACGCCAACGGCCATGTTCAGTCCTCGGTCTCGGTCAGAGTGTCGTCGTTACGGGCGGCGCGCTTTTCGGCGCCCGCCTTCATCAGTTCGTCGGTCAGCACCAGCTTGGCGTCGACCAGCCATTCGAACGGGATCAGGGCGGTGTCGTCCTCCCCTTCCAGATCGATGGCGATATTGTTGTCTTCGGTCCCGGCCAGCACGCCCTTGAAGCGCTTGCGGCCCTCGACCATCCGGTCCGTCTCCAGACGCGCCTCATAGCCTTCGAACAGGTCGAAGTCGCTCAGGCGGGTCAGCGGGCGGTCGATGCCCGGCGACGAGACTTCCAGAAGATACTCTCCCGCGATCGGATCGGCGGCGTCGAACACCTCCGACACGGCGCGGCTCAGACGGGCGCATTCCTCGACCGCGATGTCGTGGTCGCTGGCGCGCTCGGCCATGATCTGCAGACGCCGCCGCTGGGTGCCGCCCATCAGGCGCACGCGCACGACCTCGAGACCCAGGCTTTCAGCGATGGGTTCGATCAGCTCAAGCAGCTGGCGGTCTTCGGCGGTCCTGGCCTTCAAGCGGCGTGTACTCCGGGCAAAACAAAAGCGGCTGGCCGTCCGGGCCGCCGCTTCAAACGGCGCCGTTAGGAGCCGGTCTAACGATGTGGAGCGGCATATAGACCCGCATGAGGGGTTTGTCAGCCCTGATAATACCGGATTGCCTTCCCCATGGGGCGACGGCAGAAACACCCTCGATGAAAGTTTACTGGATCGGTCTCGACACGCCCGGGCGTCTCGGCGTGTCGCGCAAGCCTGACGGCGGCGACGCCCTCGATGAACAGATGGCCCACCTGCATCGCGGCATGGTCGACCATGTCGTCAGCATGCTGGAACCGGCCGAGGCCGCCGGGTTCGGTCTGACCGAGGAAGGCGCGGCCGCTGAACGGCACGGCGTCGGCTTCTACAACTTCCCCATCGTCGACCACGGCGTGCCCGGTGATGTGGAGCACTACGCCCGCGTCGCCCGCGCCATCGACGGCCGTCTCCGGTCGGGTCAGGCCATCGTCATCCACTGCCGCGCCGGACTGGGCCGCGCCCCGTCACTGGCCATCTGCGCCCTGATCGCGGGCGGCATGAACGCGGACGAGGCCGTCCTGCGCGTCGGTCGGGCCCGGGGTCGCCCCGTGCCGGAGACCGACGACCAGTACGCCTTCATCCAGGCCTTCGCCGCCCGCCTGAAGGCCGATCAGGCCGCCTGAAGCAGGGCCAGCCGGCCCAGATAGTCGCGCTTGCCCAGCGCCACGCCCCGGTTGCGCAGGATCGCGTAGGCCGTGGTGACGTGGAAGTAGAAGTTCGGGATGGCGAAGCTGGTCAGATAGCCCATGCCCTCGAAGTCCAGCTCCACGCCCGGGAAGCGCAACTCGACCCGGCGCGTCTCGCCGCCCTCGAACGCCGCGGCGTCCACGCCTTCGATAAAGGCGATCGACAGGGCGATGGTCGCCTTCAGCTCGGCCAGCGTCGTTTCGCTGTCGTCCGTCTTCGGCCAGGCCTGACCGGTCAGGCGGGCCACGGCGCTGCGCCCCGAGAAGGCGGCCATGCGGATCTGGGCCGGGAAGGGCAGCATGTCCGGCGCCAGCCGCGCCTCCATCAGCTCGTTCTCGTCCAGTCCGGCCTCGATGGCCTTGTCGATCAGGTGGGACAGGCTGTTCAGACCGCGCACGAAGACGGGCGAGGCGATGTCCTGAAGCGAAAGGGTCACGGCGTTTCTCCGGTATGATTTCGGCGGTTACTGCGCCGCTTCAGGTGCGAACGCCAGCGCTGACTTGCCGGATGAAGGCCGGCGTGGTTCGGGAATCTATGCGCGCCCTGATCTCCGCCGTTTTGATCCTCGCCTTCGCCGCCCTGATGGCGCTCTGCGCGCAGATCACCGTGCCCATGACGCCGGTGTCGATGACGATGCAGACCTTCGCGATCCTGCTGGCGGGCGCGGTCCTCGGACCCGGGCGCGGGACGGCTTCGGTTCTGCTCTATCTGGCGCTCGGGGCGGCGAGCCTGCCGGTCCTGTCGGACGGTGCTTCAGGTCTGGAGCATTTCGTGGGATCGACAGCGGGGTATCTGTTCGCCTTTCCGCTGGCTGCCGCCATGGTCGGTCTGCTCTACGACAGGGCGGGCGGCCTGCTCGCCCGTTTCGGCCTGATGCTGGCCGCCCACGTCCTGATCCTGACGCTCGGCGCAGGCTGGCTGGCGACCGACATCGGCCTGTCCGCAGCGCTCGAACACGGCGTCACGCCCTTCCTGATCGGTATGGCGGTGAAGTCGGCGCTCGTCGTGGCGGCGGCTGCCGCGTTGCGGCGGTGGGTGAAGAGTGAGCGCAGAAGTGAGCATACGCGCTGAGCTCACGTCCTGCTCACGCCTCTGCTCACTCTTCACCTGCTTGCCTCACCCCGCTTTCACGAACTCCAGGAACAGCGGCTCCGTGTCGCCCAGCTTCTTCTCTTCGTAGCGGGTGACGACGTGGTCCTCCGGCGCGGTCTTCCAGTCGGCGGCGCGGTCGGCCGTCCATTCCAGGCCCGGCGTGCGCTCCAGACGCTCCAGCGCCCATTCGGCATAGTCCTTCCAGTCCGTCACGAACCGCAGGCGACCGCCCGACTTCAGCAAGCGTGCGATCTCGGCGGCGCTTTCGTCCTGGATCAGCCGACGCTTGTTGTGACGAGCCTTGTGCCAGGGGTCGGGGAACAGGATCATCACCCGGTCCAGCGAGGCGTCCGGCAGGGCCTTCATCACATCGCGCGCGTCATCGGCGTGGATGCGCACATTCTTCAGATCGCCGTCCTCGATGTGACGCAGGGCCGAGCCGACGCCGTTCAGGAAGGGCTCGCAGCCGATCATCAGCGCGTCCGGATGCCGCGCCGCCTGCGCCGCCAGATGCTCGCCGCCGCCGAAGCCGATCTCCAGCCAGACTTCCTTCGCGCCGGGCATCAGGGCCTGCGGATCAATCGGTCCGTTCGCCGGATCGGGAACGCTGATCGTCGGCAGCAGGGTATCGAACAGCGCCGCCTGACGCGGCTTGAGCGTGCGCGACTTGATGCGCCCGAACGAGCGCAGCGGGCCCCAGGTGGGGGTGTTGGAGGTGTCGTTATCGGAGGCCATGGCGGGGCGTATAGCGGCTGAAGAGGGGGAAGGCAGCAGGGAACAGGCAGATAGGCAGTAGGCAGTAGGCAAAGCGCGGGGCCAATGCGAAGGGCCGCGACGTTTCCGCCGCGGCCCTACTGCCTATTGCCTACTGCCTCTCGCCTCAGGCAAGCGCCTTCAGCTTCTCGACCAGATCCGTCTTCTCCCAGGAGAAGCCGCCCTCGGCGTCCGGCTCGCGGCCGAAGTGGCCATAGGCGGCGGTGCGGGCGTAGATCGGCTTGTTAAGGCCCAGATGCTCCCGGATGGCGCGCGGGGTCGCGCCGCCGATCAGGCCCAGAATGTTGTCCTCCAGCAACGCCTCGGAAATCTTGCCGGTGCCGTGCAGGTCGACGTGGATCGACTGCGGCTCGGCCACGCCGATGGCGTAGCTGATCTGGATGGTGCAGCGGTCGGCCAGACCGGCGGCCACCACGTTCTTCGCCAGATAGCGGCAGGCGTAGGCGGCCGAGCGGTCCACCTTGGTCGGGTCCTTGCCCGAGAAGGCGCCGCCGCCGTGGGGCGCCGCGCCGCCGTAGGTGTCGACGATGATCTTGCGGCCGGTCAGGCCGGTGTCGCCGTCCGGTCCGCCGATCTCGAAGATGCCGGTCGGATTGATGTGCCAGACGGTCTCATTGGTGATGAAGCCCTGCGGCAGCACGCTTTCAACCACCGGCTTCACCACGGCGGCGACTTCGGCCTGGGTCTTGCCCTTGGCGTGCTGGGTCGAGACGACGATGGAGGTCGCCCGCACCGGCTTGCCGTCCTCATAGTGCAGGGTCACCTGCGACTTGGCGTCCGGCTCCAGGATCGAACCGCCCGCGTGACGTAGCGCGGCCAGCTCCTTCAGGATGCGGTGGCTGTAGGCCAGGGTCGCCGGCATCAGCTCCGGGGTTTCGTTCGACGCATAGCCGAACATGATGCCCTGATCGCCGGCGCCCTCGTCCTTGGTGCCTTCGGCGTCCACCCCCACCGCGATGTCGGCCGACTGGCCGTGCAGATGGTTCTGGAACTCGAAGGTGTCCCAGTGGAACTGGTCCTGCTCATAGCCAATGTCGCGCACGGCGGCGCGGACGGCGGCCTCGATCTCGGCCTCGATGCCGGGGGCCCACTGGCCGTCCTTGCCCATGATGCCGTGGCCGCGGATTTCACCGGCCAGCACCACCAGATTGGTCGTCGTCAGGGTCTCGCACGCCACCCGCGCTTCCGGGTCCCTGGACAGGAACAGGTCCACCACGGTGTCGGAGATGCGGTCGGCGACCTTGTCCGGATGGCCCTCGGAAACGCTCTCCGAAGTGAACAGGAAGGAAGTACGGGACAAGGCGGGCTCCTCAGCGACGGTCCGCCAAACATATAAAGGTATGTTTATATGTTCAAGTCGCCGGGCGTTCCGGTCGACGCCAGCGCGCTTCGTTGCTGGCGGGACGTTCTCCGGCCATCCACCGCTCCAGCACGCCGGCGGCCAGACACAGGATCAGTAACACCCCGATGCCCCAGCGGGAGGCGACATCCATCCGGACGTGCGCCTGCTCCAGATGGGGCGTCATGAACATCAGGGCGTGGGCGATCATCGTCAGTCCGGCGAAAGCCGCCGCCGCGAGGGTCCACCAGCGATCCCGACGCAGGGCCAGCCACACCAGGGCGCCGCACAGAGCCAGATCCACCAACGCCTCGCCCAGCCGAAACTGGTTCACGGTCAGGGGCTGCACCATCAGACTGGCGACGAAGGCCAGCACGAAGATGGCCACGCCGGCCCGTTCGGTATGCCCGCCGCGCATCCAGGCGACAGCGAAGACCAGCAGGCTCAGCAACAGGTAGAAGATTTGAAAGGGCGCCATGGCTCCTCCAGTCGGCGGAGCCCCCGAACGACCCTAGCGGGCCGACGTCGGGGGAGCGCCTTGCATGACGGTTTCGTCGATCACCCGGACCTGACGTTGATAGGCCACGATGCTGTCGGCGATCGCCCGCATCATCACCGCCGCCAGCACCAGCATCACAACGATGATCAGGATGCGGACGCCCCAATTGCGCGGCGGGGGGCGGTATCCGAGGCGGGGCTCTGCGCGCCCACCTGCGCCATGACCCAGCCCGCGCTCAGCACCTGCTGCAGCAGTTCCCGCGGGCTCGCCCGTTCGGCGTCCGCCGCCAGCCCCCGCATCAGGTGCGCCCGCACCGGGTCGCTCTCGCCCAGCGTGCTGAACCCGTCCAGCGCCGCTTCCAGATCCTCCCAGGTCCACTGGGGTAGGGGCCGTTTCTGCGAAATCATCGTCTGCCTCCCTGACGTCAGGGGCAGAAAACGCAGCGGAAAGGGAGCCGCCAATGGGGTCTTTCGTATCCTCTGGTACTTTTCGTTCCAGAAGCGCCAGGGCCGCCTTGCGCCGGTTCACGCCCAGACGGCGGCAGGCCTCATGCACATGTTTCTTGACGGTGGCTTCCGACAGACCCAACCGGGCGGCGATCTCCTTGTCGGTCAGGAAGGCTGTAAGCCTTAGACATTCTTCCTGGCGCGCGCTGAGGCCTGGCGACATGGACCGCTCCGATACTGCGGTCTTGCTAGGCCGTTCAGGGCGGGGCGTCCAGATCAGCCGTCATGCCGACGGCCGATCTGTCGCAATGTGTGGCGCCGATCGTCAGTTCCGGCTCGGATAGATGCCGTACAGGGCGATCGAATAGTTGACCGCCAGGGTCGGCTGCAGAATCGAGATCGGCTGGTTGCCGCCCGACACGCCGCAGGTCTGTGGGTGCAGCACGGTGTTGGGCGCGGCCGGAGCGTAGATATTCACCGTAACCGCATCGCCGTTGGTCGGGTCGGAGCCGTTGGCGTCAGCGATGGCCACGCCGGTGGTGGGGACGTTCACGGTCGCGGCCGTGTTGTTCACCGAGATCGGGTGGTTGTGCGCCGGCATGTTCAGGATGCTGATGCTGGTGGTTTCGGTCCCGCTGGCCTCGCCGATCGTATAGGCCGACAGGCCCGGACCCTGCCCCATGCCCACCGGCAGGCGGCTCTGCATGTTGGGAAGCAGGAAGTTGGTCGTGCCGTTGCCGCCGTAATAGGTGCCCAGCAGCGAGAACAGTGCGGTATTCTGTTGAACGGCGATCTGCTGGCCGTTGCACAGAGCCCAGTTGTGCGGCGCGAAATTGAAGCCGAACGTCATGATGGTGCCGACAAAGACATCCATGGATTTTCCCTCCTGATCGGTCTTCGCAACGCGCGAATTTTATCGATCACACAACCATGGCATAGCTTTTGGAGTCAGGCTATGTCCGGCGTAACGGTGATACCCGTTCTCAACCGGGCGACGACCTGCGCGGCGCCCGGCTGCGCGGTCAAGGTGAAGCCGGCGCCGCTGAACAGGCCCAGGGATGCGGTGTTGGTGACGAAGATGTGGGCGGTCGCGTCCTGCCCGCCGGCCCGCGCTTCCGCCGCGACGCGCTCCAGAAGCGCAACCCCGACCCCGCGCCTGCGCCACCGCGGCGCCGTGGCGATCTCGACCACATGCAGAGCCCCGTCCCGGATCGCCGTCAGCAGGACCGCGACCGGCGCGTCCCCGATCTGTCCGACCCGTCGCCGCAGGTCCGGAAAACTGTGCTCCAGCATCATCGCCCTTGACCGCATCTGCATCTCCAGCAACGGCCCGGCCTCAACCCCCGGCGGCGCGCCCAGATTTTCCGCCAGATGGATCCGCGCCAGCGCCTCCATGAAGTCCGCGTCGGCCGGACCCGCGTCGCGCAGATCAACTTCGGGTAAGGGTCTGGAATATTTCATGCCTTCAGATTGCAGACCTCGCGCGAACATGCACCATGTGATCGCGCGCCCGACGAAGTGGCGCAGGGGAAGACGCCATGTCCGTTGAATCGCCGCCGATGCTGTTGCAGGCCTATCACTTCACGCCCTTCGCGGGCCGTCAGTGGCTGGTCGACACCCAGCCCAAGGCCATAACCATCCAGCTGGATGAGGTCGAGAACCTGCGCGGCGGCATGCCCGGCGGGCGCGATCCCTTTGTCCTGATCTTCAGCACGCCCTGGGACACCCTGCTGGTCGAGGGCCACTACCTGATGCGTCCGGGCCAGGATGCCGAGGCCGTCTCCATCCACCTGATCCCCACGCAAACCGCCCCCGGCCCGCGCCGGAAATACCACGCGGTGTTCAACTAGGACGGTGGAGAAGGAAAGTGGTGCCGCTTAGGTGACTCGAACACGCGACCCCCTCATTACGAAGGCGAGCTCTCGTGAGGGCACTCCCCACTGCATACCCACGCAACTCCCAAGCCAAAGCGCCTTCCGGCTCATCCCGGCCGGGCGTCAAAGCTAGTGGTGCTCTGGAAAGGTGGTGCCGCTTGCGTGACTCGAACACGCGACCCCCTCATTACGAATGAGGTGCTCTACCAGCTGAGCTAAAGCGGCCTGTCGTCGGATCGGGTCTGTCCCGAGCCGCGCGAGAGGGGCTCTTTATACGTGAGGCGCGGGATTGCCAAGCGCCAGAAGCACGGCGGCGTCCGTCGGCTCGCCCGCGGTGCGGATTTCGGCGAATCCGGCCGCCGCCAGCGGGGCGGCCGCCGCCGCTGAAATGGCCACCGCCAGTCGTCCGGCGCCGCCGGTCCGGCCCAGCACACCGGCCACCGCCTGCGCCGCGCGAGGGGAGTGGACCAGAACGGCGTCGAAATCCGCGGGCGGCGTCGCCTTGGTCTCCGTCGCCTCATAGATCGGCAGGATCACCGTCTCGACCGCCCCGTTCAGCAGGGCGTCCAGATCGCCCGCCGGCTGACGCGCGCCGGGGACCAGAATACGGCCGGTCGCCTCGCCCGAGATCAGCCAGGCCAGGTCCGACAGGGCGCCGGAGGCCGAGGCGACAGTGGCGAACCCCGCCTGCCTCGCGCGTTCGGCCGTCGCGTCGCCCACCGCGAAGACGGGCAGGGACCGGTCGGCGCTCAGGTCGGCGAAGACGGCCACGCCGTTGGGGCTGGTGAAGGCGAGGGCCGTGATCCCGGTCAGGTCGGGCGCGGGCTGGAGGATCGGGCGAATCGCCAGAACCGGGGCGATCAGGGGCTCGAAACCGCGTGCGGCCAGTCGCGCCGCCGTGCGCGACGCGCCCGGCTCGGTCCGGGTCACCCAGACGCGGCGCAGGCCCGTCAGAGGTCGATCCTCTGGTCGCCGGCGGCGGCGTGCACCTCGGCGCCCAGCCGCAGGCCCAGCGCGCGGGCGACCGCTTCGGCGTCGGCGGCGCTGACGTCCACCATCTCGCCCGCCCGGCGCCAGCGCGCCGAGCCGTCCGGCGCCAGCATCTCGACCGTCAGCCGAAGGTGTCCCTCGCTGATTTCGGCATGGGCGCCGATGGCGGTGCGGCACGAGCCTTCCAGCGCGGTCATGGCGCCGCGTTCGGCGGCGACGGCGAGCGCGGTCAGCGGGTGATTCAGGGGCGCGACCCAGGCGGCGCTCTCGCCCTCGCGGGTCTGCAGGGCCAGTGCACCCTGGCCCGGCGCGGGCAGGAAGGCGTCCAGCGACAGCCGCTCGCGGATCACCTCATCGAAGCCCAGCCGGTTCAGGCCCGAGGTCGCCAGAAGGATGGCGTCGAAATCGCCGTCGGCCAGCCGCTTCAGCCGGGTGTCGACATTGCCGCGCAGCATCTCGATCTTCAGGTCGGGCCGCAGGGCCAGCGCCTGCGCCTGCCGCCGCAGCGAGGCGGTGCCCAGCACGGCGCCCGCCGGAAGCGCATCGAACGCGGCGAAATGGGTGCTGATGAAGGCGTCGCGCGGATCCTCGCGCTCGGGGATGGCGGCGATGCACAGGCCGGGCGGCTGCTCGGCCGGGACGTCCTTCATCGAGTGAACCGCAACATCGACACGGCCGTCCAGCAGCGCTTCCTCGATCTCCTTGGTGAACAGGGCCTTGCCCCCGATCTCGAGCAGGCGGCGGTCCTGCACCCGGTCCCCGGTGGTGACGATCTCGACCAGTGGCACGGCTTCGGCCAGATCGGCGTCGGCGACCCCCATGGCCCGGCCGATGGCGCGCTGCATCATCCCCGACTGGGTCAGGGCGAGCTTGGAGCGGCGGGTGCCGATGCGGATCGGAAAGGGCATGAGACGTTGCGCGGGTTCGACAGGGTCGCTACCTCGACCCGGATGACAGTTGGCGCGGACTATAGCAGCGAGCCGGGTCGGGCAACCGACGCGCGCGTCGCGGACCTGATCGTCCTGGGTCTGGAGACCAGCTGTGACGAGACCGCCGCCTCGGTCGTGCGCCTGTCGCCGGAGGGCGAAGCGACGGTCCTGTCGTCGGTGGTGCACAGCCAGATCGACGATCACGCGGCCTTCGGCGGCGTCGTGCCCGAGATCGCGGCCCGCAGTCACGTGGAAATGATCGACGGCGTCACCCGCCGCGCCATGGCCGAGGCCGGGCTCGATTATGACGGGCTGGACGGGGTCGCCGCCACCGCCGGGCCGGGCCTCGTCGGCGGGGTCATGGTCGGGCTCAGCTACGGCAAGGCCGTTGCGCTGGCCCGCGACCTGCCTCTGGTGGCGGTGAACCATCTGGAGGGCCACGCCGTCTCGGCCCGTCTGGGTCGGCCGGTCGCCTATCCCTTCCTGCTGCTGCTGGTCTCGGGCGGCCATTGCCAGTTGCTGGAGGTGCGCGGCGTCGGCGACATGACCCGGCTGGGCACCACCATCGACGATGCGGCGGGCGAGGCCTTCGACAAGATCGCCAAGGCGCTGGGCCTCGGCTACCCGGGCGGCCCGGCGCTGGAGAGGCTGGCGGCCTCCGGCGACGGGGCGCGTTTCGACCTGCCGCGGGCCCTGCTGGGCCGCAAGGATTGCGACTTCTCCTTCTCGGGCCTGAAGACCGCCGCTTCGCGCCTCGCCTCGACCTGCGAGACTGAGCAGGACAAGGCCGACCTCGCTGACGCCGTCCAGACCGCCATCGCTCGCCAGCTGGGCGAACGCTCGGACCGGGCGCTGAAGGAATATGCGGAACACAATTCCAGCCGCCTCTTTGTCGTCGCCGGCGGCGTGGCGGCGAACAGGACCGTCCGGGCCACGCTGGAGGCCGTCGCGACGAAAAACGGGTTCGACTTCCTCGCCCCGCCCATGGCCTATTGCACGGACAATGCGGCGATGATCGCTCTTGCGGGCGCCGAGCGTCTGCGGAAGGGTCTGGTGTCGGATATCGATACGGCGGCCCGCCCACGCTGGCCGCTGGATGAACAGAAGGCGCTCGCCGACCCGGCCCACAAGCCGGGCCGCAAGGGCGCGAAGGCTTAAGGGGCTGGGAGCGGGTATGGAATTCAGGCGGGCAGGGGTGATCGGCGGCGGCGCATGGGGCACGGCCCTGGCGCAGGTGGCCAATTGCGCCGGGCTGGACGTGCTGCTGCAGGCGCGTGAGCCCGACGTGGTCGAGAGCATCCGCGAGCGGCGGATCAACGAGGCCTTCCTGCCCGGCGTGACCCTGGGCGACCGGATCTCGGTCACGACCGAACTGGCCGATCTGGCCGACTGCGACGTCATTCTGGCCGTGCCGCCCGCCCAGCACATGCGCTCCACCCTGACGGCCTTCGCCCCCCATCACCGGGCGGACGTGCCGGTGGTGCTCTGCTCCAAGGGCATCGAGCGCGGCTCGCTGAAGCTGATGACGGACGTGCTGTCCGAGACCCTGCCCGAGGCGCCCATCGCCGTCCTGTCCGGGCCCAGTTTCGCGGGCGAGGTCGCGCGTGGTTTGCCCAGCGCGGTCACCTTGGCCTGTGCGGACGAGGCTCTGGGCGAAGCTCTGATGGCCTCCCTGTCGGCCCCGGCCTTCCGTCCGTATCTGGCGACCGATCTGATCGGCGCCGAGGTCGGCGGGGCCATCAAGAACGTGCTGGCCATCGCCTGCGGCATGAGCGAGGGCAAGGGGCTGGGCCGCAGCGCCCACGCCGCCATCATCACGCGCGGCTTCGCCGAAATGACCCGTCTGGGCGTCGCCCTGGGCGGTCAGGCCGAGACCGTCGCGGGTCTCTGCGGTCTGGGTGATCTGGTCCTCACCTGCTCCAGCCCGCAATCGCGCAACATGAGCCTCGGCCTCGCCCTCGGTCAGGGCCAGACCGTCGAACAGGCGCTGGCCGGGAAGCGCTCGGTCGCCGAAGGCTATGAATCCGCCCCCGCCGTGCGCGAACTGGCCGCGAAAATGGGCGTCGACATGCCCATCTCCCTCGCCGTCGCCGCCCTGCTCAGCGGCGAGACCACGGTGGATGAGGTCATCGACAACCTGCTGTCCCGCCCCCTGCGCGCCGAGCGCGACTGACCGTGTCCGGGATTCAGGCTGAGCGGAAGCGGGTCTGGAAGACCCCGCCCAACGTCGCCCTGTGCGCCGAGGATGACATCCCCGATCCCGGCTCGCGCGCCTTCGTGCTCCAGATCGGCGAGGCCTTCTTCCACGGCTTCGTCGTCCGCAAGGACGGTCAGGTCGCGGGCTACATCGACCGCTGCCCGCACGCCGGTTATCCGCTGGCGATGGAGCTGGACCGGTATCTGACTCCGGACGGCGCCCTGATCCTGTGCGGCTGGCACGGCGCTGTGTTCGAGCCCCTGACGGGGGTCTGCACGGGCGGTCCCTGCGCGGGTGGACGCCTGACACCCTGGCCGGTTCAGGCGACCAACGGGATCATCCGGACGGCCTGATCAGGCGGGCGCCTTCAGCAGGTACAGTCCGAACCCGATAAAGGGGCGGCCGAACTCCAGCACCATCTTCACCCGGTCGGCGACCGCCTGAACCGACGCCGCTTCCGGCGCATCCGCGTTCGTCGCCAGCCAGTGTCGCGCGGCGCTGTCCGCCGCCGCGGCATAGGCGTCAAACACCGCCTGCGGCGAGATTTCGGACCAGAGGACCTCGAACCCCGCGGCTCCGGCGGCGGCTTTCCAGTCTGAATCGTCCGTATACTGATTGGTGGCTTCCGCGATCTGCCTCAGCGGCCCCGGCGGTTCCGCGATCCAGACCAGATCCCCCCACAACAGGTATCCGCCGGGCGTCAGGCGGGTCTTCAGAAAGGCGAACCCCGCCTCGGGCGACGGCCGCCCTTCGCCGGTAATGTTGGTGGTCCCGAGGGCCGTGATCAGGTCCAGCGGCGGGAGGTCCGTCAGCACATCCGCCGCCGATCCGATGACCAGCTCGACCGCCGCGCCTGACGCCGCGATCCGCCCGGCGGCCAGCTCGGCCATGCCCGGATCATATTCGATGGCCGTCGTCGCAAGGCCGAAGGTCTGCGCCAACCGGATCGCCACGGTCGCATTGCCGGTCCCGACATCCGCCGCCCGCGCGCCGGGCGCCAGCCCCGCCCGCGCCACGGCGTCTTTCACGGTCGCGAGGGTCACCCCGTTGCAGACTTCCAGCGCCTCATAGGCGATGCGATTGTAGCTGGTGCTCATGGCGAAGGTTGTGACCCGGGCCGAGGGAGGGGGCAAGGTGTTCTGCCTGCGCTCACCTCTCCATTCGCCCTCAGGCGAATGGAGAGGACAGACCGGCGCGGCAGCGACGGTCAGGAGAGGGCGGCCCGGTGGTGGCCGGACAGGTCTCGAACACCGGTGTCGGCGGCTAACCGTCAAACGCCTGCGCCGCCCCCTTCCTGATCGCTGCGCGATCTGTCCTCCCCATCGCCTTGAAGCGGGCGATGGAGAG
>NZ_JBMDIU010000018.1:0-33289 GCF_057808845.1 Brevundimonas sp. FG8 | reverse complement strand
CAGGTTTTCAACCTGAAAAGAGGGGTTCGATTCCCCTAGGGACTGCCACGCGGGGTTAGCCTTTCAAAGGCTTCTGGTCTGAACAGGCCGCCCCCTCCAGGACATTTCGAACCGCTTTTCCGCACAGTCAACGCGACTAGCCTCGTCGTGTCCGCCATCCGGTTTCAGGATGAGGCAGGGACGCTGTCGTCAGATTGGGGATTGGCCTGCGGGATGGGCTCGGCTATATCGCCGCTTCCCCGCGCCGCGGTCCCTTCGTCTATCGGTTAGGACGTCAGGTTTTCAACCTGAAAAGAGGGGTTCGATTCCCCTAGGGACTGCCACGCGGGGGCTTCTCCCCACATCGCCGACAGACTCGCCCCCGCCGCCGGATGCGTCGGGTCCGGATCAACATGGCCGTGGCGCGCGCGGAGAGATGTGTGGGGCAGGGTTGAACGATCACCGCCATACAACTTCGAAAAATGGACATTTTTCGCTTTTCAGGGGTTCAAAGAACCGTGTTAAATAAGCCGTGCCCGTACTGATCCCGGGCAGGGGGAAAGTTGTGTCGGACTACGAGGTTGGGGAGGCGGCGGTCGCGGTGCGTATCGCCGGACGGGTCAAATGGTTCGATCCCGGTAAGGGATACGGCTTCATCGTACCTGACGATCCGGGGCTGACGGATCTCAAGGACGTGCTCCTCCACATCTCCAGCCTGCGGGACAGCGGGCATGAGACCGCCGCCGAGGGCGCGCCGATCTCCTGTGACTGCGTGCGCCGTCCGAAGGGCTGGCAGGTGACCGAAATCGTGGAGCTGGGCGCGGGCGATCCGGCCGCCGCCGCCGCGCCGCCCGCGCGGCGGAACGGCTATGACAGTCTGCGCCAGCAGGGGGCCGCGCCTCCGGCGGGCTCCGGCGGTCCGCTGGAGCCCGCCGTGGTCAAATGGTTCAATCGCACCAAGGGCTACGGATTCGTGGTGCGCGACGGACAGGCCGGCGATATCTTCGTCCATGTCGAAACGCTGCGGCGCTGCGGGCTGGACGATCTTCTGCCCGGAGAGCCGGTTTCGGTGCGGTTCGCCGATGGCCCCAAGGGGCTGGTGGTCGCTGAAATCAGAATGGGCGGATAAGGTATCCGCCCTCGTGCAAGGGCGGATGCGTATGATCTATCGTCGTGGAATTCTGGCGGCCATCGCGGGCGCCCTGCTGCTGGCTGGTTGCGCCATGGGCACGCCCAAGGGGGCGAACGGCGAGCCGATGGAGCCGCTGTCGATCACCACCTCGACCGGCGAGCACAAATTCATGGTCGAGATCGCCGATGACGACGCCGAGCGTCAACGCGGCCTGATGGAGCGCCCGCCGCTGGCCGATGATCGCGGCATGCTGTTCCAGTTCCCGGACGTGGCCGAGCGCGGTTTCTGGATGCACAACACGCCCAGCCCGCTGGACATCCTCTATCTCGACCCGCACGGACGCATCGTCTCGATCGTCAAGAACGCGGCGCCGAACAACGACACGGTCCTGCCGTCCAACGGTCCGGCCATGGGCGTGCTGGAACTGCGTGGCGGCCGCTCGGACGAGATCGGCGCCAAGCCGGGCGACAAGGTTCATCACCCCTTCTTCGCGGAATAAGCACGCGGCGCATTGCGGTCGGGGGCGGCGCGTGGCAAGACGCGCCGCTCTGGATCGGAGTGTGGCGCAGCCTGGTAGCGCATCTGTTTTGGGAGCAGAGGGTCGGAGGTTCGAATCCTCTCACTCCGACCAGAGTTTACGGGGTCAGAAGATCCCCACGGCCCCATCGGCCCACACCAGCAGCACAGCGCCGATCAGGACCGCCGCCAGCACCAGACGGCCGGTCAGGTCGCGCACCTTCCACGCCGCCAGTTCGAACAGCGCGCCCGCGCCGACCAGCAGGATGGCCGCGAACAGGAAATCGGTCGCGGTCCAGGCGACCTCGCTGGTGAACTGCATCGCGATCAGCGGCAGCACGAGAAGGGCGGCGATTCCGCCCCAAAGTCCGACCCGCCACAGCGGCACGCCCGCTCTGTCACTGGTCCTGGTCATGTCCGTCATCCCCGGCCTCATCCCTCAAGGTGTCGATGACCACTCATGCGCTGTCCGGGCGCAAGAGGCATGTGGAGATTCGAAGGATTTTCCGCGCAGGCGGCGTTGCGGAGCCCATCCGCCTTGATCCTGATGCCGAAGGCTTTTAGGACGCGGAGACCGGTTTCGGCCGGACGAATGAGGATTCCGATGGCCATCGCTCGCATCTACCGCCCCGCCAAGACCGCCATGCAGTCCGGCAAGGCCAAGTCGAGAGACTGGCGGCTGGAGTTCGAACCGGCCTCGGCCCGCACCATCGACCCGCTGATGGGCTGGACCTCCTCGTCGGACATGAACGGTCAGGTCCGCCTGACCTTCGACACCAGGGAAGAGGCCGTCGCCTACGCCGAGCGCCACGGCATCGCCTTCCGCCTGCACGAGCCGCAGGAGCCGCCGGTGATCATCAAGGCCTACGCCGACAACTTCGCCACCAACCGCAAGCAGTCGTGGACGCACTGACTGCGCAGCGGTCAGTGCTTCTTTGTTGGGCCTGTCGCCTATCGGCTACTTGAGGCCATTTCTGTTTGGCCTACCGCGCTTCGCGCGACTTGAGGCCGGACGACCGTGCAGCCCTTGAGCCATTTTGGTCTTACGGGTACGGCCTTGCCATCCCTTCAGCGCCCTTAGCTCAGCTGGATAGAGCACCCGCCTTCTAAGCGGACGGTCGCAGGTTCGAATCCTGCAGGGCGCGCCAGGGTTTCAGCGGGATCGGCCTGAAAAGTTTTACACGGCCGGCGGGTGCTCACGCCGAAAGCGGACTCTCTGAATGACCGCTAAGGGTAGAAAGCTGACTTCCGCAGAGCTAGCATCGGCAGATCACGATGCCGGGGGATGAGTGGACGGTCGATCAATCTACGGGGACCCACTGCTCTGGTGGACGCTCCTTGCCTTCGTAGTGTGCGCATCAGGATCAGCTCGCTGGTCGGCACGCGGCGCCATCGCGGGCCTGTTGGGCGGCTGCTTGCTCGCAGTTCTTATTTGGGCAGGTTTGGCCGCCGCCTCATTCATGTCTTCGGGAGCCGCATCGTCAGATTTCAAGTTTGTCCTCTGGGCCGGTTTGTTGATGGTGGCCGGCTTGCTGAGTGGCTCATGGCTTGTCGTCGGCTGTGTGGGCGCGGCATTCGGTTTGACGCTAAGGGCGGCATTTTTGCGATTTTGGCGAACGAAGCCGAAATCAATCTAGTCCGCTCTGGGTCGAAAGCGGACATTGGCGTCCTTGAAGTTTTGCACCCCGTCCGTCGGTTTAGCGCTGGCGAGGTGAGATAACGCGCGGTTTTACACCTAAGGCGCTGAAATTTCGGACTATCGCACTATCTTCTAAGCGGACGGTCGCAGGTTCGAATCCTGCAGGGCGCGCCAGGGTTTGAGCGGGATTGCGGCTGATGGTTTTACAGCCGGTTTTACATCTGCTCAGCTGACCTCGCACAGAGCGGAGCATCGCACTCTCGCTAGGACCGGGGAGAGGAGAGTTCAGTTCGCGATGACGCCTGTTGAACCGTTCGCCCTGACGATCCAGTGGACCGAGCCTCCGCCAGTGCTCGACTGGAGCGCCGTGCGTATCTGGGAGCTGAAGGAACTCGACTACGATTTTCAGGGCGCGGTCGTGGACGCGCTCGAAGCCTTGGGACGACCGGATTTCTGCATAGATTGGGCAGGGGTGCGCTTGACCCTTTGCTGGGACGATTTGGCCATCAATCTTTCTGACCTGATCCAATTCGGTCGCTGGCTGATCTGGCCGACAGGAGCCCGGAAGTTCGGCATTTACGAACGGGGCTTCGATGTGACTTTCAATGCCGTGTTGAACGGTGAAGACGTTACACTGGATGCAGAGTGGTTGAACGCCTACCGCGTGCCCGTCGAGAGCTTGGCCCCGCGTGTCATCGTCAGCCGGGAAGTGGTGATCCGGAAGGTGGGCGGGCTATTGGGGCAGATCGAGCGGCTGCTGCTCGCTGACCATAAGGTCTATGCGCCGCTATCGTTCGGCTGCCGGTTCCTGTCATCATCAGATGATGCGGCGGACTATCAGGCTGACGTTGACCATTTGTAGCTGATGAAGCTGTCGTCGGTTTCGATGAGCAGCTTTTCCTCGATGAAATGCTCATTGTTCGGAATTGGCCAACAAGCCCAGTCGCACGGCTCAGGCGCATCGATGCCCGCAAACCGTTTCAGGTAAGACAGAACTTGTCTGTGGCCGAGTATCGCGTTGAGCGGTTGTGAGGCGGGCAATGTCGGAGCGAGCCCGGCCAATGCGCCGGCAAGATCGTCAACGCGCCCCTTCGGCAATATCGCCGGGCTGAGATTCCCGCATCCGACACTGGCAGCAAATGCAGCGACTGTCGGAACCCATTCCGATCGGCGCGCTGTTGCGATCTCCAGATGTTCTTCAGTCTGGGGGTTATCGAATTCAAACTGGTCGACTTCGATTGTTTTCATGTGCCTGAGTTTTTGAAGGCGCCGGAGCCATTGTGGTCACGGCTGGAAGGATATGCCGTTCGTAACGGTTACCCCGGCCCGCTCCTCCGTGACATCCCATTCGAACACTTCGCCGGTCGTCTTGCTGACGGCGAACCAGCCCATGCTGGTGCTGCCGCAGACCGCTTCCTTGCAATGGGCGTAGAGGGCGAGGGGGTAGTAGCCGTTCGCCTCACCCAGCTTTTCGCAATGCGCGACATGGCTGGTCGGGAGGCCTCTTAGCTCAGTGACCTTCTGTGTGGCGATGTCGCAGGCGGCCTCGGCGCTGGCTATCGGCTGCGGCTTCGCGCAGCCGGTCGAGGACAAGGCCAGAAGCGCCAGACAGGCTGCCGAAACCGCGCTCATCGTTCGCCCCTGAATCATCGTCGCGAACAAGGATCGCTCAGGTCGCCGCCGCCGTCCACGCCGTCAGCCCGACCTCCAGATCGGCGATCAGATCCGCAGGGTCTTCCAGCCCCACATGCAGGCGCAGCAGTTCGCCCGCCAGCTTCGGCGGTGATCCGCGCATCGCCAATTGCGCGGTCTCGTGGGTGATCAGGCTTTCGAAGCCGCCCCAGGAATAGCCGAGGCCGAACAGGCTGAGGGCCGACATCAGGGCGTGGGCAGCGGCCGTGTCGCCGCCCTTCATCACCAGTCCGAACAGGGACGCGGCGCCTGTGTAGTCGCGGCTCCACAAGTCATGAGCGGGTGAGCCGGGCAGGGCGGGCCACATCACGTCGGCGACCTCGGGCCGGGCCTTGAGCCAGTCGGCGACGATCCGCGCCGAGCGGGCCTGTTCGGCATAGCGCAAGGGCAGGGTGCGCAGGCCGCGCAGGGCCAGCCAGGCGTCGTCGGAGGTGACGCGCCAGCCATGGTCCTCAATCGTCTCGAAGATCGGTTTGCCGACGATGTCATCGGCGACGGCGATGGAGCCCATCAGCAGGTCGGAGTGGCCGCCCGCGTACTTCGTCAGGGCCTGAACGCTGACATCGACGCCATGGGCCAGAGGCTTGAAGGCCAGGCCCGCGCCCCAGGTGTTGTCCATGATCGTCAGGACACCGCGTTCACGACAGGCGGCGGCGAGCGCGGGGACGTCCTGCATCTCGAACGTCAGGGAGCCGGGCGACTCGATCAGCATCACCTTCGTCCGGTCGGTCACGGCGGACAGGATGGCTTCGGTCCCGGCCTCGGCGGGGTGGAAAATGGTGTCGATCCCGCGCGGGCGCAGGTGGCGGTGCAGGAAGCGGCGGGTGGGGCCGTACAGGGCGTCGGTCGTCAGCACCTGATCGCCGGGCTGGAGCAGGGCGGTCAGGGGCACGGTGACGGCGGCGAGGCCGGACGGGACCAGCCAGACGTCGGAAGCCCCCTCCAATTCGGCCAGCGCCGCGCGCAGTGCGCGGCCGGCGGACAGATCCTCGATGCCGTAGGTCGGGCCGATGGAGCCGTCCCGCATGGCGGACGGCGAATCGTTGAGCAGGGTCGAGGCCCGCTCGACCGGCGGGGAGACCGGGCGACGGCCGAGCCCGGGGCCTGATGTGCGGCGGGTGGCCCCGGCGATCAGGCGCGTGCGGTCGGAACGGTCGGTCATGGGGGCTCGCGGGGTTGCGGTTCAGGGCTCAAAGGCCTCTAAAAGGGGCGGGGCGCAAGTCTGGCGGACACACTGACGAGGCGCGGCATGCGAACAGGCGGGATGAAGGTTCGGACGGCGGCGATGGCGCTGGTCCTGACGCTGGCGGTCGCCGCCTGCGGACGGGGCGCGCGCGAGGATGACGCCGCGGACGAGACCGTCGCAACCGCCCCGACCGAAGCCCCGGCCTTTGACAGCCCGACCCTGCAGGCGGTGAAGCGGCGCGGCCGCCTGAACTGCGGCGTGCATGAAGGTTTGGTCGGCTTCGCCTACACCGACAATCGCGGCCAGTGGCGCGGCTTCGACGCCGACTTCTGCCGGGCGCTGGCGGCCGCGGTGCTGGGCGATGCGAACGCGGTGCGCTTCGTGCCTCTGACCACCAGCCAGCGGTTCGACGCCCTGCGCGCGGGCCGGGTCGACGTGCTTTGGCGTGAGACGTCGTGGACCCTGTCGCGCGAGGCGCAGGAGGGCGTGCGCTTCGCCGGGATCAACTATTACGACGGTCAGGGCTTCCTGGTCCGGCGGTCGCTGAACCTGTCCAGCGCGACGGAGCTGAACGGCGCGCGCATCTGTGTGCAGCGGGCCTCGACCAGCGAGCTCAATCTGGCGGACTGGTTCCGTGCGCGCGGCATCGCCTACACGCCCGTCGTCACCGACAATGAGGAGGCGGCGCGCGAGGCCTATGCGAAGGAAGACTGCGACGCCTTCAGCGCCGACATTTCCGCACTGGCCGCCGCCCGGACCCTGCTGCCCGATCCGGATCAGCACGCCATCCTGCCGGAGGTGATCTCCAAGGAACCGTTGGGCCCGGCCGTGAAGCGGGGCGACGAAGCCTGGACCTCGGTGGTGCGCTGGACCCTGAACGGCCTGATCCTGGCCGAGGAACTGGGCGTCACGCGCCAGAACGTCGGCGCCCTGGCCGCTGAAAGCCGTGATCCGGCGGTCCGGCGTCTGCTGGGCGTGGAGGGCGACTTCGGCCCCATGCTGGGCCTGTCCAAATCCTGGCTGAAGAATGCGCTGGAGGCGGAAGGCAATTACGGCGAAATCTTCGCGCGCAATATCGGCCCGGATTCGTCGCTCGATCTGGAGCGGGGCCTCAATGCGCAATGGAACCAGCGGCCTGCCGGGTTGATCTACGGCCTGCCCATCCGATAACCACACGGCTCAATCGCCGGGGGACCACTGTATGCAAACGAGCAAAAAGGGCGGGATCGCGCTCCACTGGCTGATGCTGATCGGCTTCGCGGTCGGCCTCGGCGCCGGTCTGTGGGCCAATTTCGCGATCCAGCCGGACGCCGAATGGGCGCCGATCGTGATCGCCGGGACCATCGGTCAGATCTTCCTGAAGCTGCTCTTCATGATGGTCATCCCCCTGCTGTTCTCGGCCCTCGTGGTCGGGGTGGCCGAGATGGGCGACCTGAACTCGCTCGGTCGCGCGGGCCTGAAGACCTTGCTGCTGACGATCATCGTCTCCGGCATCGCCGTGGTCATCGGTCTGGGCATGGTCAACTTCTTCCGTCCCGGCGACGGGGTGCCGCCCGAGGTGGCGCAATCGCTGCTGGCCCAAGGGGCGCAGGGAACCAGCGAGATCGTGGCCAAGGCGCAGGGCGGCGTTCGCTTCGATGATTTCTTCCTCGACCTGATCCCCTCGAACGTCGTCACCGCGGCGGCGGAGAACCAGATCCTGCCGGTGATGATCTTCGCCCTGTTCTTCGGGATCGGGCTGGTGATGGCCAAGTCCCCGCAGACGGACGGCCTGCAGAGCACCATCGAGGGCCTCCTCGAGGTCACGATGAAGCTGATCAACCTCTTCATCAAGCTGGCCCCGCTGGCCATCGCCTGCCTGATGTTCAAGCTGGCGGCCGTGTTTGGCTGGGATCTGCTGGTGCGTCTGGCCGCCTTCGTCGGCGTGGCCGTGGGCGCCATGGCGATCCACATGTTCGTGGTCTATCCGCTGGTCGTCTGGATCGGCGGCGGCGTGAACCCGATCAAGTTCTTCCGTGGCGTGCGCGAGCCGATGGTGATGGCCTTCTCGACCGCCTCGTCCAACGCCTCGCTGCCAGTGGCCCTGCGCGCCGCCGATGAGGAACTGGGTCTGCCGCGCAAGATCGCCCGCTTCGTGCTGACGGTCGGCGCGACCGCCAATCAGAACGGCACCGCCCTGTTCGAGGGGGTGACGGTTCTGTTCCTGGCCCAGTTCTTCGGGATCGAGCTGTCGCTTACCCAACAGGTCGTGGTCATGCTGGTCTGCATCCTGGGTGGCGTCGGCACCGCGGGCGTGCCCGCCGGCTCGCTGCCCGTGGTCGCGATGATCCTGGCCATGGTCAATGTGCCGGTCGAGGGCATCGGCCTGATCCTGGGCGTCGACCGCTTCCTGGATATGTGCCGCACGACCCTGAACGTCACCGGCGATCTGGTGCTCGCCACGGTCGTCTCGCGCGGCGAGAGTGATGACGCCATCCCCGGCGACGGCTCGACCGACCCGGAAGGCCTGCCGGGGCAGGCCCGCCGCGGTCTGAAGGAAGGGACCGTCGGCCAGGTCTGATCAGCCGGTCTGGACGGGGCCGCCTTCCGGCGCGCCCCATTCGGCCCAGCTTCCGTCGTAGAGGCGGGATGTCCGGCCCAGCTCATGCAGGCCCAGCGTCAGGATGGCGGCGGTGACACCCGAGCCGCAGGTGGTGATCGCCGGACGGTCCAGATCCATTCCTGCATCGGTGAAGGCGGCTTCCAGCGCCGGGCCGCGCTTCATCGTGCCGTCCGCGTTCAGCAACGCGCCGTAAGGCAGGTTCAGCGCGCCGGGCATGTGCCCGGAACGAACGCCGGGCCGGGGCTCGGCGGTCTCGCCCCGGAAGCGGCCGGCGCCGCGGGCGTCCAGCACCTGCGTCTCTCCGCCCAGCGCGGCCCGGACCTGATCGAGGCCGACGACGGCGTCGCTGTCGAAGCGGGGGCTGAAGACGCTGAAGGACGGTCGTTCAGGCGCCCCGGTCTCAAGCGGTAACCCGCGCGCGGTCCAGGCGGGCAGGCCGCCGTCCAGCACCCGCACATCGCGCGCGCCCATAATTTTCAGCATCCACCAGACCCGCGCCGCCGAGAACAGGCCCGCCGTGTCATAAACCACGATGCTGTCCCGATCAGACAGGCCCAGCACGCCCGCTGAGGCGGCGAAGGCGGCGGGCGACGGCAGGGTGTGGGGCAGGGGGCTGTCGCCGTCCGACACCACGTCCAGATCAAGGAAGACCGCGCCGGGGATATGCCGGTCGGCGAAGTCCGCGCGGGCGTCATGTCCGTCCAGATGCCAGCTGGCGTCCACGATGCGCAGGTCAGGATCGCCCAGACGGTCGGCGAGGTCGGCGGCGGAGATCAGGGCGGAGGTCATGCGACCGATATGCGCCCCGCCTCAGCCCTTCGCCAGAGCCAGCTGGACCACATCGGTGCGCCGCGACCGGAAGCCGGCTTCGCAATAGGCCAGATAGAACCGCCACAGGCGGCGGAACCGCTCGTCGAACCCGGCCATGCGGCTGATCTCGCCCCAGGAGGACTGAAAGCGCTCGTCCCAGAGTTTGAGGGTGTCGGCATAGTCGAGACCGAAGCGCTCGATGGCCTGCCACTCCAGACCGGCCCGTTCGATCACCGGCTTCAGCCGGTCCTCGGACGGCAGCATGCCCCCGGGGAAGACGTACTTCTGAATGAAGTCGGTGCGGCGATTGTACTCCTCGAACAGGTCGTCCTCGATGGTGATGATCTGCAGGCCTGCGCGACCGCCGGGCGCGAGCACATCACGGATCTTGCCGAAATAGGCGGGCCAGTACTCCTGACCGACCGCTTCGAACATTTCGATGGAGGCGACACGGTCGAACTGGCCGGTCACGTCGCGATAGTCGACAAGCCGAATGTCCGCCCTCTCCGACAGGCCCGCGTTGAAGAGGCGTTGTTTCGCGAAGTCGTATTGCTGCTGCGAGATGGTGATGCCGGTGACCTTTGCGCCGACCTCCTTCGCCGCGAACTCGGCGAAGCCGCCCCAGCCGCAGCCGATCTCCAACACGGACTGGCCGGGACGCAGGTCCATCATGTGGGCGAGAGAGGCGTATTTCTCGCGCTGTGCGGCCTCCAGCGGCGTGTCCGGCGTGGCGAACCGGGCCGAGGAATAGGTCATGGAGGGGTCCAGCCAGCGGCTGTAGAAGTCGTTGCCCAGATCATAGTGGGCGTGGATGTTTTTCTTCGATCCGGACCGGCTGTTGCGGTTCATCCGATGCGAGAGCCAGTTGATAGCCGTCATCACGGGGTTGCCGTCGAAAAGGCGGCGGATGTTGTCGTAATTCCGGGCCAGAACCTCGAGCAACGGCGCCAGATGCGGCGTCTCCCACTCACCGGCCATATAGCCTTCCGCGAAACCGATATCGCCATTGGCCAACACCCGGCGGGCAAAGCGGTAATCGCGGATATCCAGCACGGCGGCGGGCCCGGTCTCCTGTCCTGACAGCCGCCGGGTTTGTCCGTTCGGCAGAAGGATAGTCAACTGGCCGAAGGTCCAGTTGGCGGAGAGCAGGCGCAACAGCAGGGCCACCCCTCGCGGGGTACGGGCCGCAGCCTCGGGCCGTTCGGCGGTCAACGACGTCATGCGCAGTGATGTGGGAAGGCCGCCCCCGGGGCGTCAATGCCCGGGGTCGTCGTGACGGGACGCGGTGACGGTCCGCAAGGCCTCCAGCGCGCGGTCCCGCGCCTCCGCATGGTCGAGGATCGGCCGGGGATAGTCGTGACCGAGGCGCAAGCCGACGCCGCGCAGGACTTCCGCGGGCGCGGTCCACGGGGCGTGCAGCCATTTGTCGGGCAGGGCCGCGATCTCGGGAACCCAGCGGCGGACATACTGTCCCTTGGCATCAAACTTCGTCCCCTGGGTAATCGGATTGAACACCCTGAAATACGGCGCAGCGTCCGCTCCGGATGCCGCAACCCACTGCCAATTCTGCACATTGCTGGCCAGATCGGCGTCCACGAGGGTGTCCCGGAACCAGTCCTCGCCCCGTCGCCAGTCGATCAGCAGGTCCTTCACGAGGAAGGAGGCGACGATCATGCGGACGCGATTGTGCATCCAGCCGGTCGTCCACAGCTGGCGCATGCCCGCATCGACGATGGGATAGCCCGTCAGGCCCCGCTGCCACGCCCGCAGCCCCGCCGGGTCGTCGCGCCAGGGCATGGCGTCGTACTCGGGCCGGAAGGCGGTGTCGGTGATCTGCGGGAAGTGGTGCAGCAGGTGGGCCGAGAAATCCCGCCAGCCCAGTTCGGCGATGAACTTGTCAGCCTCGGCCCGCGGGACGTCGCCCCCGTCCACAGCCGCCTGAACCCGGGCGATGGCGCGCCAGGGATGGATTTCACCGAAATGCAGATGCGGCGACAGTCGGCTGCAGCCGGGCGCGGCGGGGAAGTCGCGGTCGCGGCTGTAGTTCTTCAGGCCTCCGGCGATGAACCGCGACAGGGCTTCGGACGCCCCGGCCTCGCCCGGCGACCAGTCGAAGCCGGTGGACCAGTCGGGTTTCGAGGGATGCAGCCCCCACGCGTCCAGCGCCTCGCTGTTCAGATCGGCGGGCGTGTCGAGCGTGCGGGGTCCCGTGGTGTGGGTCGGCGGTTCCGTCGTGGCCAGCAGCGCCTTCAGGAAGGGCGTAAACACCTTGTAGGGCTGGCCGGACCCGTTCAGCACCCCGCCGGGGCGGCACATCAGCGACCCGTTCCAGCCCCGCACCTCCACATCATCCGCCTTCAGCGCATGCGCGATGTCGGCGTCGCGGGCGAACAGTTCCGGCTCGAAGCGGCGGTTCATGAAGACCTTGGCGGCGCCCGTCTCCCCGATCAGGCGGCGCAGCTCGGATTCCGAATCACCGGAGCGAAGGATCAGGCGCGAGCCGCGCGCCTTCAGACTGTCGCCGAGCGCCCGCAACGACTTGTCGAGCCACCACAGGGAGGCGCCGCCCGCGCGCTCCTGAACCGGCCCCTGATCGTGAATATAGACCGGAATGACCGGCGCACCGGTCTCTGCCGCGTGATTCAGCGCCGGGTTGTCGGACAGGCGTAGGTCGCGGCGAAACCAGACAATGACGGGGGCGGGTCTGGTGGTCATGCGGTCTGGCTCCGTGGTAGCTTGCGATCCTCAACGTCCGACGCCACCTGATCGCCGCATAGGTGCGGCAAGGGCCGCGCGTCGCCAAGTCGCTTTACGCAGGAATTCGCCGTGTCCAAGCCCAACGCCGTCATCGACATCAAGGGCGTCGCCCGTCCCGTCAGCATCGGCGGCGGTCAGCGCATCGTCTTCATCGCCGGCCCGTGCCAACTGGAGAGCCGCCAGCATGCGCTGGAGATCGCTACGGCGCTGAAGGAGATCGGCGAACGTCTGAACGTCGGCATCATCTACAAGACCAGCTTTGACAAGGCGAACCGCACCAGCGCCAACGCCGCCCGCGGCTTCGGCCTGGAAGGCTCGCTGCCGATCTTCGCCGAAATCCGCGAGAGCATCGGCCTGCCGGTCCTGACCGACGTGCACACCGAGGAACACTGCCGCATCGCCGGTGAGGTGGTCGACGTGCTGCAGATCCCGGCCTTCCTGAGCCGCCAGACCGACCTGCTGCTGGCCGCCGCCGCGACCGGCAAGGCGATCAATATCAAGAAGGGGCAGTTCCTGGCCCCGTGGGACATGAAGAACGTCATCGCCAAGGTCACCGGGGCGGGCAATCCGAATGTCATGGCCTGCGAGCGCGGGGCCAGCTTCGGCTACAACACCCTCGTCTCCGACATGCGCGCCCTGCCGATCCTGCGTGAGATCGGCTGTCCGGTCGTGTTCGACGCCACCCACTCGGTGCAGCAGCCGGGCGGGCAGGGCACCTCATCGGGCGGCCAGCGCGAGTTCGTGCCGGTTCTGGCCCGCGCCGCCGTCGCCGTGGGCGTGGACGCCGTCTTCATGGAGACCCATCAGGACCCGGACAACGCGCCGTCCGACGGCCCGAACATGGTGCCGCTCAACCAGTTCGAGGCTTTGGCCGCCGACCTGCTGGCCTACGACGATCTGTCGAAGGCGCGGATGGCGAAGGTCGCCTGAATCCGGTAGGCCAGCCGTATGGCTGAACGCACGCTCGATCTGGGAGAACTGCAGGCGCTTCTGGAGCGCGTGCGCGGGCTGGAGGTGGCCTGTGTCGGCGACCTGATGCTGGACCGCTACGTTTACGGCGAGGTCAGCCGCATCTCGCCCGAAGCGCCTATTCCGGTGCTGAAGACGAAGCGCACGGTCGCCATGGCCGGCGCGGTCGGCAATGTGGCGCGCAACGTCGGCTCCCTGGGCGGCGCGGCCCGTCTGGGCGCCGTCGTCGGGCTGGATCCGGCAGGCTCGGAACTGACGACCCTGATCGGGCAGGACGACGGTGTCGTCAGCTTCGTCGAGGCCAGCGCGGCCGCCCCGACCATCGTGAAGACGCGCTACGTTTCCGGCGGCCAGCAACTGCTGCGGCTGGATGACGAGGAGCCGGGCGACCGGACCCTGCCGTCCAACGGCGTGTTCGACGGCGCGGCCTCCATCCTGATTTCCGACTATGCCAAGGGCAGCGTCACCGCCGCCCTTATGGCCGACGCCCTGTCGGCGGCGCAGGCCTCCGGCGCGCCGGTGATCGTTGATCCCAAGGGGACCGACTTCGCTCGCTACGGCGCCGTCGATGTCATCAAGCCGAACGCCAGCGAACTGGCCGGCGCCACCGGCCTGCCTGTCGACACAGACGCCGAGGTCGAGGCGGCGCTGACGGCCCTGCTGGCGGCCACAACGGCCAGGGCCATCATCGTCACTCGCGCGGGCAAGGGCATGAGCCTGATGCGGCGCGGCGGTGCGGCGAAGCATTTCCCTGGACGTGCGCGCGAGGTCTTCGACGTTTCGGGCGCCGGCGACACCGGGCTGGCGGCGCTGGGTCTGGCGCTGGGCGCGGGCGCCACGCTGGAGACGGCGGTGGAATTCGCCATCCTCGCCTCGGGCGTGGTGGTGGGAAAGGCGGGCACCGCCGTGGTCAGCCCCGCCGAACTGATCGACGCCGAGATGAGCCAGCACGCCTCGGGCGCCCACGCCAAGGTCATGCCGCTGGAGGAACTGGCGCATGTGGTCGAGGGCTGGCGCCGTCAGGGGCTGAAGGTCGGCTTCACCAACGGCTGCTTCGACATTCTGCACCGCGGCCACGTCGCCTATCTGGCGCAGGCCCGCGGCTGGTGCGACCGGCTGGTGGTGGCGCTGAACACGGACGCCTCGGTGCGCAGGCTCAAGGGCGAGGGTCGTCCGATCAACGATCTGGACAGTCGCGCCGTGGTCATCGGCGGTTTGCAATCGGTCGATCGCGTCACCAGTTTTGACGACCCCACCCCCCTGGCGCTGATCGAACGCCTGCGTCCCGATGTCCTGATCAAGGGCGCGGACTACACCCGCGAGGGCGTGGTCGGCGGCGACCTGGTGGAAAGCTGGGGTGGCGAGGTGAAGCTGGCGACGTTCGAGGACGGCTTCTCCACGACCCGCACAATCTCCAGGATGAAGGACAGCTGATGGCCCGGCGAATGATCGTGGTGACCGGCGGCGCGGGCTTCATCGGCTCGAACATCGTCGCGCGCCTGTGCGCCGAGGACCGTCGCGACATCGTCGTGTGCGACCGCATGGAAGACGCGGCGTTGGGCAAGTGGAAGAACCTGGCCAAGCACGGCATCGCCGACTTCTGGCAGCCGGAGGAGCTGTTCGAAAAGCTGGAACAGCACGCCGACCGGGTCGAGGCCATCGTCCACATGGGCGCCATCTCCTCGACGACCGAGGCGGACGCCGACCTGATCATGCGCACCAATTTCAGCCTGTCCCGCGACCTGTGGGACTGGTGTGTGCTGCGCGACGCCCGGCTCATCTACGCCTCCTCGGCCGCCACCTACGGCGACGGAGACAGCGGGTTCGAGGACCGGGATGACATCGAGTGGCTGTCGGGTCTGCGCCCGCTGAACGCCTATGGCTATTCGAAATACCTGTTCGACCAGTATGCGGTGAAACAGGCCGACGAGGGCAATGCGCCCAGCCAGTGGGCGGGGCTCAAATTCTTCAACGTCTATGGCCCCAACGAATACCACAAGGGCGGGATGAAGTCGGTCGTGGCCCAGATCTGGCCCAAGGTTCAGGCGGGCGAGCCGGTCACCCTGTTCCGGTCGCACAACCCGAACTACGCCGACGGCGGTCAGATGCGTGACTTTGTCTTCGTCGAGGATGTTGTCGACATTATCGACTGGCTGCTGGAGACCACGGCCGTTTCGGGCGTATTCAACGCCGGTTCGGGGCAGGCGCGCTCCTTCCTCGATCTGGCCAACGCCACCTTCAGCGCGGCGGGCAAGACGCCGCGGGTCGAATACGTCGACACCCCGCTGTCGATCCGGGACAAGTACCAGTACTTCACCGAGGCCCGGATGGAACGCATCCGCGCCGCGGGCTACAGCGGCCAGTCGACGCCGCTGGAGGAGGGGGTCCGCCGCTATGTGCAGGACTTCCTGATGACCTCGGACGCCTACCGGTGAAATTGGCGACGCTGACAGCCCGGCAGTGGGTCGGCGTCGTGGGCCTCGCCCTGGTCCTGCTCGTCGTGACAGCCGTCGCGGTGTGGCGGGGCGACATTCTGCGCGCCGGGCTCGATCCCCAGGTGCCGTTCCAGACCTATTCGCCGCCACCGGCCCCGGATTACGGCAGGGCGGAAAGCTGGGCCCTGCTCGACGCCCGCGCGCCGGAGACCGGGGACGCCTCGGTCTTCTACGTTCACTCCACCACCTATGACGGCGGGCGCGACTGGAACGGGCCCATCGGCGAGCGTCGAGGCGAGCGCTGGCTGCGTGAGGTGGTCCTGCCCAACTACGCCGGTCCCTTCGCCCGCGCGGGCAGGGTCAGCGCGCCCCGCTACCGGCAGGCCAGCCTCTATACTCGTCTGACCCTGCGTGAGGACGCGCGCGAGGCCCGGGCTTTCGCCTATCAGGACATCGCCGCCGCGTTCGAGGCCTGGCTGAAGCGTCACCCCGCCGGTCCACTTGTGCTGGCGGGCACCGAGCAGGGCGGCGAGCTTCTGGAACGGCTGGTGCGCGAGCGCGTGGCAGGCGACAGGGCGCTCAGATCCCGGATCGCCGCGGTCTATCTGGTCGATGTGGTGGTTCCGGTGGATCGGTTGTCCCCGGCCGTCCCCGCCTGTTCGCGCCGGGATCAGGTCGGCTGCATCGTCGCCTGGTCGCCGGTCGATGACGGCAATGACGGCGCGGCCCGGCGTCGGCTACGACGCGCCCTGGTCTGGGACGACCGGGGGCGTCTGGTCGAGCTGGAGGGGCGCCCGGCGGTCTGTGTGAACCCGCTCACCGGCTCTACCGACGTGGCCCTCGTGGCCGCCCGCGCCCAGCGCGGCGCCACCAACGCGACCGGGCTGGAGTGGGGCGCCCGCCCGGCTCTCATGGCCCGCGAGGTGTCCGCCCAGTGTCGTGGCGGCCTGCTGCGCCACAGCGCGCCGCGTCTGGAGTCGCTCCAGCCGACCGGCAGCTGGGCCGACCGCCGCAAGGCGCGACCCTACAACCTGTTCTACGGCGATACCGAAGCCGACGTTCAGACCCGCCTCAACGCCTGGCGCAACGCGCAGCCTGACGGGGCGTGAAGCTCGGGAAACGTCGGAAGCTTACGGCAGGCTGGCGCCGGGAGGAGATTCGGCTTTCCCGTTTTGTCGCGCAAAATCGATGAACGCCTTGAACGCGGCGGTCGGGTTACGACGGCTGGGATAGTAGAGGCTCAATGGCGACAGGGCGGGCGTCCAGTCCTCGAGAACGGGTATCAGCCTGCCGGTCTCAAGGTCGTCCCGCACGTCGGCTTCCATCGCCAGGGTGAGGCCCCTCGACGCGATGGCGGCGGTGCGGGCGAGGCTGGCTTCATCGAGGGTGAGGGGGCCTTCGACGTCGATGTGAATGGACTCGCCCTCCTTCTCGAACGGCCAGCGATAGAGCGCGCCATTCGGAAGACGGACGCGAAGACACGAGTGGCGCAACAGGTCCTGGGGAACCCGTGGCCTTCCATGGGCCTTCAGATAGGTCGGTGAAGCCACCACCACATTACGTCGCGCGACCCCCAGGGGAAGGGCGATCATGTCGACGGGCACCCGATCAGCGCTCCGGACGCCGAAATCGAAGCCACCGGCGACGATGTCCACCATGCGACCCTCCGTGACGATATCGACATGGACCTGGGGGTGCTGATGAACGAACGGCAGGACGAGCGAAGAGAAAATTTCCCGCGCCGCTGTCGGAAAGGCATTGATGCGCAGGGTGCCCGAGGGTGTGGCCTGTCGGGAGCGCACCATCTCCATGGCCTCATGGATGTCTTGCATGGCGGGCGCGACCTGGGCGACGAACTGCAGACCCGCCTCGGTCAATGAGACGCTTCTTGTCGTCCGGTTGAAGAGCCGAACGCCAAGCGTGCGCTCCAACTTCCCAACGGCGTTACTCAGCGCGGTTGTCGATACACCGAGTTCGATCGCGGCCGCGCGGAACTTGCCGCAGCGGGCGATGACCAGAACGGCGTCCAATTCGGTCAGGCTGCTTCTCATGATTGTCCCGAATTTCGTGACGTCTCATCCAGATTTGTCCCGATTATCGCACGATCTGTCCATCCCTATCTTGGCGTCATCGAAAGGCGCGGCCACCCGGCTGTGACCCAAACAGCAGGACAGACCAATGTCTCCAGAGCTTCCGTCCCCGATCGCCGACTATGTGGAGGCCAATGCAAGGCTGGACCTCGACGGTATGATGAAATCATTCGCCGCCGACGCAGTCTTCCTCGACAACGGCAAACGCTTCGAGGGTCACGCCGAAATCCGCGCCCTGCTTGAGGAGATGGTCGTTGGCCTGAAGGCGATCTTCAGCCCCGACGCCGTTCGTCATGAAGGTCAGGCGGTCGTGGTCGAAGGTCCGGCCCATGGTGAGTTTCCGGGCAGTCCGATCCGCTTCACCTACCGCGTGGAACTCGACGGCGACGCCATCAGGACCATGGAGGTCTCGGCGTGAGGGCCCCGGAGAATGCCACGGAGTTCGCGGGCAAGCGTGTCCTCATCACCGGCGGCACCAAAGGTCTGGGCCGCGCCACCGTCGAGCGCTTCCTGGCCGGCGGCGCCCGGGTGATCACCTCGGCGCGCGCGAACCCCGAGCCCATCGACGGCGTCGAATTCGTTGAGGCGGATCTGACGACGGCGGCAGGGGGAGAAGCTCTCGCCGGTGCGGCGCTTCAGCGTCTGGGCGGGATCGATATCCTCGTCCATGTCCTTGGAGGCTCGAACACGCCGGGCGGCGGCTTCGTCGCCTTGACCGACGAGGATTGGCTGTCCGAGCTGAATTTGAACCTGCTGGCGGCGGTTCGTCTCGACCGTCTGCTGGTCCCGCAGATGATCGAACGGGGCTTCGGCGCGGTGGTGCATATCACCTCCATCCAGTCGGTCCTGCCGCTCCCCGACGCGACGACGGCCTATGCCGCCGCGAAGGCCGCGCTACGGACCTACAGCAAGTCCATCTCCAAGGAACTCGGCCCAAGGGGAGTGCGCGTCAACACCGTGTCTCCGGGCTGGATCATGACCGAGGGCACGGATGTGTTCCTTGAGCGCATACGGGCGGCCAATGGCGGAACCCTCGAGGACGCGAGACAACTTGTCCTCTCCGGGCTGGGCGGCATCTCGATCGGACGCGGCGCCGAACCCTCCGAGGTCGCGAACGCCATCGCGTTCCTCGCCTCGGACCGGGCCAGTGCGATTCACGGAACGGAACTCGTCGTCGATGGAGGAACAGTGCCGACCGTCTGACTGTGAAGGCCTGTCCGCACTCGGCCCAGCCGGCCGGGACGGACAGGCGCCGGGCTCCGCCGCAGTTTCAATGTCCGCTTTCCAGTCTGAACGGAAATCTGGAGGCTTCACCATGAAGGTGGCGGACAGGGTGGGATTCGAACCCACGGTAGGCTCTCACCTACGGCGGTTTTCAAGACCGCTGCCTTAAACCACTCGGCCACCTGTCCGTGTCCTGTGAGCGGACAAGCCGCATACCCTCAAACGGCGCGTTAACCAAAGCGGAAATGTCCGTGTGGCATCCGGATCTCCACAAGGATCGGGATGATGACGGCAAGACGGCTCAAGGGCGCCTGTATCGTGGCGCTGCTGCCCCTGATGGCGGCGTGCGCGACCGGGGCGCGGTCGACGGGCGGGGCGCGTCTTCCGGTCGTCACAGATCCGGCGCCGATCGTCTCGGGCACCATGCGGCCCTATCAGATCCGGGGGCGCTGGTATCGCCCGGCGGAGCAGCCGAACTACGACGAGACCGGAACCGCCTCCTGGTACGGGGACCAGTTCAACGGCCGCCCGACCGCGACGGGCGAGCGGTTCGACATGTACGCCCTGACCGCCGCGCACAAGACCTTGCCGCTGCCGGGTCTGGTCGAGGTCACCAATCTGGCCAACGGACGCAGCATCGTGGTGCGGATCAATGATCGGGGACCGTTCGTGGACGGGCGGATCATCGACCTGTCGCGCGGCGCCGCCGACCAGCTGGGCATGCTTCAGCAAGGCGTGGGCGAGGTGAGGGTGCGCTACCTCGGTCCGGCTCCGCGTCTCGGCTCGGCCCAGCCGCTGCAGTACGCCGCCACCGTCGCGCCCGCGCCGCCGCCGCCGCGTCCCGAGCCTGCCGCCGAGGCCGGTCGGTTCTGGATTCAGGCCGGATCGTTCAGCGACCGCCGCGCCGCTCGCCGGGTGGCGGATCGTCTCGGCGACCGGGCGACCGTCGATGTGGCGGGGCAGGGCGATTCGCCCGCGTACCGCGTTCTGGTCGGCCCCTGGACCGACGCCAACGCCGCCGAACACGCCCGTCAGGCCGTGGTCGCGCGCGGATATGCGGACGCCCTGTTGATATCGGGCCGCTAAGGCTTGTTTCAGTCGGCGGGGTCGCCATTGTGCGCCGGTGACCCACGGCAGATTCATTACGTTCGAAGGCGGCGAAGGCGCCGGCAAGTCCACGCAGGTCGGCCGGCTGGTCGATCGGCTGCGCGAGCGCGAGATCGACGTCGTGCGCACGCGTGAGCCCGGCGGTTCGCAGGGCGCCGAAGAAATCCGCAATATCGCCCTGAACGGCGACGCCGGGCGCTGGTCGCCGCTGACCGAGACCCTGCTGATGTTCGCCGCCCGCAGCGATCATCTGGAGAAGACCATCCGCCCCGCGCTCGAGGCCGGTCGCTGGGTGGTTTGCGATCGCTTCGCCGATTCCAGCCGCGCCTATCAGGGCGCGGGCGGTGGCACGCCCGCCGATTTTATCGAGACCCTGGACGCCGCCATCGTTGGCGACACCCAGCCGGACCTGACCCTGATCTTCGACCTGCCGGTCGAGGTCGGTCTGGAGCGCGCCTTTGGACGCGGTCTGTTCGAGACCCGGTTCGAGTCCAAGGGGCTGGAGTTTCATGAGAGACTTCGCCGACGTTTCCTGGAAATCGCTCAGGAAAAGTCCGATCGCTGTGTCGTGATCGACGCCACGGGCGATGAGGAGGCGGTGGCTGCGCGCGTCTGGGCGGCCATTGAGGGCCGGCTGCTGTGAGCGAGCATCCTCGGGACCGTTTCGACCTGATCCCGGACGCCGCCGCCGAGGCCGCCTTTGTCGACGCCCAGCAACGCGGCCGTCTTCACCACGCCTGGCTATTGTGCGGGGTTGAGGGCTCGGGCAAGGCGACCTTCGCCTACCGCGCGGCCCGTCGTCTGCTGGGCGCGGCGCCGAACCCGTCGCGCGGACCTCTGGGCGCGGACCCCTATGATCCTGTGTCCCGCCAGATCGCGGCCCAGTCGCATCCGGACCTCCTGGTGCTGGAGCGACTGGTCGAGGGCGGCAAGACCAAGAAATCGATCTCGGTCGATCAGGCGCGCGACCTGCCGGAGTTCTTCTCCAAGAGCCCGTCCCAGGCCCATTATCGGGTGGCTATCATCGACGCTGCGGATGATCTGAACCTGAACGCCGCCAACGCCTTGCTGAAGGTTCTTGAAGAACCGCCGGAACGAGGCGTGCTGTTTCTCGTCACCCATGCGCCGGGCCGGCTGCTGGCCACCATCCGGTCGCGTTGCCGCCGTCTGGCCTTCCCGGTCTGGCCGCAGCATGCGCTGGAGGAGATGGTCCGCAATCGCACCGGAGTCTCATCAGCAGAGGCGTCGCGCATCGCCGGCATGGCCGGCGGCTCGCCCGGTCAGGCGCTGGCGCTGGCGTCCGGTGCGACGCTGGAGGCCGATCAGATCGCGCAGGACTGGGTGAACTCGGACCATGTGGATCGCGCCGAAGCGCTGGCTATCGCCGACAAGTTCCGCGGCGCCGAGGGACAGGAGCGGTTCGAAACCCTGATGGACCGCCTGATCGCCGCCGTGAAGGTGCGCGCTCTTGAAGAAGGCGCGTCCGAGGCCAAATGGGCGGACCTGTGGACCCGGTTGTCTGATCTGCCGGACCGCACCGCCGCCATCAATCTGGACCGGGCCGACGTGCTGGCCGGGGCGCTGGCGGACCTGCAACGCACCAAGGCCGCCCGCGGATGATCATCGACAGTCACGTCAACCTGCACGCCGTCCAGTTCGATGAGGACCGCGACGAGGTGATCGCCCGCGCCCGTCAGGCCGGGGTGCAGATGATGGTCGAGATTTCGGACAAGCTGTCGACCTTCGAGGCGACGCACGGTCTGGCGATGGCGCACGACGACATCTGGTGCACGGTCGGCGTTCATCCTCATGAGGCGAAGGATTACACCGACCTGACCGCCGCCCGGCTGGTCGAGCTGGCGCACCGGCCGCGCGTCGTCGGCGTCGGCGAGTGCGGTCTGGACTTCCACTATGACCTCAGCCCGCGTGAGGAGCAGGCGGCGGTGTTCCGTCAGCATATCGAGGCGTCCCGCCTGACCGGCCTGCCGCTCGTCGTGCACACGCGCGAAGCCGACGACGTCATGGCGGCCATCCTTGAGGAAGAACAGGCCAGGGCGCCGTTCAAATTCCTCATGCACTGCTACACCAGTGGGCCTGAACTGGCTGAAAGAGCAGCGAAACTCGGCGGCTGGTTCTCGGTGTCCGGCATCGCGACCTTCAAGGCGGCGCAGGCCGTGCGCGATATCATCGCCGTCATGCCGGCCGACCGGATCATCGTCGAAACCGACTGCCCCTATCTTGCGCCGATCCCGCATCGGGGGCGCAGGAACGAACCGGCCTACGTCGGCCATGTGCTGGACAAGCTGGCCGAAATCCGGGGCTGGTCCCGGGAAGAGGCCGAGGCCCGCACCACCGACGCCTTCTTCGCCCTGTTCGACCGCATCCCTCGACCGGAAGGGCAGTGATGGACGATCTGGAAGTCGTCATCCTGGGCAGCGGCTCTTCCGGGGGCGTGCCGCGCGGCGACGGCGACTGGGGCGCCTGTGATCCGTCGGAGCCGAAGAACGCCCGTACCCGCTGTTCGGCCCTGATTCGTCGCCATGGGCCGGACGGCGTGACCAGCGTGCTGATCGACACCTCGCCCGATCTGCGCGCCCAGATGCTGATGGCCGGGGTCCGGCACGTGGACGCCGTTCTCTACACCCACGACCACGCGGACCAGACGCACGGAATAGATGATCTGCGGGTGTTCGCCATGCGGGCCCGCAAGCGTATCCCCGCCTATATGGACGCCGCCACCCGCGCGGCCCTGACCGACCGGTTCGGCTATATTTTCGAGATGGTGGAGGGGTATCCGCCGATCCTCGATCTGCGGGATATTCCCGCGCACGGCGTCCCCTGGTCTGTGGATGGGGCGGGCGGGCCGATTCCGGTCGTCACCTTCGACCAGATTCATGGCCCAATCCGCTCGGTCGGCTACCGGATGGGTGGCATCGCCTATTCCAGCGACGTCTCCGATCTTGACGAAGCGGCGATTGAAGCCGTGCGCGGCTGCGACCTCTGGATCGTCGACGCCCTGCGCTGGACGGCCCATCCGACCCATGCCCATGTGGACAAGGCGCTCGACTGGATCGCCCGCGCGCACGTCGGGCGGGCCCTTCTGACCAATCTGCATATTGATCTGGATTACAATGCCTTGTCGGCAGTTGTTCCGGACAATGTCGAAGTCGCCTACGACGGCTGGCGGGCGCGGGTCTGAGTGCGGCGACCTGAAACAGGGGCCGCCGCGACGGGCTCGGGCGTGCGCGTGGTGAACCCGCGCCGGCCAGCGAAACCCGGTGACGCTTCGATGAAGTTTGTCAGGCGCCCAGCAGGCGGGCGGCTTGCGGGGCGAAATAGGTCAGCACCCCGGCCGCTCCGGCGCGCTTGAAGGCATGCAGGCTTTCCAGAATGGCCCGCTCCTCGTCCAGCCATCCGTTGGCCATGGAGGCGCGCATCATCGCGTACTCGCCGGACACCTGATAGGCGAAGGTCGGCAGGTGGAAGGTCTCCGACACCCGCCGCACGATGTCGAGGTACAGCATCCCCGGCTTGACCATCACGGCGTCGGCGCCTTCCGAGATGTCCATGGCCACCTCGCGCAGGGCCTCCTCGGTGTTGGCGTAGTCCATCTGATAGGTCTTCTTGTCCCCGGTCAGCTGCTTGGCCGAGCCCACGGCGTCACGATAGGGGCCATAGAAGGCCGAGGCGTACTTGGCGGCGTAGGACATGATCAGGGTGTCAGAATAGCCGTTGGCCTCCAGCGCCTCGCGGATCGCCTGGACCCGGCCGTCCATCATGTCTGACGGAGCCACGATGTCGGCCCCGGCGTGGGCGTGGATGAAGGCCTGTTCGGCCAGCCGCTCGAGGGTGGCGTCGTTGACGATCCGGTCGCCCTCGACCACGCCGTCGTGGCCGTGGTCGGTGTAGCAGTCCAGCGCCACGTCGGTCATGACGCCGATCCCGGGCGCCGCGTCCTTGATGGCCTTGATGCAGTCGGGGATGAGCCCGTCCGGATCGGTCGCCCCGGTCCCGACGCCGTCCTTGATCGCCCCGTCGACGTTGGGAAACAGGGCGACCAGCGGAATGCCCAGGTCCCGGGCCTCCTTCGCGGCCTCCGCCGCGGCCTTGGGCGACAGGCGCGACACGCCCGGCATCGAGGCGACCGGAAGCCGGTCTTCCTTGCCGTCGTGCACGATCAGCGGCCAGACCAGATCGGCGGGCGTCAGCGTGGTCTCGGCGACGAGCTTGCGCACCCACGGGCTGGAGCGCAGGCGGCGCGGACGGGCGTAAGGGAAGGCGGCGGGCGGGAAGGGCTGGGTCATGGCGGCCTCTTAGACCCGTTGGCCGGGCGGGTGAAGGTGGCTAGAAGCCGCTCAAAGACTCGAGGAAACGTTTCAATGGACTTCGCCCTTACCGACGACCAGCGCGCCATTCAGGACGCCGCCCGCGCCTTCGCCGAGGCCGAGCTGGCGCCGCACAGCGCCGAGTGGGACGAGACCAAGCATTTCCCCGTCGACGTCATGCGTCACGCGGCCGAGATGGGCTTCTGCGGTATCTACACCGGCGAGGAACATGGCGGCATGGCCCTGGGTCGCGTCGAGGCGGCGCTGATCTTCGAGGAGCTGTCGCGCGGCGACGTCTCAACCGCCGCCTTCATCTCGATCCACAACATGGCGACATGGATGATCGACAGCTTCGGCTCGGCCGATCTGCGCGCCCGCTATGTGCCGTCGCTGGTGACGATGGAAAAGATCGCCAGCTATTGCCTGACCGAGCCGGGCTCGGGCTCTGACGCCGCCGCCATGCGCACGACCGCCCGGCTGGAGGGCGACGAGTGGGTGCTGAACGGCTCCAAGGCCTTCATCTCGGGCGCAGGGACGTCTGACGTCTATGTGGTCATGGCCCGCACGGGCGAGCCGGGCGCCAAGGGCATCTCGGCCTTCGTGGTCGATCTGGGCACGCCCGGCCTGTCGTTCGGCGCGCAGGAGAAGAAGATGGGCTGGAACTCCCAGCCTACCGCCATCGTCAGCTTTGACGACTGCCGCATCCCGGCCGAGAACCTGCTCGGCAAGGAAGGCGACGGTTTCCGCTACGCCATGATGGGTCTGGACGGTGGCCGTCTGAACATCGCCGCGTGCTCGTTGGGCGGCGCTCGCCTCGCCCTGGAGACGGCGCAGGACTACGTCTCGACCCGGAAGCAGTTCGGCAAGGCCCTGACCGAGTTCCAGAACACCCAGTTCAAGCTGGCCGACATGGCGACCCAGCTGGACGCCTGCCGCCTGATGGTCCTGCGCGGGGCCTGGGCCATCGACACCGGCCACCCGGAAAAGACCAAATGGTGCGCCATGGCCAAGCGCTTCACCACGGACGCCTGTTTCCAGATCGCGGACGAGGCCCTGCAGCTGCACGGCGGCTACGGCTATCTGAAGGACTATCCGCTGGAGCGCATCGTTCGCGACCTGCGCGTCCACCGCATCCTTGAAGGCACCAACGAGATCATGCGCGTCATCACGGCGCGGGAGATGCTTCGGCAGTGACCTCTCCCGTCGTGTGCGAACGGACCTATCAGACCGAGCGCGACGGACAGGTCCGCCCGGTGCCGGTCCGTTGGCGCAAACCGGTCCCGGATCCACGCGGCGACTGGGCTTGCGAATATGAGATTGAATGGCCGGATCGCGAACCTCGGATTTCGAGGGCTTTCGGCGTCGATTCTGTGCAGGCGCTGTACCTTGCCCTGCAGAACGTCGCTTCCGAACTGTATACTGCGAAGCCAGCTGTCTTCCTGTTTGAACCCGACGACATTCTGCACCTTCCCACCGCCGGGCTCGAAGACCTCGAATCCGCCCGTACGAAAGGCCGTTCGTGACCACCGAACCCGAAATCCTCACCCGCGTGTCCTCCGGCGTCGGGATCATCACCCTGAACCGGCCCAAGGCCCTGCATGCGCTGAACCGCGCCATGTGCGACGCCATGATCGAGGCGCTGCTGGCGTGGCGCGGGGACGAGGCCGTTCAGTCGGTGCTGATCGATCACTCTGGCGAACGCGGCTTCTGCGCGGGCGGAGACATCCGCATGATCGCCGAGAGCGGGGCAGGGGACGCGTCGGAGGCGAAGGCCTTCTTCCGCGCCGAGTACCAGCTGAACCACCTGCTGTTCGACTATCCCAAGCCGGTGACCGCCATTGTGGACGGCATCGTCATGGGCGGCGGCGTCGGCATTTCCGAGCCGGCCACGGTCCGCATCGCGACCGAGCGCACCACCTACGCCATGCCCGAGACCGGCATCGGTCTGTTCCCTGATGTGGGCGGCGGCTGGTTCCTGCCGCGCCTGCCGGGACAGACGGGCATCTGGCTGGCCCTGACCGGCGCGCGGCTGAAGGCGGCGGACACCGTCTTCCTGGGCATCCACACCCATTATCTGCCGACCGATGCTCTGGAAGCCTTCCGCGCCATCCTGTCCGCCGATCCGGCCTATCCGATCGACGTGGCCGACGGGCTCGAGGATGATCCGGGCGAGGCGCCGATCGAGGTGCATCTGGAGGCCATCGACCGCTTGTTCGCCTTCGACACGGTCGAGGAAATCTTCGCGGCGCTGGAGGCTGACGGCTCGGAATGGGCGCTGGCCCAGTTGGCGATCCTGAAGACCAAGTCGCCCCAGTCGCTGAAGGTGTCGCTGCGCCAGATGCGTCTCGGCGCGACGTTCGAGACGTTCGCGCAGAACATGGCGATGGAGTTCGCCCTGGGTGGTCGCGTGGTCTCGACCCACGATTTCCAGGAAGGCGTGCGCGCCGTCATCGTCGACAAGGACAATGCGCCAGAATGGTCGCCCGCCGACCTGTCGGGCGTGACCGACGCCACGCTTGACGCCCTGTTTGCTCCGCTGCCTGCGGATGAGGAATGGAAGCCGCTGTCCTGAGTGACGACAGGGCCTTGCATCCGGGCTGACTAAGCGTAGCTTCCGCTGCGCAAATCAGGGGTCATCCATGCTGAGAACCGCCGCCGTCGTCGCCTGCGCTGTCGCCCTGTCGGGCTGCATCATCATCAGCAATGATGGGGAGGAGCGGACGGTTGTTCACACCGCCGCACCGGCGGCGTCCGCCTCGGCTTCGCCCGAGCTTCGCTACGCCGACGCCCTGTCGGACAGCCGTCGCCTGCCGGAAGAAGTCGCCCGTGACCCGCTGCGCAAGCCGGCCGACATGCTGGCCTTCATCAACCTCCAGCCGGGCCACGTCATCGCGGATATCCGGCCGGAGGAGGGCTATTTCACCCGCCTGTTCGCCCCGGTCGTCGGCGCCGGTGGTCATGTCTACGCCTTCGTGCCGAACCAGACCGCGGGCCGCGAAAACGCCTTCGCCGACACCCTGGCCTCGACCTACTCCAACACCACCCGCGTCACCGGCCAGCTGGAGACCATGACCTTCGACCAGCCGCTGGACGTGGTGTTCATGGGCGAGGAGTACCACGACTTCACCATCCCCCGGTTCAACGTCGATGTGGCGGCCATGAACCGCCGGGTGTTCGAGGTGCTCAAGCCGGGCGGCCTCTATGTCATCCTTGACCATCAGGCGGCCGACGGCGCGGGCATCTCGGTCGCGGGCAGCCTGCACAGGATCGAGGCCGCCGAGCTGCGGCGTCAGGTCGAGGCCGCCGGTTTCATCTACGACGGTGAGACCAGCGCGGTCCGCGTGCCGTCCGACGACCACACCCTGTCGGTCTTCGACGCCTCGATCCGGGGCAAGACCGACCGCTTCGTCTATCGCTTCAGAAAACCTCGCTGAGACGGGGTGAACACCGGGAGAGAGACCATGCGTCGTTGCTTGCCACTGACCGCCTTCGCGGTCATCGCCCTGAGCGGCCCCGCTTTCGCTCAGGCCGTCCGGGAACCATTGCCCCCGCAAGCCCCGGTGCATGTGATGTCGGGCAGCCGTGTGGACTACGCCGCCCTGTTGGCCTCGCCGCTTCGCCCGGAAGAAGACCGCGCCCGCGACGCGGCCCGCCAGACCGCGATCACGCTGGACTTCACAGGCGTCCAGCCGGGGTGGAAAGTCGCCGACATGATCATCGGCGGCGGCTACTTTACCCGCGCCTTCGCCGCCGTGGTCGGGCCGGAAGGCCACGTCACGGCTTGGCAGCCGGACGAATTCATCGGTTTTCAGGCGTCCTATGGCGAGGCCGTGACCGCCGCCGACGCCCTGCCGAACGTGGACGGCGTCCACAGCGCCATCGGCGCCCCGGTGTTTCCGTCCGGCCTCGACCTGGTCTTCACCGCCCAAAACTACCACGACCTCCACCTGCGTCCGTTCGCGACGGACA
Source organism: Brevundimonas sp. FG8 (assembly GCF_057808845.1). NCBI lineage: Bacteria > Pseudomonadati > Pseudomonadota > Alphaproteobacteria > Caulobacterales > Caulobacteraceae > Brevundimonas > Brevundimonas sp. FG8. Next base: position 4,857 of record NZ_JBMDIU010000018.1, on the reverse strand, counting down.
CAGCGGCGAAGGTCAACGCGGCGGTCTTTGCGGCGCTGAGGCCGGGCGGCTATTACGTCATCATAGACCACGAGGCTGTGAGCGGTTCTGACCTCTCGGTCGCCGACAGCCTTCACCGGATCGATTCCGACATCGTGATCCGTGAGGTCGAGGCCGCCGGTTTTGAGTTTGACAGCGCCGGCGCCGCCCTGTGGAACGATGCCGATCCCCGCACGGCCAACGTCTTCGATCCCTCGATCCGGGGTCATACCAGCCAGTTCATGCTGCGGTTCCGCAAGCCGGGCTGACGCAGCGCTGGCCTTCCACGCCGACCCCCGCTAACCCTCCCTCAAAATCAAAGGGAGACGCGCCATGACCACCACCATCGCCTTCATCGGGCTGGGCAACATGGGCGGGGGCATGGCCGCCAATCAGGCGAAGGCGGGCCACACTGTCCTGGCCTTCGATCTGTCGCAGGCCGCGCTGGACCGCGCCGCCGCCGCGGGCTGCACCCCGGTCGCCAGCGTCACCGAGGCGGTGAAGTCCGCCGACATCGTCATCACCATGCTGCCGGCCGGGCCGCATGTGCTGAAGGTCTATTCGGAGCAGATCATCGGCGCCGCGCCGTCGTCGGCCCTGCTTCTGGACTGCTCGACCATCGACGTGGACACCGCCCGCAAGGTCGCCGGTCTGGCCAAGGAAGCGGGCTATGCCTTCGCCGACGCCCCCGTGTCCGGCGGCACCATGGCGGCCGAGGCCGGGACGCTGGCCTTCATGGTCGGCTGCGACGAGCCGGAGTTCGCCCGCATCGAGGCGGCGCTGGAGCCGATGAGCCGCGCCACCTTCCGCGCCGGCGACCATGGGGCGGGGCAGGCAGCCAAGATCTGCAACAACATGATCCTCGGCATCACCATGCTGGGCACCTGCGAAGCCATCGGCTTGGCCGAGAAGCTGGGTCTCGACCCGGTGAAGATGTTCGACATCGTCGCCAAGTCCTCGGGCCAGAGCTGGTCCACCACGACCTATTATCCGTGGCCCGGCCCGGTGCCGACCGCCCCGTCCAACCGCAACTATGACGGCGGTTTCGCCGCCGCCATGATGCTGAAGGACCTGAAACTGGCCCAGGACGCCGCCGCCAGGTCCGGTGCCTCGACCCCGCTGGGCGCCCAGACCGAGGCCCTGTTCCAGATGTTCAACGGGCTCGGCTACGGCGACCGCGACTTCTCGGCCATTCTCCAGATGCTGCGCGGCAAGCTGGATGAATTGCCGAAGGCTTGATCCACCTCAAGGCGGCGCATGACCTGTTCGCGGAACATGGCTCATGCGCAAGAACATTACTGAGAATCGTTATCAATTGAGGGGTTGCGACGATTTAGCGGCCCAATCGGATAGACTTTCTCAGGCTCGGGGCGCACATACGCCCCAATTGCAAAAGACCAGACGAGCCGCAGGGTTGTTCGACTACAGGGCCGCTTTCGAGACCGCCGTTGAGCAGGTGAAGGGCGAGGGACGCTACCGCGTCTTCGCCGACCTCAAGCGCGTGCGCGGTCAGTTCCCGCTGGCGAAGCGTCGCCGCGAGGATGGAACCGAGCAGGACGTCGTGGTCTGGTGCTCCAACGACTACCTCGGCATGGGCCAGCACCCGGCGGTGCTGGAGGCCATGCAGGTCGAGATTGACGAGGTCGGCGCCGGCGCCGGCGGTACCCGCAACATCTCCGGCACCACCCGTTCGGCGGTCGACCTGGAAGCCGAGCTGGCCAGCTGGCACCGGAAGGAAGCCGCGCTTCTCTTCACCTCGGGCTACGTCGCCAACGAGGCCGCGCTTTCGACCCTGCAGAAGATCCTGCCGGGCCTGATCACCTTCTCGGACTCGCTGAACCACGCCTCGATGATCGCGGGCATCCGCCACGGCGGCGGCGAGCGGCACATCTTCGCCCACAACGACCTCGAACACCTCGAAGCCCTGCTGCAGGCCGCGCCCGCCGATGCGCCCAAGCTGATCGCCTTCGAGAGCGTCTATTCGATGGACGGCGACATCGCCGACCTGGCCGGCACCATCGCGCTGGCGAAGAAGTACAACGCCCTGACCTATCTGGATGAAGTCCACGCCGTCGGCCTCTACGGCCAGACCGGCGCAGGCGTCGCCGAGCGCGACGGCGTCCTCGACCAGATCGACATTATCGAATGCACCCTCGGCAAGGCCATCGGCGTCATGGGCGGTTACATCGCCGCCGACAGCGTAATCGTCGACGCGATCCGCAGCTGGGCCTCGGGCTTCATCTTTACCACCAGCCTGCCGCCCGCCCTGACCGCCGGCGCCCTGGCCTCGGTGCGTCATCTGAAGGCTCACCCGGAGCTGCGCGACGCCCATCAGGAGCGCGCCGCCACCCTGAAGGCTCGCTTCGCCGCCGCCGGCATCCCGGTGATGGACTCGGTCAGCCACATCGTGCCGGTGCACGTGGGCAATCCCGTGCACTGCAAGATGATCTCCGACATGCTGCTGGAGCAGTACGGGGTCTATGTTCAGCCGATCAACTACCCGACCGTCCCCAAGGGCACGGAGCGCCTGCGCTTCACCCCGTCGCCGAACCACACCGACGCGATGATGGACGATCTGGTCAAGGCGATGGACGCCCTGTGGACCCACTGCAACGTGGTGCGTCTCCCTGCCGTCGCCTGAAGGTGACGGAAGCGCTGTCCGGCGCTTCATCCTCGACAACCTGACCCTTTCGCCCGCGCCTTCAAGGCCGGATATCCGCCTGTATGCGGCCCACGCGGCCAGCGGGCTGGACCGCCTGTCCGTCGAGGACGCCGCGCCAGCGCCCTACTGGGCCTGGGGCTGGGGCGGCGGCGCGGCGTTGGCGAAGTATCTGAAAGATCATCCCGAAGCGGTCGCGGGGCGCCGCGTCCTCGATCTCGGCTGCGGCTCCGGTATCGTCGGCATCGCGGCGATGAAGGCGGGCGCGGTCTCTGTGCTGGCCGTGGATATCGACCCGAACGCCGCCGCCGCAGCAGCACTGAACGCCGAAGCCAACGGCGTCGTCATCGAGACCCTGTGCGCCGACCTGCTGGACGGTCCGCCGCCGGACGTCGAGGTCGTGCTGGCCGGGGACGTCTTCTACAGCCGCGCGCTGGCGCGCCGGAGCCTGCCCTTCCTGCGTCGGTGCCGGGACGCCGGGGGATTGGTCCTGATCGGCGACCCGGGCCGGGCCAGCCTGCCGCGCACCCGCCTGAAGCAGATCGCCGCCCTTGACGTCCCGGACTTCGGCAGTCCGACCCCGTGCCCGGCAGGGGTCTATCAATTGGGCGGCGATGCGCGCGGTTGACGCCCGGCGGCGTCCCGCCACACTTAACCTCAACGAAAGGGCAGGGGCATGAACGACGATCCGGGCGAAGTCATCTTCGAACTGACCCGCAACGGCCCCTGGCTCAAATGCTCGGCGATCCATGTCGCCACCGGCCGCGAGGTCTCCGCCATGGGGCCGGTGCATGAGCCGGAAGGCCTCAAGCGGGTGGCGCTGGCCAAGCTCAAACGGGCGCTCGCCGCAGGGTGAACCACAAGATGTTGTGGTCCAGCCCTTCGGGGCCTAAATGGAGCGCCGCCATTTTCGGGGATTCCCAGTGACCGCCTACACCCACGCCGACTACTTCTCGAAATCCCTCGCGGACGCCGATCCGGATATCTTCAAGGGTATCCAGGGCGAACTGGGCCGTCAGCAGGAGCAGATCGAGCTGATCGCGTCCGAGAACATCGTCTCGAAGGCGGTGCTGGACGCGCAGGGCTCGGTCCTGACCAACAAATACGCCGAGGGCTATCCCGGTCGGCGCTACTACGGCGGCTGCGAGTTCGTGGACATCACCGAGGATCTCGCCCGCGAGCGCGCCAAGGAGCTGTTCGGCGCGGCCTTCGCCAACGTCCAGCCGCACTCGGGCGCCCAGGCCAATCAGGCCGTCTTCTTCACCCTGCTGCAGCCGGGCGATACCTTCCTGGGCATGGATCTGGCGTGCGGCGGTCACCTGACCCACGGCTCGCCGGCCAACCAGTCGGGCAAGTGGTTCCGCCCCGTGACCTACAAGGTCAGCGAAGACACCCATCTGATCGACTATGACCACGTCGCCGAGATGGCCGAGCGCGAGAAGCCCAAGCTGATCCTCGCCGGCGCCTCGGCCTACAGCCGTCACATCGACTTCAAGCGCTTCCGCGAGATCGCGGATTCGGTCGGTGCATACCTGATGGTGGACATGGCCCACTATGCGGGCCTGATCGCGGGCGGCGTCTATCCGGACCCGATCCCGCACGCCGACGTGGTCACCACCACCACCCACAAGACCCTGCGTGGTCCGCGTGGCGGCATGATCCTGTCGCGCGACGCCGACCTCGGCAAGAAGATCAACTCGGCCGTCTTCCCGGGCCTGCAAGGCGGCCCGCTGGAGCATGTCATCGCCGCCAAGGCCGTCGCCTTCGGTGAAGCGCTCAAGCCCGAGTTCAAGCTCTACGCCCAACAGGTCGTCAAGAACGCCCAGGCCCTGTCCGCGGTCCTGATCGACCGCGGTCTGGCCATCGTCTCGGGCGGCACCGACAGCCACCTGATGCTGGTCGACCTGCGTCCCAAGGGCGTCACCGGCAAGGCCACCGAGCACGAGCTCGAAAAGGCGCTGATGACCTGCAACAAGAACGGCGTGCCGTTCGACACCGCGCCGTTCACCATCACCTCGGGCGTCCGTCTGGGCACGCCGGCCGGCACCACGCGCGGCTTCGGTGAAGCGGAGTTCCAGCAGATCGGCCACTGGATCGCCGATGTCGTCTCCTCGATGAACGGCGGCGATGAAGCCGATCCCGCCGTGGTCGCGGCCGTCGCGGCGCAGGGGGGGGGGGGG
>NZ_JBMDIU010000017.1:0-34195 GCF_057808845.1 Brevundimonas sp. FG8 | reverse complement strand
GCTGCCGCGCCGGTCTGTCCTCTCCATTCGCTTGAGGGCGAATGGAGAGGTGAGGCGGAAGTCTATCGCCGGTCGCGGGCGGCGCCGGCGGGGCGGTTGGCGTCGCACAGGGCCTGTTCCTGGGCGCCGAAGACGGCGGACTGCGGCACCCAGCCGCGGAGGCGGCGGACGCGGACCTCGCACCACTGGTCGACACAGGCGTCTATGGACACCAGGGACCTGGCCGAGAGACGGGCGCGGACCGGCGAGGCGCCGGAGCGCCCGGCGTGGATGGGAATTTCCTCGTCGGTGGCGTTCATGACGCTGCGGCTGCTGGTCACGACGCTGCGGTGGACCCAGGCGACGGCGCCGTCGGGGTCGCAGATTTTCCGCCAGCCCTCGGTCTCGGCGACGACCTGAACCGGCAGGTTCGAGACCCGGTATTGCCAGAGGATGCGGTAGTCGAGGCCGGGGCCCTGACGGGCGAAGACCTTGCTCGATTTCAGCGACAGCCAGCGCGGCACGGGCTGGCCGCTGGGCGTCGGGCGCCCCCCGGGCATGGTGTTGGCGGCGCCCGCCAGCACCGCGCAGCCGATCACGCCCCCGATCAGGGCGATGCGCTTGAGACGATGAGCTTTGCCAGACACCGACAGGACCATTAAAGCCGGGATGAGAAATCGAAGGCTCCGAATGTCCGCTCCCAGGCTTAAGGTCGTATTAACCAGACGCTTGCCCGACGCCGTGGAAACACGGATGCGCGAGCTGTTCGACGCCGAGCTGAACCTGACGGATCGGCCGATGACCCGCGCCGAGCTGGAGGCGGCGATGCAACGCGCTGACGTGTTGTCGCCGACCATCACCGACATCATAGATGGTCCGTTGATCGCCAGGGCCGGGCCGCAGCTGAAGATGATCGCCAATTTCGGCGCGGGCGTGGACCATATCGACATCGACGCCGCCGTGGGCCGGGGTCTGATCGTGACCAATACGCCGGGGGTCCTGACAGAGGACACGGCCGATCTGGCCATGACGCTGATCCTGGCGGTCAGCCGCCGGATCGTCGAGGGCGCGCAGGTGATGCAGGAGGGCCGGTTCGAGGGCTGGAGCCCGACCTGGATGACCGGGCGCAAGCTGTGGGGCAAGCGGCTGGGCATCGTCGGCATGGGCCGGATCGGGCAGGCGCTGGCCCGCCGGGCGAAGGCGTTCGGGATGCAGGTCCACTATCATAACCGCAAGCCGGTCTCGCCGATGATCGCCGAGGAACTGGGCGCGACCTACTGGGACGATCTGGACCAGATGCTGGCGCGGATGGACCTGATCTCGCTGAACAGCCCGGCGACGAAGGAGACCCATCACCTGTTGTCGGCCGAGCGGCTGGCGAAGCTGCGGCCCGAGGCCATTCTGATCAATACGGCGCGCGGTGAGCTGATCGACGAGGCGGCGCTGGCCGAGGCCGTGGCGCAGCGTCGCATCGCCGGGGTCGGGCTGGACGTCTTCGAGCACGAACCGAAGGTGCATCCGGGCCTGATCGGGCATCCGAACGTGGTGCTGCTGCCCCATCTCGGCTCGGCGACGATCGAGGCGCGTCAGGACATGGGCGACCGGGTCATCGCCAACATCCAGACCTTCGCCAACGGACACCGCCCGCCGGACCGCGTCATTCCCGCGATGTTTTGATGGAACCCGGCTTGACGGCGCAGCCCCGCTTGGGTTGTCTGCCCGCGCAAGTATCGGGGGATTATCGTGAAATCGGGTTTGAGCAAGGCGGCGCGCGCGGCGTTGTCGCGACGGGGGCTGCTGGTCGGCGCGGGCGCGCTGGTGGGGGGACTGGCCACGCTTCCGTCCGGTATGGCGCGGGCGCAGGGCGCGGCGGGAGCTTATCCGCTGCAGGAGTTCTTCAAGCCCATCCGCTCGGTCGGGGCCGCGCTGTCGCCGAACGGCGACCGCATAGCTGTCGGTGAAAACCTCGGTACGGACGCCGCGCCCCTGAGCGCCGTCGACCTGCTGTCCGCCGCCGATCCTGAAGGGCAGCGCCGCCGGATCAGCCTGGGCGCCGTGCACATCACGGGTCTGGAATGGGCCAGCAATGATCGCGTGCTGGCGACCGTGATGATGAAGGGCGAGACCGGCTCCAGGTCGCGGGCGGGCTCGAACCTCCGCACCGAGAGCGTGGAGTTCTGGATGCGGCGGGTCGTGTCGATCCATGCCGACCGTGGCGACCCGGTGGTCCTGTTCGGCGACCAGCGCAACCAGATGCGCGGCACGTTCGACATGGGCCGGATCATCGACCTGCTGCCGGATGACGCCGACAACATTCTGATGGCGGCCTGGGACGGGGACGGCGTCCTGGCCCTGCATCGGGTCAATGTGAACACCGGAACGCCGACCCGGCTGGAGCGGGGCGCATCGGGCACCTACACCTGGCGCACGGTCAACGGCGTCCCGGTGATGCGTCACGACATCAACACTCGCGGCACGATGGAGACCGTCATGGTCCGCGCGCCGGGTGAGGCCGAGTGGCGAATGGCCCGCCGGACGCGTGTCCGGGACGCGCCGGACTTCTCGTGGGTGGGACCGTCGGACCGCCCCGGCGTGGTGCTGGTCAGGGCGCGGCTGGACACCGAGGACGTGATCAGCGTGCGCGAGATGGATCTGGCGACAACGGCGCTGGGCGCCCCGTTGAACAGCCGTCCGGGCCGCGACGCGCTTTACGGCCTCAAGGATTCCGCCGGCCACTATCTGGGGGCCGCTTACTACGGCGAGCGGCTGGAGTACGAGTTCGCCGAGCCGGCGCTGGTCCCGCATCATCGCGCGCTCAACCGGTTCTTCGACAACAGCTGCGACGTCGCCCTGACGGATGTGGATCGGGCCCGCAACCGCTTCATCGCCTATGTGAACGGACCGAACGAGCCGGGCGCGTGGTTCTTCTATGACAAGGACGCGCGGCTGATCGTCAATGTGGCGCAGGCGCGCGCGCTGGAGACGGATCGGCTGGGCGTCGGCGAGGTGCTGCAGGTCCCGACCCGCGACGGTCAGACCATCGAAGCCTATCTGCTGGCGCCGCCCGGCGGGGCGCCGGGGCCGCTGATCGTCCTGCCGCATGGCGGGCCCGAGGTGCGGGACTACCCCAGCTGGGATCGACAGGCCCAGGTGCTGGCGGCGCAGGGCTGGTGGGTGCTGCGCCCCAATTTCCGGGGGTCGGGCGGCTATGGTCAGGCCTTCGCCGAACAGGGCTGGACCCGCTGGGGGACGCGGATGCAGGACGATGTCGAGGACGCCGTCGCCCACGCCATCAGCCTCAAGGGACTGGACGCCTCACGGGTCGGCATCATGGGCACCAGCTACGGCGGCTATGCGGCCCTGATGGGGGCGCTGAAGCGACCCGACCTGTACAAGGCCGCCATCGGCATCTGCGGCGTCTATGACCTGCCTGAGATGCTGGCGTGGGAGGAGCGGCAGGACGACTCGGCTGACAAGCTGGCCTACCAGTTCTGGACCAAGCGTATCGGCGACCGCACCCGGGACGGCGCGGCGCTGCAGGCGGCCTCGCCCAGCCGCCGGGCGGCCGAAATCAACTGTCCAGTGCTTCTGGTTCACGGGGCTGATGACGGCATTGTTCCGTTCATTCAGTCCCGGCGCATGCGGGACGCCCTGCGTTCGGCGGGCAAGAGCGTGGAGTTGATCGAGATCGCCGACTTCGGTCACGCCGACTGGGAGGACGCCCGGGAGCAGGACCTCATGACCCGCTACGTCGCCCTGTTCCGGCGCGCCTTCGCCTGAACCATCCCGGGGGGAGTGATGAAGTCTCTGATCCGTCGGCTGGCGGGGGCCGGCGCCGCCGTGTTTCTGGCGCTGGTTCCGGCAGGGGCCGCGACGGCCGATCCGCCGACCGCGGAGGACTTTGTCGATCCCGCGGTTCTGGCCGGCGCCAGTCTGTCGCCCTCGGGCCGGTATCTGGTCTGGGTGGTGCGGATGGGGGCGGACAACGAGCTGCATGTCCGCGACCTGGTGAAGGGTGACGTCACGCGGATGTCCGCCGGGGGCTCGCGCGAGCATTTCGGCGGGGTCTTCGTCGAGTGGGTGGCGTGGAAGAGCGATGACCGCCTGCTGGTGGCGCTGACGAGGATGGAAGTCCGGCGCAGCGGCAACCGCGAGGACGGCCGCATCCGGTCCTTCACCTACGGCCGGGCGATCCTGTCGATGGCCCGCGACGGGTCGAGCATGGTGTCGCTGAAGGCGCCGCGCGCTGACGACGGCGATCCGGGCGATGTGCTGGACACCCTGACGGATGATCCCGACCACATCCTGATGACCTATCGCACCGGCGGCGGCAGTCTGGATGTGGCGCGGGTCAACGTCACGACCGGGGCGGCGGTGAAGATCCTCGGCGGCCACCGCCGGGTGCTCAGCTACGTCACCGACAACGCCGGGGCGGTAGTCGGACGGGTGGCCTATCGCGGCTCGACCGGTCGCGTCCTGCTCCTGGAGGCGCTGAACGCCGACGGTCAGTGGAGCGAGGTCTATCGCCTGCGCCGCGATGAAATCCGGGATCTGCCGGACTATGAGTTTCTGGGGCCGACGGCGCAGTCGGGCCAGATCTATGTGACGGTCCAGCCGAAGGTGGCCGAGGGCGGCAACACCGCTGGCGTGCACATCTTCGACTTCCGGACCCGGGAGATGGGCCCGGCGGTCTGGCGGCATGAACAGTATGATGTGGCCGGCATCGTGCTGGACCCCGACACCCACGAGCTTCTGGCGGGCTGCTACTGGGCGGACATCTATCGCTGCGACTTCAATGACCGGCGCGAGGATGCGGTGATGAACGGCATCCGCCGGTTCTTCGGCGAGGGCTGGAGCGTCTCGGTGGTGTCGCAGGCGCGGGATGGGTCGCGCTGGCTGGTGCAGGCCAGCGCCCCGAACAATCCCGGTGAGTATTATCTGTTCAACGTCGCCGAGCGGCGGATGGAGATGCTGGGCTCGATCTATCCGAGGCTGCCGGAGGAGCAGCTCGGCGTGATGCGCCGGGTCGAGTACACCGCCTCGGACGGTCAGACCCTGTTCGGCTATCTGACCCGCCCGGCGGGCGCGGCGCCGGATGCGAAGCTGCCGCTGGTGGTCCTGCCGCACGGCGGGCCGGAGATGCGGGACTTCATGGCCTATGACATGTGGGTCCAGTTCCTGACCACGCGCGGCTATCAGGTCTTCCAGCCCAATTTCCGGGGTTCGGCCGGGATGGGCCGGGTGTTCGCGGAGGCCGGCTATCGCCAGTGGGGCCTGCGCATGCAGGACGATGTGACGGACGGCGTGCAGCACCTGATTTCACAGGGGCTGGCCGACCGGGGGCAGGTCTGCATCATCGGGGCCAGCTACGGCGGCTATGCGGCGCTCCAGGGCGGGGCGACCCAGCCTGACCTGTACCGCTGCGCCATCTCCATCGCGGGGCCGAGCGACCTGATGACCATGCTGCGCTGGGAGCGGTCGGAAGGCGGGTCGGACTCGGATCGCTATGAGTACTGGGTGCGGTCGATCGGCGATCCGAACGTGGACCGCGCGGCCATCGAGGCGGCCTCGCCCCTGCGCCGCGCGGAGGGCTGGAGCATTCCGCTGCTGCTGATCCACGGCGACGAGGACGAGGTCGTGCCGGTGGCGCAATCGCGCACCTTCGAGCGGGCGCTGCGTCGGGCGGGCAAGCCGGTGCGTCTGGTCGAGCTGGATGGCGCGGGCCACAACGGCTGGTCGCGGGCGCAGGAGATCACGGTGATGACCGAGATGGAGGCCTTCCTGCGGCAGCACATGCCGGCTCCGGCTCCGGCTCCGGCTCAACCCGTGGCTCCGGTTGCTCAACCCGTAGAGAGGGCTGAGCCTCAGGCCGAGGCGGCGCCCGCGTCCTGAGCGCCGCAGACGGGGCACTCCGGGTCGGGGGCGACGCGGACGGTTCGCGCCGTTCCCGCCAGTCCGTCGTAGAGCAGAAGGCGGCCTGACAAGGGCTCGCCGGCCCCGGTGATCAGCTTGATCGCCTCCAGCGCGGCCATGGCTCCCACGACGCCGGCCAGGGCGCCGATGACGCCGACCCGGCTGCAGGTCTCGGCGTCAGGCGGGCTGTCGGGCACCATGCAGCGATAGCAGGGCTGGCCGCTGAAGACGCCGACCTGCCCGTTCCAGCGACCGAGCGCGCCGGACACCAGCGGGACGCCGTGGCTGACGCAGGCTGCGTTGACGCAGAAGCGGGTGGCGAAATCGTCCGTACCGTCGATGACGACATCGCAGTCCTCGATCAGGGCGGCGGCGTTGTCGGCGGTCAGGCGTTCGGGGCGGGGCTCCAGACCGACGTGGGGATTGAGGGCGGCCAGGGTCTCCGAGCCCGCGATGACCTTGGCGCGGCCGATATCGGCGCTGTCGAAGACGATCTGGCGCTGGAGATTGGACAGGGCGACGACGTCGTCGTCGATCAGACGCAGGGTTCCGACGCCTGCGGCGGCCAGATACAGGGCTGCGGGCGCGCCGACACCGCCCAGACCGATCAGGCCGACGCGCCCGGCCTTCAGTCGCTGCTGGCCGGGCCCGCCGACGTCGGACAGCACCAGGTGGCGGGCGTAGCGCTCGATTTCGTCTTGGGAAAAGCTCACCCGCCCCAGTTAGGCGCTGGGAGGGGCGACGTCACGCCTTCAGGCGGCGTATTTGAATTCCAGCATGGCTTCTGCCTCGTTGGCGGTGAGGCGCGAGAGCTCCACCACGCCGATCCGCTCCAGAAGGGTGCGGGGATCGGGACAGACGCTGATCGGGTCTTCCAGAAGGCGGCTGGAGATCGGGGTGTCCACCAGCACGCGCAGGCCTGTGTGGCGGCGGTCCGCCAGCAGACGGCGCATCAGACGATCCAGATCCGCGCGACGGCCCTCCATCGCCTGAACGATATGGCCACGGTGGAACATGACGGCAGCGGTGATCCCGTCGCGACGGTTGTTTGCTTCCGACGCGCCGAGGATATGGGCGAGAGTCAGGGTCGAGACTCCCGTCGCGCCGACCGCTTCACTGGCGTAAATCACACGATGCAGCACGATCTGACCCCAAAATTATCGCCCCAAGGGCCTAATCTAGCAATGTAACGGGTTACATTGGTCATATTGTGGCGCTTGCGTATCATTGAAATCCCACGAGATTCCCTTGCCGCGCCCCATTTCGGTCTCCATCTGGAAGAGATGACGAACACCACATCCTCATTCCCCGATTGGCACGGCACAACGATCCTTGCGGTACGTAAGGATGGGCGCACCGTTATCGCCGGCGACGGCCAGGTCTCGATGGGGCCGACCATCGTCAAGGGCGCGGCCCGCAAGGTGCGGACCCTGGCCGGCGGCAAGGTGCTGGCGGGTTTCGCCGGCGCGACGGCCGACGCCTTCACCCTCATTGAGCGGCTGGAAGCCAAGCTGGAGCAGTATCCGGACCAACTGGCCCGCGCCTGCGTGGATCTGGCCAAGGACTGGCGGACCGACCGCTATCTGCGTCGACTGGAGGCCATGCTGCTGGTGGCCGACCGGAATTCGATCTTCACCGTCACCGGCGTCGGCGATGTGCTGGAGCCGGAGTACGGCGTGGCGGCGGTCGGCTCGGGCGGAAACTACGCCCTGTCGGCGGCCCGCGCCCTGATCGAGAATACGGACATGGACGCCGAGACCATCGCCCGCCGGTCCATGGCCATCGCGGCGGAAATCTGCGTCTACACCAACGGGAACCTGACGGTGGAGACGCTGGGTGGGTGAAGAGTGAGTTGTGAGTAGTGGGCTCGGCGCGACTTTCTGACGCCGCCACTCACGACTCACGAGTCACCTTTCACCCCTCGCCAACACACCCCGACTCCCCCATCTGCATTCCATGACCGACCTTTCCCCCCGTGAAATCGTTTCCGAACTCGACCGCTTCATTGTCGGGCAGGATGACGCCAAGCGCGCCGTGGCCGTGGCCCTGCGCAACCGCTGGCGGCGCAAGCGCGTGCCCGATGACCTGCGCGACGAGGTGACGCCCAAGAACATCCTGATGATCGGGCCGACCGGCGTCGGGAAGACCGAGATCGCCCGGCGGCTGGCGAAGCTGGCGGGCTCGCCCTTCCTGAAGGTCGAGGCGACCAAATTCACCGAGGTCGGCTATGTCGGGCGCGACGTGGACCAGATCATGCGCGATCTGGTCGAGGCGGCGCTGGTGATGGTGCGGGACAAGCGCCGGTCGGGCGTGAAGGCCAAGGCCGAGGGCGCCGCGGAGGAGCGCATTCTGGATGCCCTCGTCGGACCGGGCTCGCAGCCGGCGACCCGTGACAGCTTCCGCAAGAAGCTGCGCGCCGGCGAGCTGGACGACAAGGAGATCGAGTTGGAGCTGGCCGACAACGCCTCGCCGATCCAGGGCGTGGACCTGCCGGGCGGCGGCAATGTGGGGATGATCAATCTGTCCGAAATGCTGGGCAAGCTGGGCGGGGGCCGGACCAAGAAGGTCAAGCTGACGGTGAAGGACGCGGTCGCGCCGCTGACGACCGAGGAAAGCGACAAGCTGCTGGATCAGGAGAGCCTGACCGCCGAGGCCCTGTCGCTGGCCGAGAACGAGGGCATCGTCTTCATCGACGAGATCGACAAGGTGGCGGCCCGCTCCGAGGCGCGCGGCGCCGATGTGTCGCGCGAAGGCGTGCAGCGCGACCTGCTGCCGCTGATCGAGGGCACGACGGTGTCGACCAAGTACGGGCCGGTGAAGTCGGACCATGTGCTGTTCATCGCCTCGGGCGCCTTCCACGTCGCCAAGCCGTCGGACCTGCTGCCGGAACTTCAGGGGCGTCTGCCGATCCGGGTGGAGCTGAAGGCGCTGACCCGCGATGACTTCAAGCGCATCCTGACCGAGCCGGAAGCCAACCTGATCCGCCAGAACCAGGCGCTGCTGGCCACCGAGGATGTGACGCTGGTCTTCACCGACGATGCGGTGGAGGCGCTTGCCGACGCGGCCGTGGCCGCCAATTCGACGGTCGAGAACATCGGCGCCCGCCGCCTTCAGACGGTGCTGGAGCGGGTGCTGGAGGAGACCAGCTTCAAGGCCTCCGACCTCACCGGGCAGACGATCACCTTTGACGGGGATCAGGTGCGCGAGCGGATCGGTGAACTGGCGAAGAACGCTGACCTGAGCCGCTATATCCTCTGATCCCGCATCCGCCCCGGGCCCAGGCGCGTAAGAGCGCTGTCGGGGTTTGAGGAGGATCGCCTGTGGTTGCTCGTTTACGTGTCCCCGTTCTGGCCCCCGCCGTGGCGCTGGGCCTGAGCCTGTTGGCCGGAAGCGCTTCGGCGCAGGCGGTGGATATGGACCGGTTCGACGGGCGGTGGTTCGAGATCGTCCGCAGCCCGAACGATCTCCAGAAGGACTGCCGCCGGGCGCAGATCGACTTCAATCCGCAGGCGCGGGCGAACCGGTACGGCGTGGTGGTGACCTGTACGCGCCGCGTGGACGGCGTGTCGGAAACCCTGCGAGCCAATGCGCGGGTGACCGATCCGGGGACCAACCGGACCTTCCGTTTCACCCTGACGGGGCTGCTGAGTTTCGGCGGGCTGGCCGGACAGACGTATCGCGTGCAGGCGCACGCCGATGACTACAGCTGGGCTATCCTGTCGCTGCCGAACCGGTCCGACTGGTGGATCTGGCACCGCAACCAGAGCCCGTCACCCGCGGTGCGGGCGGACCTGATCCGGCGCGCGGCGGCGCTGGGCTTGCCGACCGGACAGGTGATCCAGACCGGTCAGTAGGCCGTCGGCTGGTGATGCGCGATCTGGACACCGGCGTCATGCGGACTGTCCGGCGCCCTGAAGACGTAAAGGCTGAGCAGCACCACCACCGCCAGCAACAGGGCGTTGATCAACCACAGCCCGCCTTCGTTCCGGTTCCGCCGTGCGCCCCTGTCATCGTGCATCCGCGCCCTCCGCCTCATGCGGTTCCTGCCTGGCAGAATGGTTAATAAGACGGCGTTATCCCAACGGCAATGCGCCTGAACGGGGCCCGGGACGCGAAACGGTGGATGGTTTTTCTCCTGACGCGGACTGTGCGTGCTCGATCTCGATCCGCGCCCGCTGATCGGCGGCGCTGGATTTGAGCAGGACGGCCAGCACCAGAAGTCCCGCCGCGAGGGCCAGGCCCGCCAGCAGCCAGAGGCCGCGGCGGTCGCCCCGATTGCGTCTTGCGATCCGGTCTTCGCGCATCGTGCGGATCCTTCCGCGCTGCAGAAAACGGATCATAGCACCTGCCCTGCGGCCACGCTTAGCGGACTTGAAACCGGAACGAAGGCGGAACATAAGGTCCGGATGGCCGCGACCGCCCTGCAGATCGATCTGGTTTTCAGCCGACCGGACACCACCCTGGCGGTGACGCGCGGGGTGGCGCGGCTGGTGCTGGATATGGGCTATGCGCCGCTGCTGGAGGTCGGACTGCCGAACGGACGGCGGGCCGACGTCATGGCGCTGGGGCCGAAGGGCGACATCCTGATCGTCGAGGTCAAGTCCGGGCTCGAGGACTATCGCGTTGACCGCAAATGGCACGAGTACGGGCCGTTCTGCGACGCCTTCTACTTCGCCGTGGCGCCCGGGTTCCCCGATGGCGTGCTGCCGGATGAGCCGGGGCTGATCGTCGCCGACGGCTTCGGCGGGGCGGTGGTGCGTGAGGCGCCGGTCATCCCGCTGGCTCCCGCGCGACGCAAGGCCCTGACGATCGCCTTCGCCCGGCTGGGCGCGATGCGGACGCTGCGTGACCCGTCGGGTTAGGCGACCGGGCCGCTTTCACCCGCGCGGGCCAGGGCTTCGCTGGAGGCGGCGCAGCCCATCAGGGTCTCGTCACCGACCTTGACCAGGGCGGTCAGGGGGAAGGTGCGGTCACTCATGCCGTCGCTGCACTCGGTCGAGGTCAGGGTGACGTCGAAGACGGTCCCGGAGGCTGAACGCGTCTGGAAGGTGGCGACGGTGCCCTGGATCACCGCGGGCGGCAGGGGCGCACGCTGTTCGGGGCGGTCAACGCCGGAGTAGACCAGTTCTCCGCCCGTTAGCTGGATGCCCCAGAAGGGCTCCGTGCCGATCAGGCTGACGGGCTTCGACAGGTCCACCCCCGACAGGATGGGCGCGGCCGCCGGGGGTTCGCCGGACGCGGCGGGCGCTTCGCCGCCCTGAGAACAGGCGGACAGGGTCAGGGCCGAGGCGGCGACGAAAGCGATCAGGCGCATGGGGGACTCCATCGACAGGCGCGGCAGGAAGACCCGGAGGGCCGGACGGGTCAAGATCAGAGCCAGCCCTTCTTCCTGAACCACAACAGGGGAAGGATGGCGGAAACCACCATGGCGGCCACGGCCAGCGGATAGCCGCCCATCCAGTGCAGTTCGGGCATGTGGTCGAAATTCATACCGTAAATTGATGCGATCAGCGTCGGCGGCAGGAAGGCGACGGCGGCCACCGAGAAGATCTTGATGATCGAGGACTGCTCGATGTTGATCAGGCCGAGCGCGGCGGACAGCTGGAAATTGATCGAGGCGGCGACCGACTGGTTGTGGGCGGTCAGGCTTTCAACGTCGCGGCTGAGGGACCGCAGGTGGGCGCGGGCGTCGCCGCTGTCGATCCGCTCGTCGATGGCCACGAAGGCGAAGATGCGGGTCAGGCCGGCCAGACTCTGCTCGATACGGGCGTTGGCGATCTGCGCGCGCCCCAGTTTGGTGATCAGCTTCTCGAACCCGACGGTCTTGCCGCCGGAGAAGACGTGGGTGGCGATGCCTTCAACCCGCAGCACGGTTCTGGACAGGATGTCCGAGGCCCGATCGACCACCACCTCCATGAGATTGAGGAACAGGTCGGCGCCGGAGCCGCACAGTCCGGGCTCGCGCTCCAGCTTCTCCAGCAGCATGGCGAAGGGGCGGGGGTCGGCGTAGCGGATCGTCACCAGTGGACCGGCGGTCAGGACGAAGGTGGCCGGCTCAATGCCCGGAATCTCCTCATCGCCCCGGGTGATGATGTCGGCGGTCAGATAGGTGGCGCCGTTCTCCCGGTAGACGCGGCTGGAGGCCTCCAGCTCCTTCATTTCCTCACGGGTAGGCACGGCCAGACCGAGAGCGGCCTCGACGGCGGCGTCTTCCTCCCGGGTGGGGTTCAGAAGGTCGATCCACAGAACGTCGGGATAGATCGTCAGACGGCCGTCCTCGACGATGGCGTCCTCGCAGGCGGCGCCCGTGGACCGGTACATGCGGATCATGAAGAGGGCCCCTGCTCCGGGGCCGGAGCGTCAGTTGTGGCCGGAAGCCGCCGACGGGACAGCGGCCATCTGAACGCCCTCGGCGGAAGGCGCCTGCTGATAGATGAAGCCGTTGGTCGGATAGACGGTCGTGCCGAGGTCATTGATCGGGTTGTACCAGACCTTCACGGCCGTCCAATCATTGCTGCTGGAGACGTCCACGACGGTGACGTTCTCCTCGACCTTGCCGCGGCTGCCGCCCCAGTTGGCGTGGGTGACGCGGATGACGCGGGGGGTCAGGACTTCCGAGACCACGGCGACGTGGCCACGGCTCATCCGGCCGTTGGCTTCGAAGGACAGGACCGAGCCGGTGCGGGGCGACTGGCCGGTCTGGAAGCGGCCCTGGGCCTGGCGCCACCAGGTGACGGCGTCACCGAATATCTGGATGCCCGAGAACATGCGGGCGAAGGTCACGCACTGCCAGTACGGCTCTCCGGCGTTGGCTGCGGGAGCGGTAGCGCCCAGCACAAACATTCCGAGGGTCGCCGCAACCGCGGCGGCTTTGAGCCGTTTGAACATGCTGAGGCTTAATCCCGACTGACCTGAAACAACCCGTAACGGATAGTTTGCGGGTGTTGAAGTCCCCTTTCAGGCGAACGGGGTGCGCGCTTCTGTCGCGGGTTGACCTGAGCTCTTGCGCTTCGCCAGCCCGCGCAAAGCCGTGCGGGCCGGGCGTTCGACGAGGTGGTAGGTCAGCATGGCGGCCACCGGAATCGCCGCGACGACCCCCAGCCACACAATGATGTGAAACCTCTTGTCGTCGGCCCCCGTCAGGCGCGCCGCGACATTGGTCATGACCAGCAGGACCGGGGCGCAGACCATGTAGATCGAGTAGGAGATCTCGCCCAGATAGACGCCGAAGGGCGAGGCCAGCACGCCCGCCTTCTCGTTGGCCAGCGAGCCCAGGGCGAGGATCAGGCCGCCCGCGAACAGGACGGTGATCGGGTCCCACAAGCCCAGCGAAGCGCTGATGATGACGCCCGCGCCGCTGAACAGGGCGACCAGCCCGGCGTGGGGAATGGGGGCGCGGCGGTAGATCAGATACAGGGCGCAGCCCAGCAGGAAGCAGGGCACGATGCGCAGCGCGCCCCAGCGGAAGGTGGCCTCCGTCAGGGAGAAGCCCGCCAGCGGCTGGAAGGCGGCGTAGATGCCCAAGGCCACGACGGCGGCCAGAATGGTGGCCACGACGGGACGGTCCTTCAGACGCCAGGCGACGAAGGCGTAGGCCGGGAAGCTGAGATAGGCGAACCATTCCGCCGAGATCGACCACGACGGGTGGTTGAAGGCGGACGACGGGGCCAGACCCCAGGCATGGGTCATGGTCAGGTGGGCGGGCAGGGCGCGCCAGTCGGTCAGGCTGTCACTGACGGCGAGCCCCGCGACACCGGCGCCGATCCCCAGAACGGCCATGCCCGCGAGGGTCACCAGATGCAGCGGATAGACCCGCGCGATCCGCGCCCACAGGAAGCTGCCGTGAGAATAGCGCCTTGTCCCCGCCGCCTCGAGGTAGACGTGGCTGAGGATGAAGCCGGACAGGACGAAGAAGACCTCGACCCCCAGATAGCCCTTGCTCACCAGCGTCGGCTCAAACCCGACGTTGAGGTGCTCCCAAGCGGTGTAGAGCACCACCCAGGCGGCGGCGAGGAAGCGCAGCGTCGTCAGCGCGCGGAGATCGGGGGGCGTGGCCACGGGCGTCATGCCCGTGACCGTACACTCGCCCAGGTCGCGAAACGGTTAACCGGCGCACTCGGCGGGTTTGGTCTCGCCCGGACCGTACATGGCGCAGGAGCGATCAATCTCGTCCTGGATCATCTGGCAGGGGTTGTCCGGATTGCACGGCGGATGGCTGGCCGGGCTGACGCGGGTGCAGCGCGCCGCCAATTCGGCAGCGCCGTCCGCGCCCTGATCCAGGGTGCAGGACATGGAGGACGCCTCCGTCGGGGCGGTGGTCTCTTCCTGCGGCGGAGCGTCGGCGGGCATGACCGGATCGGGCGTCGCCTCGGCGGCAGGGCCGGCGGCCCCGGCTCCAGCAGCGGGTTCGGCCGGTTGCTGACTACAGGCGGCGACCAGCAGGACGGCGGCGGACAGAAGGATCGGCAGGCGCATCGTCATCTCCCCATGACGTGGAAAAATGACGATGCCCGCTTTCGACGAACGATGAAACCCCGCACGCCTGTACGGCGCAGCTTACCGTCCGAGAGCGGCGCGTTGCAGGGCGAACAGTTCGCCGCAGCCGATCTCGGCCAGTTCGAACAGGCGGTTGAACTCGGCGCGCGAGAAGCCGCGCTTTTCACCGGTGGCCTGAATCTCGACGATGGTCCCCGAGCCGGTCAGGACGAAATTGCTGTCGGCCTCGGCGGAGGAATCTTCCTCGTAGTCCAGATCCAGCACGGGCTGGTCGTTGCAGACGCCGCAGGAGACGGCGGCGACCTGATCGAGGATCGGATCAGTCTTCATCACGCCCTCGGCGCGCAGGTAGTCAAAGGCGCTGGCCATGGCGACCCAGGCGCCGGTGATGGCGGCGGTGCGGGTGCCGCCGTCCGCCTGAATGACGTCGCAGTCCAGAACCACCTGACGCTCGCCCAGCGCCTTCAGGTCCACGACGGCGCGCAGCGAGCGGCCGATCAGGCGCTGGATTTCCTGCGTGCGGCCGGTCTGCTTGCCGGCGGCGGCTTCACGACGGCCCCGGGTGTGGGTGGCGCGGGGCAGCATGCCGTATTCGGCGGTGACCCAGCCCTGACCCTTGCCGCGCATCCAGCCGGGGACGTTCTCTTCCACGGTCGCGGTGACCAGCACCTTGGTATTGCCGAAGGTCACCAGGCAGGAGCCCTCGGCATAGCGGTTCACGCCGGTTTCCAGCGTCACGGTGCGGAGTTGTTCGGGGGTGCGGTTGGAATGGCGGGGCGTGGTCATGTCGGTAGTCCTTGGAAGCGGTCGCGGCGGTGCTTATCCTGAAACCGTGAGCCTGTATGCCCCCGCCCCGCGCATCGATCGACGTCTCCTGCTGGCCGGGGGACTGGCCGGACTGTTGCCGCTCGGCGCCTGCACGGGCCGCCTGCGGATCAATGCGGCGCCGGGCACGCCCGCCGCCATGGCCCGGGCCGCGCAGGATCAGCTGGGCGTCACGACGGACTATGACGCCGGCTATCGCGCGCTGACCTATCCCGGCGGTGATCTGCCGCGAAAGACCGGGGCCTGCTGTGATGTGATCGTGCGGGCCGCCCGTGACGGATTGGGTCTAGACCTTCAGAAGCTGGTCCACGAGGACATGAGCAAGGCGTTCGACGCCTATCCGGCGACCTGGGGGCTGGCCCGGCCCGACGTCAACATCGATCACCGCCGGGTGCCCAATCTGGAGACCTACTTCCAGCGGGCCGGAGGCGAGCTTTGGCGGGCGAAGGATCGCGAGACCGATGGAGCCTCCTTCCCCGGGGAACTGGAGACGGGCGACATCCTGACCTGGCGGGAAGCCAGCGGGACGACGCATATCGCGCTGGTGACCCGGGGCGGGAAACGACCGCTGATCCTGCATAATTTCGGGCGGGGCGTGGTCCAGCACGGTCTGGGGCCGATGGGCTTCCGTCGGGCGGCGCACGGCCATTACCGCTGGTCGGGGAGCGTCGCATGAAGTCGCCCCTTCTGACCTCGACGGCGCTGGAAGCCGGCGGGCTGGCCGGGCTGGATCAGCGCGCACGCGACATCTTCCGCCGTATTGTCGAAAGCTATCTGCAGACCGGCGAGCCGGTGGGGTCGCGGACCCTGTCGCTGAGCGGGATCAGCCTGTCGCCCGCCTCGATCCGCAACACCATGCAGGACCTGACACTGGCGGGGCTGCTGGCCTCGCCGCACACCTCGGCGGGGCGGATACCGACCCATGCGGGACTGCGCCTGTTCGTGGACGGCCTGCTGGAGATCGGCGACATCTCGACGGAGGAGCGGCGCG
Source organism: Brevundimonas sp. FG8 (assembly GCF_057808845.1). Classification (NCBI taxonomy): domain Bacteria; kingdom Pseudomonadati; phylum Pseudomonadota; class Alphaproteobacteria; order Caulobacterales; family Caulobacteraceae; genus Brevundimonas; species Brevundimonas sp. FG8. The sequence goes on along the minus strand of NZ_JBMDIU010000017.1, from coordinate 17,991 downwards.
AGATTGATGCGCGGCTGGCCGCCCATTCAGGAAAGCATGGGGGACGCAGTTTCGAGGAGGCGCTGAACGAGGCGTCGTCCCTGTTGTCCGGCCTGGCGGGCGGGGCCTCGATCGTGGCCAGCCCGGTGCGCGACGCCGGGGTCAAGCATGTGGAGTTCGTCGCGCTGGGCCATGATCAGGCGCTGGCGGTGCTGGTCGGCGACGACGGAACGGTGGAGAACCGGCTGATGCCGCTCAAGGCCGGGGTGACGCCCTCGACCCTGCAGGAGGCGTCGAACTTCCTGAACGCCCGGCTGCGCGGGCGCCCGCTGCATGAGGCGCGCACCGAGATGCGCACCGAGCTGGATCTGGCCCGCCGCGAGCTGGATGCGACCGCCGCCCGACTGGTCGAGGACGGACTTGCGGCCTGGTCCGGTGGTGCGGAGCGCGAACGGGCCCTGATCGTGCGGGGACGCGCCAATCTGTTGCAGGACGCCGGGGCGATGGAGGATCTGGAAAAGGTCCGCGTCCTGTTCGACGATCTGGAGCAGAAGGAGCAGTTGATCGGCCTGCTGGACGGGGTGTCCTCGGCCCAGGGTGTCCGCATCTTTATCGGCGCGGAAACGCGACTGTTTTCACTTTCGGGTTCCGCCGTGATCGCGGCGCCCTATATGAGCGGCCGACAGCGGGTGCTGGGCGCCATCGGCGTCATCGGCCCCGCGCGACTGAACTACGCCCGTGTCATCCCGTTGGTGGACTATACCGCCCGGGTGCTGGGCCGGATGCTGGACGGACAAGAAACGTGAACGACACTCCCGACTACGAACCGGAAACCGAACTGGACGCCGACATCGGCGAGGCCGAGGGCTTCGCGGGCGATGATCTGGCGCCGCTGGACGCCGTGATCGCCGAGCGCGACCAGTGGAAGGACCGCGCCCTGCGCGCCGTCGCCGAGGCGGAAAACACCAAGCGTCGGGCCGAGGCCCAGAACAACGATGCGCGCGCCTACGCTATCCAGAAGTTCGCGCGCGATCTGCTGGTGGTGGCCGACAATCTGGAGCGCGCCATCCAGGCCGCGCCCAAGGAAGCCGACGGCGCCGCCGCCGGTCTGGTCTCGGGTCTTGAACTGACCCAGAAGGCCCTGTTCTCGGCCTTCGAGGCCAACAACCTCAAGCGCGTCGCGCCGGAGCCGGGCGAGGTCTTCGACCCGCATCTGCATCAGGCGATGATGGAGCAGCCGTCGGATACGGTTCAGGGCGGTCAGGTGATCCAGACCCTTCAGGCCGGGTACGCCCTGTTCGGCCGCACCGTGCGCCCGGCCATGGTGGTGGTCGCCGCCAAGGGCTCCGGCGCCGCGGCAGGCAATGCGGCCTATGCCGCCGCCCAGACAAACGGCGGAAATTTCGACGGCAAGGCCTGAAGTGAAAAGTGAGTAGTGAGTAGAAGGGAAGGCTGCGGCGGTCGCCGGTGTTCTTCCTACTCACTACTCACTGACACTGTTCACTTCACCCGCGCCTCGAAGAAGGCGAGCAGTTTCGACCAGCCGTCCGCGGCCGCGTCGGCGCGATAGCTGTCGCGATAGTCGGCGTGGAAGCCGTGCGGGGCGCCCGGATAGACGATGATCTGGCTGGAGGTCTGGCCCGCGCGGGCCAGGGCGCTGCGCATGGTCTCGACGCTGGGGAGCGGGATGCCGGTGTCGGCCTCGCCGTACAGGCCGAGCACCGGGGACTTCAGATCATCGGCCAGATCGACGGGCCAGGGCTGGCCGGCGGCGGTCTGTGCCGGCGTGGCGTTGGGCGCGGGGGCCAGACGGCCGTACCAAGCGACTCCGGCGTCCAGCATGGCGAAGCGGGCGCAGGCCTGCCAGACCACCTTGCCGCCCCAGCACCAGCCGGTGATCCCCACCTTGTCGCTGTCGGCCCAGAGCTGCTGGCTGACCCAGTCGAGGCTGGCCGAGACATCGCCCATCACCTGCTCATAGCCTGCCGCCGAGACGATCTGCATGATGCGGCTCATGTCCGTCAGCGGGGCCGGATCCTCGACGCGGTTGAAGAACCCGGGGGCGATGGCGGCGTAGCCGGCCTTGGCCAGACGACGGCAGATGTCGCGGATGTATTCGTGCACGCCGAAAATCTCGGACACGACGATGACGACCGGGAAGGGGCCTTCGCCCGCCGGGCGGGCGACGAAAGCGGGCAGGTCGAAGCCGTCCGGGGCCGGATAGGTCACGTCCGCCGTTTCGAGACCCGCGCTGTCCGTGGTGACCGGCCGCGCCTGCGCCGCGAGGGCGGCGGGCGCGTAGCCGGCGAAGAACAGGCCTCCGACGGCGCCCGCGCCCAGAGTGCGGCGGTTCAGGATCATGTCTTCGGGCTGCGGACCTTCGGGGCGGATCAGCGTCATGGGCGGGCTCCGTTTTCTGGTGGCTGGACAGTGGGCGCGGCCTTCTCCGGCGTCGAGTCACGATTGCCGTGAAGTCCCGCGTGCCAAGGACCCGCCCGGCGCAGGGTCAGATTGATCCGCCCGCCGCTTTCCAGAAGCGTCGAGGAGCCGGGCAGGAGCCGGTCGATCCCGTGCCGCGCCAGCCGCGCGGGACCGGTCAGGGCGCAGACGTCGCCGGAGGCCAGCCGGATGGAGCGCGTCGGTCCTCCCGCCGCCGGGCCGATCCGGAAGATCGCGGTGTCGCCCAGCGAGACCGACAGGACCGGCGCGTTCAGGTCGGCCTCGTCCCGGTCCTGATGCAGGCCCATTCTGGCCTGGTCGCGATACAGATTGATCAGACAGGCGTCGGGCGGGTCGGGCCAGCCGGTCAGGTCGCGCCACAGGTCGAGCAGGACCGGCGGGATGGGCGGCCATGCCTCCCCGCTGATCGGGTGGGTCGGCTGGTAGCGATAGCCGTCGCGATCCGACACCCAGCCCAACGGGCCGAGGTTGGTCATCCGGACCGAGAAGGGGCGGCCGCCGGGCGTGACGGGTCGGTAGAAGGGGCTGGTCGCCACGGCCGTGCGAAGGTCCCCCAGCAGGGCGGCCTGCGCGTCGGAGTCCAGCGCGCCCGGCCACAGCCGAAAGCCCTCCAGTCCGGTGTCGATCTCGCGCTGCGGAGTCATGACCCTGTTCTAGGGAGCCGCGCGGTCGGGCGGAAGGCGACGGGTGACGAAGTCGGGTCCAGCCGTTAAGCCTTGCCGATGACCCGCGCCCTCTTCCCTGTCGCCCTCGGTCTGATCCTCGCGGGTTGCGGCTCCGGCGAACCGTCAGGACCGGGCGCGCCCCAGCCGACAGAACTGTCTGTGCTTGAAGCCGGTCATGAGAGCGCGGTGGCGGCGCCGAACAGCTCCATGCGGCTGGTGTCGAAGGGCGACGGCGAGGTTCTGGTGAGCGCGGGTTTCTTCAATCGCAATGCGCTGGCGCGCATCGGCCTGCCCGCGCGGGCGGCGTGGGCCCCGGGGTCGCAGCGGCTGTTCATCAATGATCCGGGCAATGCCGCACTGGGTCGGGTGCGTGTGTTCGATGTGACCTCGAATGGTCGCGGCGCCGAGCGGGCGGACAGTCATCGCGTGGCCGTGGCGGAGCTGGTGCGGCTGAACGGCTGCGCGGCCGCGCCCGAAAGTGATGTGGCGACGAACGGGATCGCCTGGGCCGCGGACGGCGCGCAGCTGTATGTCAGGGCGGAGGTCCGGCGGCGGACGGGCGACTGTCCGTGGGATCAGGTGTCCAGCATCATCGCGGTGGTGGATGTGGAGGGTAGACGGCTTCTGGAGGCCCTGCCCGCCGATGAAGCGCGACGGCGTCATCCCGAACTGCCCGGCGCGTAACGCGGTTTTAAAGCAGGTCGTGCCAGAGGAGGCGAATGGAACGTCGCGCTCTTCTCGGCTTCGCCCCGCTTCTGGCGGGTGTCGCCGCCACCGCCGTCGCCTCGCCTGCCGCCGCATCCGGCGGTGGAGGAAGCTCGTCGGGCAACAGCTATCTCGGCCTGCCGACCGTGACGGGCAATGTGCGCCGCCCCGGCGGAGGGCTGGGCGTGATGACGGTCGAGGTCGGGGTGGATACGCCGGACGCCGCCCTGCGTACCCGCGTGGCCCAGTCCGCACCGCGTCTGCGCGCGGCCTATGCGCAGGTGGTGCAGCAACAGGCCGCGGCCCTGTTGCCCGGCGCGCCGCCGGACATCGAACGTCTGGTCACCGCCCTGCAGGGTGCCACCAACACCGTCATGGGCCGGGCGGGCGTCCGGCTGCTCATCGGCACGGTGATGGTGGTCTGAGCCTCCGGTTCAGTCCTTCGTCGGGTCGACCTGGTTCGCATCGCCGTAGGTCAGGGCCAGGAAGACGTCCTCCAGATCCGGATCCTCGGTCGAGATGTCGGCGATGGTCACGCCCGCCGCGCGGACAGCGGCCAGAACGTGCTCAACCGACGACTGGCCCTTCTTGTAGCTGATGGCGAAGGCGCCGTTCGGGCGAGGCACGACGTCGAAGCCCTCGACGGTCGGCAGGCCGTTCAGTTCGCCCTCGGGCGTCACCACCACATTGCGGGTGTCGAGGCGGCGCAGCAGTCGCGACGTCGGCTCGCAGGCGACCACCTGGCCCCGGTTCATGATGGCGATGGTGTCGCAGAGTTCCTGCGCTTCCTCGAGGTAGTGGGTGGTCAGCAGGATGGTCACGCCCTCGGCGTTGATCTTGCGGACATACTCCCACAGCTGACGGCGCAGCTCGACATCGACCCCGGCGGTCGGCTCGTCGAGGATGAGGATGGGCGGATTGTGGACCAGCGCCTTGGCCACCATCAGACGGCGCTTCATGCCGCCTGACAGGGCGCGCACATAGGCGTTGGCCTTGTCTGACAGACCGAGTGCGGCCAGCAGTTCGTCCGAGCGGCGCTCATTCTTCGGCACGCCGTAGAAGCCCGCCTGCACCTCCAGCGCCTCGCGCGGGGTGAAGAAGACGTCGGCGACGATCTCCTGCGGCACGACGCCCAGCGCGGCGGCGGCGTCGCGCGGCGACTTGTCGATATCCCGGCCCCAGATCGAGACCGTGCCGCCGGTCTTGTTCACGATGCCGGAGATGATGTTGATCAGGGTCGACTTGCCCGCCCCGTTCGGTCCCAGAAGACCGAACATCGAGCCGCGCGGGATGACCAGATCGACGCCGCGCAGGGCGGTCTTCGGCGCGGCCTTCTTGGTGCCGGCGTAGGTCTTCTCCAGTCCCCGAACTTCAATGGCGTTTTCGGGGAGGGCTTCGGTCTGGGACATGCGCGGCTTTCGAACAGGGACGGGCCTAAGTAGGCGCGAGGCGGGCTCTCGCCAAGGCGCCCGGAGACAAGGGTGCCTGTCGTTGTGTCAATGATGCTTGACAGCACGCCTCTCTATGTCTAGGAAGCTTGTCATTCTGGATAGTTTCCTTGACGGAGAAGTTCAAATGACACGCACGAAGATGATCGGTTTTTCGGCCCTGACGGCCTGTGTTCTGGGGTACGGCGCCTCGGCCGCGGTCGTCGTCCTGCAGCGGATGGATGTGCTGAGCCTGCAGGAATCCCTGTGGTACGGCGTTCCGGCCGCGACGGTCGGCGAGATCGGCCTGTGGGTCGCGGCGGGGTCGCTGGGCTGGAGTCTGTTCCGGAAACGCAAGGCGTTCATTGATCGCGTCTTCCGTCGTCAGCCCACTGCGGTTTGACGGCGGCGGCGGGGCCGCATAGGGAGGCGTTACGCCCATCGCACCAAGGTCGCGCCATGCCTCCCTCCGCCATCATTCCCCCCGCCGAAGAAATCGTGGTGACGGAAAAGCGCGTCGCCTGCGACGGCGGAGGCGGCCCCCTCGGCCACCCGCTCGTCTACATGGATATGGGCGAGGACGACTTCGTCGAGTGCGGCTACTGCGACCGCCGCTTCGTGCTGAGCCAAACGAAGAAAAAGGCCGAGAGCGAATACCACAGCCCGGCCGCCCGCCCGCCGGAAGCGCACTGACTTCTAGTTATCAGGCCGGCTTCCTGGGGACGTCGGACTTCGGCCCCGCGACGCGTCGTGCTTCTCCCTTCCCCCTCGATGGGGGAAGGGTCGGGGATGGGGGTGAGGGCTCGGTATTGAAGTGATGGCGCGTCCGGAGAGGTCGATGACGCCTTCCGCTCCATCTCCGAAATGACCGTGCATTCACCCCCACCCAACCCTCCCCCATCGAGGGGGAGGGCTTTGAACCATGATCAGGTCTGCGGCGCGCCCCCGCCCGCCGCGATCCAGCCGTCGATCTGGGTCTCCAGAACGTCGAGCGGCACCGAGCCCGAACCCAGCACGACCGCGTGGAAGTCGCGGATGTCGAAGTGATCGCCCAGCGCCGTTTGCGCGCGCTGGCGCAGCTCCATGATCTTCAACTCGCCGATCTTGTAGCTGGTCGCCTGACCGGGGCTGGTGATGTAGCGCTCGACCTCCTTCCGGATGTCGCGTTCGGACAGCAGGGAGTTCTGGCGGAAATAGTCCATCGCCTGTTCGCGGGTCCAGCGCTTGGCGTGCAGGCCGGTGTCGGTGACCAGACGCACCGCGCGCCATAGCTCGGTCGAGAGGCGGCCGAAGTCCGAATAAGGGTCCTGATAGAAGCCCATCTCCTTGCCCAGACGCTCGGCGTACAGGCCCCAGCCCTCGGCGTATGCGCCGTAGCCGCCGAAGCGGCGGAAGGACGGCAGGCCCTGCATCTCCTGCGCCCAGGCGATCTGGAAGTGATGGCCCGGCGCCCCCTCGTGGTAGCTGATGCCCTCGATCTGGGGCTTCAGCACCTGGGTCATGTCCGACAGGTTCACATAGTAGATGCCGGGACGTGAGCCGTCGGGGGCGGGAGAGTTGTAGAAGGCGATGCTGGCGGTGGACTCGCGCCAGGCCTCGACCGCCCGGACCTCCAGCGCGGCCTCGGGCAGGTCGCTGAACCAGCGCGGCGCGGCCTCCATCACCTGCGCGATGAAGGCGCGGGCATCGGTCAGATACTGCTCCTTGCCCTCCGGTGTGTTCGGATACTGGAAGCGCGGATCGGTCTTCAACAGGGTGAACATCTCCTGCAGCGAGCCGGTGAAGCCGACGCGATCCATGATGACCTGCATCTCGCCTTGCAGGCGCGCGACTTCGCCGAGGCCGATCTCGTGGATCTGGTCGGCGGTCAGGTCGGTGGTGGTCGAGAGGCGCAGGCGGGCGTTGTAGTAGGCCTCGCCGTCCGGTAGCCGCCAGACCCCGCCGTCGCGGTTCGGCATGGCCGCCGCCTGCTGCTGCACCTCGGCCAGCGCCGTCAGCACGCCTTCATAGCCGCGCTTCCACTCGCCGGTCAGGGCCGCGCGGCCTTCGGCCAGCAGACGGTCCTTTGTCGCCTGATCCGTCTCCAGAGCGCCGATCTTGCGCTGAAAGTCGGCCCAGACGGGATTGTCCGCGCCGCCGTCGAAGGGCGCGCCGGTGATGATATTTCGGGTGTTGGCGATGGAGGGCTCGAACACGAAGTTCGGGGAGATGACGCCCTTGGACGCCCGGTCACGCAGTTCGGCGGCGATCTCGCCCATCACCCGCTCGCTGTCGCGCAGGCGCGAGACATAGGCCTCTGCGTCCGGGACGCTGGAGACGCGGTGGTTGTTGATCATGAAGACCGGCAGGCTGGTCGTCGGATTGCCGTTGGCGGCGAACTGATAGCCCCAGTCGCGCCACCGGTTCGACAGCCGGGCCTGTTCGACGCCGTACTCGAACAGCCGCATCGACATCCGGCTGTCGGCGCTGAGGTGAGCGGGATCGAACTGAGCCTTCATCTGCGCCAGCTGGCTCTCGGCCAGCGCGAGGGAGCGCTCCGCCGCCGCGTCGGTCGTGTCGTCCAGCCGGTCGTAGTCGGTCTTGAGGCCCAGCGAGGTCATGGTCTGCGGCGAAAGGGCGATCCGCGCCTGCCAGGCCTGTTCGAAGAAGGCCGCCAGTCGGGCGTCCTCGGTCTGGATCGCCGCGTCGGCGGAAGCGGGCGCCGGGGTTTGGGCCGAGGCCGCAACAGGCGCGCCCGCCAGCACGGCGACGGCGCAGACAGTGGAGACGAGCAGACGACGCATGAAACCCTCCGAAACTGAGGGTGCGACCTTCAACAGTCAGATGCGTGGGCGCAAGACCAGCATGCGCCCGAAGCCCTAGAACTGACGCCAGCTGTCGCCGGGGTCGCGCTCACCGGGATCGACGCTCTGCTGACCGAAGGTCAGGATCATGAAGAGCTTGTGGCTGCGGATGCGGAACTGACCGGTCATCGGCAGGACGCCGCCCAGCGGGGCGCCCGTTTTGGGCTCGTAGAGGAAGCCCGAGAACTCGGCCACGCCGATCCGGTCGCGGCGGCTGTAGACTGACAGTTCGGGGATCGAGACGACGTTGAAGGTCTCGTTGATCGGCACCCGCATGTCCGGAAGACCGAAGACGCGACGCATCTGCTCCAGCGACAGGGCGCCAATGCGCAGTTCAAACACCGCGTCGGCCTCGGCCTTGCTCGGGGCCAGGGCGTAGCCGGCGTCCGACAGGGCGTTGCGGATGGCGCTGACGGCGTAGGGGCTGCTTTCGGCGCGGAAATAGGTGTCATCGACGAAGACGCGGGAGCCCGCCGGGATCGGCAGGGTCAGGCCCTCGACCGCCCGATCCGCCGCGCGGGCGATCAGCAGTTGCTCCGTCGCGGAGCGAGACGGATAGGTCTCGGATGTGGAGGCGCAGGCCGCCAGGCCCAGCAGGGCCACAGGCAGAAGGGCGAAAGCTCTCAAGATCACCAGTTCCCCGTGTTGGGCATGGAGGCCCAGGGTTCGGCGGGCGTCAGCGGCTCGCCTTCCTGCAGCAGCTCGATGGAGATGCCGTCCGGCGACCGTACGAAGGCCATGTGGCCATCACGGGGCGGACGATTGATGGTCACCCCGCCGTCGGCCAGCCTCTGGCAGGCGGCGTAGATGTCATCGACCTTGTAGGCCAGATGGCCGAAATTGCGGCCGCCGGTGTAGGTCTCGGGATCCCAGTTGTAGGTCAGTTCGACCTCGGGGGCGCGTTCAGCCTCGGAGCGCGCCGTGTCCCCGGGTGCGGCGAGGAAGATCAGGGTGAAGCGGCCCTTCTCGTTCTCCATCCGGCGCATCTCCTGCAGACCCAGAAGGTCGCACCAGAAGCGCAGCGAGGCGTCGAGGTCGGTCACGCGGACCATGGTGTGCAGATAACGCATGGAAATTCCGGGGCCGGGGGAGGGCGAAGGCGGCCTTATAGCGGCGGATCGACGCGACGGCGACTCAACAGGCGTTTCGGCGGATGCGCGGGGCGCCCGGATCGGCTAGAGGCGGTGGCTCGGCTTTTCCGCCGGAGGATTGATGCTTCGCAAGCTTTACGACTGGGTCTTCTCGCTGGCCCGCAGCAAGCACGCCACCAAGTCGTTGGCGGTGGTCTCTTTCGCCGAGAGCTCCTTCTTCCCGATTCCGCCGGATGTGATGCTGGCGCCGATGATTCTTGCGCGGCCGGAGAAGGCTTATTTCTACGCCGGGGTCTGCACCGTGGCCTCGGTGCTGGGCGGCATCGCGGGCTATGCGATCGGCTATTTCCTGACGGATGTCGGCCTGTGGCTGATGAGCGTGCTGGGCCATGCCGAGGGCCTGGAGGAGTTCAAACGCTGGTTTGAGCAATGGGGTCTGGCGGTCATTCTGGTGAAGGGCCTGACGCCCATCCCCTACAAGCTGGTGACCATCGCCTCTGGTCTGGCCGCTTTCAGCTTCCCGGCGTTCGTGGCCGCGTCGGTTGTGACGCGCGGCGGACGCTTCTTCCTGGAAGCCTGGATTCTGAAGACATGGGGCCCGGCCATGCTCGAGATGGTCGAGAAGCGTCTGGCCCTGTGGACGGTGATCGGACTGGTCGTGCTGATCGGCGCCTTCGCGGCGGTGAAGCTGCTCTTCTAAACGCCAATCGACGGACGCCTCCGGCCCGGCTATGAACGTCGTCCGATGAGAGGCTTGTACCGACTCCTGACGCGGTGGTGGACCGCATTCGCCCTGGCCGCTTCGCTGGCCTTGCTGGGCTTCGCCCATGCGTCAGAGGTGATCTGGGACATCTCTCCCTGCAATCTGTGCCTGAAGGCGCGCGAGGTTTACTGGGGCGCCGCCGCCGTTGCCCTGGTGGCGACCCTGTGGCACCTGCTCAGCCGGGGCAGCCGGGGCACTCCGCGCATCGCCGCCTTCCTGCTGGCCGTGATCTTCGCCACGGGCGCCGTGACCTCCGTCTTCCACATGGGCGGCGAGTTGAAGTGGTGGAGCCTGCCGGCGACCTGCATGGGCGGCGGTTCGGTGGATCTGGCCAGCATGGCTTCGCTGGCCATGGGCACCGGCCCGGTCGAGAAGGTGGCCATGTGCGACGCGGTGACGTGGAGCTTCCTCGGCCTGAGCATGGCAGGGTGGAACGCCATCATCGCGGCCGCGCTGGCCGTGTTCAGCCTGCTTGCTGCGAAAAGGCCCAAGGATGCCCGCGCCCCGCGACCCTGATCCCGTTCCGCCGTCGGACACCGTGGTTCACGATGCCCGCCGCATTCCGCTGCCGCGTCCCGGTCGGGGCGCCAGCCAGCGGCGTCGCGGCGAAATCCTGCGGGTCGATCACGCCGGCGAATACGCCGCGGTGCACATCTATCGCGCCCAGCAGGCGGTGTTCGAGGGCCGCCGGGGCAAGGACGCCATCGCCGCCGACATGGCCGAGATGGGGCGTCAGGAAGAGGTGCATCTGGCCCGCTTCGACGCCCTGCTGAACGCCGAGCGGGTCCGCCCGACGGTGATGACCCCGATCTGGCGTCTGGCCGCCCTGACGCTGGGCGCCGGCACGGCCCTGATCAGCGAGAAGGCCGCCCACGCCTGCACCGAGGCGGTCGAGGCCGTCATCGAGGAACACTACGCCGACCAGATCGCGGAACTGCGCGAGCAGGACCCGACGCTGGCCGCCGAGCTGAGCGTCTTCCGCGACGAGGAGCTGGCCCACCACGATCACGCCGTTGAACACGGCAGCCGCGACGCCCCGGCCTATGAACTGCTCAGCGCGGTCATCAAGGCGGGCTGCAAGGTGGCGATCAAGGTGTCCGAGCGGGTCTGAGCCCTACCGGCTGACGTCGAACGCCAGCAGCAGGGTCCGCTGCTTCTTCGAGGTGTTGTCATCCGACAGGATGTAGAGGCGCGTTCCACCCCTGTGGGCGACTGCCGCCAATCCCTCGAAATTGTCCGTCGTACCGGGGAATTTCAGCTCCACCAGAACCGGACCGAGAGTTCCGTCGGCGGCCATGTAACGGAGGTGGGCGCGGACATCGGCAGGCGCGCGGAACAGGCGCTGCAGCACATAGTAGCCGGGGCCTGACGGGTCGCGATCAAGACCGGTGACGCGGAAGTCAGCGTCCGTGGCGGGCACATCCGGGACCGGGGTTACAGTCGCGCAGGCCTGGGAGCGGCAGTCCCAGACCCCGCCGTTCTCGCCCGTTACACGCCACTCGCCTGCGTGCCCGGCCGAAATGCCTTCCATGCCGTCGTTCAGCGGGAACTCGACGGACGGGTGACGCTCCGGCGTGGGCTGCGTCCGGGGGGCGTCCGGCGCGCCGTAGTTCCAGATGCGGTGATGGCGCTCAAAGCTGACGAACAGGTCGCCGTTTGTGGTGACGAGCAGGCCCTCGGCGTCGCCGTCGACCTTCTCGCTGATCGGGGCGCCGTCCAGCAGGGTCAGGCGACGGTATTGCAGCCCGTCTACGCCGGTCAGGCGACCGCGTCGGTCCAGCAACAGCCGGCCTCGCACCAGATCGCCCGCATCGCTGACGCTGATGAAGCCGTGCGCGTCGCCGATCAGCTTCAGATCCGACAGGCTGTGCAGGGGCGAGGTGTCGTCCAGAACGATCTCGATCCCGCCCGCGAAGCGGACGTTATCCGCCATAACCGCGCCACCGGGCAGGCCGAGGTTGACCGGCCGGGTTCCTGCCGCGGCGGCGGTCCAGCCCGGCAGAAGCGCGGGCGTCGGCGGCAGGGTCGTGACGGTGGCGCAGGCTGACAGGGCCAGCAGGGCGAAGGCGGCGAGCCCACGGCGCAGGGCGATCATGCAGCCTTCCTCCGGCGCTTCGGCGCGCTTTCCCGGGCGTCGAAGAGTTCGGCCAGCTTCTCGATCATGGCGCCGCCCAGCTGTTCCACGTCCACGATGGTCAGGGCGCGGCGATACCAGCGGGTCACGTCGTGGCCGATGCCGATGGCCAGCAATTCGACGGACGATTTCGTCTCAAGCTGCTCGATCACCTGCCGCAGGTGCTTGTCCAGATACAGGGCCGCATTGGCCGACTGGGTCGAGTCATCGACCGGGGAGCCGTCCGAGATGACCATCAGGATGCGACGTTGCTCGGGCCGGGCCATCAGGCGGTCGTGCGCCCACAGCAGGGCCTCGCCGTCGATGTTCTCCTTCAGCAGGCCTTCGCGCATCATCAGGCCGAGATTCTTCTTGGCCCGCCGCCAGGGGGCGTCCGCCGCCTTGTAGATGATGTGGCGCAGGTCGTTCAGGCGTCCCGGACTGGCGGGCTTTCCGGCGGTGATCCAGCTTTCACGGGACAGGCCGCCCTTCCACGCCCGGGTGGTGAAGCCGAGGATTTCCACCTTCACCCCGCACCGTTCCAGCGTCCGCGCCAGAATGTCGGCGCAGACGGCGGCGACCATGATCGGGCGGCCCCGCATGGAGCCGGAGTTGTCCAGCAGCAGGGTCACGACGGTGTCGCGGAACGGGCTCTCGCTTTCGGCCTTGAAGCTCAGCGGGCTGGTCGGGTCGGTGACGATGCGGGTCAGGCGGGCGGTGTCCAGCACCCCCTCCTCCAGATCGAAATGCCAGCTGCGGTTTTGTTGGGCCATCAGGCGGCGTTGCAGCTTGTTGGCCAGACGGGCCACCACTGACGAAAGAGCCGTCAGCTGCTGGTCCAGCATGCCGCGCAGTCGTTCCAACTCGGTCGGGTCGCACAGGTCAGCCGCGTCGATGATTTCGTCATAGGCGGTGGTGAAGACGCGGTAGGCGTCGATGGCGCGACCGTCGTCGGCGGTTTGCCGGCGATTGGGCTGGGCGCCCTCGTTCAGCTCCGGACCCTCCTCGGTGGCCTCGCCATTCGGGTCGGCGGGCGAGCCGTCGGGGCGGGCGTCCCGCTCGTCGGCGGCGGTCTGGTCGTCGGTGGCGCCGTCCATCGACTGGCCCTCGCCGCCGCCGGCGTCCTCCTCGTCTTCCTGATCCTCCTCGTCGGCGGCGTCGGGGTCCTGGGGATCGGGCTCGTCCTCGCCGGAGTCCTCGGAGACGTCATCGCCGCGCCCGTCGCCCGGGTCCATGTCCAAGGCCTTGAGCACATCCCTGAGCCGCTCGCCGAAGGCCGCCTGATCCTCGGCCACTTCGGTCAGGGCGTCGAGCTTGCGCCCCGCCTTATTCTCCAGCTCGGTGCGCACGAGGTCCAGCAGGGTTCCGGCCCCGTCAGGCGCCCGTTGTCCGGTCAGTCGCTCGCGCACCAGCAGGGCCACGGCTTCGGCCACTGGCACGCGCTCGGCGTCGGTGATGCGCAGGGCGCCCGACTTCTCAAGTCGGGTCAGCAGGGCGGAGTTCATGTTGGCGCGCACACCGGCCAAAGACTGCGAGCCCACGGCCTCGACCCGGGCCTGCTCGACCGCGTCGAACACCTCGGCCGCCTTGCTGTCGATGGGGCGCAGGCGGGCGCTGACGCTCTCGTCATGATTGGCCAGTCGCAGGGCCAGCCGGTCGGCCTGGCCGCGCAGACTGGCGCTCTCCGGAGCGCCCGGATCGCGCGGGGGATGTGGCAGCGTCAGGACGCCGTTTGACAGCTTCGGTCCGTCCGAGCCGAACACGACCTCCAGCTCCGACTGTTCGGCCAGCGCGCGGGCGGCGTGCGCCAGGGCGCGTTTGAACAGGTCTGCAGGGGTCTCGGCGGCGGCCATGGGCGACACTTAGCGGACCGGGCGCTGAGGGGAAGGGGCGTTATGATCCCGGGAACCCTGTCGGGCGGAAAATGAGGGCTGATTGAACGGAGGCTGTCTTGAGCCCGGCGGCCCCGGAAAGCGTCTGCAGTCGAGGATCCGAACGGTGGAACGTCCGGCGCCGAGGACCTGAAACGGAAAAGGCCCCGGCGTCTCCACCGGGGCCTTCGCAATATCTGATCGGAAGGATCAGGCCGCGTTGGCGGCCTTGGCCTTTTTCTTCTCGTCGGTGGCCTTGATGCCGGCGGCGATCAGTTCGGCGGCTTCGCCGGCGTCGCCCCAGCCCTTGACCGTGACCGACTTGCCCTTCTCCAGATCCTTGTAGCGGGTGAAGAAGTGCTCGATCTGCTCGACCAGAATGGCGGGCAGCTGACGGTAGCTGGCGATGTCCGTGTAGTACGGGTTCAGCTTGTCGACCGGCACGGCCAGAATCTTTTCGTCGCCACCGGCTTCATCGACCATCTTCAGCACGCCGATCGGGCGGCAGCGGATGACGCAGCCCGGAACGACCGGGGTCGGGTTCAGCACGATCACATCGCAGGGATCGCCGTCGTCCGACAGGGTGTGCGGGATGAAGCCATAGTTGCCCGGATAGTACATGGCGGTGTGCAGGAAGCGGTCGACGAACAGCGCGCCCGACTCCTTGTCCATTTCGTACTTCACCGGCAGGCCGCCCTGCGGGATCTCGATGACGACGTTGATGTCCCAGGGCGGGTTCGGGCCGACGGGGATGGCGTCGAGGTTCATGACGGGCTCGTCTATATTGCATATGCGAACGGGAAGGCCCGGCGTGATAGGCCCGCACGGCGTCCGAAGCAAGGCGGCGGCGTCGTTAAGGACGGCGGTTCGCACGGTCCCGGCTTGAGCCGGGGGGCGATGCGGGCGACCATGGCGTGTCGGCGCAAGGAGCAAGAATGACGACCCTGGACTATGTGGCGCTGGGCCTCTTCTTTGTCTGCTGGCTGGGCTACGAGCCATTGCTCAAGCTGCTCGCCCGTCGCTCCGGCACCCTGAACGACGACATGACCATCGTCCGCCGTGTCTGGATGACGGCGATGACCCATCGGGAGATCCGGCTGGTCGACAGCCAGTTGATGGGTCACTCGATCAATTCGGCCAGTTTTTTCGCCTCCACCAACCTGCTGCTGATCGCGGCCGTCGGCGGTATCCTGTTCGGCGGGCAGGCGGCCCTGGAAGGCTTCGCTTCGGTGGGCGCGGAAGCCGTGCCGACCCGCGTGCTGGAGGCCAAGCTGGCCCTGATCCTGATCTGTCTGGTGCGCGGCCTGCTGGATTTCATCTGGTCGCTGCGTCAGATGAACTACACCCTGGCCCTGATCGGAGCCGCGCCGGAAATCCATACCGAGGCGGATCGGGTGGCGCTGGGCGAGGCGGCGACCAATCTGTTGAACCCGGCGCTGGGCGCCTTCAGTCAGGGGGTGCGGGGTTACTACTTCGCCCTGGCCGCGGCGGCCTGGCTTTTCGGGCCGTTGTGGCTTGCCGCCGGGGTGGCCGCGTCATTCTGCCTGCTCGTCTGGCGGCAATCCGGGTCACCCGCGGCGCGGGCGATCCGCAGCGCCCGGCGACTGTTGGAGCGCTGAAATCCGGCGACATGGCCATGCTTATTCGCAAGCGCGTTGTGCTCACGGTGATTTTTTCCGCTGAAAGCGGTTACGAGGCTGAAAAATGGCAGAAGGATGCCGTTACATGCCGTGAACGCAGGCGCGAAATACCCGCTTGACCGTTTGTGCACTGCACACTAACTTCATTTTCGACGCCGCGAGGCGTCATGCCCTTCCTGGGCGTTTCCTCCCTATAGACTTTATATGCCGCGCCTTCGGGCGCGGCTTTTTTTATGTCCCGAGGTCCGCCGAGGCGAGGGCGGCGATGACGCGCGCCACGCCCTTTTCCGTTCGTGACCAGCCGTATCCCGGGCGCCGCTCGGCCTCATCGAAATACAGGGCGCGATTCAGCTCGATCTGGATGGCGTGGAAACCTTCGTCCGGGCGGCCCCAGTTCTGCGTCGTCCAGCCGCCCGCATAGGGGTGGTTCAGCGCCACCCGCCAGCCCAGCGCCTCGAAGGCAGCCCGCAGGGTGCGCGTCAGTTCCGCGGTGCAGGAGGAGCCGTGCCGGTCGCCCAGCACCACATCCGGACCGCGGGGGCCGCCGGGCGCGCGCGTCGCCCGTTCGGGCATGGAGTGCCAGTCGATCAGGACGGCGGAGCCATGCCGATCCCTCGCCGCGTGCATCTCGGCCTCCAGGGCGGCGGTCCAGGGCGCATGAACCCGGGCCAGGCGCGCGTGAGCCTCCGCCTGTGTCAGTCGTCTCGAATACAGCGGGCGTCCATCGCCGGTGAGGCGGGGAATGACGCCGTAGCCCGCCGCCGAACGCGGCGAGGCTGGTTGATCGAGACCCTCGATCAACTGCGGGTCCAGATCCGTCGGGTCGCGGTTCAGGTCGACATAGGCGCGGCCGTGCCGGGCCAGCAGCAAGGTCGCCCCGTGAGCGGGGCCGGAGGCGATCAGACGATCAACCAGCGCATCCTCGGCGCTGCGCAGGCTCGCCTCCGTCAGCGTCGGCTCCACCCCCATGTCGTCGGGATACAGGCCGCCGGAATGGGGGGAGGCGAACACCAGCCGGCCGGGCGCGAACGGGCGCACGACCGTCATGGCCTCGCCAGCGTCCCTCACTGCATCTGTCCCGGCGCCGGTCATTTGTCCCGCATAGCCTGTTTCGTCCCGCCATCCACAGGCCCGGGGATGATCCCTACGGCGTTTTTCATGGCGGATTTACCAGTCGGGGCGTAGCGTTCCTTTCCAAGACGATCCGGGGCGGACGACGAAAGACCTATGGCGCGCATCCTTCTGGCTGAAGACGACACCTCGCTTCGCGGCTTCCTGACCCGTGCGCTCGAGCGCGCCGGCCACTCGGTCGTCGACTGCGAGAACGGCGATGACGCCATCGACGCCCTTGACCAAGGGCCGTGGGACCTTCTGCTGACGGACATCGTGATGCCAGGCGCAGATGGTATCGAGGTCGCCCGTGTCGCCGCCGCCCGCCAGCCGGGCATCCGCATCATGTTCATCACCGGCTTCGCCGCCGTGGCCCTGTCGGCCGCCCAGGCCAGTCCGCAGGCGAAGGTCTTGTCCAAGCCGGTCCACCTGCGCGATCTGGTGGGTGAGGTCGAACGGATGGTCGCCGCGTAAATTCAGCGGCTTTTGCCCTTGCGGTCTGTCAGCCCATCGGGTTATAGACCGCGCCTTCCCGCCCGGGGGCTAGTCTTTCGGGCCGTCAAGGCGGACGCGTAGCTCAGCGGGAGAGCACTACGTTGACATCGTAGGGGTCACAGGTTCAATCCCTGTCGCGTCCACCATTCCTTCCCTTTCACAGCTGTGGTTTCGGGCGAATCGACTTTGCCGATCGGCGCCCGCGTAATCGGGATGGATGGACGAGCGGCTGCATGTCAGTCGGCCTCTTCTCCATGGAAGAGCCAGCCTAGTTAAACTCCGACCGTTGCGCCTTTTCGGCTTCCCGACGCGCAGCCCGATCCTGGGCCTGGGCCTGGTCCATGTGCGCCACAGCCTCGGCAGAGGCCTGGTCGTCGGCAATGGTCCGGCCGGGCCTCAGAAACGCAATGCCCACGAGAATCACCACGGCCAAGGCGAGGGCTGCCAGCAGGACGAAGCCACGCTTCTCCCATTTTGCGCGGTCGTGATGTGACATGGCCATGCCCCTTAACCGTCAAGTCTGATGGCGGTTGCATGGTGTGATTTCATGAGAAAGAGGCGGCCCCCGCCGTGGGAGCCGCCGCGATGCCCCGGGCGCAGCACTGCGCTTCGGATGTCCGATGGTCGCAAGGCGGTTGTTCCGCTTAGACCCGATCAAAAGAAAACCGCCGGTCCTGAGAGAACCGGCGGCCTTCTGGTCGCATCAACCGGGCTTCCCTCGGGCAGACCGGAAGCCCTGATCAGTTTCCGGATTTAGCGGAAGCTGATGCCGACGGTGGCGCGACGGTTGAGCGGCTCACGCACGCCGTCGGCGGTGGCGCGGGCCAGC
>NZ_JBMDIU010000016.1:0-42554 GCF_057808845.1 Brevundimonas sp. FG8 | reverse complement strand
GGTGGTGGTGTCGTAGGACAGGGCTTCGGTGATGACGTCATGGCCGTCGCCCGAATTGTAGATGTAGGTGTCGGCGCCGGCGCCGCCCTGTAGCTGGTCGTCGCCGAGCCCGCCGATGAGGGTGTCCGACCCGCTTCCCCCGGTGATCTGGTCGTTCCCCTCGAAGCCGAAGATCGCGCTGTCGCCGCGACCGGCGTCCAGCACCAGCAGATCGGCGTCGGCGTCGCCCACGACGACGTGTTTGGCCAGGGCGAGCCTGACATCCGACAGCGTCAATGTGCTGAAGTTCAGATCCTCCCGCACCAGAGCCTCGAGTTGCGCCTCGAACGTGACGTCGCCGCGCGGGAAGAAGACGGTGTTGAGGGCGGGCAGGAAGCTCGACAGATAATCGAGTTGCATCAGCTGCTCGGCGCGGTCGCCTTGCAACACCGCGGTGGCCATGGTGACGAAGAAATCGCTGCGCCCCTGGATGGTGTCTGTGTCGTTGTCATAGAAGAAGACGCTGAACGCCGACAGCGGATGATCCAGCAGGCCGGGCTGTTCGCCGTTTACGACGGCCAGGGCGTAGTCCGCATTGGCCATCTGCACGAGCAGCCGCCCGGTCAGGCCGTCGATGATATTGCGGTAGGTTTGCTCAACCGTCCGGATCTGGAAGGCCGTCAGTTGCGGGTCGCCGAACGGAACGCCCTGGAAGGCCTCGACGATCGCCACATGGACGGGATCGACATCGCCGCGCGACGGAAGAGTGTCCGGGACATCGACCCACTGGCCGACAAGATCCTCCACGCGCGCCCGGAAACCTTCGAAGGTCAAGGTTGAGCTGTCGGCGACCAGATCCGTCACGGCCTGAAGAAGGTCCGGCCGGAGGGTGAGCGCGACCGAGAGGTCGGCGACCTGGCCATAGCCTTTCAGCTTGGGCAGGAGATAGGCGGCGTCGGCATAGGTGAAGTTTTCGGGGACGACGTAGCGGGTCGATTGCATGTCCGCCGAGAAGTAGACGCTCGCCGTCGTCGCGACGCCGCCGTCGGCAAGGGTGGCCTGCGCGGTTCGGGCGATGTGATTGCCCGCATTGGTCACGCCGGCCGCCACCGTGTTCAGACTGAAGCCGGTCACGCCGACGTCCTGAAGCGAACGCAGCTCGCCGGCGTCCGTGACGCCGTTGGAATTGGCGTCGACCCAGACCCGCAGCGCCGCGAAATCGGCGTCGGCGTTGTTGACGACGCCGTCGCCGTTGGAATCATAGGTCGCAAGGACGTCAAACCCGTCGATCGAGGCGCTACCGAACAGCTCGCTGCCGTCAATGGCGCCGTTGCCGTCGCGATCATGCACGAGCAAGCCGTCGCCCGGCGCGACCCAACCGGTGAGTTCGGCGAAACCATCGCGCCCGAAGTCGAAATGGACCCCGCTCTGGGTGACGTTCAGCAGGCTGATGCCATCACCGTTCAGATCGATGACCAGGGGGTCCACCGGCGTCGGAGCGCCGCCGCCGCCGCCGCCGCCGCCGCCGCGCCCCCCGCCCGGACCACCCGGTCCGGACGGGTCATTCGGATTGTCCGGATTGTCGGGGTCATCCGGATTGTTCGGATCGTCCGGGTTGTTCGGATCGTCAGGGTTGTTCGGGTCGTCCGGATTATCGGGGTCATCCGGGTTGTCGGGATTGTTCGGATCGTCGGGGTCGTTCGGATCGCAGGGGCTCGCCGCGCCTCCGGGGTTGGAATCCAGGGCCCCGTTCGCCGCGTTGAAGGCCGGCTCGCCGAGACCTGTAAGCTGACCGGCCGTATACATGCCCCGGTTGGTGAGGATTTGCCCCACGCCCATGCTGGCGGCGGTCGTGACTCCGGTTCCGGACAGCCAGTTGTAGATGGTCAGGTCCTGAACCTGGCCCGATCCCGCCCCCGCGGCATAGCCCGACACCAGCCCGGCGGCGGTCGGCGCGAACTGACTAAGCAGGCGATTGAAGTTGTTGATGGAATCCAGGATTTCCTGAGCGCCGTTCGGACAGGTCATGACGAAATTCCCTCAAACAAAAGAAACAGGATCCTCGGGCGTCCACGGCAGTCGATACGCCGGGGGGAGCCCTTTGGCGGTCGAGACCCGGCGCGAGCACCGGGCGGAGGCGTCGTCCGGAAGCGGCCTCGATCTGGATGCGGCCTCCACACCCTCAGCCTGCTACGGGGCCACGCACAACCGCAAGGCATCTTTTCGCTTGACAGGCGAGTGGTTCCTCGGCGCGCGTGGCGGGCGGGAGCCCGGGGCCGGATGCGATTTCATCCGCAGACGTCCGATCTCGTGACAGCCTCTGGACGTCGCCTGTGCGCGCGGGTCCGGGAGGCGTCTGTATTGACACTTGCGGTTGTCCCGCCGACGATCCCTGCGGGGTGGGACCATGGCGAACAAGACGGGGATCGGTTGCGCGCCTGTACTGGTGTTGGCTCTGATTGTTTTCGGACTCAGCCGGTGCATGGGCGGTGAAGACACCCAGACGAACGCCGTGTCCGGGCGGACATCGTCGGAACCGGAGACGGCGGGCGCCGTCGCCCA
Organism: Brevundimonas sp. FG8; assembly: GCF_057808845.1. Classification (NCBI taxonomy): domain Bacteria; kingdom Pseudomonadati; phylum Pseudomonadota; class Alphaproteobacteria; order Caulobacterales; family Caulobacteraceae; genus Brevundimonas; species Brevundimonas sp. FG8. The sequence goes on along the minus strand of NZ_JBMDIU010000016.1, from coordinate 40,013 downwards.
TCTCTGGACACAGGCTCCCACGCTGAACTGTCGGGCGGCCCCCAACACCTCGGCCCTCCGCACAGAGTCCCTGCGGGAAGCCACCTTCGTCGGCGTCGTCCGTCGAGAAGGCGGCTGGTCGCTGCTGGATCGGTCGCCCCCCTGCTGGGTGTCCAGCAGATATCTGGGGGAAAGCCCGCCACCCGTCCGACCGGCTCCACTCTATAGCTACGGCGGTGACGGTGGCGGTGGCGGGGCGGGAGCCTCGCCCGCTCGCGGCGGATTCAACCGGAGACCCGGCGGCGCCTATCGCAATTGTTCCGCGGCCCGGGCGGCCGGAGCCGCGCCTGTCTACGCCGGCGAGCCGGGATATGGGCCTCATCTGGACAGGGACGACGACGGGGTGGGGTGTGAGTGATCCCCGACCCTGGTGGACCCGCCTGCGGGACGCATGGATGAAAAACGACGGTCAGCCACGGGAAGGCTGGCGTTCCGGCGTCGACCTCAAGGAGTTCGTGCTGGTGGGCGTTCTGGTCGTGCTGATCCTCGTCCAGCTTGGCGTCGCCATCGGCTTGTTTTCAGGCTGACGAGGGGGACGGGGGGGGGCGTGAAGCGGCGGCGGTCCGGCCACCGGCGGAAAGAACCGGCCTCAGCGCGCCGAGACCGGCCCGCTCGCTCTCTTCACCCCGGGACCCGACCCGACGGAGTCTTCATTCAGCGCCGTCAAGCGCCTGCGGGACGGGGTCCGGTCTGGTCCTGTCCGAAGGTCTCCGCGCCCCGCGGGGCGGAATCCGGTCGACGCTTGTCAGGATTTCAGGGGCGCGGGAACCGGGTCGGTCGCCCGGGGCGACAGCCGGGTCTGGGCCGTCAGGAAATCATGCAGGCGCTGGAGGGCCGTACGGTCCCGTCCGTCGCAGCGGGGATCGCCGCCCTGATCGAGCAGCACCTCAACGATCTGGCCGGCCTCGGCCGAGGACACCGGCCGGTGATCAAGAATGGCGGCCTCGGCCCGGGAGAAGTCGTCCCAAAGCGTTTCGGCGTCCGCGCGCGTTTGCCGCCAAAGCTGGACCGCGCGGGTGAAATTGAGGGTTCTGGACATGTTGAGTTCCTGCGGCGGAGCCGCGTCAGAGTGAGGGTCTGGCGTACGGGGCCGACCGGGCCTCCCAGACGCCTAGGAGGGCGAGCAGCATCAGCAGCAGCCATACGATCATGCGCACCGTCACCGCGGCCCAGACCTGCACATCGCTGAAGATGGCCACGAGCCAGGTGCCCAGCGACAACAGCTGGACGCCTGTCGCGGCGATCAGCCACCAGCGATCTGTCCGCAGGCTGAGAACAACGAGGGTCGCGGCCAGCAGGGCGGCCAGTACGGCGACGCCGTAGCGGACGCCGTCGATGATCACGCCGGCCAACAGCGGGGTGCCGAACATGGCGATCAGAAAGGCCGCCGCCGCGATCCGTTCCGGCGTTCGCCCCCTCCACAGGAGCAGGGCGATCGCCGCATAGCTGACGACGGCGAGGCCGTGCTGAGCCAGGCTGTAGACGGCGTCCGACACCTCAGCCGAGGGTCGCGGCCGGGGTGAGGGCGGCGGGCCTTATCTTCTCCTCATAGGGGCCCTCCATGCGCCAGACGACGCCGAGCGTCTCGGCGACCTGGCCCAGGCCTCCGTGGCTGCGCACCACCAGGGTGCGAGCGTCAGCCAGACGGGTGAGGGCGCCGACCGCATCCGTGAGTTCGGCATGGCCGACCTCGGCCGCGAGGTTGGCTTCGAGCCGGCCTTCGATCATGGCCTGGATAAGCGCGCTCGTCGCCACCATGGCGCTGTCCACTGTGCGTTCCGTGGTCTGAAGTTGTCGGGCGATCCGTGCGCCCATCCGGAGAGTTGTCATTCGGTGTCCTTTCGATACGGCTCAGATCGTCCGGACGGCGTCCGCGGGCGCGCTTTCAGCGGAGAGTTCAAGGCTCGCCGTCATCATCATCACGATCCCGCTGACGATGATCGCGGCGACGGCGGCTATGACGAGGGCGAGCAGCAGACGCACGGCCCCCCGCGGCGGAGGTGGAAGCGGCCAGGTCTGACTGGGCTCGCCCTCGCGGCCCCCGCCGTCGGGGTCACCGTCCGGCATGGGCGCAGCAGGGGCGGTCTGCGGTGCCGGCGCCATGGGTATGGGCGTGAACCGGGAGTAATCCGGGTACTCGAGAGCGACCAGGGCCGCGGCCGCGAACCGGTCCGAAGTCCCCAGCTTGGCGTAGGCGTTCGACAGGTGATTGTTCACCGTATGCGGCGACAGGGTCAGTCGCCGCGCGATGTCCTTGTTGGAGAGGCTCTCGCCCGCCAGGCGCACGCACTGAACTTCACGACGCGTCAGACGGCTGGTCATGAGAGTCCTGGCCGACAGGGGCGGTCGTTCGGGCTTGGAAAACCCACGCTCATGAGCGTCGCGGCCGCGCGAGATCGACGGCGACCGCTGTAAGCAATCGCTGGTCGCGGCGCTCCAGTTGCTGGAACAGCCGGGCGATCTCCAGGGCCTGGCGATTGCGGTCCGGATCATCGGACCCGAGGGGAGCGTCAAAGGCCAGCAGTTCCGCGACGGTCATGCCGAAGGCGTCGGCGAGGGCGACCAGACGCGGGAAGCCGACCGTGGTTTTGCCGAGCTCATACTTCTGGTAGGCCTGATAGCTGACGCCCAAGACGCGCGCGACGTCCCGGCGCGTCTGTCCGCCCGCCTGTCGCGCGGCCTGCAAACGCCGTCCGAGCGCCTGGTTGATCCGCGCTTCGGCCGCCGGATCCACGGATGGGGCACGCGGCATGAATCACCTCCATGACGACCTTGCCGCAAAAGGGCCGATTGCGGAACGCGGGAGGGACGGTCCACCGTGAATGACCGGTTGGTCGCCCAAAAATGCGGGCGGCGGCCACGCCGGACCTCATCGCTCCACGTGTCCGTACTGCGCGGTCTGGCTCGCCTCCGGCTTCAGACGGTCAGGTCGGACTAGCGTGTCCGGGCGCCATGCCAAGGCCGAGCGGTGGCCCTGATAGACCGCCCAGACTCGATGGAGATCTTCGGCATGGGCCGCACCGGCGTGCGGATCCCCGTCCAGCATCCCGTCGGCGGTCTCGGCTGCGGCAAGGCCTTGGACAGGCCTTGGGCGGACAGCGGATCAAAAGACAGGGCGGCGTCCCCGCAGGCGAGCCGGCTTTCGCCTGCGGGAGAACCGAGCCGCGCCCGGTCCGTGGCGCAATAGCCGCCGGCGGCGACCGCCGCCCCCGGACGATCAAACAGCCGGCTCATCATGGGCGCCGCCTGTACGCGTCGCAGGAGGGCGGCGGGCGTGCGCCCCTCCCGAGCGGCCGGAAAGTCGCCGTCGCAGGAAGGCCCGGCAAGGCCTCGCCGCGTGCGTGGCTGGACGCGCGTTCGGACCGACCTGCCTAACGGCGTGACACAGATCGAAGCCGAGCTCTCCCGATGTGCCGATGCGGGGATTGCCGCCGCCGCGTGCCGGGACAACAGGGGCCAGGAAGCGATCTGTGATGGGCGAGGGATGTGTTTTTCGCGCCACCGCACTTCCGGCAGCGGCTGGCCGAACGGCACGCCGAAGCCGTCATTCCCGCCCGGTCAAAAACGAAAGCATCCCGCGCCCCACGACCCCATCGCCTACCGGGACCGCAACACCGTCGAACGTCTCTGGGCGCGGCTCAAGGACTACCGCCGGGTCGCAACCGACTACGACAAGCGAGCCGACACCTTCCTCTCCGGCGTCCTCATCGCAGCCGTCATCTGCTATTGGATCAAATGAGTCCGGACCCTGGGCCCCAGCTGCTGGTGCTGGCGCGCGACGGACCCATTCGGTGTGAATAGAGGGTTGCGAACCGACGACCCACTGAAGTCCGACAATGACTCTTAGGAGACCTCGGGAAGATCTGCTATCGGCGAGGCGTGTGCGTTGGACCTAGACTACACGGTCGACGAAGCTGATACAGCGGCAATCGCATGCGATAGCCGGCGTCACTACCGGGTCGCCGCTGTCCCAAGGACAGTCCATGACAGACATGCGAAACGACCAGGTGGTGCAGGCCGCCGTCATGAACCTCTTCGTCGGCTGCGCGCCGGAGCGCCGCGACGAACTTGACGCCATGGTCCGCGAGCTGCAGCTCGAATTCCAGGTTCACAACGACAATCACGCCGACGGCAAGTTCATCTTCGACGCCGGCGCTTATCGCTATATCCGCTTCAATCCCCGCTCGATGCGCCTCTTCTGGCTGGGCGCCTATATCGCCTGGGAGGGGTTCTGCGCGCCCCCTATGCAGGTCGGCCAACCCGCGGACCTGTCGCGGTTCACCGCGCTGCGATCGGACCGCCTGTTCCTGCATCACGGCTTCCCGATCTCACTGATCCAGCTACTTAGTATGTCGTGGCGGATGGGGCCTTCCGAAAGCATGATCTTCACGGGAGTTCCGGCTTGAGCGACCTCAGACGGAGGATATCCGTATCGGTCGCGGAACAGCCGGCTGAAATGGCTTTGCGAGGCGAAGCCGAAATCCCAGGCGATGTCCGCGATCGTCGGCTTCGGCCCTGTGCGCCGGCGGATCGCCTCGCGAGCGTGGTGGAGACGCCGGTCCTGGATATAGCGGTTCACACCGCCTTCGCCATCGAAAGCACGGTACAAGGTGGCGCGTGATACCCCGGCCATGGCGGCGAGCGCGTCGACATCGGAGTCCATTTTTCCGACGTTCAACTGACGTTCGATGAAATCGACGGCCACCCGACGCACGGTGCCCTGCAGAGCCGACGTCTCGGGCGCGCCGATGATCACATCGGCGCCGACGGTTCTCGCCACTACCAGCAAAAGGGCCTGGATCGCCGTATCCAGAATATCGCCCGGCATATGCTCAGCCTCCGCGGCCAGGGCTCTCATCTGCAACTGGATGAACCGGACTCCGGGCGTCATGGGCTGCAGAATGAGGCCATGCATGTCCGGACCAAGCAGCGCCGGCGGCGCGAGATTGCGCGGCACCATGAGGGAAATCAGATCGACCAAGTCCAGCCGTGTCGCCGACAGACGGCTCATATCGCGAAACTGGACAGCGCCGGCTTCGGCCCGACCGTCTCGCCCGTCGTAATCCCCGACAGTCGCCGCGTGGTTGATGACTAGATTAAGTCCGTCCACGTCCGATCGCTTCAGGACGTCGGAACTGCGGGTCAAGGTTTGCCGAACCGAATGGCCTTCGCCGATCCCGCCGACGGCGCTCAGGGTTGACCGCGTCCGGTTGAAAAACCTGGCCTGGTCGCGCGCGCTGATGCCCGACACTTCGTAGAAATCCGCCATTGCGACCAGATAGCGATCAAGGGCGTCCGGGACGGTCGCCGTGGACACATCCCAAGCGATGGTCCGGGTCAGGGGCGGCCGGGTCTCTAAGGCGGAAACGGTCACGAACAAAGATCCTCAACACCAAATCCCTGAAACACATAGAGGAAACAGAAGCGTCAGGCTTCCTGTTCCAGGCGCCGACAGGCGTGTCTGTGCGTCGCAGACGCCAGAGATCAGCAGGCATTCACCCGGTCCCACCGCCGATGTTAGGCGAAACCTCTAGTCGAACGCCGTCCGCGGGGACGGCGGGGTGGTGGCGTCACGGGGCGTGGCGTCTGGGGAATAGTCAAGATGTTGAAGCTGTCGTCGGCATTCCGGGAAGCGGCCGTGAAGGTGAAGCTGGCGGTGCTGGTCGCGATTGTCGCGGCGGCAGCCATGGCGCCGGGCGCCGCCGTCGCGCAGTCGGCGGGATGCGCCCGCGTGAACGCCGGCAGCCTTAACTATCATACCTTCTACGGGTCCGGCGACCTGGGCTCCACTAACGCCCGTTGGTGGAGCGCAATCAGCGACCAGGCCTACAACTCGGTCCGGATCACCGCGAACAGCGACCCGATCGGCGGCACGGCTCAATACGATTCCGGCGGCAGTTTCGCCTTCGCCGCGGGCGATGTCCTCACCATGACCGTGTTGGCCCAAAACGTCACCACCGGGACGATTACGCCTCGCTTTCGCGTCGGGACCACGGCGACCTCGGCTGCGGACGTGGCGGGGACCGAGGCTGTGGTCAACATCGACGGCACGCAGACCAGGACCTACACGGTCACAGGCTCCGAGACGTCGATCGGGGTGCGCACCGCCAGGACCACCGGCACGACAGCGTCCGGTCAGCTGTGGATGTCTGTGACCTGTGCCCCCGCCCCGTCCGCGCCGACGGTCACCTCGGTCTCGCCGAGCAGCGGGCCATACACGGGCGGAACCTTGGTGACGATCACGGGAACCGGCTTCACGACCGCGACCTCGGTCGCCTTCAACGGCCCCACTTCGCCCAGTTTCACGATCGACAGCGACAAACAGATCACGGCCGTCACACCGCCCGGAGCGGCAGGCGTGGTTACCGTCGAGGTCGAGAACTCGGCCGGAATCGGATCGCTTGCGGACGGGTACACCTACGTCGCCCCGCCCACGATCAGTTCGGTCAGCCCGGCGGAGGGGATCGCGCACGCGACAAACCGTCCGGCGAACGTCACGATCACCGGAACGAATTTTTCGGCCAGTGGAAACAGCGTCACCTTCGGTGGCGCGTCGGGGACCATCGTCAGCGAAAGCCCGACCAGCATCGTGGCGACCCCGCCCGCCAATGCGACCGGCGGTCTGGTCGATGTCAGGGTAGCCAACGCGGGCGGGTCCGTCACGGCGGCCGGCGCCTACCGCTACATCCTGCCGCCGGTGATGACGGTGACGTTCTCGTCAAATGCGGTCGCGCTCAACGGGCGGACCGGGTTCACGTTCACCGTGACCAACCCCAACGGCGTCGCCCTCGAGAATGTGGCGCTCGAAAGGAATGCAGTGAACCTGCCGCTGTATTCAGTGTCGGTGACATCCCGCTGCGGAACCAGCAGCGAAGCGAGCCTCAACTCGGGCATATCGTTCTCGGGCCAGACCCTGGCCGCGGGCGCCAGCTGCACGCTGACCACCGAGCATTACGCCTTTGGCGCCGGAGCGTTCCAGTTCGTGCCGGGCGCCCTGACCAGTTCCGGCACACCGGCCACGGCATTGGCCCTCGTCGCGGAGCCGACAGCGTCAAATACCCTGACGATCTACGCCCCCCCGTCCATCATCGGAACCAGCCCGAACAACGGTCCCCTGGCCGGCGGCCAGTCTGTGACCGTGACCGGCACGGGGTTCACCGGCGCGACCGCAGTGACCATCGACGGCGTCGCCGCGACCAATGTGACGGTCGACAGCGACACCGCCATCACCGCCACCACGCCGCCGGGAGCCAGTGCAGGGTACAAGGCCGTTCAGGTGATCGGGCCGGGTGGAACCCGAGCCCGCCAGGACGCGTACCTCTACAACCCCGCCCCGCCTCCGCCGGCGATCGCGTCGCCCGGCGATCTGGCGATGACGGGCCTGCGCCCGATCTACAGGGGCTCGGCGTCCAGCGGCCATACGGTCACGGTCCACGTCGACGGCGTCGCGATCGGCACAGCGGTGGCGGACGGAAGCGGATGGACCCTGCAGCAGCCGGTCGACCTGGCGACGGGGCCGCACACCGTTTACGCCACCGCCTTCACCGCCTTGCTCGGCACGTCGGAGCCCTCGTCCACGATCAGCTTCATCGCAGATGGGACGCCCCCTGCGGCGCCGACCGTGATCTCGCCTGCTGAAGGCGCGCGGGTGAACACGGCGACGCCGACCCTAGAGGGCGCGGTGGAGGCCGGCGCCAGCGTGGAGGTCTATGTGGACGGCGCCCGCGTCACGACCCGTGCTGGAAACACCACGGGCGGCGGAACGTGGACGTTTACGAGCCCCGCGCTGTCGCAGGGATCTCACACCGTCCATGCGATCGCCGAGGACGCGGCGGGCAACCGTTCGCCGCAGAGCGCGACGAACAGCTTCATCGTCGACACCATCGCGCCGCCGACGCCGGTGATCCTGAGCCCCGGCACGGCCAATGTGATCTACGCCACGTCCGCTGTCATCGGCGGCAGCGCGGAGGCCTTCGCCGAGGTGCGGGTCTATGCCGACGGCGCCCTGGCCGGTACCACGATCGCCGACGCCGGGGGCGTCTGGAGCTATACGCTCGCCGCATCCGGTGCGGTGCGGGTGACCGTCGAGGCGCGCGACCAGGCGGGCAATCTGTCCGGCCGGTCCCCATCCTATGCCTTAACCTTCGACGGCGCGCCGCTGGCCGCTCCGGTCGTCGCCACGCCGGCGGACGGATCGCACACCCGTGACCGGACTCCCACCTTCACCGGGACGGCCGCGGCCAACGCTCGCGTCGCCATCGCGACGGGCGGGATCGAGCAGGCCGGGGTGAACGCCGACGGCGCAGGCGCGTGGTCGGTCGATCTGCCGGCGCAGGCCGAGGGCCAGTACATTTACCAGGTGACCGCAACACGAGGGGGCTCCACCTCGCCGGGCCGCGCCGTGAGCCTGCGCATCGACACGACGGCCCCAGTCGCGCCGACACTGTCCGCGCCTGTGGACGACGGGCCGGCGACGGTCGCCCCGCCGGTCTTCTCGGGCACGGCGGAGCCGCTCTCGCAGGTGGAACTGCAGTTGAACGGCGATCCGGTCGCTTCCGGCATCGCCGTGGACGGCGCCGGGGCCTGGACCTTCGCCCTGCCGGCCGACGCTCTGGAGACCGGCGTCTACGTGGCGACCGTCACGTCGCGGGACGCGGCCGGCAACATTTCGCCGGCCTCCGGCGGCCGGACCTTCACCATCGACCGCACCGCGCCCGCCGTGCCCGACGTGATCTCTCCGATGGAGGGGGAGTCCGTGCCCAACTTGCCCGGCATGATAGGTCGGGCCGAGGCGGGCAGCCAGGTCACCGTGGTCATTGACGGCGTCGACTATACGACGGTCGAAGCAACCGACAGGCACGACTGGTTCATCCAGGTCACCGGCACGCCGCTGGCCGAAGGACCGCACACCGTCGCCGTCCGGGCCGCCGACGCCCTGGGCAACACCTCGGCGCTCAGCGCAGCGGTGAACTTCACGGTGGACACCGTCGCGCCGGCGGCGCCGGTCATCGCCAGCCCGACCGACGGTCAGGTGTTCGCCCACCTTCGTCCCACGTTTTCCGGCACGGCCGAGCCGAACGCGACTGTTCACCTCCTATTCAGCACGTTCATCGACTATGATTTTCAATACGTGCCGGTTGACGGCGCGGGAAACTGGAGCTTCGCCGCCGATCGCGATCTGCCCGAGGGCGCCGTCCGAGTGGAAGTGATCGCCTACGACTACGTGGGGAACCTGTCCCCCGCCGTTACGTTCGGTATCGTGCTCGACGCGAGCCCGCCGGCGACGCCGACGATCTCGACGCCGACCGAGGATTCCACCAGCGCGAGCCGTTCGGTCGTCCTGAGCGGCACGGCGGAGGCCGGCGCGACCGTTCTGATCGTTCTGGACGGTGAGACCCTGACCGCGACGGCCGACGGCGGCGGCGACTGGCGCTACACGGTTGCGAACCTGGCAGACGGAACCCACGCTTTCACGGTTCAGGCGCGCGATCAGGCGAACTTAACCTCGCCCGTGTCCTCCGCTCGCAGCTTCTCGGTCGACGCCACGGCGCCGGCCGCCCCGACCATCCTTTCGCCGGTCGACGGCTCCCTCACCAGCGACGCCACGCCGGTCATCTCCGGCACGACCGAAGCCGGCGCCTCTGTGGCCGTCGTGATCGACGGCGTTGCGGCAGGCACGGCGCCCGCCGACGCGGCCGGCGCCTGGAGCTTCACGTCCGGTGTTCTGGCCGACGGGCCGCACACGGTGAGCGCCGTCTCGACGGATGCCGCGCGCAACGCGTCGCCCGCCTCGGCGCCTATCACCTTCACGGTGGATGCGACGGCCCCGGCCGCGCCGGTCATCTCCGCTCCCGTCGACGGTTCGGTGACCGACGACGGCACGCCGACCATTTCCGGCACGGCCGACGGCGACGCCACGGTGCAGCTGTCGATCAACGGCGGCGCGCCGATCACGGTGACCGTCAACGGCGGCGCGTGGTCCTACACGCCGCCATCGGACCTTCCGTCGGGTGAAAACACCCTCTCGGCGGTCGCCGTGGATGCGGCGGGCAACGCCTCGCCTGCCTCCAGCACGGTGCGGTTCAGCTATTCGCCGGTCACCATCATCACCACGACCCTGGCGTCCGGCCAGGTCGGCGTGGCCTATGCCGCCGATGTCCAGATCGCCGGCGGTTCTGCGCCCTACGGCTTCGCCGTCACGGTCGGGCGCTTGCCTGACGGCCTGCGCCTTTCGACGGCCGGCGCGCTTTCGGGCACGCCGACGGCCAGCGGGGCCTTCAACTTCACGGTGACCGCGACCGACGCCAACGGTCTGTCGACCGGCCGGGCGCTAGGCCTGACCGTGGCGCCGCCGGCGCCGCCTGTGGTCACCGACGTCGACGACGTCGAGGTCACGGCCAATCCCGGCGGCGCGGCTCAACCGACCGAGATCGATCTGTCCCGCGCCGTGCGCAACGCGACCCGGATCGAGATTGTCACCCCGCCCGCTCACGGCGCGGCGACGATTGACGGCTTCCGCGTGCGGTACGTCCCGACCGTCGGCTACTTTGGTCAGGACAGCTTCACCTACCGCGCCATCGGGTTCGAGGACGGTGCAGGTCCCGATGCGGCGCCCGCCGCAGACGGGGCTGGGGGGGCCGTGTCCCCGTCGGCCAGGGTGACGATCGTCATCCAATCGCCGACGTTGACGCTGACCGGCGGCGCCCAACCCTCGGGACAGGTGGGCGTGGCCTATTCACGGACACTGACGACCGCAGGCGGCACCGCGCCCTACAGCTATGCTGTCACGGGCGGCGCCCTGCCGGCCGGGATCAGCCTGACGTCGGACGGGACGCTTTCTGGGACGCCCACCGCGGGCGGCGCCTTCAGCTTCACCGTCACGGCGACGGACAGCTCCACCGGCAGGGGCCCGTTCAGCGTGTCGGCGGTGCACGAGGTCACGATCGCGGCGCCGACCCTGGTAGTGACGCCGTCGGTGCTGCCGAATGCGACGACAGCCCAGCCCTACAACCAGGCGGTCTGGGCTTCGGGCGGCGTCGGTCCCTATAGCTACGCCATCACGGCTGGCGCCCTGCCGGCCGGGCTCACTCTCTCGCCGGCGGGCGCCCTGTCCGGCACGCCGACGCAGGGCGGCAGATTCACCTTCACGGTGACGGCCACCGACTCCTCCACCGGCGCCGGGCCCTATTCGGCAGGGCAGGAGCTGACCCTCGTGGTCGAGGCCTCGCCCATCGCAGTGACACCGACCACGCTCGCAACAGGGACTCGTGGCACGCCTTATACCGCGACCGTCTCGGCGTCCGGGGGGGTAGCCCCTTATAGCTACGCCGTCGCGTCGGGCGCCTTGCCCGCCGGCCTGACCCTGTCGACCACGGGCCAGATCAGCGGCACGCCCACCGCAGTGGGAACCTTCGTCTTCCAGGTGCGGGCGACCGACTCGGCTACCGGGGCAGGGCCGTACTCCGGCGTCGCCGACGTCTCGGTGACCGTTGCAGCGGCCACCCTGACGGTCACGCCGACGTCCCTGCCGGAGGTCTTCGCGGGCATGCCGTACAGCCAGCAGCTGACGGCCACGGGCGGACAGGGCGGTTACGCCTTCGCCGTCACCTCCGGCGCCCTTCCGGCCGGACTCACCCTCAGCCCGGCGGGGCTGATCGCGGGCAGGCCGACGACGGCGGGCGCTTTCGCCTTCACCGTCACGGCCACAGACGACTTCGGCAATACCGGATCGGTCTCGCTCAGCCTGGTGGTGACCGGTCGTCCGGACCCGGCGGCCGATCCCGACGTGCGTGGACTGAACTCGGCGCAGGCGGAGGCGACCCGCCGCATGGTGGGGACCCAGATCACCACCTTCGGACGCCGCCTCGAGCAGCTTCACGGCGGCGACCAGGGTCAGAACGCCGTCTCGCTTAACCTGACGCTTGACGGTGCGGCCTTCACGCCGCTGGACGAAAGCCGCGCGGCGATGGGCGAGCTGGGTCAGGCCCTGGCCCGGTCGGGGGAGGGCGATCGCGATCGCTCCGCTCGCGAAGAGCTGAGCCGTATGGTGCAGGGCGCGCGCGGCGCTGCGCCGGACGCGGCACCCGGGACGGCCGACCTTAACGCTGCACCACAATCCGGGCCCGGCGCGACGTCCGGCGAGCCGTCCGACGGGCTGCGGGTCTGGGCCGGCGGCGCTATCAGCCTGGGCGACCGCGACCCCACCACGCAGACGGCGAAGATGTCGATCACTACCTCGGGGATCAGCGTCGGCGTCGACATGAGCGTGGCCGAGGGCCTGGACCTGGGCGTCGGCGTGGGCTTCGGCCAGGAGAACGTCGATGTCGGGGTCGAGGACTCGCGTCTTGAGGCGGACACATGGCTGGGCGTCGCCTACGGCAGCTGGCGTCCGCAGGGCGACCTCTTCCTGGACGGCCTGCTGGGCTACGGCGAACTGGGCTTCGACATGCGTCGTCGCACCCCGGTCGACCGGAGCCTGGTGTTCGGCCGGCGCGACGGCACGGTCCTGTTCGGCTCGCTCTCGGCCGGGATCGACCGGACCGCGGGGGGCGCACGCTGGATCGGCTATGGGCGGGTGGACACGCTGGACGCCGACCTCGACGGCTACGCGGAGACGGGCTCGCCGCTCTGGTCGCTCAGCTACGATGCGCGCTCGGTCCGGTCGCGACAGGGCACGCTGGGCCTGCGTTACGAGCGCTCGATGGTGCGCCCCGACGGCCGCTGGACTCCGGGCGCACGGCTGGAGTGGACCCACGAGTTCAGCGACGCAGACGCCCAGACCCTGCGCTACGCCGACTGGCTGGAAGGGCCCGGGTTCTCTATCGGCCAGGACGGCTGGAACCGCTCGCGCCTCAATCTGGGCCTCAGCCTGGGCTGGAGTGCGACCAACGGCTGGTCTTGGACGACAGAGTACGAGGGCGCGTTCAGCGACGGCGAGACCATGAACGGGCTGCGTTTGAAACTTTTGAAGATCTTCTGATGAAGGGCGGGGCGCTCTGGCGCCCCGCCCGGGCCTGTCCTCTAGCGTGGGCGCCGCTTCGGGCGCGGCAATGGTGATCTGTGAGCCGCATCGAAACTAAAAATCACGGGAGTCCCGCAGTGCCTGCAGGGAGCCGATCTTGAGTGGTCTCGTTGTTTTGTCGGTGCCAACTGAAACGGGTTGGAAACGAGCTAGAAGTGCTCAACGTGAGAACTGCTGGCAAGTTTGGGCGCGCCGTTCCGTTTGCCGGTGAAGGCGAAACCCTGATCGCGAACGCGGCGCCGCGTAAGGGCGCCGCAACCTTTCCAGAGAGTTTGATAAGCGGCTCAGGGCCGATGTCCGCCCCTCGCCGCGTTCCAACGTCCGCTGATAGCGCAGGCCTGACGAAACAGGAGTATCATCTGCCGAGGCAGGGACCCGACGCGTCACCGACATCCTTCGTGATGACATCGCTCTCGAGGACCGAAGCGCAGAAGCCGCCCTGATGATAGATCTTGGTTGCGGCGCCGATGTGGAGAGCGGTTGCCTTGGCGTCGGCTCCATCGCCGAGTTCGGCCGTTCGGACGCCGACATCAATGCCTTGGGCGACAGGGCGGGAACGGCGGTGGTCGCTTTGTTTGCCGATCGGGTTCACGCCGGTATGGCGGCGGGTGAGCTCCGCTCTGACCTGGATCCAAACGCAGTCGGCCGCATGCTGCTGAGCCTGAAGTCCGGCCTGAAGGTCGCCGCGCGCGGCGGCGCAGCAGAGGCTGATGTCCGCGAGAGCGCCAGGCTGGTCTTGGACGGCTTAGTCAACCGGCACCTATAGGTCCGCTTTTGGGCGGGGCAGGTGTGTCCGCTTTTGGCGCATCTCGGACGAAAGCTGGTGGGAATATAGGGGATCTGATTTAGGGGCCCCAGCCTTGCCGTTCGTCTCTCCCCACGCCGCTAGTAAGGCGGCGGTTTAAGGAGAGACAATGCCGGATCTGAACTGCATTTCGACCCAGGTGAAACGCCCTAGAGGCCGACCGCCAATCCCCATTGTCGAGTACCCGACCCCTCTGTGGGAGGCCAAGGTCCACCCGCTAGACTTTCACGGCGCGCTGGACATGCAGATGCGTCGCCACTGCGAGCCAGCTCACCGCCTCCACCGCGCGGTCAAAGCTGCGGGTGGCCTTACTGACCGGAAGACGATTTCCGATTGGCGACGCGGTATCAAGACTCCCCAAACGCCGGCCAGCCTCAAGGTGGTCGAACTGATCGAGCGCCGCTACCGGCTGCCGGAGCGCTACCTCCGATCGCGGCTGAACCAGAGCCGCGCCATCGCTGGACTAGCGCCGGCCGGCGTCGAGCCGTCGGAGTCGCGCAGGCTGGCGTGGCACCTGCCGGACGACTTCCGATCAAGATCGATCCGGGAGAGGGACGAGATCCTAGCCTGGGTACGGACCAACGTCCTGACCGGGGGAACCGCCTACAGCCGCTATCATGCCGAGGTCTCCAAGCACCGCTTTTCACTTCGGTTCGAGGACGACGTCATCCCGCATCGGCGGGGCAGGGGGCGCAAGGGCTGTGTCGAACTCATTGCCCCGCCGCAACTCCAGGAAGAGATGGCAACGTTGATCCGGTTCAAGTCGGCGACGCTGACTGACATCGGCTACCAGCGATCGGGCGTCTGGGGTGAAGAGACTGCGGCCCAGCGCTGTGAGCATCTAGCGCTGCTTTTCGGGGCGCTGGCGGCTTCGTCTAATGGACCAGCCAGAGGCTTCGGAGCGTCCGTTGAACGCCTCTCCTTTGCTCACTTGGTCTGTCCTTCGGTGTGGGACTGGTACGTCCAGTGGCGCGAGCGCCGGAGAGGCTTCTTCACCGGTTGGGAGGCGGAGATGCTGTTGCTGGCCGCAGCGCTGACCCGGGAGAAGACCGGCTGGTTGCGCCAGAGTCCATGGCTGGCGGACCGACTTGTGCCGATCCGTGGGTTAATCAGCGCGGAACAGGCGGGAGAAGGACGTGCAGATTGGGATGCTGCGTGTGCTCGTCTCCATGCGCATGCGCTCCAGCGCGCCAAAGAGATCACGCGGGTGGCGCGCATCCATCGCGACCCGTTTGAGCCGCTTCTTCCCATCTTGGAGTCCGCCAGCCCCGTCGGCGAGTATCGTAAGATCACTGCCGAGATCCTGAAGCGCATGCCGGATGCGCGCCGCTACCCTCGAGGCGCGGCCGAGAGTGTTCGGTCCCTGTTGATGCTCCGTCTCGGCCTTCATCTTGGGCTCCGACAGAAAAACCTGCGGCAGATGCTCCTCTGCCCAAAGGATCGATCGCCCATGACGGAGCGGGAGCTCGAGCGCCTGAAGTGCGGCGAGCTCCGATGGAGCGATCGAGACGCTGGCTGGGAAGTGTTTGTGCCCTGCGCCGCCTTCAAGAATGCGGGGTCGGCCTACTTCGCGAAGCGGCCGTTTCGATTGCTACTGCCTGATCTGGATGGGCTTTACGGCTGGATCGAAGCTTATGTGACAACCCACCGGCGAGTTTTGCTGGCCGGGGCTAGTGATCCCGGCACGGTGTTCGTGAAAACCCGAAAGCGGACATCCACGGACGCGGCCTACAATCAAACGACCTTCTACGAGGCCTGGCGGCTGATCATTCAGCGCTACGGCATCTACAATCCCTACACCGGTCGCGGCGCGATCCCCGGCCTTCTGCCACATGGGCCTCATAGCGTCAGAGACGTACTCGCCACCCACGTTCTCAAGACGACGGGCTCCTACGAACAGGCGAGCTACGCGATCCAGGACACGCCGGCGACTGTTCAAGCGCACTACGGTCGGTTCCTGCCACAAGATAAAGCTGCGCTTGCGGCCGCTGTCTTGAACAAAGTCTGGGCCTGATAAGCTGGAGAGGGGCTGGGACCGTCCCGGCCCCTCCGATCTTGGCCGGCACCCCGCCGCGTGTCCTCAGGATTGGGGCAGGTATGCGTCAATGGTTGTCGACGTCCCCGGGATGCCCGGCAATACGTGTTCTCTCGATGGTCTACCCTAGAGATGATAGGATGATCTGCGATTCGGATTTAGCAGCTCCGAAGCCTCGCTTTTGGCAGGCCTGCCCCAAAAAGGTGCCGAAAGATACAGTCATCACGGATTCTTGATAGTCCCGATTTCTTCTTTATTTTCAACGGTACTGTATTTTCCGGGGCATTAGGCGGGTATCAACGAATTCTGACCGTCGAAAACTCCCTCATTTTCCGACGTTTATCGATCTATGAAGTAATCGAGTGGGAGTGAGTCACGCGCTCCCTGCAAGTCCTCGCTGACGCGGGACGGGGCGCCGGCACGGGCGGTCGGCGCCGTGGTCTGACTCAGCCGCAGTTCGGGCCGAAGCGTTCGCCGCCTGTCCAGAGGCAGGCGCCGTCGAGGCAGTCGATCAGGTTGCTGGAGAACGCTCCGGTGTCGTGATCGTAGAGCTGGAACCAGCCGCCATCGTCCCAGACCGCCGTGGGCATCTGGAAGGCGCGCGCGTGGACGACATCAAAACGCGAGTACCAGAGCCTGATGTTGTTGCAGTCCATGGCGGGCAGGGTGCTCTTCCAGCCGACGCCCCATTCGCCGATGAAGACCGGCATGCCCCCGCCGATGGTGGAGGCCCAGGCGGCCATCGTCGCCATCGGATCGGCGATGTTCGCGTCGGTCCATGCGTCGGCATAGTCGCCCTGATTGTCGCCGCTGAAGGTCCAGGGATCGTAGTGGTGGAAGGTCGCCATCAGATAGCGGTCCTGTCCACCGCCAACGGCGGCCAGGTCGGGCCAGGTCAAGGCCATTTCATGCGCGCCGAACCACTGGTTTCCGCCGATCACCACCAGCCGTCGCGGATCGTTCTGGCGGATGCGCGCATAGGCCAGACCGGTTATCGCCCGCAGGGAGGCCGGCGCCATCGCCGTCTTGTCGCTGAGATGGGGCTCGTTCAGGATTTCGAAGATCAGCCGCCCGTCCCGGTCGGCGAACCGGGCGCTGATGTCGGCCCAGAGCGCCGCGAGCACTTCTCCCCGCGCGCCGTCCTTCAAGCGGGTTTCATGGTGGGCGTTGAGGACGACATAAAGTCCGGGACGGGACAGGGCGTAGTCGACGACGGCCTCGAGCTGGGCCAGCCGCGACGAGTCCGGATCGAGGCGGCCGGTGTCAGGATCGGCCAGGGTCGAGCCGTGGACGGACTCCGTCCAGGTCACCGGGATACGCACCACGCGGAAGCCCCGGGCATAATAGGCGTCGATCTTGGGACGGGCGGTCAGGAGCGTCGGCGGATGCTGGCTGCTCTCGAACATCTGTCCGAGATTGAAGCCCTTGCCCATGCCGTCCGCCGCCTCGCGCGCGGTGGGACGCTCCGCCGCCGTCACTGTCGAGAGGGAGGCGAGGCACAGGGCGATCGCCAGCAAGATCTGGCCCAGTGGGCGGAACATCGGATGACTCCGGTGGATGGAACGCGGCGCAGGCAATCGTGAGCGGTCGTCGGCGTCAAGACGCGGCGAGAAGAGGTAAGGAAGGATCAACGCACACGACGCACGCCCAGAACGGTCAAGCCGCCCAGTATGGCGATAAGGGCGGCGGCGCCCATAAGGATCGGCCAGCCCTGTCGGTCCGGCCCCAGCGCGACCAGGGCAAGCAGAGGCGCCAGAACCGCCGGAAGGGTGTTGGTCAGGTTCATTACGCCGAGATCCCGCGCGGCGTCACGGCGCGAGGGCAGCACCTGCGCGACCAGGGCCGCGTCCACCGTGCTGTAAATGCCGAATCCCACCCCATACAGGGCGTAGCCGACCAGCGGTCCGGGCCAGGCAGGCCAGATCGCGAACACCGAAAGACCCGCGGCCATCAGGGCCGCGGCCAGAAGAATGAAGGCGCGGCGGCGGTTCAAACGGTCCGAGGCCAGCCCTCCCAGGAAGCCCGCCGCCACGATCAGCACCGTCGACAGGGCGATCAAGCGCGCCAGTCCCGACTCGACGGTCGATCCGGGGAATCGCTCCGCATAGCGGGCGTAGTCCGCCAGATAGTAGAGCATGTAGGCGTTCACGACGCTGGCCGCGATCTGGAGGCAGAAACGCGAGGCCCAGGCGAAGCCGAAGTCGGGGGAAAGCGCGCCGTGGCTCGCGACCGTGCTTTCGGGGGCGGGGCGAACCGGCTCCCGATAAGCCAGCAGGAAGGGCAGAACGCCGGTCAGAACCAGACCGGTCAGCAAGGCCATTCGCAGCACCCCGTCTCCCGGCGCCGTGATCAGGACGCCGCTCGCCGCGCCCATGGGAGCGGCCAGTCCGAGAAAGGCCGAGACGCGTCCCTTCTGCCGGTCCGGCACCCGATCCGCCAGGGTGGCGGTCAGGGGCGCGAACATCATGTTGAAGGCCACCTGAAAAGCCACGACGCCGACGATCAGGGCGCCGGGCGACGCCGCGACGGCGATCAGGGCGTAAGCAAGAACGAGCCCGGCCAGTCCGGCGGCGATCCATGGGCGGCGGCGGCCCCAGCGGTGCCGCGTCCGGTCACTTGCCCAGCCCACCGCCATATTGGCCAGGCTGGCGGCGACCGCGCCCCAGAGGGCGACCTGACTGAGCAGGCCGACCTTGTCGGCGGGCGCCAGCACCTCCGCGCGCAACGGCACGAGAAGGCTCAGAAGCGGTACGAAGGCGATAAAGGCGCCGATGTTGGCCCAGGTCAGCAGGGCGATAAAGCTGATGCTGACAGGCGTTTCGGGGTCAGGCCCGGGATCCACGGATGCCCTCATGGGGGCGGACCATGTCGAAAGCCTCGTCCGGATGCGAGGGGAATCTTGCGTGCGCCGAACTCTCCACGGCATATCAGGCGAGTTCGGTCGCGTGTCGCGGCCCCGGGAAGAAGGCCGCCACGATGAGCGCGACGATCTACGATGTCGCCGCCCTTGCCGGGGTGTCCATCAAATCCGTGTCCCGCGTCCTCAACCGTGAACCCAATGTCCGCCCCGCCCTCGCGGCGAAGGTCCGCGCGGCGGTTGAAACCCTCGATTATCGCCCCAACCTGTCGGCGCGGACGCTGGCGGGAGCCTCTTCCTACCTGGTTGCCGCTTTCGTCGACGCCGAGCTGACGCTCGAGCACTGGCGTAGCGGTCGGGGCAACGACTATCTGAGCCGTCTGGAGTACGGCGCGCTCGTGGAGTGCCGCCGGGCCGACCACTACCTCATGGTCGAACTGATCGACTACGGCTCGCAGAGTCTGGAGACCCGCCTGTCGTCCCTCCTGCGGGCGCTCCGCCCGGACGGCGTTCTGCTGACGCCGCCGAACTCGGATGATCCCCGGGTGATGGACGTTCTGGAACGCCACGGGACGCCCTTCGTCCGCCTTGGCGCGGAAACCCATCCCGAGCGGGGCATGCGTGTCTTCATGGACGATCGTCAGGCCGCCGGCGACATGACCGATCACCTGATCGCCCTCGGGCACCGGAAGATCGGCTTCGTGTCCGGACCGGCGAGCTACGCCGCCAGCCGTCGGCGTCAGGAGGGATTCGAGGCGGCTCTCAGGGCCCGGGGACTGGAGGCACCCGCCCGGCTGATCGTCGAGGGAGACTTCACCTTCGAATCCGGGCGGCGGGCAGGGGAGCAACTGCTCGGTCTCGGTCTGCCGGACAGGCCCACGGCGATCTTCGCCAGCAACGACGACATGGCCCTTGGCGTTCTCAACGCGGCGGTCGCCATGGGGGTACGGATTCCGGAGGATGTGGCCGTGTCCGGGTTCGATGATACGCCCAGCGCCATGTTGAGCACTCCGCCGCTGACCACCATCCGTCAGCCCGTCACCGAGATGGCGGCCGCGGCCACCCGGCTGCTCCTCCCCGGAAGCCGCGGCGCTCCCGGGCAGGCCGAGGAAGTGTCCTATTCCCTTATAGTCCGGCGCTCGTCCCAAGGGACGCCGTGATTTTCGGGCTGAATTTGACAGCGCTGTCAAAACAGGACAGTTTGAGCCAGGGAAACGGGCGCCTCCGGGCGCGGCACGATGGAATCCTGAAGAACAGGATCCACGGGGAGGAAAGATCATGATCGAATTCAAACGCTCGCTGCTGCTCGGTTGCGCGTCGTTGGCTCTGAGCGCGGGCGTCGCCGCGGCCCAGACAGCTCCCGAGGCCACCCAGACGCGTCAGGAGCCGGCGACGCAGGAAGAGGCGGCTGACCTCGGCGAAGTCGTTGTCACCGCCGAGCGTCGCGAACAAACGCTGCAGAACTACGCCGGCGTCGCCCAGGCGATCTCGGGCGAGGACCTCCGGGCGGTCGGCATCGACCAGATCGAGGATCTTCAGTCGGCTGTGCCCGGCCTGTCGATCGCCAACCAGGAAGGCAACGTCCAGATCTACATCCGGGGTGTCGGCACGGCCAACAACACCGAGCTGGGCGACCCTTCGGCGGCGACCCACCTCAACGGCGTCTACCTGCCGCGTCCCCGGGGTCTGGGCGGTCTCTTCTTCGACCTCGCCCGCGTCGAGGTCGCCAAGGGACCGCAAGGCACCCTGCGGGGCCGCAACGCCGTCGCCGGCACGCTGAACATCATCCCCAACATGCCGCGCCTCGGCGTGAGCGAGGGCTTTGTCCAGGGCGAGGTCGGCAATCTGGACACCTACGGCTACGAAGGCGCCGTCAACATGCCGATCGGCGAGGATCAGGCCCTTCGTCTGGCGGTCTACGGAGTGGATCGCGGCACGGCCTACGAGAACGTCGGCAACGATCAGAGTCTGGATCCGACCGGCGAGCAGCAGCTGTTCTCCGCTCGCGCCACCTACCTTTACCAGCCCAATGACCGCTTCCGCCTGACCTTCATGGGCGACTTCGAGTCCGAGCGCGGCACCGGCTATCCGGCGACGAACGTGCGCAACGGCCTGGTCGGCGGCGGCACGCCGGACCAGTTGGAATTGCGCGAGGTTCTCTACCGGGGGCCTCAGGGCCTGGTGGAGAATGACAACTGGGGTCTGGCGCTCAACGCCTCCTATGATTTCGGCCCGGCTGTGCTTGAGTACACCGCCAGCCGACGCAGCGTGGACTACTATCAGGTCAATGCGGCCAACGAGGGCGTGGTGCGTCCCGGATACGGCGCGGGCGATGTGGACTACGACAATTTCGGCACCCAGTACTGGCTGACCCTGTCCGAATCCGATGTGCACGAGCTGCGCCTGTCCTCCGCGCCCGACGCCGAGGTGGTCTGGTCGACCGGCCTGTTCTACTTCAAGGAAAGCCAGCAGGTCGGCTTCCTGTCGGTGGTCGACAAGGGACAGTTCTATTCCGGAACCGAGTTCACCTTCCCGGACGTGCAGGCCGATTCGTTCGCCGCCTATTTTGACATCACCTATCCCGTGACGGATCAGCTGCGCCTGAAGGCCGGCTATCGCTACACGGAGGAGAACAAGTCCCGGCGCGGCATCGGCGGCAACTGGTCGCTCGGCCTGGGGTCGGAAGCCTTCAACTGCTGCTTCACCTCCCGTCTGGGCACGGAGGGTTTCCGCCCGATCTTCACAGGTCGGGACAGCTACGCTCCGCCGACCCCGGGCGATAACGCCGCGGCGGCGCGCTACTTCGCCGGCGCCTTCCGGCCCGGCGCGCGCGACACCTTCCTGGACCAGATCGCGGGGGTGGCCGACGGCTCGCGCCCCAACGGCACCTGCATCAACCGTCCGGACACCCAGCCGGGCGGCGGCGGGCAGGTCTGCCCCGCCAACGGCCAGCACAGCTTCTTCCAGATCACGGCCCCGGGCGAGCAGGTCGGCTCCTACGAGGACTCGTTCAGCGACTATCGCCTGGGCTTCGAGTACGATCTCACCCCCGACAACCTGTTCTACGGAACCGTCTCGACGGGTCACAAGTCCGGCGGATTCAACGACACCATCGTCGTCAACGGCGTCTCGACCGCACCGACGTTCGCGCCGGAATCGGTGACGCTGTTCGAGTTTGGCACGAAGAACACCTTCCGTCCCGCGACCGGTCGGATCGACGTCAACGCCAACATCTTCTTCTATGACTACGCCGACCAGGTCTTCCAGACCCTGGTGTCGCTCGGCACGGGCCCGGGCGGGGCCAGCGCCGGCTTCTCGCAGCAGAACATCAACGTCGCCCAATCGACCATCCAGGGCTTCGAGCTCGAGACCCGCTTCGACCTGCCGTTCGGCATGCGGCTGGACATCATCGGCGCCTATATCGACGCCCAGGCGGACGAAGGGTCGCTGACGGACACCCGCGGCACCGACTACGGCGACGGCACGCCCAATTTCAACATTGATATCGGGGGCAACGATCTGCCGAACGTGTCGAAGGTCAATCTGAACGCTCACCTGCAGCAGACGATGGATCTGTTCGGCGGCCGGGCGGACTTCCACCTGCTGGCCAACTACCGCTCGTCCTACTACCTCAACATCTACAATGAGCTTCCGGTGATCCAGTTCACCGCGCGGCCCGGAGATGCGGCGGGGCAGGCGGCCTATGACGCCTTCAAGGCGTCGGTGGCGGGAACCACGATTGATCCGACCGCGCCCCTGACCAGCCCTTATCTGCGCAGCACCGAAGCCCGTGACGGCGGTTTCTGGGGGCGTCAGGGCGGCTATGTGACGGTCAACCTCGGCGCCGGCTGGGAGCCGTCCAGCGGTCGTTACCGCGTCGAGGGCTATGTGAACAACGTGTTCGACGAGACCGTCGTTGAGAAGCAGCTGGTGTCCGATCAGGTCGTCAATGTGCTGTTCCTGAACCAGCCGCGCACCTTCGGCGTGCGTCTGCGCGCCAACTTCTAGTCTCCTGACCCTGGGGCGGCGCGGATCTCCGGATCGCGCCGCCCTTTCCTTGTCCGTACCGAGCCGTGTTGAGGTCCCCCATGCCCGCGTCCCGTCGAGCGCTCGTCTCCGCTATCGCGCTGTCCGCCGTCCTGGCCGGCTGCGCCTCGACCGGCGGGCCTTCGCCGAGAGCCGCTGTCGCCGATCCCGCCGTCTGGCCGGTCGCCGCCAGCCCGGCGGCGATCACCGACGCCGCGACCGAGGCCCGTATCGACGCCCTGATGGCGCGCATGACGCTGGAGGAGAAGGTCGGGCAGTTGATTCAGGCCGACATCGCCTCAATTACCCCGGCGGATCTCGCGACCTACCCGATCGGCTCGATCCTGGCGGGAGGCAACTCGGCGCCCGCGGGTAACGAGCGCGCGCCCCTTCAGGACTGGGTCTCGCTGTCCCGGGCGTTCCGCGACGCGGCGGCGGCCCGGCCCGGGGCGGCGGTCCCTCTGATGTTCGGCATCGACGCGGTCCACGGGCACAACAATATCGTCGGCGCCACCCTGTTTCCGCACAACATCGGCCTGGGGGCCGCACGCGACCCGGATCTGATCCGGCGCATCGGTGCGGCGACCGCACAGGAAGTCGCCGCCTCGGGCGCGGACTGGACTTTCGGGCCCACACTGGCGGTGCCGCGCAACGACCGGTGGGGGCGCGCCTATGAAGGTTATGGCGAAAATCCCGAGATTGTCGTCAGCTATGCCGGGCCGATGACCCTCGGCCTGCAGGGGGCTCTTGTCCCCGGCCGCCCGCTCGGCCCTGACCACATCGCCGGATCGGCCAAGCATTTCCTCGCCGACGGCGGCACCGCCGGGGGGGTGGACCAGGGCGACGCCGTCATTCCGGAAGCCGAACTCGTCGCCATTCACGCCCAAGGCTATGTCCCCGCCATTGACGCCGGCGTGCTGACGGTGATGGCGTCTTTCTCCAGCTGGAACGGCGTCAAGATCACCGGAAACCGTTCCCTGCTCACCGACGTCCTGAAGGACCGGATGGGGTTCGAGGGCTTCGTCGTCGGCGACTGGAATGCTCACGGACAGATTCCGGGTTGCGGCAATGAAAGCTGTCCCGAGGCGATCAACGCCGGGCTGGACATGTTCATGGCTCCCGACAGCTGGCGCGGGCTGTACGCAAACACCCTGGCCCAGGCGCGCTCAGGGCAGATCCCGCAGGCGCGTCTTGACGATGCGGTGCGCCGGATTCTCCGGGTGAAATTCAAGCTGGGGGTGTTTGATCGTGACCGATCGCTGGAGGGCCGTGCGGACATCCTGGGCTCGCCGGCCCACCGCGCGTTAGCGCGCGAGGCGGTCCGCAAATCCCTCGTCCTGCTCAAGAACAATGGTGTGCTCCCCCTCCGGCCGGGCGCCCGCGTTCTCGTCGCCGGAGATGCGGCGGACTCGATCGGCCAGGCCTCCGGCGGCTGGACGGTGACCTGGCAGGGGGCGGACACCACCAATGCCGACTTCCCCGGCGGAACCTCCATATGGGCCGGTCTCGAGGCGGCGGTGAAAGCGAGCGGGGGACAGGCCGAACTCAGCGCCGACGGGGATTGGCGGACGCGTCCGGACGTCGCCATCGTCGTGTTTGGAGAGACGCCCTACGCGGAGTTTCAGGGCGATATCGAGACCCTCGACTTTGGTCCGGAGACGCCGCTGGCGCTTCTGAGGCGCTACAAGGCCGCCGGTATTCCGACGGTTTCCGTCTTCCTGAGCGGTCGCCCGCTCTGGACCAATCCGGAGATCAACGCCTCGGACGCCTTTGTCGCGGCCTGGCTCCCCGGAACGGAGGGCGGGGGCGTCGCCGATGTCCTGGTCGCCGGGCCCGATGGCCGCACGCGCTTCGACTTCTCCGGCCGATTGTCTTTCTCGTGGCCGAAGAGCGCCGCGCAGGAGGTGCTGAACGTCGGAACGCCGGGCTATGACCCCCAATTCGCCTATGGCTACGGCCTCAGCTACGCCCGGCCGGAGTTTGTTGGCCGTCTTTCCGAAGAGGCCGGCGTCGCGCCGGGTCGCGGGAACGCCGACCGCTACTATGCTGACGGTCGGGTGTTGCCGCCCTGGTCGCTCATTCTTCGGGACGAGGGCGGCGACAGTCGGGCGGGAGCCATCCTGGCGGCGGCGAGTCCCCGCGGGCGTGTGAGCGTTCGCCCGACCGACGGCTCGGCCCAGGAGAGCGCGGCCGCCCTTGCGTTCAGCGACAGGGCGGAAATGAGGATCACCGGACCCACGGTCGATTTGTCACGTCAACGTAATGGGGACATGGTCCTGGGGCTGTCCGTTCGACTGGATGGTCCGCTGTCCGGGCCGCTCGAACTCGGTTTTGGCCGCGACTGGATTGATCTCGCACCCCTGCTGGCTGACGCCAGACCGGGGGTCTGGACAGCGATCCGCATTCCGCTGGCCTGTTTCAATCCAGACCGGGCGGGCGTGACCGCCGTCGATACGCCGTTCGCCCTGCGTTCGTCGGGCGCTGCGCGGATTTCGGTGGAGGATATCGGCCTGCTCAGTCGCACCAGCGAGGCGCGGTGCCCGGGATAGACCGTCAAGCCGGTACTTCTTGTGGGATTATTCGCCGGTGGCCCAGGCGACCGCGTCGGGGCCGGCGGGCAGCAGCATCGGGCAGGCCGGGTCAGTGGCGGCGCGATAGACGGCTTCGGCCACATCACGGGCGACGGTGACCGGGCCGGCCGTGGCGGCGTGGAGGGCGGCCATGGTGCGTTGGGTGAAGTCGGCGTAGGCCTCGGGGAAACCACCTGCGCCGAAGACCTGTTCCTGCGCGTTCGCGGCGAAGGCGGTGGACGGCGCCATGCCCGGCAGGACAACGCGGGCGCGGATGCCGAACTCGGCCAGTTCGGGCGCCGCCGACTCGGTCAGGGCGTTCATCGCCGCCTTGCTGGCCCGATAGACCGAGAGCAGGGGCAGGGGCTTGTAGGTCGAGCTGGAGCTGACGTTGACGATGACGCCCGAGCGCTGGGCGCGCATGCCCGGCAGCACCGCCTGCATCATCGCGATGGCGCCGAACAGATTGGCCTCGAACACCCGGCGGGTGGTCTCCATCGGCGTGCCTTCGACGGCGTTCAGCCAGCCGATGCCGGCGTTGTTGACCAGCACGTCGATGCGGCCGGCGGCGGCGACCGCCTCGGCGATGCTGTCAGGGTCGGTGACATCCAGCGGCAGCACCCGCAGGTGGTCGGAGGCGGGAAGGTCGCCGGCGGCCGGGTTGCGCATGGTCGCGACGACGGACCAGCCCCTTTCGAGGAAATGGAGCGCGGCCTCGCGGCCGAAGCCGGTCGAACAGCCGGTGATGAGGACGGTCTGCATGGGAAACTCCTTGCGGGGGGTGAACTGAGGCTTCAAAATATGAAGCATCCTTCAGGTTTGGAATTCGCATTTGAACCGGCCCCGGCCCGCGCTGCTGCAGCCCCGCAAATCGCCACGACAGGCCCGATCCGCCGCCACCATCGAGGCGATCCGGCAGGCGACCATTCAGGTTTTGCTGGCCGAGGGCGTCGGGCGGCTGACGACGACGCGGGTGGCCGAACGGGCGGGTGTCTCGGTCGGAACGATGTACCAGTACTTTCCGCACAAGCAGGCCCTGTTGTTCGGGATCGTCGAACGGCAGATGGCGCTGATCGAGGCGGCGATGTGCGCGGCGGCCGAGCGACTGAGGGGGAGTGATCTGAAGGGGATCGCGGAGGGGCTGTCGGCCGCCTGGCTCGACGCCAAGCTGGCGGACATGGTCTCGTCGCGGGCCATCTACGGCATCGCCGCCGAGTTCGATCTGTCGGAACACATGAATCGGGCCGCGAAGATGCTGTCC
This sequence comes from Brevundimonas sp. FG8, assembly GCF_057808845.1. Classification (NCBI taxonomy): domain Bacteria; kingdom Pseudomonadati; phylum Pseudomonadota; class Alphaproteobacteria; order Caulobacterales; family Caulobacteraceae; genus Brevundimonas; species Brevundimonas sp. FG8. The sequence continues at coordinate 13,399 of NZ_JBMDIU010000016.1, read as the reverse complement.
GGCCTGTTCGAGGACTTGTTGGCCCACGCGCCCGAGGCCCGGTTCGAGGATCGGCCGTCCGCGGCCTTCATGCTGACGGCCATCCTGGGCGGATCGGTTCGGGTGGTCATGGAGGCCGATCCGTCCGAGGAGACGCTGGATCGGCTGCGGTGTGAGCTGCCGCGGGCGTGTCATGCCTATCTGGCTTCGGCCAATCAGGGCGGCGTTGAGGTTGAGGCCTGATCAGGACCGGCTGTTGTCCATCTTGCGCTCCGCCAGCGTCGCCGTTTGATCCTGATCAAGGCGTTGCTCCGGGTGCGGGTGGAGAAGGCGGGCCAGAACAGGAGCCTGTCATGCCCGAATCCGCTGTCCCCGTCGTCATCGCCATCGTCGGCCTTTTTTCCGTCTTCATGCTGGTGGTCGGCGGCGTCTCCATCTGGAGCAACCTGCCGGACAGGAAATAGTCCGCGTCAGAACACCGGTCCGATGTGATGGCGCGAACCAACCTGTGCTGTTAGGCATTCCTCCTCGCGAGCCCCGGTCGGGATGATCGGGGCGGGCCGGAGAGGATCATGGTTCGCCCATCAGGACTGAGCGGATGGCCGGGTGTCGGGATCATCGTCGCGCTGGCGATGACCCTGTCGGCCTGTGGCACGGTGGCGCGACTTGAGCCGGTGCCCCTGCGCCAGGTCGAGGCCTCGGTCTTGCCGACAGAAGACCCCCGCATTCGCCCCGGCGATCAGGTGCTGGAGCATGAGGTCATCGACCTCGTGGCCCGGCGGCTGGCCTCACATGAAGGCAGCGGAGCCATGCTGGCGCTGTCCGGCGGCGGGGCCAACGGAGCGTTCGGCGCGGGGCTTCTGATCGGCTGGACCGAGATGGGAACCCGGCCCGAGTTCGACATCGTCACCGGCATCAGCACGGGCGCGCTTTCGGCTCCGTTCGCCTTCCTGGGCTCTGACTGGGACGACGAGTTGCGCGAGGCCTATACCGGCGGCGGCGCCTCCAGCATCCTGAGTCCGCGCGCGCTGGCGGGGTTGGTCGGCCCGAGCATGTTCAGCGCCGCCCCGCTGCGGCGGCTGGTCGAACAGAACGTCACGCCCGAGCTGTTGCGCGCCATCGCGGTGGAGCATGCCAAGGGACGGCGGCTGCTGGTGGTGACGACCAATCTGGACACCCAGGAGTCGGTCATCTGGGACATGGGCCAGCTGGCCAGTCAGGGCGACGAGCAGGCGCTGGTGCTGTTCCGTGAAGTGCTGGTGGCGTCGGCCAGCATTCCCGGCGTCTTCCCGCCGGTTCTGATTTCATCGCTGCAAGGCGATCAGATTGTTCAGGAAATGCATGTGGACGGCGGGGTGAACATGCCCTTCCTCGCCGTGCCCGAAGAACTGCTGGCGACCTCCAACCGGTTCCCCGGCGCGGAGCGGGCGTCGCTCTATGTGGTGGTCAACGGACAGGTGGGGCGGACGTCCGGCGTGGTGCGGGGAAACCTGTCCTCCATCCTGACGCGGACCTACGAGAGCATGAGCAAGGCGACGGCGCGGACCTTCATAGCCGCCAACGCCGCCTTCGCCGAGCGCAACGGCGTGACCTTCAGGGTCGCCTCCATCCCGGCGGACGAGGATGCGTCGTCATTGAAATTCGACAATGAGTCGATGACGCGGGTGTTCGAACTGGGCCGTCAGCGGGTTCTCGGCGGCGACGCCTGGGTCAGTCCGGCGACGGAACTTTCGGCGCCTCCGGTCGTGATCGCGACGCCGCCGACGAGTTGAGATCGTCAGCGCGCTAACGAAACGTCAGCTTTGGTCCTCCAGAATTCACCGGGCGTACCCGAGAGAGTTCCAATGGACGAAGCCCAACGCCTCGCGACTCTTCGCTCGCTGAGAGCGGTCGGCGCCCCGCCGGGTCCGGCGATCGAGGGCGCGGTGCGGCTTGCGGCCCATCTGATGGATTGCCCGATCGGGCTGGTGACCCTGATCGAGGACGAGATCCAGTGGGTCAAGGCTGTGTGCGGCGTCGATGTCTGTTCCATTCCGCGCAAGGATTCGTTTTGTGTTCACGCCCTGGAGTTGCCGGCGCATGCGGTGATGGTGGTCGAGGACGCCACGCAGGACCCCCGCTTTGTGGACAATCCGAACGTCACCGGGTCGATGAACGTCCGTTTCTACGCCGGGGCCCTGCTGACCGCGTCGGACGGCGCCAGTCTGGGCGCCCTTTGCGTGATCGACACCAAGCCGCGACCGAGGCCCGACGAAACCCTGTTGGGCCGACTGCGTGATCTGGCGCGGTTGGTGGTCGGCGAGCTGGAGCGGGCACGGGCGGATCGGTTGCAGCGCGAAAACCAGCACATGCTGGCCATGGTCGAGGGCCTGTCCGGTGTCGGCCATTGGCGGGTCGATATGGTGGATCAGAAGGTCGTCTGGTCCGATGAGGTCTATGCGATTCACGGCCTGACCCGGGAAACCTACAGCCCGACCTTTGAAAGCGCCCTGAACTTCTACCCCGAGGCCGATCGCGCGATCCTGTCGCAGCACTGCGAGCGGACGATGGCCGGCGACGGGCCGTTCTCGGTCGAGCTCTGCATCACCCGGGCCGACGGGGTGAAGCGCCGGGTGGTGGCCAAGGGGGCGGCGGAACTGTCCTTGGACGGCCGGTCTCCGGCGATGTTCGGGGTGTTCCAGGATGTGACTGACCAGCGCGAGGCGATGGCGGTGATGGAGCGCAGCCGGGGCCGTTACAAGCTGCTGGCCGATCACGCCGCCGACGTGATCGCCCGGGTTCAGCTGGACGGTTCATCGAACTATATTTCGCCGGCCATCGAGCGCCTGCTGGGCTGGACGCCGACCGAGATGGCGGGTCGGTCGGCGGCGGCCTTCGTACATCCCGAAGACCGCGCGCAACTGGACGAGACCTTCGCCGAGATGGGGCGGGGGCTGGACTCGGCGACACTGGAGCATCGCCTGCTGCATCGTGACGGACGTGAGGTCTGGGGCGAGACCCGGATGCAGCTGATCCGCGACGACGCCGGGCGACCGGTCGAGACCGTGGTGGTGATCCGTGACATCTCCCGCCGCAAGTCGCTGGAGACGCAGCTGCAATTGGCCCGCGCCGAGGCCGAGGCCGCCGCGACGGTGAAGTCCGAGTTTCTGGCCAATATGAGCCATGAGCTGCGGACTCCGCTGACGAGCATCATCGGCTTCACCGGACTGGCCCTCGAGCAGGACCTGCCGGACGCGGCGCGCAGCTACATCGGGCGGGTGGACAATGCGGGCCGGGCCCTGCTGTGCACGGTCAACGACATTCTGGACTTCTCCAAGCTGGAAGCCGGGCAGGTCGTGATCCGGCCCCAGCCGATGGACGTCGTCGCGCTGTCAGCGGCCACGCTGGAGCTGTTCACGCCGCAGGCGGGCGCGAAGGATCTGGCCCTGACGCTGGACGCCGATCCGGCCCCGCCGGTGGTCGCGGATGCGGACCGTCTGCGCCAGATCATGCTCAATCTGGTCGGCAATGCGGTGAAGTTCACGGCCACCGGCGAGGTGCGCCTGGAGGTCCGCTGGTCGCCGGAGAGCGAGCGGCTGCGCGTGGCCGTCCATGACACCGGGGCGGGGATTCCGGCGGACAAGCTGGACCGGTTGTTCCTTCGGTTCTCGCAGGTGGACGGAGCCCAGAACAAGGCGGTCGGCGGCACCGGTCTGGGGCTGGCGATCTGCAAGGGTCTGGCCGAGGCCATGGGCGGCGCTATCGGCGCGGAGAGCGTCGAGGGACAGGGCAGCGTCTTCTGGTTCGACATTCCCGCGCCGCGCGCCGAGCGGGAAGTCGCGCCGGCGACGACCCCGATGGCGGCGGCCGAGGTGGGTGGACTGAAGGTGCTGATCGCCGACGACCACCCGGCCAACCGCGAGCTGGCCCGCGCCTTCCTGAGCGGGATGGGGGTCGAGGTCGAGGACGCGGTCGACGGTCTGGCCGCCGTGGAGTGCGCCGGACGGACGACGTATGACGTGATCCTGATGGACATGCGGATGCCGGGGCTGGGCGGCCGCGAGGCGTTGAAGGCGATCCGCGAGGGCGCCGGGCCGAACCGCCTGACGCCGATCCTTGCCTATACGGCCGATGCGGGAGAAGGTCTGGAAGCCGACCTCCGGGCGGAAGGGTTCTGTGGCGCGGTGTCCAAGCCGGTCGCCGCCGAAGCTCTGATCCGCGCGGTGGCCGAGGCGCTCCAAACCAAAGACTTCACGGCCTGAGAATGCTGAAGACACTGATGACCGCCGCCGCTGCGGTTCTGGCCGTCGCGGCGACGCCTGCGGTCGCGGACGAGCCCCTGCCGCTGCATATGGGCGGGCGGGTGATCCATGAGGCGGACGGGAGCCTGCGCTTCGGCTGGCCGGGCGTTTACTTCGAGGGCCGGTTCCACGGCGAGGCGGTACGGGTCCGCTTTGAGGCTCCGGCCGGTGGTATGCGACTGTTGCTGGACGGGCAGGAGCGCGCGGTGTTCCGGCAGGCCGGCGCGGTCGACCTGACCCTGACCGGGATGGCGGTCGGCGACCACGTCGTGCGGCTGGAGAAGCAGGGCGAAAGCCAGACGGGCGGCGGGCGGTTCATCGGATTCGAGGTGATCGGCGCGGGGCATGCGCTCCCTGCTGTCCCGAAGACGCGCCAGATCGAGTTCATCGGGGATTCCTACACCGTGGGCTACGGCAATACCGCGCGCGGGCGGACGTGCTCGCCGGACGAGATCACGGCGACCACGGACACCCAGAGCGCCTTTGGGCCGCGCGTGGCCCGCCATTTCGACGCGGACTACCGGATCAACGCCTATTCCGGCTTCGGCATCGTGCGAAACTATGACGGCGGGTCGCGTGATCTGAGTCTGCCGGAGCTGTACGGAAGACTGAAGCCGGACATGGCCGAGGCGCTGGACGGGGCACCGGGCGACTGGAAGCCGCAGGTCATCGTCGTGAACCTGGGCACCAACGATTTTTCGACGCCCCTGCATTCCGATGAGCGCTGGGCGGATGATGCGGGTCTGCGGGCGGCCTATCGTGAGCGCTATGTGGCCTTCCTCGGCGAACTGGCCGGGCGGCAGCCGCAGGCGCGCTTCATCCTGATGGGCGGGGACGCCTTTGTGGGGGATGTTCGTCAGGTGGCCGAGGCGGTGAACGGGCGGACGCCCGGACTGGCGACGGTCGTGCCGTTCACCGGCCTGGAGCTGCAGGGCTGCGACTGGCATCCGTCACTGGCGGACGAAGTCGTGCTGGCCGGGCTGATCGAGCAGGAGATCACGGCGCGCGGGCTGTTCTGAAGTCCGGCGCACGGCCAAGGGCGGAAACTCTGGCGTCGATCCGAAACCGGCCCTATGTGCGTGACCCCCGGCGGGCGAGCGTGCTCTCCGGCGCTGAGCAGAGTTCTATCGTGACCCACACCATCTTCATCGACGGCGAGGCCGGAACCACGGGGCTGGAGATCCGCGAGCGTCTGGAAGCGCGCGCCGATCTTCAACTGCTGCTGCTGGGCGATCGCCGTCGCGACGTCGAGGCGCGGCGCGAGGCGCTGAACAGCGCTGATGCGGTCATCCTTTGCCTGCCGGACGAAGCGGCGAAGGAAGCGGTGTCGATGATCGAAAACCCGAAGGTGCGGGTGATTGACGCGTCGACCGCCTATCGCGTCGATCCGGAATGGACCTACGGCTTCGCCGAGATGGCGCCGGATCAGCGCGACAAGATCGCGGCCTCGACGCGGGTGTCGAACCCCGGCTGCTATCCGACCGGCTTCATCGGTCTGGTGCGGCCTCTGGTCAGCGCGGGGATCATTCCGGCGGGCTGGCCGGTGACGGTCAATGCGGTCAGCGGCTACTCCGGCGGCGGCAAGGCCATGATCGCCGAGTTCGAGAGCGGCGAGGCCGAGGCCTATCGCGCCTATGGCCTGACGCTGAAGCACAAACATGTGCCCGAGATGACGACGCACACGGGGCTGGAGCGCAAGGTGCTCTTCACCCCGGCGGTTGGATCGTACCGGCAGGGGATGCTGGTCGAGGTTCCGCTGCATCTGTCGGCCCTGCCGGGCTCGCCCTCGGTCGAGGTGGTGCACGGCGCGCTGGTCGAGGCCTATGCGGGTCAGCGCTTCGTCGAGGTCGCCTCGCTGGAGGAGACCGAGGCCATGACCGGGATCGACCCTGAAGGTCTGAACGGCACCAATCGCCTGCGCCTGCATGTGTTCGGCGATCGCGGCGGGGAGCAGGTGCGTCTGGTCGCCCTGCTGGACAACCTCGGCAAGGGCGCGTCCGGCGCGGCGGTCCAGAACCTGAACCTGATGCTGGGTCTGGACGAGGGTGCTGGCCTGAGCTGACCGCTACAGCGGTCGGGGTTTACGGCTGCGGCGTGGCGTCCACCGCGCGGACGACATCGGCGAAGAAGGCGCGACGGGCGGCGCTCTGGGTCCGGCCCACGGCCTGGGGCCATGCGGACAGCAGGACGATGACCAGCCTGCGCTCGGGGTCGACGCGGATGCTCTGGCCGAAGATGCCGTAAGCGCCATAGACGCCGTCGTCCTGGGTCCACCACTGGAAACCATAGCCCTCGCCGGGCTCGCCGGTTTCCGCCTGTTTGCGGACGGCCTGGGCGAACCAGTCGTCGGGGACGATGCGCTCGCCGCCGAGGACGCCGTCCTCCAGCGCCATCAGCCCGATGCGGCCCCAGTCGCGCAGCACGGCGGAGACGCAGCAGCCGCCGATCTCGCGCCCGCCCTGATCCAGCGCCCAGACGGCGTCGGCCTGCATGCCCGCGCGCGACCAGATGTGTTCGCTGAGCAGTTGGGCCAGAGGCTTGTTTTCGGCCGCGGCGACGAGGGCGCCGACCAGATTGGTTTCGCCGGTGGAGTAGCGCCACCGCGTCCCGGGCTCGGCCGCCCGGGGCAGACGGGCCATATAGGTCACCACGGGGTCCTGTCCGGGAACCGGAGGCTCCTGAAGGAAGCGGGCCACGTCGGCGTTCGGGTCGAAATAGTCCTCGTTCCAGGCGACGCCCGAGGTCATGGTCAGCAACTGACGAACGGTCACGTCGTCATACCCGCCGCCGGCGAGGGCGGGCAGGTAGCGGGTGACCGGATCCTCCAGCGAGGCGATGGCGCCGCTTTTCAAGGCCGCGCCCACCAGGGTCGATGTCAGGCTCTTGGTCATGGAGAAGGAGACCCAGCGGGTGTCCGCGTCGATGCCCAGGCCGTAGCGCTCCAGCCTGATCTTGCCGTCCTGAAGGACCAGCACCCCGGCGACCCGCTGATCCACCATGTAAGCGGCCGGGTCGAGATCAAGGGGCGCGCCCTGCGGCAGGGGCCGGACCGGGCCGTCGCCGCGTGACACCGGCGCGTGCGGCATGATGGTGTCCATCGTCCGGAAGGCGCGCTCGCGATCGGCGGGCGACCAGAACAGGACGCCGGACGGATTGGTCTCGGGCGTCGGCTGCTGGGCCGGCGCGGGCGTGGCGGCGGCCAGCAGGGCAAGGGCGGCGAGGGCGGCGGTGATACGGCTCATGCGAGTAGCTTAGCAGCCCGCGAGAGCGTGAACAGTCAGCGCGGGCGCAGCACCTTGAGGGCGGACTCCACGGTCGCGCCGAACCATACCGCGGCGATCAGGACGAGGAGGCCGTAATCCTGACCGGGCCAGAACACCGGCACGGCGGCGGCGAGGATGATCGCCATCGGGAACAGGGCGGCCCACAGCATGGTCGACGGGCTGTCCGGGTGGATCAGCGGCGGACGCGGCGCGATCTTCATCATCTTGAGCATGATCGGGTTGAGCAGTACGAAGCCCCCGGTGCAGATGATCACCAGCAGGATGTTGCGCAGATCCTGGCCCGGCGCGCCGAAGAGATGGATGGTCGCCAGGACGAGGATCAGGGCGCTGGCGGTCGAGATCGCCAGCAGCAGATTGGGTTCGATACGCTTCAAGACTTTACTTTCACATAGCTGCCGGGGGCCGGTTCGAGCGGCTTGAGCGGGCCTGATTTCGGATCGCGGGCGGGGACCTGCGGGCCGGACTTGTCATGCAGCCAGTCGGCCCAGTGGTTCCACCAGCTTCCGGGATGTTCAACGGCTCCGGCCTGCCATTCCTCGAGCGTGGCGGGCAGGGCGGGGTTGATCCAGTGCTGGTACTTGTTCGCCGACGGCGGGTTCACGACCCCCGCGATATGGCCGGAGCCGGCCAGTGTCAGGGTCACGTCGGCGCCGGAGAAGGCGCGGGCCGAGCGATAGACCGAGTTCATCGGCGCGATGTGGTCCTCGCGGCTGGCCTGGAAATAGAGCGGGATGGTTACCTTCGACAGGTCGACGGTGACGCCGCCGATGGTGAAGTCGCCACCGGTCAGGGCGTTACGTCCGTACATGGAGCGCAGATAGTCCATGTGCAGGGCCTTGGGCATACGGGTCTGGTCCGAGTTCCAGGCCAGCAGATCGAAAGCGGGCGGCGCTTTGCCCATCAGATAGTTCGAGACGAAGAACGACCAGATCAGATCGTTGGCCCGCAAGGCGTTGAAGGTGTCCGCCATGGCCGCGCCGGGCAGCACGCCGCCCGCGGCGTCCATCTGCTGCTCGATTTCGGCCAGCCAGTGCTCGTCGGTGAACAGCAGCAGGTCGCCGGCCTCGGCGAAGTCATGCTGGGCCGCGAAGAAGGTGTTGGCCGAGACCCGGTCGTCGCCCTTTTCCGCCATATGGGCCAGCGCCGCCCCCATCAGGGTGCCGCCGATGCAGTAGCCGACCGTGTTGACGTGCTTGGAGCCAGTCTGCTCCAGCACCTTTTCGACAGCGCGGTAGACGCCCTTCTCCAGATAATCGTCAAAACCGTAATCGGCCTTGTCCCTGTCCGGATTGACCCATGAACAGACGAAGACCGTGAAGCCCTGGGCCGAGAGCCAGCGGATCATCGAGTTCGCCGGCTGAAGGTCCAGAATGTAGAATTTGTTGATCCACGGCGGGAAGATCAGCAGCGGGACGGCGTGCTGGGTCGGGGTAGCCGGGTCGTACTGGAGCAGTTCGAACAGATCGTCGCGCCAGACGACCTGACCCGGGGCGGTGGCTACATTGACCCCGACCTCGAAGCCGCCGTCGTCGGCCTGACTGATCTTCAGCTTGCCGTGGCCGCGCTCCAGATCGGCGGCGAAATTCTGCATCCCGCGCACGAGCGACTCGCCGTTGCTCTCGGCCAGCGCCTTCAGGGCGACCGGGTTGGAGGCGAGGAAGTTCGAAGGCGAGAAGGCGTCGGTCAGCAGCTTGGTGAAGAACTCGGCGCGGCGCTTGGTGCGCGGATCCACATCGTCGACCGAGGCGACCAGTCCGTTCATCCAGTCGGCGGTGACCAGATAGGATTGGCGCATGACGTCGAACATCGGGTTCTCGGACCAGGCGGGATCCTTGAAACGCTTGTCCCGGGAGGCGGCGGGGGCGACGTCATCGCCGACCGCGCGGCGCGCGGTGGTGGCCCACAGGTCCATATAGCGGTTGAACAGGTCCGCCTGGGCGCTGAACAGCCGGTCGGGACGCGCGGCCAGGCTGGACATCACCGAAGTCATGGCCGGGCCGACGTTGAAAGGATCGGGCGACAGGGCCGCCGGGCGATCCGCCTGACTGAGCGCGGCCTCCGCGATGGCGGTCTGGGCGGTCATCACCGCCTTGGCGAGATTGAAAGACAGGGTCTCGAGCATTTCCCGTTGCTCGGCGCCGTAGGCCCCGGCGTCCGGCCCGGCTTGCGAGCCGGGGTCCGGTTCCTGTCGCGGCTCAGGTTGAGGCGTGGGAGCGGGATCCGGCTCAGGCGCGGCGGCGGCCTTTGACTTGGCGGCGCGGGGACGAGGGGGCTTGGCCGAGGTCGGGCGGCCGGAGCGGCGCGGCGCCTTTTCCGCCTCCCCGGAGGAGGCTGCGGGCGGCGGGACGGTGGGGCGTCGGGCCATGCTGCGGTTCCTGCTGCGCGTCATTATTGGACGTAAAGGACTCGCGCCGCCCTTCCGCCTGTCACGATCATGGCATATGACCGCCAGTGAAATGAACGCGCTGATCCGGAAAAATGCTGCGCTGTGCGTCGTCCTGACGGGCGCGGGCCTGTTGTCGGCCTGCGGGGCCGCGTTCTCTCCGCGCGGCGACATGAGCTCGCCGGTCTTGCCGCAGGCCCAGGCGCTGGTCGACGCGAACCGCGAATATCCCCGCTGGGAGGATTTTCCGAAGGGCGAGGCCGCGCCTGAGCCGGTTCAGCTGGCGGTCGAGGTGAACACCTTGCGCGTTTCCGCCGGAGCCCTGGCGGGCGAGGCGGCGCGAATCGACTGGCAGACCACCGGCGACGCCGCCGCTTTCGCCGATCAGGTGCGCGAGCGGGTCGCCGCCACGCCGGTCGCTCCGGCCACCGCCGAAACCCTGGCGGAGATCGAGGCGAATCTGCGGGCCGCGCGCGAACGGGGCCGCGCCCCGCCGCCGGTCGCCCGCCGCTAATCCCCTTTCAGAATCGCCCGGGCGACAGAATCCGGGGATCAAGCTCACGGAGACCGCCCATGGCCGACACGGCCCCCTACGCCTCGACCCTCGCCGCGGACGCCGCCCGCGTCACTGAACTGGCCGCCATCGCCAGCTACGCCCAGATCGGCCGCGGCGATGAGAAGAAGGCCGACCAGCTGGCCGTGGACGCCATGCGCACCGCGCTGAACGCCTTGGATATCGACGGCAAGATCGTCATCGGCGAGGGCGAGCGGGACGAGGCCCCGATGCTCTACATCGGCGAGAAGGTAGGCACCGGCAAAGGCCCGGCCATCGACATCGCGCTGGACCCGCTTGAAGGCACCACCCTGACGGCCAAGGCCATGGCCAACGCCCTGTGCGTGCTGTCGATGTCGCCGGGCGGCGGCATGCTGCACGCGCCGGACACCTATATGGACAAGATCGCGGTCGGCCCGGGCTACCCCGCCGGCACGGTCGATCTGGACTTCACCCCGCAGGACAACGTGCGCAATCTGGCCAAGGCCAAGGGCGTCTCTCCGACCGAGATCACCGTCTGCGTCATGGACCGTCCGCGCCATGCCGAGCTGATCGCCGCCCTGCGCGAGGTCGGCGCCAAGGTGGTGCTGATCACCGACGGCGACGTGGCGGGCGTGATTCATACCGCCGAGCCGGAAACCGGCATCGACCTGTACCTCGGTCAGGGCGGCGCGCCGGAAGGCGTGCTGGCGGCCTCGGCGCTGAAGTGCGTGGGCGGCTTCTTCCAGGGGCGTCTGGTCTTCCGCAACGATGACGAGCGCGAGCGCGCCCGCCGCACCGGCGTGACCGACTTCGACCGCAAATACGACTTGCACGAGCTGGTTTCGAAAGACGCCATCTTCGCCGCCACGGGCGTGACCAAGGGCGCGATGCTGGACGGCGTCCACTTCCGCGACGGCTTCGTCACCACCCATACGCTGGTGATGGATTCCTCGACCCGCACCGTGCAGCGCATCCGCACGACGCGTCCGGTGGCCTGATGGCGGACGGCGGCGGGAGCTCCCCGGCCTCGGCGTCTGCCTTTCTGGGCGTCTCCCGCTCGCTTTCCGGTCGCCCATGGCGGCAAAGGCCCGCCGAGCCGGGCGTCATCCGCGCCCATATGCAGGCGCTGGGGCTCGATGAACCGCTGGCGCGAGCGCTGGCGTCGCGCGGCGTGCGCGCCGATCAGGGGCAGGATTTTCTGGCGCCGACGCTGAAGGCCCTGTTCCCGGACCCGTCCAGCTTCACCGACATGGACGCCGCCGCGACGGCGATCATCGACGCCCTGCAGGCCGGATCGTCGATCCACGTTTTCGCCGACTATGACGTGGACGGCGCCTCCAGCGCGGCGCTGCTGGTGCGCTGGTTCCGCCAGATGGGGGCCGAGCTGCCCATCTATGTCCCGGACCGCATCACCGAGGGCTATGGCCCCAGCGCAAAGGCCTTCGACACCCTGAAGGCGTCCGGCGCCGATCTGGTCGTCACCGTGGACTGCGGCGCGGCGGCCAATGAGGCGGTCGCCCATGCCGCGGCGATCGGGCTGAAGGTCGTGGTCATCGACCACCATATGATGCGCGAGCAGCCGCCGGCCTGTCTGGCGGTCGTCAATCCGAACCGGCCGGGCTGCAACTCCGGGCAGGGCAATCTGGCCGCCGCCGGGGTGGTCTTCGTCCTGCTGGCGGCGCTGAACCGCGAGGCGCGGGGCAGGGGGCTCTTTGAGGCGCGCGAGCAACCGGACATCCGCCAGTGGCTGGATCTGGCCGCGATGGGCGCCATCTGCGACGTGACCGGTTTGACCGGTTTCAACCGGGCGCTGACCAGTCTCGGGCTGAACGTCATGTCCAGCTGGAGCAATCCGGGCCTCAAGGCCCTGCTGGCCGCCGCGGGCGCCGAGGAAGGTCCGGCCAAGGTCAATCACGCGGGCTTCATTCTGGGGCCGCGCATCAATGCGGGCGGACGCATCGGCAAGTCCGATCTGGGCGCGCGCCTGCTGTCCACCGACGATCCCGCCGAGGCCGCAGAGCTGGCCCGCGAGCTGGACAGCCTGAACATCGCCCGGCGCGAGGTCGAGAAGGCGGTCACCGATCAGGCCATCCGACGCGTCGAGGCGACGGGCGCGCATGACGACGGCTCGGCCGTGGTCGTGGTCGAGGGCGAGGACTGGCATCCGGGCGTGGTCGGCATCGTCGCGGGTCGCCTGCGCGAGCGCTGGCGCAAGCCGGTCATCGTGATCGGCGTGGATGCGGTGAACGGCGTGGGCAAGGGCTCGGGCCGGTCCCAGCCGGGCATGAACCTGGGCAAGGCCGTGCAGGCGGCGTGGGAGGAGGGCGTGCTCCTCGCCGGCGGTGGGCACGCCATGGCGGCCGGGCTGACGGTCAAGGCGGACCGGATCGGCGAGCTGCGCGACTTCCTGAACGGCCGCATGGCCGGCGAACAGGCCGCCGCCGAGGCGCTGGACGCGGTCGAGGTCGACGCCCTGATCGAGCCACGCGCCGCCACCCGCGCCCTGTTCGAACAGTTCGACGCCCTGGCGCCTTTCGGGCCGGGCAATCCCGAGCCCCTGTTCGCCATGGAGCATGTGCAGGTGCGCGAGCCCGTGGCCATGAACGGCGGCCATGTGCGGTGCCGCCTGACCGGCCCGGACGGCGCCTCCGTCAAGGCCATCGCCTGGCGCTGCGCCGACCTGCCGACCGGTCAGGCCCTGCTGTCGGGCGGCGGCGGGCTGAGCGTGGTCGGTCGTCTGAAGGCGGACGACTGGAACGGCCGTCGCGGCGTGCAATTCGAGATCGAGGACGTCGCCGATCCCCGCATGGCCCAGCCCTGACCCCGACCGTAACGGCGATCTGAACTTTTCTCGAAAAAGGCGTTGCAGCCTTCGGAGGCGTTGGCTATATCGCCGCTTCCCCGCGCCGCGGTCCCTTCGTCTATCGGTTAGGACGTC
>NZ_JBMDIU010000015.1:0-55612 GCF_057808845.1 Brevundimonas sp. FG8 | reverse complement strand
CGGAGCCGCCGCCGACGTGTGCCTCGGGCCCCATTTCCCGGTCAGGCCGCGTCGTGTCGGCCTTCGGCGAATTCCTCGACCATTTTGGCGCAGAAGGCCGGAAGGTCGTCGGGATTGCGGGACGTGACGAGGCCGTTATCCACGACCACCTCCTGATCGACCCATTCGGCGCCGGCGTTTTCGAGATCGGCCTGAAGCGAGGGCCAGGACGTCATCTTGCGCCCGCTGACGGCCCCGGCGTTGATGAGCGTCCACGGGCCGTGACAGATGGCGGCGACCGGCTTGCCCGCATCGGTGAAGGCCTTGATGAAGCGGATCGCGCTGTCTTCCAGACGCAGCGCGTCGGGATTGATGACGCCGCCCGGCAGGACCAGACCGGCGTAGTCGCCCGCGCTGGCGTTTTCGAGGGTGCGATCCACCGAAACCGTGTCGCCCTTGTCATGATGCTCGAAGCCCTGGATTTCGCCGGCCTTGGGCGAAACGATCTCGACCGTGGCGCCGGCCGCCTTCAGGGCCTCCACCGGTTTGGTCAGTTCGACCTGTTCGAAGCCGTCGGTGGCGAGGACGGCGATGGTCTTTCCGGCGAGAGTGTTCGAAGCCATGAGGCGTCTCCTGTAATCGGGAACAGGTGCGCCAACCGCGCCCGCCGCAGCCGGTTCCGTATCCTGACCGGATTGGCGGCCATCGGGCTCGAGCGGACGTGAGATGCTACTCCCCCTTGACCCCCGCGGCGTCGCTCCCAAATCGCTCGCCCGAAGGACGAGGGGTCCTTCGAAACGCGAGAGGGAGATCATGCAGAAGGTCATCGTTGAACCCGTGGACGGGGGTTGGACGGTGAATGTCGAGGACATCGACAACCCCATGATGTTCGCCAGCGGGCGGGCGGCGGAGGACGCCGCGCGGGAACTGGCCCTGAAGCTGGCCAAGGGCGGGATTGATGTGGAGCTTGAGTTGCGGCTGCGCGGCGGCGAGCGGGCGGCCCGGTTCGTGGTTCTGGCGCCCGTGGAGCACGAGGATCGGCCGCTGATGCTGAATACCGGTCGGCAAGCGGCGATGGCGTGATGCCGCATCGGCAACCGGCGAGCATCCAGGCGTTGTTTCCGGACGTATTCCTGTGTCTCCGACATGATCGAAGGACCGCCGCGATGCTCCGCCCTCTCAGCCTGACGGTCGCCGCATTGGCGCTGACCGCCCTCGCGACCGAAGCCGCCGCGCAGTCCCAGCCCTTTGAACGGGCGGGGCCTCGCCAAGACTGGACCGTGGATGTCGGTGTCGGTGCGATCTACAGCCGGGACGCCGGGGGCGACACGGGCGGTCAGGGGAACGTCATCCCCTACATCGCCGCGAACTGGCGCGACCGGCTGTATTTCAGCCCGTTCGAGGGGCTGGGCTGGAACGTCGTCTATACGGAGACCTTCCGCGCCGGTGTTCAGCTGCGCCCTCGTTTCAGCCCGGAGGATATCGAGGGATTGACGCTGGACCGGCCGGACTTCGGCGCCGACGCCGCCGTCTACGCCTACCAGCGCCTGCCGGGGAATATTGTGGTGGGCGGGCGCATCAGCCGGGATGTGAGCAGGGTCAGCGACGGGACCGAGTATCAGGCCTCGATCGCGCATCAACGCCGGACGCCGGTGGGGGTCCTGAACGCCAGCGCCTATGTGCAGGGCGGCGATCAGAAGCTGGCGGACGCCTATTACGGCGTTTCGTCCGCCGAGGCCCTGACCAACGCCATTTCCGCCTACCGGCCTGACGGAGGCCTTCAGGCCGCCGGGACGACCCTGCTGCTGGTCTCGCCCGTGAGCCGGGACTGGGCCGTCGGGGGTCTGGTGAACTATGAGCGCCGACTGGGCGACATCGCCGACAGTCCGCTGTCGCGAAACGACGACTCCTGGCGGGTGGGGATGTTCGTGTCCCGAAGGTTCGGCGGATAGCAGGCCCGGGGAGACCGGAGCCCCGCCCCCTTTTATCCCCGCGCCACCCACCCCCTGAAGGTGAAGGCGGCGTAGAACAGCTGCACGTCCGTGAACCCCGCCGCCCTCAGATGGGCGACTTCCGTGTCAGGGGTCTGAAGCGGCAGGGCCTCGCCGATGGCGTGGGCGTTCGCATGAGCGCGGTCCGGGTCCAGGCCATTGTCGGTCGCGAAGGCGGCGAAGCGATTGAGCCAGACGGCGCGTGCGGGGCCGTCGGGCATGCTGTGGTGGGCGAGAATCAGGGCGGCGCCCGGTTTCAGGCGGCGGCGGATCTCCGACAGGGTGGCGATGCGCTCGGGCTCCGGCACGAAATGCAGGGTCAACAGGCAGGCTGCGCCGTCGAACGGGCCGTCCGGCGCGTCGGCGACATAGCCCTCGCGCAGGTCCGCGCGGTCGGCCATAGGGCCGAGAGTGCGGGCGGCGAGCTTCAACATCCCGGCCGACGGATCGACCCCGGTGAAGCGCCAGCCGGCGCGGGCCTCGGCGAAGGCGCGCAGTTCCATCCCGCCGCCCGCGCCGACAACCAGCACATGGCCGTCGGGCGGAACGGTCTCGTCCAGCAACAGGCGGGCCATGCGGTGCAGATCGTCCAGACCGGGGACCAGACGACGCGGCCCCTCGGCATAGCGGGCGACGGCCTCCGGATCGTCGAAGCCGCTCATGCGGCCGCGTCCTGAACCAGAGCGCGATGGGCGGCGACGCCCGCCATGACGCCCGCGGCCGAAGCCATGGTGGCGTTGAACATCTGTGTAGCGGCGTCACCGGCGGCGAAGACGCCGGACACGCTGGTCTGCTGCATGGGATCGACGCGGATGTAGGCGCCGGTCATGCCGTCCTCGAAGGCGCAGCCCAGCTGTTCGGCGAGAGGACTGGTCACATGGGTGCGCGGGGCGGTGAAGACGGCCTCCGCCGGGACATCGCGGCCGTCGGCGAGACGCAGAGCGGAGATCGCCGTTCCCTCCCCCAGCAGCTCGACCACCGGGGTGCGCTCGATGATGACGCCGCGCGCGGCCAGGTGGGCGCCTTCTTCCTCGGTCGGCTCGAACTGCCCCTGGGTGAAGAAGGTGGTCGGGCCCCAGTCGGGCAGCATCAGGGCCTGATGCACGGCGCCCGGTACCGTGGCGATCGCGGCCAGACGACGGTCGCGGACCTCGTAGCCGTGGCAATAGGGGCAGTGCAGGACGCTGACGCCCCAGCGCGGGATCATGGACTCCAGCGGCAGGGTGTCGGTGACGCCGGTGGCGAGGACCAGCTTGCGGGCGAAGACCTCGGTGCCGTCGGACAGGGTCAGGGTGAAGCCGTCGGCTTCGGCGCGGGCGGTCAGGGCCTCGGCATGGGCGAAGTCGACCGTGGGATAACGAGCCAGCTGGGTCAGGCCCTGGCGCATGATGTCGACGGGCGGGACGCCGTCCTGACCGAGGAAACCGTGGGAGGCGGCGGCGAAGCGGTTGCGGGGTCGGCCCGCGTCAATGACCAGCAGGGGGCGCCGCGCCCGCGCCAGCTGCATCGCCGCCGACAGGCCGGCGAAACTGCCTCCGACCACGATGACGTCGTACCGATCCATGGGAGCCTCTCGTAACTCATGATGTTGCGAGAGATATAAAGCGACCCGCCAGTCACGCAACTTCTTTTGTTACGTGTCGCGAGGCGATAGGGTGACTTCATGCCCGCCGACACCCGCCTGTCCCGCATGCTGCACGTGCTGATCCACATGGATCACATCGGCGCCCCCGTGACCTCCGAGGCGATCAGCAAGATGATCTCGACCAACCCGGTGGTCGTGCGCCGGACCATGGCCGGGCTGAAGGCAGCCGGGTACGTGACCTCGGACAAGGGGCACGGCGGGGGCTGGGCGCTGGCGCGATCGCTGGATGAGGTGACGCTGCGCGACATCCACGACGCCCTGGGCAGCCCCAAGCTGTTCGCCATCGGACTGGCGGACGACAATCCGCGCTGCTTGGTCGAAAAGGCGGTGAACGCGGCGATGGACGAAGCGATGTTCGAGGCCGAGCGACGGCTGCTGGACCGGTTCGGCGAGGTGACCATCGGCAGTCTGGCCCGCGAAGTGGCGGTCGCGCGAACTGCTGAAGGCATGTGATCCGATCCTTGGTATCGGCAGGCGGCTGTTCCGGCGGTCCGTTCCCAACTCCAGAGCTCCGGGTCGGGCCGTCGTCGCGGGCGGGCATGTCCGGTGTCCGACTTAGGAACGCCGCCCCCGGCATGGCGTTCGGCATGCATGACACAGTTCAGACTTCACCCCGTAGAGCAGGCCTTCGCCCTGGCGAAAACCGGCCAATACCGGAGCCGCAGCGAGATCGCGCGGGCCATGGAAAAGAGCGGCTACACCATGGCCGACGTCAACCAGCTGGAGGGCACGTCGTTGACACGGCAGCTGAATGGCCTGTGTCGCGCGGCGCAGGCGGACATGGCGAAGACGGCGGCGTGAGGCGTATCCCGGCATTGCTTGCGGTGACCTTCGGCCTGTCCGGCGGGCTGGTCGCCTGTGGGGAAAACAGTCCCTCGGCGCCCGCGGAGCATTCGCCGGCGGTGTCCGAGCCGGTGGACGGCGTGCCGCCACAGGCGGCGGATGAGACCGCGCCGATGGCGCCGACGGCCGAACCGACGACGCCTTCTCGCGTCAGCCCCCCCGATACCGCAACGCCTCCACCAGCAGAGTGAAGGCCGGCGTCGGCTGGCGGCGGCTGGGATAGTAGAGGTGATAGCCCGGGAAGGGCGGTCGCCAGTCCTCAAGCACCGGGACCAGACGCCCCTCGGCAATGGCCGGGGCGACGACATCGGCCATCAGGAAGCCCAGCCCCATCCCCGCCTCGGCCGCCTTCTGGATCAGGGCCATGTCGTTGAAAATCATTTGGCCCTCGACGCGGACATTGAGCTGGCGCCCGTCCTTCTCGAACTCCCAGACATAGAGGCCGCCGCGCGTCGGAAGGCGCAGGTTCACGCAGACGTGGTCATTCAGATCATGGGGTGTGACCGGCTTCGGATGCGCCGCGAACCACGAGGGCGAGCCGACCACCACCATGTTCACATCCGGGCCGATGGGGACGGCGATCATGTCCCGCTCGACCTGTTCGCCCAGACGGACGCCCGCGTCGAAGCGGCGCTCGACGATATCCGCGTAGCCCAGCTCGGTGGTGATCTCGACCTTCACGTCCGGATACATGGGCAGGAACCGCTCCAGCACAGGCCAGAGCAGGGTGTGGGCGGCGTGTTCGCCGGAGTTGATGCGGATGGTGCCGGACGGGCGGTCGCGCAGTTCGCCCAGCGCCTCGATGCGGGTCTCGATATCGGCGAAGGCCGGACGCAGGGTCTCCAGCAGACGCTCGCCCGCCTCGGTGACCGAGACCTTACGCGTGGTGCGCAGCAGCAGGCGCAAGCCCAGCCGGGCCTCCAGCCGACGGATCGTATGGCTGAGCGCCGACGGCGACAGGCCCAGCCGGAAGGCGGCCTTTGTAAACCCCCGCTCTTCGGCCACAACCATGAAGACCGCCAGGTCACCGAGCTCGTCACGCTTCATTGCTGAATCCAATTCATAGGTTCATGCGGACCATTACATCTAATCGCGCGACCCGGCGCGGCGTATCTTTCGCTCATCAGGGCCGTCCACACGCGCCCTTCGACTTGCTGGAGCCCCCATGAAAACCTTCGGATACGCCGCCCCCGCCGGCGACAAACCCCTCGCGCCGTTCAGCTTCGAGCGCCGTGATCCGCTGGCGACGGACGTGGCCATCGACATCCTGTACTGCGGCGTCTGCCATTCGGACCTGCACACCGTCCGCGCCGAATGGGGCGGCACCCTTTATCCCTGCTGCCCGGGCCACGAGATCGTGGGGCGCGTAAGCGCCGTCGGCGGTCAGGTGACCCGCTTCAAGGAAGGCGATCTGGTCGGTGTCGGCTGCATGGTCGACAGCTGCCGCACCTGTCCGTCGTGCGTCGCGGGCGAGGAGCAATACTGCACCGGCACGGGCGCGGTCATGACCTACAACGGGCCGGACAAGGTTCTGGGCGGCCACACCTTCGGCGGCTACTCCAGGCACATCGTGGTGGATCAGGACTTCGTGCTGAGCATCGGCCATGATGAGAGCCAGCTGGCCGCCGTCGCGCCCCTGTTGTGCGCCGGAATCACGACCTACTCGCCCCTGCGCCACTGGAAGGTCGGCCGGGGCCAGAAGGTCGGGGTGGTCGGTCTGGGCGGTCTGGGCCACATGGGCGTGAAGCTGGCGGCGGCCATGGGCGCGGAAGTCTGGGTCTTCACGACCTCGCCGGGCAAGGCGGAAGACGCGGCGCGTCTGGGCGCCAAGGGCGTGGTCCTGTCGAAAGACAAGGCCGACATGCAGGCGCACATGGGCACCTTCGACTTCATCCTGAACACGGTGGCGGCGTCCATCAATCTGGACCCCTATGTCAGCGCCCTGAAGCGCGACGGGACGATGGTGCTGGTGGGCGTGCCCGCCGAGCCGCACCCGTCGCCCTCGGTCGGCAACCTGATCTTCGGCCGCCGCTCGATCGCCGGCTCGCTGATCGGCGGCATCGCCGAGACGCAGGAAATGCTGGACTTCTGCCGCGACAACAACATCGTCTCGGACGTCGAGATTATCCCGATGGATCAGATCGAGACCGCCTATGAGCGGATGATCAAGGGCGATGTGAAGTATCGCTTCTCCATCGACATGGCCTCGCTGACCGAAGCGGCCTGATCACGGGACCCGCGGCGGCGTCGACACTGACGTCGCCGCAACCCGGCGGGGCGAAGCGGCGTTAACCGCCCAGGTTCAACCCCGAAGGATAACGCCATGCGTGTTCGTATCGCTGCCCTGACCGCCATCGCCGCCCTGTCGCTGGGCGCCGCCGCCTGCACCCAGTCCGAACAGGAGCAGGCCGAAGCTGACGCCGCCGTCGCCGCCGACAAGGCCGGGGACATCGCCGCCCAAACGGGCGAGGTGCTCGAGGCCGGCGCGATGAAGGCCGCGCAGGCGACGGAAGAGGTCGCGGGCAAGGCCGCCGACAAGCTGGAAGACAATCAGGCCGAAGCCGCCGCCGAAGGTCGCCCCGGCGCGGTCAATCCGGCGACGGACGAGCGCGTCCCGGCCCCCGCAAACTAAGGAAAACTCAGGCCGGCTCCGCGAGCAGGGCGTCGATCAGCGCCTTCGCCTCGGGGCTGGCCCAGTCCGCCTCGCCCGAGAAATACGCGCGGATACGCCCCTGACGGTCCAGCAGCACCGTCTGGGGCATCTTGCCCTTGCCCGGCAGTTCGAACGGCAGCTGGAATTTGGGATCGCTGTACATCGGCAGCGGCTCATGGACGTCGATGAAGCTGCGCGCGTCAGCGATGGCGTCGGGCGTGGCGTCGACATTGATCGGCAGGACCACGACATCCCGCCCGGCGTAGTGTTGCGACAGTGTCGCGAGCGTCGGCATCTCGGTGCGGCAAGGCGCGCACCACATGGCCCACAGGTTCACCACGACCACCTTGCCGCGGAAATCCGACAGGCGCGTATCGCCGCCCTCGCGGGTCTTGAAGACATAGGCCGGGGCCTGTTCGAGGGCCGCCGGGGTCTCCAGACGGGTGATCGTGCCCGTCGCGAAACGGGCCAGTTCGCTTTTCGCGGGCGGTTCCGGCGTTGCGGCTTTGTTGATCACCCCCGGATTGGCGTATAGCAGCGCCGCGCCGCCGCCGATCACACCGACCAGCAGCACGCCCACGACCGCGCCGATTATCGCTTTCGAGATAGCCATGTCCGACCAGACGCCCTCCGATCCCGCGACCAAAGCCCCCGGGGGCGCCAAAGGTCAAGACATGTGGGGCGGTCGGTTCTCGGCCAAACCGGCCGAAATCATGCAGGCGATCAACGTCTCCATCGGCGTGGATCAACGACTTTGGGCCCAGGACCTGGCCGGATCGCGGGCGCATTGTCGCATGCTGGCCGCGCAGGGGATCATCCAGCAGGCCGACGCCGACGCCATTCTGGGCGGGCTGGACGCCATCGAGGACGAGATCCGCAACGGCAGCTTCGCGTTCCGCGACCAGTTCGAGGACATCCACATGAATGTGGAGGCCCGCCTGAACGAGCTGATCGGCGCCCCCTCGGGCCGTCTGCACACCGCGCGCAGCCGCAACGATCAGGTGGCCACCGACTTCCGCCTGTGGGTGCGCGACGCCTGCGACCGGCAGGTGGTGCAGCTGAAGGGGCTGCAGAAGGCCCTGCTGGCGCGCGCCGAACAGCATGCGGGCGACCTGATGCCGGGCTTCACCCATCTGCAGACCGCGCAGCCGGTGACTTTGGGCCACCACCTGATGGCCTATGTTGAGATGTTCGGTCGCGACGCCTGGCGTTTCGCCGACGCCCGCACGCGGATGAATGAGAACCCGCTGGGCGCCGCGGCGCTGGCCGGTTCGCCCTTCCCCATCGACCGGCACATGACCGCCTCGACCCTGGGCTTCGACCGTCCGATGGCGAACAGCCTGGACGCCGTGTCGGACCGCGACTTCGCGCTGGAGAGTCTGGCCGCCGCCTCGATCTGCGCCGGGCACCTGTCGCGTCTGGCCGAAGAGATCGTGGTGTGGATGACGCCGATGTTCGGCTTCGTCACCCTGCCGGACGACCTGACCACCGGCTCGTCGATCATGCCGCAGAAGCGCAACCCCGACGCCGCCGAACTGGTGCGGGCCAAGACGGGCCGGATCATGGGCTCGCTGGTCGCCCTGTCTACGGTGATGAAAGGCCTGCCGCTGGCCTATTCAAAGGACATGCAGGAAGACAAGCCGCCGGTGTTCGAGGCGTTCGACGCCCTCGATCTGGCGCTGGGCGCCATGACCGCCATGGTCGCGGCCCTGATCCCGAACACCGAAAAGATGGCCGCCGCCGCCGGCGCGGGCTTCTCGACCGCGACCGATCTGGCCGACTGGCTGGTGCGTGAACTGAACCTGCCGTTCCGTCAGGCGCACCATGTGACGGGCGCGGCGGTGAAGCGGGCCGAGACGCTGGGCGTGGACCTGTCGCAACTGCCGCTGGAAGAATTGCAGAAGCTGCATCCCGGCGTGACCGAAGGGGTGTACAAGGTGCTGACGGCTGAGGCTTCCTGCGCCAGCCGCCAGAGCTTCGGCGGTACGGCTCCGGATCAGGTTCGGGCGCGTGTGGCCGAATGGAAGATGCGGCTCGCTTAGGGGATTTGAGATGAAAAAGCTTGTCATCGCGGGCGTCGCCGCCCTGATCGCGGTCTCGGCCGCCGCCTGTGGCCGCATGGCCGATCTGGACGCTCCGCCCGCCAAACGCACCGAGCGCGGCATGCGCGACGAGCGCGCGCCGGGCCTGCCCGAGCCCGCCACCGTCAATCGCCCGAACCGCGAGCAGCCCATCGACGGCGGCCCGAGCTCCAGTCCTTTCGGCGGATCGGGCAACAGCCCGCGCTGATCCTCTCCCCGGGATCCTGACTTGAACCATTTCGAACTGATCGACGGCGTTCTCCACGCTGAGGCCGTGCCCCTGCCCGTCATCGCCGAGGCCGTCGGCACACCGGTCTATGTCTATTCGACCGCGACCCTGACCCGGCACTACGGCCTGTTGCGCAGCGCGCTGGACGACCACAAGGGCGCGCTGGGCGACAGCCTGATCGCCTTCGCGGTCAAGGCCAACTCCAACCTGTCGGTGCTGGCGACGCTGGCGAATCTGGGCTGCGGCGCGGACACGGTGTCGGAAGGCGAAATCCGCCGGGCGCTGGCGGCGGGCGTGCCGGCCAACAGGATCATCTTCTCGGGCGTGGGCAAGACCGACGCCGAACTGGCCTTCGCCATCGACGCCGGGGTGCGCCAGATCAACGTCGAGAGCGGCGCCGAGCTGGATCGGCTGATCCAGGTCTCATCGTCGCTCAAGCAGCGAGCGACCGCGTCGCGAGCGGTAGCGACCCCTTCGATTGCCGTGCGGGTCAATCCGAACATCGGCGCGGGCGGTCACGCCAAGATCACCACGGGCGGGGCGACCGACAAGTTCGGCGTGCCGATCGAGGAAGCCATCGACCTGTATGTCCGCGCCACCGCCTCCGCGCATGTGACGCCCGTGGGACTGGCCTGTCACATCGGCAGCCAGATCGTCGATCTGGCCCCCATGGAAGCGGCCTTCCGCACCCTCCGGGGCGTGGTGGAGACCCTGCGTGCCAAGGGCTGCGAGATCACCCGGCTGGACCTCGGCGGCGGACTGGGCGTGCCCTATCACGGCCAGACGGACCTGCCCTCCATCGCCGATTACGCCGCAATGTGCGCACGGGTGCTGGACGGTCTGGGCGTCGAGGCGGCGTTCGAGCCGGGCCGCCTGCTGGCCGCCAATGCGGGCGTTCTGGTCAGCCGCGTCATTCAGGTGAACCAGCGCGCGGACGGACGACGGTTCCTCGTTCTCGACGCAGGCATGAACGACCTGATGCGTCCGGCCCTGTACGACGCCTTCCACGATCTGGTTCCGGTGCAGCCTCGCGAGGGCGAACGGGCCGCCTATGACCCGGTCGGGCCGATCTGCGAGTCGACGGACATCTTCGCCCGGGACCGCATGCTGGCGCCGCTGGAGGCCCGTGATCTGGTGGCCTTCCTGAGCGCGGGCGCCTACGGCGCCGTGCTGTCGAGCGAGTACAACTCGCGGCCGTTGGTGGCCGAGGTGCTGGTGGACGGCGACCGCTGGGCGGTGGTGCGGCCGAGGCCGAGCTACGAAGAGATGTGGGCGCGGGAGCCGAAGGCGGAGTGGCTTTGAAGAAGGCAGTAGGCAGATAGGCAATAGGCAGTAGGGGATCGCCCACACCTACGCCTTTGTGCCTACTGCCTAACTGCCTATTGCCTATCTGCCTTCAATCCAGAGCACAAACATCCGGCAGGCCGCGCAGGGCGCCCGCGTGGTCCAGTCCGTAGCCGACGAGGAACCGGTTGGGGGCGTCCCAGCCGACGAAGTCGGGTTCGGGCGCGCGGGGGAGCGGCCAGGGCTTTTTGGCGAAGACCACGGTCAGGACTTCCGACGCGCCCTTTTCCTTCGCGATACGCACGGCCTCGGCCAGCGACAGGCCCGTGTCGAAGACGTCGTCGATGATCAGGACCCGCCGGCCCTCGATGGAGCGCTGAAAGTCGGCGTAGACGTCGATCTTGCCCCGGCTGGATTGTTCATCGCCGTAGGAGGCGAGCCAGAGGGCGTCGAAGCGGACGTTGCGTCCGATGCGCGACAGGGCGCGGGTCAGGTCGGCGGCGAACCACAGGCCGCCGGTCAGAAGGACCGCGGCGACGGTCTCGTCGTCGATGACAGGGGCGATCTGCGCGGCGAGGTCGGCGACGATGCGTTGCACCTCCGCCTCGGGGAGCAGCACGGTGGGCGTCGGGGAGGTGTCAGCCATGATCCCGCGATACCGCCCGAGGGGCGTGCGAGTCGAGAGCCCTTTCAGCCGGAGCCGGCACGGCGTCGATCGGCTGCATCTCCGGGGGCACAGGCACGCCGGGGTTCAGGGCGCGCCGAAGGGCGCCGGGGCGCGACCCTGACGCGGGGCGAAGGCTTGAGGCGTGATCCACCGCCGGTGTCGGCGCATGGGCCGGATCAGCGGGCGCGGCATGGTCCGGCGCGGGCTCATGCGAGGGCGTCGGGGCATCGGTAGGGGTCGGGGCGTGTCCGCCTGCATGAGCCGGTGCATGGGCGGCAGGCGCCGGGCGGGATGCGGGAGCGTCGAGCACGAAGGCCAGATCGACCCCCTGACCGCGCGCGCCGGGATCGGGAATGATGACGGCGAAGCCCTGCACCTTGCCGGGCAGGACCGGGGCGGCGTCGATGTTGACCACGGCATGGCCGATCTCGGCGCCGTGCGCATCCAGCAAGGCCACGCGGACCGGCGGAGCGACCCGCTCGTTGTCCCGCACATTGCGCAGGGCGCCCGAGACGATGACCTTGCCCGGATCATTCGGAAGGGGACGGGCGCTGACAGCCTCGAAATCCAGACCGGTCGGGTTCACCGTCAGACCGACGGCGGCATAGGCGGCGGCGGTGCGCGGCGCCATCTCGACCACCTCGACCCGGAACAGCCATGCGGCGCCCAGCAGGGCCGCGAAGCCGGAGGCCACGCCCGCCCAGAGCACGCCATGGGTGGCGGCGCGACGCAGACGACGCTGCTGCTCGGCTCGGGCGCGGAAGGCGCGCGGCAGTTCGGGAGCCGGGGTCTCGGCCAGGGTTTCGGGCGCGGGCTCCTCGCGACGGAGGGTGACGACCTCGTCGGCGGTGGACAGGTCCAGCGGTTCATCGAGGGTCGCGCGCCAGGTGTGCTTGCACGTCTTGCAACGCACGGTCCGGCCGTTCGCCCCGATCGCTTCGTCCGGGGTGAAATAGCTGGTGGCGCAGGACGGGCAGGTCAGTATCATAGGCGCCGACTGCGAGGCTCTTCGCCCCTCCCCCGTTCGCGGCACGCCGCGTACTGATCCAAGAATTGATGTCCGTCCAACCCCGTCGCGCCGCCGATGCCGCCTCGTCGCCCGCCACCGCCCGCCTTCGCGGCGTGGGGTTCGGCTATGAGGAGACGCCCGACGTGCTGCGGGACGTTAACCTGATTTTGCCCGCGGGCTCTTTCCACTTCCTTACCGGGCCGTCGGGCGCCGGAAAGTCGACGCTGCTGAAACTGCTGACGCTGGACGTCCGCCCCCGGGAAGGGACGCTGGAGCTGTTCGGCGAGGAGGCCGGAGCGGCCCCGCGCTCGGCGCTGCCGGACTTCCGCCGCCGGATGGGGGTGGTGTTCCAGGACTTCCGCCTGCTGGACCACCTCAGCGCCTGGGAGAACGTCGCCCTGCCGCTGCGTCTGGCGGGAGTGAAGATCGCCGACTACGCCGACGACGTGCATGAGATGCTGGACTGGGTCGGACTGGGGGAGAAGATCGACTCCCGTCCCGCGGCCCTGTCGGGCGGCGAGAAGCAGCGGCTGGCCATCGCACGGGCCGTGGTGACCGGACCGGACCTGATCATCGCCGACGAGCCGACCGGCAATGTCGATGCGGCCATGGCCGGGCGGCTGCTAAAGCTGTTTCAGTCGATGAACCGGTTGGGGACGACGGTGCTAATCGCCAGCCATGATGCGGACCTGGCGGCGCGCTCGGGCGCGACGGTGCTGACGCTGGCGAACGGGCGACTGACGGGAGGACAGGCATGATCGGTCGCTTCTTCCCGCAACGGGCGCCCATCCTGCCGCGCGATACGGGCGGCGAGCCCTGGCTGGCGACGGTGATCGCCGTGCTGTGCTTCCTGGCCTGCGTGTCGGCGGTCGGGGCCCTGGCGGCGGACCGCGCGGCGCATGGCTGGGCCCGTGCGCTGGGCTCGGAAGCGACCGTGCAGGTGCGTCCCCGCGTTGGCGAAACCGGAGACGCCGCCGCCGCCCGCGCCGCCGAGACGCTGGCCAGCGTGACCGGCGTGGACGAGGCCGAGGCCATGGATCGCAAGGCCGCCGAGGATCTGCTGCGCCCTTGGGTCGGCGATGCGGTCCTGCCGGACCTGCCCCTGCCCCATCTGGTGACGGTGCGACTGAACAGGGAGGCGCCGGCCAGCGCGGTGACGCTGAGCCGGGCGCTGGCGCAGGCCGGTGTGGACGCCAGCGTGGACGACCACAGCCTGTGGCGCGGCGAGGCCGAGCGGTCGGCGGGGTTGATCACCCTTCTGGCGGCGCTGGCCTTCCTGCTGACGGCGGGCGCGGCGGGCGCGGCGGTGGCCTATGCGACCCGCGCCGGGATGGCGGCGCAGGCCTCCGTCATCCAGACCCTGAGCCTGAACGGCGCCTCGGACGGACGCATCGCCGGACTGTTCCAGCGGCGCTACGGCCTGCTGGCGGCGGGCGCCGGTGCGGCGGGCGCGTTGGCGGCCATGGGAGCGGCCGGCCTGATGCGGCTGGTCGGCGGCAGCGACGGCCTGTCGCCCGCCCTGCCGATCGCCTGGAGCGATGTTCTGATCCTCTCGCCATGTCCGCTGCTGGCGGCTACGGTAGCGGTTGTCGCCGCGCGCTTCACCGCGCTGGCGCGGCTGAGGGGGCACAGGTAATCTAACGGCATGAAGTTTCTGACTTTCATAGCCATTCTGGTGCTGATCTGGTTGATCGGCCTGTTCGTGTTCGCCGACCGGGTGCGCGGCTACACGCCCGCGCCCGAGCCGGAACGCGCCGACGCCATCGTCGCCCTGACCGGTCCGTCCGCTGAACGTGTGAACGCCGCGATCCGCCTGCTGGAGCAGGACAAGGGCGACCGGGTGCTGATCTCAGGGGTGAACCGCGAGGTCCGTCGTCAGGAACTGCGCGCCCTGACGCCGGGTTCGAACCGTCTGTTCAACTGCTGCGTCGATCTGGGCTTCGAGGCCGAGGACACCGTCGGCAACGCGCAGGAGATCGCCGCCTGGGCCGAGGCCAAGGGCTACAGGAGCCTGATCGTGGTCACCTCGGATTACCACATGCCGCGCGCCCTGACCGAAATCCGCGCCGCCGCACCGGGCGTAGAACTGACAGCCTATGCCGTAGAGACCCCGTCGCTGGATAACTCCGGCTGGTGGCGGGCTGCGGTGACCGCCCGGCGCATGACGCTGGAATATCTGAAATACCTCGCCGCCCTCGGCCGCTTCGCCGTGGGCAAGCTGACCGGCGAGGGCCGCACGGCGACGGATGCCGCGCCGGAAGAAAAGGCCGCCTGACCTTGCTGATCCTGCGTTCGCTGCTGTTTACGGCCTGGCTTTACCTGTCGATGCCGATCTTCGCGATCGGCCTGTCGCCCGCGCTGCTGGCCCCGCATCGGTACGCCATGGCTGTCATCAGGATCTGGGCGCATTTCGTGCTGTTCGGCCTGCGCTGGATCGCCGGGATCAAGGTCGAGGTGCGCGGGCTGGAGCATCGCCCGACCGGCCCGGCCCTGCTGGCGCCCAAGCATCAGGGGATGCTGGACGTGGTCGCGCCCTTCACCTTCATGAACGACCCCTGCTTCGTTCTGAAGAAGGAGTTGATGGTCCTGCCCTTCTTCGGCTGGTTCGCCTGGAAGACCGCGATGATCCCGGTCGACCGCTCGGCCGGTTCGACCGCGCTGAAAAACATGGTCAAACAGTCGCGCGCCCGGCTGGCGGATAACCGCCAGATCGTCATCTTCCCGGAAGGCACCCGCAGCGCGCCGGGCGCTCCGGCCGACTACAAGCCGGGCGTGGCCGCCATCTATCGCGATCTCGACGTCGCCTGCTGGCCCGTCGCCACCAACTCCGGCTGTCACTGGCCCGCCCACGGCTTCATCTATCGCCCCGGCACGGTGGTGTTCGAATTCCTCGAGCCGATCCCCGCGGGCCTGAAGCGCGCCGAGTTCATGAAGCGGCTGGAAGACAGCGTGGAAACGGCGTCGACGGCGTTGCTCGGCAAGAGCGAATAGTGATGCGGAAGGGGCGAGCCTCAGCGGCCTGCCTCGGGTTCGCGACCCTGCTCGTCGCCGCGGCGCAAGCGCAGGCCTGCGAGATTATCGTCTCTGCCCAACCGCGGCGCGGAAGCGCTCCGCCGTCGGCGCCCGCGCCCTTGCCGCCGCAGCCGCTTCCGGCAGGATCAACGATGGTTCTGGGACATGTTTCGGACGCCGTCCCCTACCGGATCGACGGTTCTCTCGATGATCAGGCCCGGGTGTGGGACGTTCGGATGACGCTTGCGGCGCTGGACATCGGAGCGCTGCCGCAGCCTGAGACCGTGTTCTGGCACACCGGCAGTTGCGGCGTATCGCTGCCTCAGCCGGTTGTGGGACGCACCTATCGGCTGGTCCTGACGCAAGGCAGGAACGGACGTTGGATCGTCCAGGATGTGGTGACGCCAGAGTTGCTAGATGCCTATCGCGCGGGTCTTCGGGCCCGCTAGGCCGCCCGACCGCAACGTTGCCGGAAAGCCGCAGCCCCGCGGTGATCTCGGGCATTGCGGGAGCTGCCGCGCTCGTGGTGCATTCGGATCATCTCCCCGATCGCTTCCAGAGCCCCTCATGTCCCTTCGGTTCGCCCTCCCGGCCCTCGCCGCCGGCCTGCTTTTCGCCGGCTCCGCCGCCGCCCAGTCGCAGCCCTACGAACAGGTCGAGGCGCCGAGCCGCTGGCGTGTGGAGGTCGGTGGCGGGGTCACCCACGGGTTCAGCGCGACCGGGAACACGGGCGACGATATCAACTACACGGCCTGGGGCTCGGCCTCCTACCGCGACATCGTCTACGCCAACGGGCTGGACGGTCTGGGCTGGAATGCGATCAAGACCGACGATTTCCACGCGGGCGTTCAACTGCGCCCCCGCTTCTCGGCCGGCGAGATCGAGGGCTCGACGCTGGATCGTCCGGGCTTCGGCGCGGATGCGGCCCTGTACGCTTTCAAGCGACTGCCCGGAAACATCGTCGTCGGCGGGCGTGTGCAGCACGACGCGACGGGCGACGACGCCGGGACGCAGTACTACGCCTCGGTCGGGCACCGGCGCGTGACGCCGGTCGGCCTGCTGTCGACCACCGCCTATGTCACCGGCGGGGATAGTGATCGGCTGCAACGTTACTACGGCGTGACGCCGGCCGAGGCTCCGGGCAGCGGTTACACCGCCTATGAGCCGTCGGGCGGTCTGTCGGGCGCGGGCGTGGCCGTCTTCCTGGCCGTGCCGATCGGCGACCGCTTCGGCGTCGGCGGCTTCGTCAACTATGAGCAGCGACTGGGCGATACGCGCGACAGCCCGCTGATCGAGGACGAGGGCGTCTGGCGCGCGGGTCTGATCGGCGTCATCCGCTTCCGCAGCAGCAACTAGCCCAGGCTATCCCAGGCGAAGGCGTGGACCTTGTCCCGTCCGAGCGCGGCGACCATCGGCGGCGCCGCGAAGAGCCCCGCCACCGCGACGTCCCGAACATCCAGCCCGCCGGTGAAGGCC
This sequence comes from Brevundimonas sp. FG8, assembly GCF_057808845.1. NCBI lineage: Bacteria > Pseudomonadati > Pseudomonadota > Alphaproteobacteria > Caulobacterales > Caulobacteraceae > Brevundimonas > Brevundimonas sp. FG8. The sequence continues at coordinate 38,743 of NZ_JBMDIU010000015.1, read as the reverse complement.
CCGAAGGCGGGCATGATGAGACGCACGCCATCGGTCACGAAACAAGGGCGACGCACGCCCCGCCCATAGGCGGCGACGCGAGCGGCGGGGTGGAGGTGGCCGGAGATCTCGCCGACAGCCTCGCCCGGTTGCGGCTCGTGGATCAGGCTGAGGGCGCCGAGCATCAGGGTGGTCACCACCCGGCCCGGCAGAGCGTCGAGCGCGCTTTCCAGCGCCACCAGATCGTGGTTGCCCTCGAGCCAGACCCAGTCCCGGCCGGCGGCCAAACGCCCGAGGCGCTCGCGATCCTCCGTGGACAGACGGTTGACGGCTTTCGAGTCGTGGAAGCTGTCTCCCAGCAGGACGACGTGGGCGGGATTGAGAGCTTCGATCTCCGCCTCCAGCTTCGCCAGCGTGGACGGGCTGTCGTAGGGCGGCAGCATCTGGCCGCGAACGGCGAAGGCCGAGCCCTTCTCGAGGTGCAGGTCCGAAGCGATCAGTGTCCGATGATCGGGCAGCCACAGGGCGCCGGAGCAACGCAGCACGCAGGCTTCGCCCGCAACACGCACCTTCAGCCCGCCGCAGGGATGGCGGAAGGGAGACAGGGTCTGGCGCAGTGTGGTGTTCACGCCGCCCCCTCCAGTTCCGACGGCGCCTCGGCCATGATCTCGGCGATCAGGGTCTCCTCGGCGAAGTCCAGGGAGGTCTCGGACAGGATCATCTCGGCCGCGCCGCCGCCGACCCGCTCACGACCGATCTGGACCAGCACCGGCACGCAGAAGGGCGAGGGTCGATCCAGCGACTGATGCACGACCTGCCCCTGAATGCGCGTCAGAAGCTGACCGAGGCGGGCCACATCCAGCAGGCCGGACGCAGCATCGGCGCGGGCCGTGCGCAACAGCAGGTGATCGGGCTGGTGACGGCGCAGAACGTCGTAGATCAGGTCGGTCGAGAAGGTGACCTGCCGCCCGGTCTTTTCGGCGCCCGGCTGGCGTTGCTCGATCAGGCCGGAAATCAGGGCGCAGTTGCGGAAGGTGCGCTTCATCATGAAGCTCTCCTCCAGCCAGCTTTCAAGATCGTCGCCCAGCATGTCCGGCTCGAACAGGGCGTCGAGATCGACCCTGTCCATCGGCCGGATTGACCAGATGGCCAGCGAATAGTCGGTGACGACAAAGCCCAGCGGGCCGATCTCCAGCCGGTCCAGCCGTTTGGTCAGCAGCATGGCGAGCGTCGTGTGCGCCAGCCGTCCCTCGAACGGATAGCAGACCATGAAATGCCGGGTTCCGCGCGGGAAGGTCTCGACCAGCATCTCACCCGCGCGGGGGATGCGGGAAACGACCTCCTGCAACTCCAGCCACTCCTGCACGTCGGGTGGCAGAACGCGCCAGTGGTCGCGGTCCTGAACCATGGCCCGCACCCGTTCGGCCAGAGATGTGCCCAGCGGAAATTTGGAGCCGCCGTAGGACGGGATCTTGGGGTCCTTGCCTGTCGCGGCGCTGACCAGCGCATCCGTGCCGGAGATGCCCTGGAAGGCCCAGACCTGACCGGCGAAGATGAAGGTGTCGCCGGGCTCCATCTGCTCGAAATACCACTCCTCGGCCTCGCCGATCTTGCGGCCGCCGATGAGGTGCTTCCCGCCCGCCCGGCGCGAGGCGACCTTCACATTGAGGTTGGCGGCCGAGACGATGGCGCCGACATTCATCCGGTGGCTCTGGGCCAGTTGGGCGTTGCGGACCTTCCACCTGCCGTCAGGTGTTCGCACGATGCGGGCGAAGCGGTCGTAGGTGCGCAGGGCGTAGCCGCCGGTGGCGACCAGATCGACCACTTCCTCGAACTGCTCGTAGGTCAGCGCCCGATAGGGACCACATGCGGAAACCTCCGCATACAGATCATCCAGATCGAACGGCTCTGAACAGGCGCAGCCCATGACATGCTGGGCGAGGGTATCAAGCGTGCCGACGTGCACCGGCTCCCAGTCAAAGGCGTTCTCGGCCACCGCCTCGCGGGCGGCCTGACACTCCAGCATTTCGAACCGGCTGGCGGGGACCATCAAGGCGCGGGAGGGTTCGTCCAGCCGGTGATTGGCGCGACCGATGCGCTGGACCAGACGACTGGCTCCCTTGGGCGCGGCCAGCTGGATGACCAGATCGACGTCGCCCCAGTCGATGCCGAGATCCAGCGTCGAGGTGCAGACCACCGCGCGCAAATCGCCCCGCGCCATCGCCGCCTCGACCTTGCGCCTTTGCTCGGCGGCGAGGGAACCGTGGTGCAGGGCGATAGGCAGGCTGTCGTCATTGATCGCCCACAGCTGCTGGAAGACGAACTCGGCCTGCCAGCGGGTGTTGACGAAGATCAGGGTCATCCCCGCCTGACGGATGGCCTCATAGACCTCGGGCACCGCGTGGACGCCGGTGTGACCCGCCCAGGGGACGCGGCCTTCGGAGACCAGAACGTCGATGACCGGCGGGGCGCCGGGGTCGCCGCGCACAATCACTACTCCCTTGCCCCTCGAGGGGGGAAGGGGCAGGGATTGGGGTGGTGGCGGACTGCCGCCGGAGGTGGCGCTTGAGGCCTCGTCCGCGCCTTCCGCTCCAGCTTCCGCAATGACGGCGACCGCACCCCCACCCAACCCTCCCCCCTTGAGGGGGAGGGCTTCAGGTGACAGCCAATCCGCGATCATCTGAGGATCATCCACGGTCGCCGACAGGGCCACCCGCCGCATCTCCGGCGCGAACTTCTGCAACCGGCCCAGACCGAGACTGAGCAGGTCGCCGCGCTTGCCGCTCCAGATGGCGTGGACCTCGTCGAGGATGACGCATTTCACATCGGCGAAATACGCCCTCGCCCCCTCCCACGCACAGAAGAGGGCCAGCTGTTCCGGCGTGGTCAGAAGGATGTCCGGCGGGAAGTCGCGCTGGCGCTGGCGCTTGGACTGTTTGGTGTCGCCGGTGCGGCTCTCGACATGGATGTTCAGCCCGATCTCGCGGATAGGCGTCATCAGGTTGCGCTCGACATCCGTGGTCAGGGCCTTCAGCGGCGAGAGGTAGAGGGTGTGCACCCCGCTGCCGGGGCCATGCGCCGGACGCGGACCGCGCTCGGCCAGATCAATCAGGGAGGGCAGGAAGCCGGCCAGCGTCTTGCCGCCGCCAGTCGGGGCGACCAGCAGGGCATGCGACCCCGCCTGTCCGGCCTCGACCATTTCCAGCTGATGCCGACGCGGCGCCCAGCCGCGCGAGGCGAACCAGTCGGCGAAAAGCGGCGGAAGCGTTACGGGAGCGGCGGCGGACGTCACGGAGAGGATATAGCATGTTCCCGTTCCGTTTCACGGGCGGAATTGCTATCTGGAGACGGTGACGATCGACTCCTTCACCTCCTCCACCGCCCTGACCGGCGCCGAGCCGTGGCTGGCCCTTCCCGTCGCGCTGGCCGTGCCGCCGGGTGCGGGGGCGGTTTGCGATGAGGACGGGACGCGCAAGATCGGGCGGGGCGCCGCGGAGGGTCTGTTCACCGGGGCGCCGGTGCTGGTCGCCCACGCCAGCCTGACCGCCCGACGGCTGGGCATCGCGCCGCCGCCCCGCTCAAGCGATCTGCTGGATGTGCTGGAACTGTTCGCCTTCGTGCGCCCCGCGAGGTTCTGCGCGCCCTCTCCCACAGGACTGGCTCTGGCCATGGGACAGGCGGAGCCGAAGGTGCCGGAGGCGCAGGCCGAGGCCCTGCGCGCCGCCGCCGACGGCCTGCTGCGGGAACTGGCTGATCCGGCCTATCCCCAGCGCGAGGACGCCTTCACCCTGAACGAGACCCTGTCGCGGGCCGGCTGGGGGTGGTCCTGGCGGGTGGCGGGCGCCTTGCAACATCACCCCCTGCGCGCGCGCCAGCATCGCGGCAGCGGTCTGGATGTCTGGTCACGGCTGAGCGAATGGGAGGACGAGGCGCCACGAGGCGAGGCGGGATCGGCCCCGGTCGACAGCGAGAGCGCGCGCATCCGGCTGGAGAAGCTGTTGCAGGCCTCCGGACTGGATGAGACCCGCCCGGCCCAGTCCGACTATGCCGCCGAGGCCGCCTACGCCTTCTCGCCCCGCAATGAGGAGGGCCGCCCGCGGGTGCTGCTGGCCGAGGCCGGGACCGGAACAGGCAAGACCCTGGGCTATCTGGCGCCCGCCAGCGTCTGGGCCGAGCGCAACCAAGGGGCTGTCTGGGTCTCGACCTATACCCGCGCCCTGCAACGCCAGATCGACCGAGAGAGCGCCAGCCTCTGGCCTGATGCGGCCGAACGAAAGAAGAAGGCCGTCGTCCGCAAGGGGCGGGAGAACTACCTGTGCCTGCTGAACCTGCAGGAGATGGTGCAGGCGGCGCAGCTGGGAAGCGGCGATCCGATCGCCATGGCGCTGGCGGGCCGCTGGGCCCTGTATTCGCGCGACGGCGACATGACCGGCGGCGACTATCCCGGCTGGCTGCCCGGCCTGTTCGCGACGCCCACGGCGCAGCAGGCCAGCCCGGCCAATCTGGTCGACCGGCGCGGCGAGTGCGTGCACGCCGCCTGCCCCCACTACCGCCTGTGCTTTGTCGAAAAGACCATCCGGGCCAGCCGCCGGGCCGATCTGGTGGTGGCCAACCATGCGCTGGTCATGACCCAGGCCGCGTTCGACGGCGCGCGCTCGGCCCGCGGGTTGAAGCAGGATGGGGAGACGGCGGCGTTGAAGCGGATCGTCTTCGACGAAGGCCACCATCTGTTCGACGCCGCCGACAGCGCCTTCTCGGCCTGCCTGTCCGGACAGGAGGCCGCCGAACTGCGTCGGTGGATCCGGGGCCCGGAAGGACGCGGTCGGCGCGGGCGTGGGCTGGAACAGCGGCTGGGCGATCTGTGCGCTGACAACGAGGCGGCGACCAAGGCCCTGCAGGACGCCATCCATGCGGCGGCCCAACTGCCGGGCGAAGGGGCGTCCGGGCGGATCGCCCCGGCCTCGGGCGAGGTCAATCCGATCGGTCCGATCGAGCGCTTTCTGGTCGCCGCGCTGGAACAGCTCCGCGCCCGGACGAGGGAGGGCGGCGGCCCCGGCGGGGTCGAATTCGGACTGGAATGCTCCCTGCGTCCGGTGACCGATCCGGTGCTGGACGCGGCGCGGGAGGCCGCCCGCGCGCTGGCGGCGGTCGAAGCTCCCTTGCTGGCCCTGTCGCGGCATCTGGAAGACATTCTGGATGACGAGTCCGTCGAGCTGGACGGCGCGTCGCGGGCGCGGATCGAAGGGGCGCTGCGCGGGCTGGATCGGCGCGGCCGGATGACCCTGCCCGGTTGGCGCTCCATGCTGGCGGCGCTGGACAATGACACCGGCGAGCCGGACCCGGACTTCGTCGACTGGCTGAGCGCGGAGGCCGCCTTCGGGCGGATCGCCGACGTCGCCCTGCGTCGACACTGGATCGACCCGACCGTGCCGCTGGAGGCGGCGGTGATCATGCCCTCGCACGGAGTGTTGGTGACCAGCGCGACCTTGTCTGATCCGGGGGCGGACGATCCGTTCGATCTGGCGCGGATGCGAACCGGCTCCGCGCGACTGATCGAGCCCGCCCGGACGCTGAAAGTCGAAAGTCCGTTCAATTATGCGGAGAACAGCCGGGTCATCGTCGTCAACGACCTGATCAAGGACGACACGCGCCAGACGGCGGCGGCGATGCGCGAACTGTTCCTAGCTGCAGGAGGCGGCGGCGTGGGCCTGTTCACCGCCATCCGGCGACTGAAGGCGGTCTATGAGCGGCTGGGGCCGGACCTCGCCAAGGCGGGCCTGCCGCTCTACGCCCAGCACGTCGATCCGCTGGAAGTCGGCGCATTGGTGGATGTGTTCCGGGCCGAGCAGGACAGCTGCCTGCTGGGCACCGACGCTGTGCGGGACGGCGTGGACGTGCCGGGGCGCAGCCTCCGCATCCTCGCCTTCGACCGCGTGCCCTGGCCGCGACCTGACCTGCTGCACAAGGCCCGGCGCGAGAAGTTCGGCGGCTCCTCCGCGCAGGGCCGCGCCTATGACGACGCCCTGGCCCGCGCCCGGATGTCACAGGCCTTCGGGCGACTGATCCGCCGGGCGGACGACAAGGGCGTGTTCGTCATGCTGGACGCCGCCTGCCCGACCCGCCTGTTCGCCAGCCTGCCGCCGGGCACGGAGGTGCTGCGCATGGGGCTGGCCGAGGCGGTGGAACTGGTCGGCGGCTTCCTGAAGCCCTCGACCTGATCGGCGTCACGCCTCGAAGGTGATCTCGACGCTGTCGGCCGACCGCCGGGCCTCACCGTGGAAGACCGCCTCGATGTTGTTGCCGTCCGGGTCCAGCAGGAAGGCGGCGTAGTAGCCCGGATGATAGGGCCGCTCGCCCGGCGCGCCGTTGTCGGCGCCCCCAGCCGCGAGACCCGCCTTGTAGAAGGCCTCGACCATGGCCCGGTCCTTCGCCTGAAAGGCCAGATGGTGTCGCCCCGTCAGATGGCCGGTGGCCGCCGCGCTGTCGGCGGAGGAGACGAACAGCTCATCCGCCCAGAAATAGCTCTCGGCCTCCCCGCCCAGCGGAATGTCCAATGCCCCCAGAACCGCGTCATAGAAACGGCGGGACGCCGGAAGGTCGGCCACCACCAGCTGGATATGATCGATCAGACGGCCGCGGTGCAGGGACTGGGTTTCCATGGCGCTCATCTCCTTGATGACGACAGTCGAACGGACGGTCGTTTACGCCGTTCCGTAAGGCAGGCGCTTGTCAGGGTGTGGCAGCATCCGCATACAGCCCCTTCCTTCGCCCCAGACGTTCCCGACCTTCGGACCCCCGTTTTCCGCCGGACCCTGAATGAGCAACGCCCCCGACAAGCCCTATCGCCATCCCCGCCGCGGGATCGTCGGCCCCTTCCTGCTGGTCGGCGTCCTGCTGGCCGCATGGACCGGCTGGTGGTTCTACCTGACGCAACAGGTCGAGACGCGGCTGGCGGCGCAGGTCGCGAGCCTGAATGAGGACGGCTGGACGATCCGGCACGGCGAGGTCAGCACGACGGGATGGCCGTTCCGGGTGCGGGTGTCCCTGCCGCAGGCAGACGTGCTGGCCCCGTCCGGACATGGCGTGGCCGCGCCGGAACTGCTGGCGGAAGCCAATGCCTGGAACCCCGATCACTGGGTGCTCATCGCACCGAACGGCCTGACCCTGACCCGTGCGGAAAAGGGCAAGGTCAACGTCACCGGCGACGCCCTGCGGATGAGCGTCAGCCATCTGCGCAGCCGTTTCCCCGACCTGCGGCTGGAGTTCGTGCGCAGCACCTTCACGCCCCAGCCGGGCGCGGATCCCTTCCCCATCGCTTCGGCGGAGCACATCCAGATGGAGACCCGCCCGCACCTGACCGACGGACAGGCCACGACCGACGCCCTCGATGTGCTGTTCAATCTGGTCGATGCGCGGGGCCGTCAGGGCGGCCCGGTCGAAAGCGCCGCGCAGAACGGAAAGCTGTCGTTGGCGCTGGAGGGCACCATCCAGCAGGCCAGCCGCCTGAAGGGCCCGAACGCCGCCGGCATCTTCTCGAACTGGACGCGGGCGGGCGGCCGTTTCACCGGCGTGCGCGGTGAGCTGACTGCCGGCAAGAGCCGCGCGCTGCTGACCAGCGACGCCCTGTCGGCGGATGCCGCTGGACGACTGCGCGGACAGGTCGCCGTGACCGCCGAGCAGCCGGGACCGGTCGTTGAGGGCATGGCCCGCGCGCCGTCGGGCGAGGTCAATCGCGCCGGAGCCGTCGGCGCCGCCGCCGCGACCGCCGCCAGCGGTGACCGCCCGGTCGAGCTGACGCTGGAATTCCGGGAAGGCCGGACCTGGCTGGGCCTGTTCCCGCTGGCCCCCGCGCCCAAGCTGTTCTGATGCTGACCGAGCCCCCCGAGGACTCCACGCGGCTGGCGCTGGATCATGCGCTGGCGCAGGCCGTGCGGGCGCGGCTGGCCGCCGGACAACGGCCCACCGTGGACGCCGACGCCATTGCGCTGAGGGAAGCGCTGAAGGGGCTGAAGCCCGCCGAGGTCGCCGCCGCCCGGTCGGTTCTGGGCCGCCTGGACGCGGCCAGCGGACCGCGCCTGATTGTCTGGGGGCCCGCCTCGCAGGTGCTGGCGGCGGATCGCTATGGCCTGTCGGCAAGGATGGCGGCCAAGCCCGAGGCGGCGTTGAAAGCCGTGCGTGAAGGCGGGCGGGCCCTGATGGACCTGACGCCGTCGAACGCCTGGTTCGGCCGCCTGCTGGCCGAGCCGGACCTGCGCGTGGTCGCGGCCTTGCCGGATCACGGCGCGGGCCTGCCACGATCCCTGATGGTGCAGCAGACCCAGCCCGGCCCGACCGGCGATGACCGCACCTTCTGGGCCACCGACAGCGCCGCGCCGAACAGCCGGATCATCGAGGCCCTGTCCGACGCGGGACTGGCCGCGACGCCCCTGATCGAATCGGGCGGGTTGAAGCTGTTCGTGCTGGCGGGCTATGTGCAGGCCGAAGACGGTCGGCTCGCGAACGCGCCCGGCAAACTGTCCGGCGTCATCGGCGCCGCCCCCCTGTTCTGAGAGCTTTCATGACCGCAGCCCCCACGCCCAAGCCCGGCATCCTCGACATCGCGCCCTACGTCGGCGGCAAGTCGAAGATCGACGGCGTCGCCGAGCCGATGAAGCTGTCGTCCAACGAGAACGCCCTGGGTGCGGGCCAGAAGGCGCGTGACGCCTATGCGGCGGCGATCGGCAACATCCACATCTATCCGGACGGGCGCGCGGGCAAGCTGCGCGACGCCGTCGCCGCGCACCACGGCCTGGACGGTGAGCGCCTGATCTTCGGCAACGGCTCGGACGAGGTCTTCGCCCTGCTGAACCAGACCTATCTGGAAGCCGGCGACAACATCGTGACCGGCCAGTACGGTTTTCTCGCCTATCGCATCTCGGCGCTGGCCAATCAGGCGTCGGTGAAGCTGGCCCCGGAGCCGGGCTTCAAGGCCGAAGTTGACGCTATCCTCGAGCAGGTCGATGCGCGGACGAAGATCGTCTACATCTCCAGCCCGTCGAACCCGACCGGCAGCTACAACACCGCCGAGGAGACCCGCCGTCTCCATGCCGCGCTGCCGCCGCACATCCTGCTGGTCATCGACGAGGCCTACGCCGAGTTCGTGACCGCCCCGGACTGGGAGACCAGCTTCCCGCTGGCCAAGGACGCCGACAACGTCGTCGTCACCCGCACCTTCTCCAAGATTCACGGTCTGGGCGGCCTGCGCATCGGCTTCGGCTATGCGCCGCTGAAGGTCTGTGAGGCGGTGGACCGCATCCGCCTGCCGTTCAACGTCTCGGTCGCGGGTCTGGACGCCGCCGTCGCCGCCCTGTCGGACGAAGCGCATCAGAAGGCCTCGCTGGAGCTGGTCGAGAACTGGCGTCCGCGCCTGACGCAGGCGATCAAGGGCTTCGGCTTCGAGGTCTTCCCCAGCGCCGGCAACTTCGTGCTGGTCCGTTTCGCCGACGCAGCCAAGGCGACCGCCGCGAACGACTATCTGAACACCAAGGGCATCATCGTGCGCCCGGTCGGCGGCTATGGCCTGCCCGACTGCCTGCGCATCACCGTGGGCACCGAAGACCAGAACCGGGCTGTGCTGGACGCGCTGAGCGAATTCGCGGTGCGCTGATTGCCTCCCTCTCCCGATGGGAGAGGGCTTGAGCCTCCGGGAGCGAAGCGACCGGTAAGGCGAAAGGGTGAGGGTCGATCATCGGCACAGGCGATAAGCCGCGTTGCCGCTCTTCGCGGCCGGCTTGGGCCGGACTTACACAGCCGACCCTGATTCAACGGGGCTCCGCCCCGCCATCTTCTCCCATCGGGAGAAGGGAGGTCGCCCATCAGTTCCGCCGGAAGATCCGGCTGGCCGCCCAGCCGGTGAACATGGCCAGGATCACGCAGAGGACGCCGTAGGTCCACGGGCGACGGTGGGCGAATTCGAAGATGTCGCGCTCGATGCCGACCTTTTCGACGGTTAGCGTCAGATTGCTGACCGAGACCGGCTCACCCTCCTGGAACAGCCAGACCTCGGCGAAATACTGGCCCGTGGGGGCGACGGCGGGCAGTTCGACCTCGGCGCGGAACAGGCCGCGATCCACGAAGCGGACCCCCTGCGGGTCGCTGTTGTACAGGGCCGCCGCCTCGCGCAGGCGGATCACGGCGCGGCGGTAGTCCAGATAGTCCTCGCCGATCCGGCTGACGACCACGTCGCGGACGCCGTAGCGGGTGACGGTGCGGCTTTCCTCCGGGGCGGCGATGCGCAGGTGGTCAACCCCGACGCCCAGTCGGCGCAGCTGGCCGAAGTCGGCGATGTCGCTGAGCGGCCGGGTCGAGGCGGTCATGTAGAAGCCCGGCGCGCCCTCGAACAGGACGGGACGGCTGTTCAACCAGACGCCGGTGTTGCGGGTCTTCTTGACCAGACGCACCGGAGCGTCCGGACCGCGCACCACCACGACCACGTCGGCGGGCGTCTCGGTCGGGTTGAACACCGCGCCGTACAGGACGATGGAGGCGCCGCGGAAGCTGGAGTCGACCATGACCCGCGCATCGGTCATGGCGGCGGCGACGCGGACCTGTTCGGTCGTGGCCACCGAACGTTCGGGGGCCGGGGCCTCCACGGCCGGGGGCGGCGGCGGGAGTTGCATCATTGCGCGACCCCCGGAGCAAAGCTGAACAGGTCGGACGGCCGGACGAACAGCTCCAGCCCCATGTAGATACCGACCAGCAGGACGATCAGGGCCAGCAGGAGGCGCAGCTCCTCGGCGCGGAAGCGGCCCGAGAGCCGGGCGCCGTACTGGGCGCCGACGACCCCGCCCAGCAGCAGGATGGTCGACAGGACGATATCCACCGTCTGGTTCCGCCCCGATTGCAGGATGGTTGTGATGGCCGTGGTGATGATGATCTGGAACAGGCTGGTCCCGACGACCACGCTGGCCTTCATCCGCAGGACATAGAGCATGGCGGGCACCAGGATGAACCCGCCACCGACCCCCATGATGGCCGACAGAATCCCCACGAACGATCCAAGCGCGAACGGCGGGATGGCGCTGATGTAGAGGCCCGAGCGCGGGAACTTCATCCGCAGGGGCAGGCCATAAAGCCACAGCGGGCGACGGCGCTCCTTGTGGGGGGTCACCTCGCCCCTGACCCGGCGCAGAATCTGGCCGAGGCTCTCGTGCAGCATCAGGGCGCCGATGGATCCGAGGAACAGGAGGTAGGACAGGGCCACGACCAGATCGGCCTGCCCGAGCAGGCGCAGGTAGCGGAACAGCTCAACCCCGACGAAGGCGCCCAGCACGCCGCCGAGCGCCATCAGCCCGCCGATCTTGTAATCGACCTGCTTCTGCGACGTGTAGTGGATGACACCCGAGGTCGAGGAAGCGACGACGTGGCTGGCCTGACTGGCGACGGCCACCGACGGCGGGATGCCGAGGAAGATCAGGATGGGGGCCATCAGGAAGCCCCCGCCGATGCCGAACAAACCGGACACGAAGCCGACCGTCGCGCCCAGCAAAACCAGGAGCGGCCAGTTCACCGAAACCTCGGCGATCGGCAAATAGATATCCAAAGGACGCGCCTTCGGCTGGAACTGAGGTCAAACGCCCGAAAGGCGACGGTGGAACTGTCCTGAACGCCTCGGGCCGCCGGTGCAACCCGAAGCGCTCGAAAGTCGGGTCGATTGCGTCAGTTGACGGGTTCGACGGTGAAGCGATCCGCGTCCGCGCGCGCCTTGCCCCGATCCTCGACCGAAAGGCTGGTCCGCAGTCGCTCGACCGCGTCCTGTGCGGCGCTGTCTCCGGCGCGCGAGGCGATCAGATACCATTTGAAGGCCGCGACCGGATCGGTCTGAACCCCGCCCTCGCCGGTTTCATACAGTTGAGCCAGGTTGAACTGGCTGTCGACCACGCCCGCCTCGGCGGCGCGGGTCAACCAGTTCAGGCCTTCATCCGCATTCCGGGGGCCGCCGGTGCCCTGGAACAGGTGCATGCCGTAAGCGAACATCGCGCGCGGATTGCCGGAATCCGCCGCGCGACGGGTCCACGCCCGCGCCTTGGGCAGGTCCGCCGGCAGGCCCTTCAGGCCTTCCTCGTACAGGCTGGCGATATAGAGCTGGGCCGGCGCGTAGCCGAGTTCAGCCGCCTGCTTCAGCGCATCGAGGCCCGTGGCGTCGTCGGCATCGAGCTTGATGATGGCCTGTTGATACAGGTCAGCGGCACGTGCGCGATCTTCCGGCGACGCCACCACCGGCGTCGCGGCCAGGGCGGCGACCGGAGCCGGCGCTTCAGCGCCCGGCAGGCCCGGGATCTGGATGCCCGAGTCCGTGAGTTCGTTGAAGGCGATCGCGCCCGTTGCGGTCAAAGCCACGGCGACAGCCGAGGCGCCGAGGGCCTTGCGCACAGCACTGCCCTGTTTGGAGGCCTGCTTATCCAGACGCTCCTGCAGGCGCGACTTGCCGCCGCGCTTCAGGCCGAAGCCGCTACGGGCCGGCGCCTCCTCGGGCTCAGCCATGGCGGCGCGAGCGGCGTCGATGGCCTGACGGGTCGAATTGGCCGCGCGCCCTTGAGCGGCGGCGGCGCGCAAGGCGCGCGGATCCACGAACTCGGTCTCGGCGGCATAGTCGTCCGGCCCGCCGTCAAAGCCTTCCGGCGCAGTGGCGGCCAGGGCGTCCGACACATCAGCCCCGCCGAAATTCTGGCCGAACGGCCCCGCCGATTGGGCAGCGGCGTGCGGCGGCGCGAAGACCGGCGTATGCGGCGCGTCGATCTCTTCGGCCAGAGAACCGGCGAAAGGCTCCGCGACGGCCTCACGGCTGCCGAAGGGCGTCAGGCCCTGTTCCTGCGCGGTGCGCGGCCCCCGCATGACGGCGTCGAACACCGTGTCAGCGGTCAGAACCTCAGGGTCTTCATCCGGCACAAAGGCGGCGGGAGCCACCGGTTCCGGCTCGGGCGGAGCCAGATCCGCCGACCAGGCCTGCTGCTCGGTATAGAGCGGGTCCGGATCATCGAAGGTCTGCCCCTGGAAGGGAGCATCCGGGAAGGCCGCATCCGGGAAAGCGGCCGCGCGCCAGTCGGGCTGGGCGTCAGCGACCGGAGCAGGCGCGGCCTCCACCACCGGCTCCGGCTTCACCTCCGCGCGGCGTTCAATATTCTCGCGCGCCTCGGCGATGAGGGCGGCGGTGCGCTCTTCCGACAGCCGCATGCGCTCGGCCAGTTCGCCGGAGGCGCGGTCGTAGCGTTGCTCGATCCGGGTCGAGCTGTCAGCCAGACGGCGGCCGATGTCATCCAGCGCCTGCTGCGAACGGCGCTCGGACTGGGCGATGCGCTCGCTGAGGCGATCCGAGATGCGGGTGATCTCGCCGCCCAGCTTCTCGAGCGCCAAGGCGTGGCGGTCGTCCGAAGCCGTGAGACGCTGTTCCAGCCCCTGTTGCAGTCCCTGGGCCAGACGGCCCATGTCGCCCTCGACCTTGCGGGTCAGGGCTTCACCCAGCTTCTCGACGCGAGCGTCAACGCCAGCCTCGATCCGACCGACGCGACCGTTCAGGTTCTCGGCGATGCGCAGGACCTCGCGCCCCATGGCCTCGACAGCCCCGGCGGAGCGGGTCTCCGAGGTCTTGAGCTGTTCGCCCAGAGACAGGACGGCCCGCTCGATGCGGTCCATGCGGTTCTCGGACTCGGCGGTGTCGAGCCGCCGCATCATCTCGCTGCGATTGGCCTCGACCTGACGGCTCAGCGTCTCGGCCAGCTTCTCGAAACGGGCGGCCTCGCGCACGCCCTCGGGCTCGACGCGCCCTTCGGCGGCGCGCAAACGCTCGTCCAGATGGGCGAACGAACGCTCCAGCCCCTTGAGTGCTTCAGTGGTGCGGGCCTGCGCCTGATCCAGACGGGCGCCGACCTGGGCGAGCAGGTCCGAACCGGCGCCGGGACCGGCCAGCTTCTCGACCGTCTCCATGCGCTGGCGCAGTTCGTTGACACCGGTGCGCTGACGCTCCTCGATGTCGTAGAGGCGACCGGCCAGCGCGCCGAGGCCGGCCTCGACCTTGTTGAAGGTCTCGGCCGTCTTCGGCCCGACCTCGGTTTCGAACTTGCGCAGCCGACGATGCCCCTCGCGGAGCTCGTCGGCGAGGTCGTCGATGCGGCGACCGTACTGACGCCCGTCCTGGTCGGCGGCCTCCAGACGGCGGACCAGACCGGCGACAGCCTGATCGACGCCCTGAATGGCGACGGTCGAGCGACGCTCGGCAGCTTCGAGGCGGGCGGCGATAGCGTCGATCGAAGCGCCCAGCCGGTGCGCGTCCTCGTCCGCCCCGTAGGCATCGTCCAGACGACGGCTACGGCCGCGGCGCTCAAAGATGTCGGCGGCATGGGGCCGACGCGGCAAGGGCGTATACCCCTCGTCCTCGTCGCCATCTTCCATGATCATGGAGTTCAGCCACTCACCGAGCGTCATGCCGGAGCGACGCGCGAGGTCCTTGGCGATCTCGCGAGCCTTGGGGTCTATCCCCTTCACGCTCCACGGCGCAGCTGCGCTCACTGATTCGACTCCCGACCTTTGATTCGGACGCTAGTGCGCCAGATCAGGGGTGTAAACGCGTGGTTAACCCCAACATGTAGAACCGCCCACACCTTCCTGTGGAAAGGCCGAACACCGACCGTATCGATGCCGCAAGCATGGTTAACGTCCGGTGAAGATTAACTTCCCGTCAAGGATTTCACCCCCTTGCGTGCGCGTCGTCCGCGGTCCACGTGGCGCGGATGGACATGCGCCTGACTTTGATCCTCGCCGCCGTCGCCCTGGCGATCACCGTCTTCGCCGGTTGGCGCGGCGCGCGCCCATGGGACCCGAGCCAGAAGGTGCGCATGGCCCCCTGGCGTTTCATCATGGTCATGGGCGGCGCGGCGGTCGTGCTGCTGCTGGTCCACGTCGCCGCCCTGCTGGGTTTGCCGCAGCGACAACTCTGAACCGGAACCGGTCCGGAGCCCAACGCTTCCATGATCACCCCGATCACAGGAGAGACGTTCATGGGCGACAAGACCCTCACCGCCGCCGAAGCAGAAAAGCATTTCTGGGACAGCCTGAAGAAGTCAAACACCGGCCTGCTGGGCCTCGACCAGCCCGGCTATCACGCCCAGCCGATGACCGCCTTCCGCGAGGAAGAGACCGGGACGATCTGGTTCTTCACCCGCGACGATACCGATCTGGCGAAGGACGCGGCCCTGCCCGGCGGGCAGAGCGCCATGTTCCACTACGGCTCGAAGGACCAGAACGTCTGGGCCTGCATCCATGGCGATCTGTCGGTGCACGGCCGTGACCGCGAGATCATCGACCGTCACTGGAACCCCGTGCTGGCCGCCTGGTATCCCGAGGGCAAGGACGATCCGCACCTGACCCTGCTGCGCTTCGACGCCGACGACGGTCGCGTCTGGGTCAACGAGGGCGGCTTCTTCAAATTCGCCTATGAGGTCGCCAAGGCCAACATCACGAAAACCACCCCGGATGCGGGCGGCGTGGCGGACGTGAACCTGCAGTAGGCAGCAGGATCACCGGCCGGCGGCGGAGAGAGCCATTCTCCCGTTGCCGACCGCCTGATTGCCTGTCGCCCTCACCCCGCGAAACACCACGCCAGCACGGCCTTCTGGGCGTGGATGCGGTTTTCCGCCTCGTCCCAGACGAGCGATCTTGGACCGTCGATGACCGCGTCCGTGACCTCCTCCCCACGGTGGGCGGGCAGACAGTGCAGGAAGACAGCGTCGTCGTTGGCCAGCTCCATCAGGGCGTCGTCGACGCCATAGCCGTCGAAGGCCTCCAGACGGGCCTCATAGTCCTGATCGCCCATCGACACCCAGGTGTCGGTGACGACGACGTCGGCGCCGGCGACGGCCTCACGCGGATCGCTGGTCAGGACGACGTGATTGCCGCCCCGGGCGAGGTCGTGAAGGTCGGGATGGTACTCGGCCGGGCAGGCGACCTGAAGGCGGAAGCCGAACTTCGGCGCCGCGTGCATGAAGCTGTGGCAGACGTTGTTGCCGTCGCCGACCCAGGCGATCGTCTTGCCCGCGACCGACCCGAGATGCTCCTCGATGGTCAGCAGGTCGGCCAGAATCTGGCACGGATGCGAGCGGTCGGTCAGGCCGTTGATGACTGGCACGGTCGAGACTCGAGCGAAGCGTTCGACGTCCTCATGGCTGTTGGCGCGGATCATCACCGCGTCGACCATACGCGACAGCACCTTGGCGGTGTCCTCGACTGGCTCGCCGCGGCCCAGCTGCATGTCGCCGGCGTTGGCGATGATGCCCGAACCGCCGAGCTGGCGGATGGCGGCGTCGAAGCTGAAGCGCGTGCGGGTCGAATTCTTCTCGAACACCATGGCCAGCACACGATCCTTCGCCGGAGCGTCAGCGTCGGCGCGGCCCTGCGGCCAGCCCTTGCGAGCCTGTTTGCGGGCATGGGCGTCATCAAGAATGGCGCGCAGCTCTTCCGCTTCGAGCCGGTAGATATCGAGGAAGTGACGGACCATCGGGCCCTCCAGATCTGTCGGGCCTCAGGCCAGTTTGGTCCGCGCGAACTCGCAGGTCTTTTCGAAACGCTCGACGGCCTCCCGGGCCTCTTCAAGCGTCAGCACCAGCGGCGGCAGGATGCGGACGCAGTTGTCGCCGCCGCCGGCGACCAGCAGGTGCTGCTCATCCCGCGCCCAGCCCATGAATTCGCGGTTGTTCGGGACCAGCTTCACGCCGATCAGCAGGCCCTTGCCGCGCACATCGACGATGATGTCCGGGAAGCGCTGCTGCAGGCCGTGCAGCTGCTGCTTCAGATAGCCGGCGATCTCATTGACGTGGGCCAGGGTCTCCGGCTTCGACAGTTCCGAGAAGGCGGCCTGACCGACCGCCATGGCCAACGGGTTGCCGCCGAAGGTCGAGCCGTGAACGCCGACGGTCATGCCCTTGGCCGCGTTCGCCGTGGCCAGGCAGGCGCCGATGGGGAAGCCGCCGCCCAGGGCCTTGGCCACCGCCATGATGTCCGGGGTCATGCCGGCCCATTCGTGGGCCCACAGCTTTCCGGTCCGCCCCATGCCGCACTGGACTTCATCGAAGATGATCAGCACGCCGGTCTCGTCGGCCAGCTCACGCATCCAGCGCAGGTCCTCGTCCGGCGTGGCGCGGCAGCCGCCCTCGCCCTGCACGGGCTCGAGGATGATGGCCGCCGTGGTCGGGTTCCGGAAGGCGGCCTCAAGCGCAGCCTTGTCGCCCCACAGCAGCTGGTGGAAGCCCTCCATCTTCGGGCCGAAGCCTTCAGTGTACGACGGATTGGCGGCGGCGTTGATCGCGCCATAGGTGCGGCCGTGGAACGAGCCGTCGAAGCCGTAGATGTCGATCCGCTCCGGCTGGCCATTGGCCACGTGGTGCTTGCGCGCCGTCTTCAGCGCGCACTCGACCGCCTCGGCGCCCGAGTTGGTGAAGAAGACGACGTCGGCGAAAGACTTTTCGCACAGGGCGTCAGCCAGGGCTTCCTGACCCGGAATGCGGAAGATGTTGGAGACGTGCCACAGCTTCTGGGCCTGCTCGGTCACTGCCTGCACCAGCTTGGGGTGGGCGTGGCCGAGGCCATTGGTCGAGATGCCCGCGACGCAGTCCAGATATTCCGTGCCGTCCGTCGACCACAGACGCGCGCCCAGACCACGCTCCACTTCCAGCGGCGCACGGTTGTAGACACCCATCAGATGTTCCTGGGACACGGGTCGGACCTCCAAAAGCGAGACGGCCCCGTCGCGGGGCGCGACGGAGCCGATAAAAAGTGTCCGGTCTTGTCGGATGCGCGCCGGTGTTAGTCAACACCGGCCACAGGGATCACTCGTCCCGCGCCAGCCGCAGGGCCAGATCCGCAACGAAGGTCGCGGTGCGAAGGATGTCGTCGCCGTCGACCCACTCCATCCGGTCATCGGCCGAGTGAATGCGCTGGAAGACAGGCGGCACGAAGCCTTCAGCCAGACCGTTCGACTGGCCGCCGTTGAAGGCCAGCCACATCTGGTGCGCACCGACCGCGTCCTGCGAACCGATGGAGATCACCGGCAGGCCCGCCGCCGAGAAGACCCGGTCATCGCTGGGCGGATAGTTGGGGAAGGCGACGCAATCGAAGGCCCGCTCGGCGCACTGCGTCCGCATGGCGCGAAGGACGAAGGCCGAGGCCTCGCCGACGTTCTCGCCATACATCAGCGTCTCGCCATAGGCGTTCACGTCCATGTTGATGACGGCGTGAATCCGGCTCTTGTCCTGCGTCTCCAGCCATTTGCGGGCGCCGATCAGACCCAGCTCCTCCTGATCGGTGAAGACGAACACGTAACGATATGATCCCGGCGCCTGTTCGACCTGCGCCTTGATCAGTCCGGCGGCCTCCATCAGGGCTGCGACCGAACCGGCGTTGTCGACCACGCCCTGCGACATGGAGCCATCACGCAGCGGCACGGCGTCGAAGTGGGCGGTCAGCACGATATCCTTGTCACCCTCGCCTACGGTGACGACCACATTTGCGCCCGGACGCGGGCCGGTGCGTTCGTTGCCGCCCTGGAAGGACGCCAGCTGCGGCACGAAGCCCTGTTCACGCAGCTGGGCCACGACGATCTCGCGGCGCTGGTCATTGGTTTTGGCGGCATAGGCCTGGATCGCGGTCTCGATCGCCTGACCTTCGGCGGTCAGGGCGTCGTCCTGGACCGGCGCGGTCAGCAGCGAAAGCGCGAGTAGCGACTGGATCAGCATGGAACCCCCTCCTGTTGGCTGACGCCCTTGCTAGCCGCTGGATCGTCGCGCGACCATAGGCGCCGGGCAGGAGTGTAGCTCCGGGGAGACCTCAGCTCTTGAGGCGCCAGCCCGATTTGAACACGGCCCAGCAGGCGACCGACAGGATCAGGGTCAGGACGGCGCTCATGCCCAGACCGATCCAGAGATTGCCCTCCGCATGACCGATGAATCCCGAGCGGAAGCCGTCGATCAGATAGAAGATCGGGTTCCAGTGGCTGATCGTGGCGAAGGGCTCCGGCAGATTGTCGACCAGATAGAAGGTGCCGGACAGGAAGGTCATCGGCATGATGAGAAAGTTCTGGACCGCCGCCAGCTGGTCGAACTTTTCGGCCCACAGACCGGCGAAGACGCCGACCATGCCCATCAGCAGGGATGCGGTCAGGGCGAACCAGACGATGACCAGCACATTGCTGACCCCCAGCTTCGCGAACGGCATCACGCAGACGGCGGTGACCAGACCCACGGCGATGCCGCGCGTCGCGGCGCCGAGCGAGAAGCCGATGGTCAACTCCAGCGGGCTGAGCGGCGGGGTCAGGAAATCGGTCGCCGTGCCCATGATCTTGGCCTGGATCAGGCTGGACGAGGCATTGGCGAAGGCATTGTTCAGGATCGCCATCATGATCAGACCCGGCGCCACGAACTCGGCGAAGGGCGTACCGTCGATGGGCGGGCGCGAGTCCTTCAGGGCCACCACGAAGACCAGCATGTAGAGCAGGGTCGTCACCACCGGCGCGGCCACGGTCTGGGCGCCGACCTTCCAGAAGCGCCGCACCTCCTTGAGATACAGGGTCTTCACCCCCTCCCAGTTGACGCCGTCATAGCGGCGCGGCTGCGGGAGCCCGGACGGGCGCGTGGAGGCGAGATCGGTCATGTGCGGCCAGATGCGCCCACGAGACCCCATGCGCAAGGCGTCGCCGGGCGGGTGACAAGTGAAAATTGAGCAGGGAGGTGAGCGACAAAGCCGGGACGCGCTCACGCCGTCGCGCACTTTTCGCCAATCGCCCACCGAAACCTCGCCCCGGTCCCAGCTCCGAGACCATTTTAACCATACCAGATGTAGTTCCTGTGGACGGACCAATTCCCACATATTGCGCGTTTTAAGAGGTAGTTTACGATTAGAAGTAGGTCGGCCCCACTGGAGGGACATACCGACCCCATATGTTGAATCCCCGGAGGGCGACCATGACCGCAGGCTGGACCGAAGATCGCGTCGGCGCGCTGAAAAAGCTGTGGCTTGAAGGCCAATCGGCCAGCCAGATCGCCAAGCAACTGGGCGGCGGCGTGACCCGTAACGCCGTCATCGGCAAGGTGCACCGTCTGGGCCTGTCGGGCCGCGCCGCGCCGTCGCAACCGGCCCGCGCTACCTTCCGCCCGTCGCGCCCGCGCCCCACGCCGCAGCCGACCCAGGCGCCGTCGGCTCCGCGCCGCATCGAGGCCGCCCAGCCTCGCCCGGTCGCGCCGGTGGCACCGCCGCCCGCGCCGATCCCGGACCTGCCCGGCACCGCCACGGTCATGACCCTGGGCGCCCATATGTGCAAATGGCCTATCGGCGACCCGTCGTCGGCCGAGTTCAGCTTCTGCGGCCGCCGCGCCTCGGAAGGCGTCTACTGCATGGAACACGCTCGCGTCGCCTACCAGCCGCAGGTCCGCAAGGGCGGCAAGGACGGCGCCTCGGAACTGGCCCGCAGCCTGCGCCGCTACATCTAGGTCGTTCTGGCCTGCCGAAGGCGGCTCGCTCCACCCGGCGGGCCGCCTTTTCTTTATCCAGCCACACGGCTGTCACAGATGGCCCCTAGGGGGGCCGCCGTCCGCGTTGACGCCGCCCGCCGCGGCGATGACGCCGGGGGCGGGGGCTGCGGTTATCCGGGTTGACGCAGCCCCTCACCTCTTCTGCATGGCGCAGGCTCCGGCGTAAGGCCGTCGAGCACCCAGCACTGCAAGTGATTGGTGGTTAGTGACTAGTGGGTGACCTGGACCGCGATCCACGCCCGACTGGCTCACTGTCAGCGACCGCCATCCACCAATCACCAGCCACTAACCACTCGTCGCTCCGGCAGCCGCCCAAGGCCCCACCGACAGAGCTAGTTCAGCACCCGTCTCTCGCCCGGGACATCGAGGCTGAAGGCGGGGATGGCGACCTCGAACATGCGGCCCAGATCATCGACCATGGAATAGCCGCCTACCATCGAGCCCGACGGCGCGTTCAACGGACAGCCGGAAGCGTAGGAATAGCTGTCGCCCGGCTGGATCGTCGGCTGTTCGCCCACTACGCCGGGGCCACGCACCTCCTCGACATGCCCCCGCGCGTCGGTGATCACCCAGCGGCGCGCGACCAGTTGAACCGGCGAGGCAGACAGGTTCACGATCTCGACCTGATAGGCCCAGACCCAGCGCCCGGCGTCCGGATCGGACTGGCCGGCCAAATAGCTGGGCCGGACACGAACCACGATCCCGTCGGTCTCGGCTTCATAGGCGGGGGTGTCGTGCATGGGCGAATGGTCCCGGAACTCACCCCCGCGTCAAGCGAGACCTTGCCCGCGAGGCGGAATGGAGCGAGAGAGACAGGCCGCGAATTCGTGTAAGCGATAGGCATGACCCTGAGCATCCCCCGTCCCGGCATTCTTCCGGCCCAGTCGATCGAAGCCCTGATCGCCGGTGGCGCGATCTCCACAGAAACCCCGTTCGACGCCGATCAGGTGCAGCCGGCCAGTCTGGACCTGCGCCTGTCCGCGACGGCCTGGCGCGTGCGCGCCTCCTTCCTGCCCGGCAAGCGCAAGGTCGAGGACCGCATCGCCGACGTGGCCATGCACACCATCGACCTGTCCGCCGGCTACGTACTGGAGAAGGGCTGCGTGTACATCGCCAAGCTGCAGGAGCGACTGAGCCTGCCCAAGGGCCTGATCGCCCGCGCCAATCCCAAGAGCTCGACCGGCCGGGTGGATGTCTTCGTCCGCCTGCTGACGGATCGGGGCGGCAGCTTCGACGATGTCGAGGAAGGCTATGAAGGGCCGCTGTATCTCGAGATCGCGCCCCAGACCTTTTCCATTCTGGTCCGTCCGGGCACCCGCCTGAACCAGCTGCGCCTGAAGGCCGGCGAACCGCCGAAGCTGGAGACCCGCTCGGTCGGCGTCGATCTGCAGGCCAGCGAGATCGTCGGCTTCCGCGGCCGCCGCCACGCCGGGGTGGTCGATCTGGACAATATCGACGGCCACGACCCGCGCGACTTCTGGGAGCCGCTGACCCTGCGTCGTGGCGAACTGCTGCTGGACCCGGGCGAGTTCTACATCCTGGCCTCGTCGGACGACGTCGAAATCCCGGTCGATCAGGCGGCCGAAATGACTCCGATCGACCCGTCCGTCGGCGAGTTCCGCGTGCACTACGCAGGCTTCTTCGATCCGGGCTTCGGCACGGACGAGGCGCACGGCGCGGGCTCCAAGGGCGTGCTGGAAGTGCGCACGCACGACACGCCGTTCCTGCTGGAGCACGGCCAGATCGTCGCAAGGCTGGTCTATGAGCCGCTGACTGAACGCCCCAGCCGCCTCTACGGCGAGGGCGGCAGCCACTATCAGAAGCAGGGCCTGAAGCTGTCGAAACACTTCAGGCCGTGGGGATAATGGGCGTGGGTATGGGGTGTCGGGTTTGGCGGTTCGCACTCCTGCCGCCACACCCCACACCCGGAACCCCACACCCTAGGATAGCTTGTCCGCTTTCCTGAGGCCCGGGAACATCGCGGCCCAGGCGCCGGTGGCGACCAGCGCGCCGACGCCGCCGAAACAGGCCGCGCCGACCGCGCCGAGAACGCGAACCATCAGGCCGGAGTAGGCCTCACCGAGCTCATTCGACGCGCCGATGAACAGCATGGAGACCGAGCTGACCCGGCCGCGCATGTGATCGGGCGTGGCCAGCTGGATCAGGGTCTGGCGGATGTTGACGCTGATCATGTCGGCGGCGCCGCCGAGGAACAGGGCCAACCCCGACAGCCAGACGATCTTCGACAGGCCGAACGTCAGGGTGCACAGGCCGAACACGGCCACCGCCGCGAACATCCAGCGCCCCCCGTGCTGCACGATGGGGAACCGGCTCAGATAAATGGCCACCGTCATGGCGCCGACGCCGAACGACGCCCGCAGCAGGCCGAAACCGATCGCGCCGACGTGCAGGATGTCGCGCGCGAAGATCGGCGTCAGGAGGGCGACCCCCGCCAGCAGGACCACGACCAGATCCAGCGAGATCGCGCCCAGAACGATCTTGGTCTTCCAGACATAGGCCAGACCTTCCTTCACGGACTCCAGCGGCGACAGCTTGGTCTCAACCTGTGCGGGCTTGCCGCTGGTGCGGATCAGGATGAAGGCGGCGACCGCGAGCAGGAACAGCCCCAGCGACACGGCATAGGCCAGCGGCACGTTCACCGCCACGATGACCCCGCCGAGCGCCGGGCCGGCGATGGCTCCGGTCTGGAAGGCGATGGACTGGGCCGCGATGGCGGGCGGCAAGGCCTTGCGCCCGACCACCATCGGCAGGAAGGCCTGACTGGCCGGGGCCAGGAAGGCGCGGGCGGCGCCGAAGACGGCGGCGACGGCGAGCAGACCCCACAGCGGAGGCGCACCATGGATGGCCATGGCGAGGAAGGAGGCCGCACAGGCGGACTCGACCAGAATGGATATCCAGACGGTCTGCTTCCGGTCCCGACGGTCGGCCATGGCGCCCGCGGGCAGGGTGAAGGCCAGCAGCGGCAGGAACTGACACAGGCCGACGAGGCCCAGATACAGGCTGGCCTCGGCCACCGGATGATCTCGCCGGGCGATCTCATAGACCTGCCACAACAGGGCCGACGACTGGATCTGGATGCCCAGCACTGCGACCACGCGGCCGAACCAGAGCAGGCGGAAGTCGCGAATGCCCCACGGACTGGACGGACCTTCAGGCGGCGGAGGCGGGACGGGCGGCGTGGGCGTGCCGGCGTCAAGGCTTTCAACAGTCACGTGCGTCGATCGTATTTCGGGTAGGGGGAGCCGTCCCGGTGGAAGTAGCGGTCCGCCCCTTCAGGCAGGACCATGTCGATATCAGGGTAGTCGCAGGCGTCGGTTTTCGGGGAGCGCGTCCCGACCTCGAGCAGCACGGCCTCGCCGCCGGAACGGTTCTCGATCTTGTGGCCGTTCGGTACGCCCGCGGGGAAGCCGGCGCAATCGCCGGCGCGCAGGACGGTCTCTCCATCCTCCTCGACCAGCACCACCTCGCCGGACAGGACGGTGACGAACTCATCCTCGTTCGCGTGCCAGTGCCGCTGGCTGGACCAGGCGCCCGCGGGCAGGCGCAGCAGGTTGACGCCGAACTGGGTCAGCCCGGCCGCATCGCCCAGCTTCCAGCGGCGGCGCGGCTTGCACGGTCCGGCGTGCTCTTCCGGGTAGGCTGTCCCGTGTCCGGTCGGCGCGTTCTCGATGTCGATCTTAGGCATGGCTCCAGCCTTCTCCCAATCGCCCGGACCACGTAAAGCAAGGAACCATGAGCCATACATCAACTCCGGTTATCGATCCTGTCGAACTGACCCGCGACCTGATCCGGATTCCGTCCGTCACTCCCGCTGATGAAGGCGCCATGGACGTGCTGGAACGGACCCTGACGGCGCTGGGCTTCAGCTGCCGTCGGCTGGCCTTCGGCGACCCGGACGGCGTGGGCGCCGATGCGCGGATCGAGAACCTGTACGCCCGGCGCGGGACGGCTTCGCCCAACCTGTGCTTCGCCGGTCATACGGACGTGGTGCCGACCGGCTCGACCGAGGCGTGGTCCTCCGCTCCCTTCGGCGCCGAGGTGAAGGACGGCGTGCTGTACGGACGCGGCGCCGTGGACATGAAGGGCGGGATCGCCGCCTGGGTCGCGGCGGTATCGAAGGTGCTGGCTGATGGCGATGTGCCCGGCTCGCTGTCCTTCCTGATCACCGGCGACGAGGAAGGCCCCGCGCTGCACGGCACCAAGAAGGTCGTCGAGGCCCTGATGGCCGAGGGCGAGGTGATCGACGCCTGCGTGGTGGGCGAGCCGTCTTCGCAGCAGCGGCTGGGCGACATGATCAAGATCGGCCGTCGCGGCTCACTGAACACCTGGTTCACGGTGCACGGCAAGCAGGGGCACGTCGCCTACCCCGACCGCGCGGCCAATCCGGTTCCGGTGCTGGCCAAGCTGGCGGCGACGCTGGCGGCACACAGGCTGGACGACGGCTACGAAGCCTTCCAGCCGTCGAACCTTGAACTGACCACGCTGGATGTCGGCAACACGGCGACCAACCTGATCCCGGCCGAGGCGCGGGGACGGCTGAACATCCGCTTCAATCCCTCCCATACGGGTGAAAGCCTGATGGCCTGGCTGAACGCCGAGGCCGGCAAGGCCCAGACCGAGAGCGGACTGCGCATCGAGGTCGAGCACATGCACTCGGGCGACGCCTTCCTGACCCAGGCGGGCGTGTTCGTGCAGGCGGTGCAGGACGCGGTGGAGACCGAACTGGGCATTCGCCCGGAAGCCTCGACCACCGGCGGCACCTCGGACGCCCGCTTCATCCGCGCCATGTGCCCGGTGCTTGAACTGGGACTGGTCGGCCAGACCATGCATCAGATCGACGAACGGGTGCCGACCGCCGAGCTTGAGGCGCTGGCCAAGACCTATGAGCGGGTGATCCGGACCTTCTTCGTCCGTAGCGCCTAAAGGATCAGATCGAGAGCCAACAAGGCGCCGCCGAACATCGCGCCGAAGGCGACGAGGAAGAAGAAGACCTCCCTCACCGGCCCGCCCCGTCGTTCCAGACGCACGGGCGGCAGCTTGACAGGCAACTGACGCATCCGATTCCTCTCCCAACCGGATGAGGCTGCGCCCGGTTCATTGAACGCGCGTTGAGAAACGTGGTTAGGGCGCCGGCCGCTCAAGGAAGCGCAGCGCGCTCAGCACATGGGTCTTCACACCCAGCGGCAGGACACGCTCGTTCACATGGAAGGCGGGAGAATGGTTCGGCGGACCGCTCGCCGGGTCGATGCCGTCCGGGGTGCCGCCCAGATGGTAGAAGACGCCCGGCACTTCTTGCGAGAGGTAGGAGAAGTCCTCGGCCACGGTGGTCGGCGGAGAGACCGAATTGACATTCCCCTCGCCCGCCGCCTCGATCAGGACCGGGGCGAGCCAAGCGGAGAGTTCCGCGTTATTGAAGACCAGGGCGGCGTTCTGGCGGACTGAAAACTCGGCGGTCGCGCCATAGTTTTCGGCCACGTTGTTGATCGCCACTCCGGCGCGTCGGACCAGATCGTCGCGCTGGGCGACGTCGAAGGTGCGCAGGGTGCCCGACAGGGTCGCGGTGTCCGGGATGATATTGTAGCGCACCCCCGCATCAAGGGTCGCGATGGTGAAGACCGTCGGCGTGGTGGTCGGATCGATGGTGCGGGCGGTCAGGCTGTTGATCGTCTGAACGATGTCAGCGGAGGCCGCGATGACGTCCACGCCCTTCCACGGCCATGCGCCGTGGGTCTGGCGACCGTGCAGGACGATGTCCACCCGATCGGACGCCGCCATGAAGCCCTGCGGGCGATAGAAGATCGTGCCCGGACGCCCCGGCACCACATGCAGGCCGAAGATGGCGTCTGGACGCGGATCGCGCAGCGCCCCCTCCTCGATCATCAGGGCCGCGCCGCCCTTGGGCTCTCCCGGAGGCGCGCCCTCCTCGGCGGGCTGGAAAATGAAGACGACGGTTCCTGCGATGTCGTCCTTCATCCCCGCCAGCACCTCGGCGGCGCCCATCAGCATGGCGACGTGGGCGTCATGACCGCAGGCATGGGCCACCGGCACCGTCTGCCCCATGTAGGTTCCTGTCGCGGTCGAGGCGAAGGGCAGTCCCGTGGCCTCGAGGACGGGCAGGGCGTCCATGTCGGCGCGCAGGGCGACCGTGCGACCGGGCTTGCCCCCGCGCAGGATGCCGACCACGCCGGTCCGCCCGACGCCGGTTCGAACCTCCAGACCCAAGGCGCGCAGATGCTCGGCCACCACCCCGGCGGTGCGGGTCTCGGCGAAGCCCAGTTCCGGATTGGCGTGCAAATCCCGCCGCCATTCCACGACGCGCGAATTAACCTGCTCCACCGCAGCTTCGACCCGCGAAAGCGGAACCTGCGCGGCGGCTCCTTCGGCCATGAAGACCAGCCCGAGAGCGAGCGACGAAGCGGCGATCAGACGGCGGATGGTCATGGCGGTCTCCGGCAAGACCGTCACCGTGACAGTCCCCCAGCCCCTTGCGCAAGACCGACACTCTCTCGATCTGTCCCGGATGACTTTGAAGCAGGCGAAGACCAACTGGCGAGACGTGGTTCTGGTCTGCCGAAAATGCCAGAAGAAGCTCGATGGCGAGGGCTTTGGGCCCGAGGGCGACCGCTCGCTGAGGAAGGCCCTGCGCAAGACTTTGAAGGCGGGCAAGGGACGCAAGGCCGAGGTCGTCGTCATGGAGACCGACTGCTTCGATGTCTGTCCGAAGAACGCCGTGGTCGCGGTGCGGGCGGGGCGCCAGTCCTCGCCCATGCTGATCGTGCCGAAAGGCGCTGATCTTGCGCAGGTGCGGACAGCGCTGGAGCTGGAGATCGACAGCCCCGCCGCTTCGTCGACGGCTATTCAGCGGGGGTGACCTGAACCGGCCGAGAGCTTAGGCTTGCGTTCGTGAACCTTCGCTCGCCCGCCTTCGCCCTGTTGTTCGCGGTCAGCCTGATCGCCGCGGCCGGCAATTTCGCCCTGCAAACCGTGCTTCCGAGCATCGGCCGCACCTTTCAGCTGCGGGACATTCTGGTGTCGGCGGCCTTCGCCCTGTCCGCCCTGATGTGGACCCTGACCTCCCCTTTCTGGGCGCGGTTGTCGGACCGGATGGGCCGCAAGAAGGTGATGATGATCGGTCTGGGCGGCTTCATCCTGTCGATGACCGGATTTGGACTGGCGACGACCGCGGGGCTGGAGGGCTGGCTCGGCTTCGGCGTCGCCTTCGCCCTGATGGCCATGGCGCGGACCATCTACGGCGTCTTCGGATCAGCGGCTCCCATCGCTTCACAGGCCTATATCGCGGACCGGACCAGCGCGGAGCAGCGGACGCAGGCCATGTCCATGCTGGCGTCGGCGCAAGGGCTCGGCACCGTGATCGGGCCGATGCTGGCGCCGCTGTTCATCCTGCCGCTCGTCGGACTGGCGGGCCCGATGTACGCCTTCGCCGCCATCGGCGTGGCGGCCCTGCTGGTGGTCTGGCGCAAGCTGCCGAGCGGCGAGGTTCTGCGCGTTCCCTCGCCCAGCGGTCGTGACCGGAGCGGCAA
The DNA here is from genome assembly GCF_057808845.1 of Brevundimonas sp. FG8. NCBI lineage: Bacteria > Pseudomonadati > Pseudomonadota > Alphaproteobacteria > Caulobacterales > Caulobacteraceae > Brevundimonas > Brevundimonas sp. FG8. Next base: position 10,650 of record NZ_JBMDIU010000015.1, on the reverse strand, counting down.
GGGCCTGTGGCGCGACCCGCGTGTCCGCGATTATCTGCTGTATGGCCTGCTGGTCACCGGGGCGCAGGCGATCAACATCTCCGTGCTTGGCTTCCATGTCATTGATGAGATGGCGGCCACCGGCACGGCGCTGGAGAACGCCCATCCCTTCATATCGCTGGCGATGTTCGCGGGCGCCGCCGCCACCTTGCTGGCGCAGTGGGGCCTGATCCCGATGCTGAAGCTGCAACCCCGCGATCTCGTGCGTTGGGGCGCCGCCCTGGCTCTGATCGGCAATGTCCTCAGCATCACCGCTCCCGGCTACTACGGGGTGGTGATGGGGTACGCGGTGGTATCGATGGGTCTGGGTTTCGCCCGGCCCGGCTTCACCGCAGGATCATCCCTCTCGGTCGGAGCGGCCGAGCAGGGCGCGATCGCCGGGCTGATGATGGCGCTGGCAGGCCTCAGCTTCCTGCTGCCGCCCGTGATCGGCGTGGCCCTGTACGAACTGGCGGAGCCCGCGCCCTTCATCGCCAACGCCGCGCTGCTGGCCCTCGCCACTGTCCTGTGCTTCGTCAGCCCCAGCCTGCGCACGGGGCCGCCAGATCTCCCGGACAGGGACGAGACCCCCTCGCCGACAACGCCGCCCGCATCCCAGCCCGGACCGGAAGGCAACCGCTGAGACCATGCGCGCCCTTTTCTGGCCTCGCAAGCCGTGCCAGATCAGCGGCATGGACACCGCCAAGATTGAAACGCGCATCGGCATCAGGGCCTCGACGGACGCCATCTGGGAGGTCATCTCGAACCTGCCCGGCTGGGACGGCTGGAACCCGATCGAAACCGGTGTCTCCGGAACCATCGCCTTCGGCGGCGACCTCAAGCTGATCGAAGCCATCGAGGGCCTTCCGGAGCGCCAGTGCGTCGCCCGCGTCGGCGAGTGGCAGCCCTATGCCCAGCTGGTCTGGGTGGAGAACCGGGGCCTGTGGTTCCGGTCCGTGCGCTATTTCGAGATCGAGGAGCTGGAGCCCGGCAGCTGCATCGCCGCCAACGGCTTCATCTTCCAGGGCCTGCGTGGCGAGATGTTCTTCGACAAGAACCGCAAGCACCTGCGTCATGCGGTCGACGGCGTGGCCGAGGCGTGGAAGGCGGCGGCGGAAGCCTGACCTTCATCGTTCCTCGCGGGTGACCTTGTTAAACCGCCCTTGGCCCCTCGCGGCGGACGTTCGTCAACCGCCCTTGGCCATCGTGTCCTGAATGCTGATGATCGCCGGCGTCAGGATGACGATGAACAGGACCGGCAGGAAGAACAGGATCATCGGGACGGTCAGCTTGGCCGGCAGGGCCGCAGCCTTCTTCTCGGCCGCCGACAGGCGCAGTTCGCGGTTTTCCTTGGCCATGGTCCTGAGCGCGGCGCCCAAGGGCGTGCCGTAGGTTTCGGCCTGGGTCATGGCGGTGGCGACCGACTTCACCCCCGGATGGTTTGTCCGCTTGGCCAGTCCTTCGTAAGCCAGACGGCGATCCGGCAGATAGCTGAGCTCGGCCGACAGCAGGGTCAGTTCCTCCGCCAGATCGATGGAGGAACCGCCGATCTCCTGACTGACCTTCTGGATGGCGGACTCGATCGACATCCCCGCCTCGACACAGATCAGCAACAGGTCCAGCGCATCGGGAAAGGCCTGCATGATCGAGGTCTTACGCTTGGCGATGCGGTTGGCCAGAAAAATGTTGGGCGCATAGAAGCCGATCACCGCCGCGACCATGCAGATGGTCAGACGCATCATCAGCGCCAGGCCGAAATCGTTGAAGACGAACAGGTAGAAGACGGCCACCGCGAACAGGATGAACGGCATCGAGAAGCGGAAGAAATAGAAGGTCGTCAGCGGTTTGGGTCCGCGATAGCCCGCCTGGGCCATCTTGTCGGCGACCCTGGGGTCCTCCAGCAGCTTGGTCAGGTTCAGTTGCTCGACGACCCGCTTCTTGAAGCCTTCATCGGTGTGGCGCAGTCCGCCCTGCCCGCTCTGCGCGATGGCCTGACGCGACCGGCGCTTCAGCTCTTCCCGGCGGACCGATACGGCCTTCATCCGGTTGTCCAGACCGGCGCCCTGACCGAGCGAGCTGAGCAGGGTCACGAGGGTGGCGAACACCAGCACGCCGACGCCGAGGCTCAGCAGGTTCTGGACGTTGGTGAAGAAGGCGATGAACTGTCCCATGACCTGTCCTCAGAACTTGAACGAGATCATCTTCTTCATGACGAAGATGCCGAGGCTCATCATGAAGACCGCGACCAGCAGCATGAACTGGCCGCGCGGATCGGTGAACAGCTTGGCCATGTAGGCCGGGGTCGTCATGCTGACGAGGATCATGACCGCGGGCGGCAGCGAACCGATGATGCCCGCCGAGGCGGTGGCTTCGGACGACAGCGCCTTGATCTTCTCGCCCATCATCTTGCGAGCGCGCAGCACGGTGGTCAGGTTCGACAGGGCCTCGGCCAGATTGCCCCCCGTCTTCTGCTGAATGCCGATCACGATGGCGAAGAACTTCAGCTCCGGCGTCGGCATGCGCTCGTACATCTTGTCCAGCGCCTGCGGCAGGGTCAGGCCCACGCCCATGCCCTCGACCAGCTTCTGGAACTCAGGGCCCAGCGGCGCCGGGCTCTCGCGAGCGATGATCTTGAAGCAGTCGTGGACCGGCAGGCCCGATTTGATGCCCCGGACGATCACGTCGACCGCATCAGCGAAGAAGCTGGAAAATTTCTTCATCCGACGCTTGCCCAGGAAGCCAACGAACCAGCGCGGAAGACCCAGCCCGACGATCACCGCCGCGCCGAGACAAATCAGAATGTTCAGCCCGAACACCAGCGGCAGCAGGAAGGCGAAGACGCCCATAACCGCGCTGATGATCCAGAAGGTGCGAACCGTCGTGGACAGCCCCGCCTGCTTCAGCTTGGCGGACAGGCTGACTCGCGCCCTGCGCTCCGCCTTCTCCGATTCCTGCAACTGCAGCATGATCTGCTTGCGGCGGGCTTCGGGCGTGTTGGCGGCGGCGCGCTTGGCGGCGCTCGCGGCCTGTTTGGGACCGTTGAAGCTCTGGGCGCGCTTGATCGCGGCGTCGCTGGAATCACCGCCGCCGACGAAGGCCCAGCCCAGTCCGCCGATGGTGATGAACGCCAGAACGGCGGCGAGAATGGGAAGCACCGCGCCTACTCCGCCGCGTCGAGGGCTTCGGCCAGCTCGCGCTCCAGCCCGTAGTAGCGGGCGCGATCCCAGAAGCGGGGCCGGGCGATGCCGGTCGAACGGTGACGGCCGACGATCTTGCCGTTCTCATCCTCGCCGGTGATCTCGTAGACGAAGAGGTCCTGTGTGACGATCACATCGCCTTCCAGCCCGACCACCTCGGTGATGTGGGTGATCCGGCGCGAACCGTCACGCAGACGGGCGGCCTGCACGATCACATCGACCGAGCCGACGATCATCTCGCGGATGGTTTTGGACGGCAGGCCGTAGCCGCCCATGGTGATCATCGACTCCATCCGGCTGATGGCTTCACGCGGGCTGTTGGCGTGCAGGGTGCCCATCGAGCCGTCATGGCCGGTGTTCATCGCCTGCAGCAGGTCGAAGGCTTCCGGGCCGCGGACTTCGCCGACGATGATCCGCTCGGGACGCATCCGCAGACAGTTCTTCACCAGATCCCGCATGGTGATCTGGCCCTGACCTTCGAGGTTCGGCGGTCGGGTCTCCAGACGGACCACGTGCGGCTGTTGCAGCTGCAGTTCGGCGGCGTCCTCGCAGGTGATGACGCGCTCGGTCGGGTCGATGAAGGCTGTCAGGGTGTTCAGAAGGGTGGTCTTTCCCGAACCCGTACCGCCCGAAATGACCAGATTGCATCGCGATGCGCCGATGACGCCGAGCACGCGGGCGCCCTCGGGACTGATGGAGGCGTACTCCACCAGATTCTTCATCGTCAGCTTGTCTTTCTTGAACTTCCGGATGGTCAGCGTCGGGCCATCGATCGCCAGCGGCGGGGCGATGACGTTCACGCGCGAGCCGTCCGGCAGACGGGCGTCGCAGATCGGGGAGCTTTCATCCACGCGGCGGCCGACCTGCGACACGATCCGTTGGCAGATATTCATCAGCTGGCCGTTGTCGCGGAACCGCACATTGGTCAGCTGGACCTTGCCGCCGACTTCGATGAACACCCGGCCGGCGCCGTTGACCATGATGTCGGCGATGTCGTCGCGAGCCAGCAACGGCTCGAGCGGGCCGTAGCCGAGGACGTCGTTGACGATGTCCTGGACCAGATGCTCCTGCTCGGCGACCGACATGGAGACGTTCTTGATCGCCACCAGCTCGGCGACGATGTCGCGAATTTCCTCAGCCGCCGTCTTGGGATCCAGCTGCGCCAGCTGGGCCAGGTCGATGGTGTTCATCAGCGCGTTGAAGATCGTCGTCTTCGTGGCGTGATAGTAGTCCGACTGCTCGCGGACGATCTCGGCGACCTGCTGGGCCTTCTTCAACTGCTCGAAGCCGGGGGTGGCCTTGGGTCCGGGACCGGCGGTCTTGGGCTGTGGCGCGGCGGGCCTAGGACGCGACGCGAGCGCATCCAGACGATCCACGCCCATGGCTGAAGTCGGGGCTGAAGCGGCGGCGGGACGCGGGGCCTCGATTACATCAGCGTCTCCACCGAAGGCGAAGGCTTGCGTCTGAACCCCCTGCTGGGGCTGGAAGACCGGCTCGGCCGCAGGCGCGGCTTCAGGCGCCGCGGGTGCGGCGCGCGGGGCGACCGCGGGACTGCCGGGCTGACCTGTGCGCTTGCCGAACACGCCTTAAGACTTCTTCCTGAACAGGCCCGAGAACATCGAGGACTTGCCGCCGGAGGCCTTCGGGCCGGACAGCAGGGGAACCTCGCGACGCGAGACGATCTGGGCCAGGGTCTGGAAGGCCTCGGCCGCCTTGGACTTGCCGCCCGCATCCAGGATCATCTGGCCGTTGTTTGCGGCGGCCCCGAAGGTCTTGGCGTCGAACGGAATGATCAGACTGGGGTGGACGCCCAGCGCATTGCCGAACTCCTTGGCCGGGATTTCCGGACGACCGGGCACGCCGACCTGATTGAGCACCAGCCGGGGCGGCGCGTCGTTGGGGCGGCCCTGCCTGATCAGGTCGATCATGTTCTTGGCGTTGCGCAGCGAGGCCAGGTCCGGGGTGGCCACGACCACCACTTCGTCGGCGCTGATCAGGGTACGGCGCATCCAGGACGACCAGACGTGTGGCAGGTCCAGCACCACGAAGGGCGCCGTGGCGCGAATCCGGGTGGTCACTTCCTCGAAGGCGTCCGAGCTGATCTCCCAGTCGGCGTCGAGCGTGGCGGGCGCGGCGAACAGGCTGAGCTTGTCGGTGCAGCGAACCATCATCCGGTCCAGCAGAACAGGGTCCAGACGATCCGGCTGGGACAAGGCGTCGGCCACGCCGTTCAGCGGGTCCTGATTGAAGTCCAGACCGGCGGTGCCGAACGGCAGGTCATAGTCCACGATGACCGTGTTGGCGCCGATCCGCTCGGACATCGCATAGGCGGTGTTGTGCGCGACGGAGCTGGAGCCCGCACCGCCCCGGGCGCCGACAAAGGCGATGGATCGGCCGACGAAGGGCTGGGCCGGATCGGCGAACAGGCCGCCGATGGCCGAGATCAGTTGCAGCGGCTGGAGCGGGGCGACGAGGTACTCGCTGACCCCACGGCGCATCAGCTCGCGGAACAGCAGGATGTCGTTGGTCGCGCCGACAACGATGACCTTGGTGCCTGCGTCGCAGACTTCAGCCAGTTGATCGACTTCCCACAGCAGGGTCTGCGGGTCCTTGAGGCATTCGACCACGATCAGCGGCGGGGTCGGCTCGTGCTGGTAGGCCTCGACCGCCGCAGCGACGCCGCCGACGCGAATCTGTGTCGTGGCGCGCGACAGGCGGCGATCCTGACCGGCGCGTTCCGCGGCGGCCAACGTATCCTGACGCTCGGCGAAGACGTGGATGGCGATGCGCGGGACCGATACCTCGGCGGTGTGGCCGGCGCTGATCGGCGGCGAGAAGGCCGCACTGGCCCCGGCGACCAGATCCCCCACCGGATTGAAGTCACCGCCGTGCGAGGCCGGTTCCGGCAGGGCCGGGCGCTCCGGGTGGGGCGCGGGGGGCTGGGTCTGGGCAGCGGGAGCCGTGAACTGAAGCGGCGGGCGGCGACCGGCCTCGGGGTCGGTCATCCCGGGCTCGGCGGGGAAGACTTCCGGCGCAGGAAAGGCCGAAGCAGCAGGAGCCCCCTGGGCGACATAGCCCATGTCGAGGTCGAACTCGTCGTCCTCGAAGTCGTCGAATGCGCGGGGGGCGAAGGCGTTGCTCATTGTGACCTAGTCCACAGCCCGGGAGATGCCGCCCTGGATCAGGGTCTCCTGCGGCGCGGAGGTGGCCTGTCCCTTGCGGTAGTTGTCGAAGACGACCGCGGCGCGTCCGGAGTCGGCAGGGCTGACAGCCTTGGCCGCAAGGATGTCGCGCGGGTCGGCGATCTGGGCGGCCATGTTGGCGGTGATGGCGCAGCCGAGGCCGGGGGAAGATTCGTTGGAGAAGCGGGATCCCATGTCGCGACGCTCGGCGGCGCAGTTCGGGATCGCCGCACGGACGGTTTCGAACCCGGCCAGAACCGGCGCCCGGGGATCTGGCGCATCGTAGCCGGTCACCTCGATGTTGCGGGCGGGCACGCCGACCGCTTCGAGCGCCGAGCGCACGGCCCAGGTCTGGCGGGAGGCGGCAGGGTCATCGCCGGACGGCCCCTGCACCTGGATACGGCCGACGCCGGCTCCGGCGTATCGGGCCGCCAGCTCGCGCAGGGCGGCGATCTGGGTTTGCGACAAGCCGTCCTCGTGCACCGCCAGGGCGATGCGATCCAGACCGGGCTCGGTCTGGAGCGAATATCGGCTCAGCGGGTTCAGGGGCGGCGGCTCGGACGCGCCGGACGAGGCGCAGCCGGCCAGCAGGGCCGCGGCGGACAGGGTGAGGAGCAGGGAACGCATCACGGGAGCCCTCATTCGATCACATAGCCGACGGGGCCGTTCCAGCCGGAACGACCGGCCATCGCGGCGCCCTCGCGCGGCGCATAGTGCTGGTCCAGTTGACCGAAAAGCAGGATCTGGGCATCGTTGGCCATCTGCAGGCCGTCAGCGGGCGTCTGCATCGTTCCGGCCGCCGTCGGCGAGACGATGTAGGCCTCGACGATGATGACCAGCTCGGTCTCGCCGGAGATGTAGTCACGCGATCGGAACAGGGCGCCCAGCACCGGCAGTTCGCCCAGCGCCGGAAGCGAGTCGATATTCTGGCGGGTATCCTCACGCAGCAGGCCGGCGATCATCAGCGAGCCGCCCGAAGGCAGTTCGACCGTATTCGAGGCTCTGCGAACATTCAGTCCCGGAATGACCAAGGCGCGATCAGCGCCGCCGCCGAGGGTGAAGGCGCCGACCTGGGTCAGTTCAGATACTTCGGTCGACAGCTGCAGGGAGATACGGCCCGGCGACAGAACGATCGGACGAACCGCGAGACGCACGCCGTAGGGCTTGAACTCGACCGTCACCTTGGAGGCGCCGCTGTCCGAGCTTTCCTGTCCGACCGGAACGGGGAACTCTCCACCCGCGAGGAATTCGGCGGCCTCGCCGTTGGCGGTGGTGATGTTCGGCTCGGCCAGAATGCGGACCAGACCGGCGCGTTCGAAGGCGCGCAGGGCCGCGTTGGTGCTCGATCCGTCACCCGCGCTGTCGGTATAGCGGATGATGCCGCCGCCCAGTTGGTTGCCGTTGACCGCAAAGGTGGCGCCCTGCGTCAGCGACAGACCGGTTCCCACGCTGGCCAGGACGGCCGTGGCGTCAAAGCCCAGTTGTTTGATCGCGGTGCGCTGCACCTCGACGACGCGAGCGCGGACCATGACCTGATCGGAGCCGGCTATGGTCATCATGTTGATGACCTTGTCCGGCGACGCCACGAAGGCGCGGGCGACCTGGCTGGCGCGATCCGCCTCACCGGGGCTGAAGACCGTGCCGGTCAGGATGATGCTGTCATTCACCGCCTCGGCGTGAACGTTGGCGTTCGGCATGACCCGGTTGAGCGTATCCTGCAGGGCCGAAACACCGGCATCGACGCGGACACGCAGCGACAGGATGGTGCGGCCGGCGCTGTCCAGCACCACGGCGTCCGTCTCACCCGGCTGCAGGCCGATGATGGTGATGCGGCGCGGCGAATGCAGCATGGCCTCGGCCACCTGCGGGTTGGGCACGATCACATCGCGGGCGTCCGCCGGCAGATCAACGGCCATGGACGATCCGCGCGGCAGGCTGATCAGCTGGGACTGTGACCCCATCGAGACGGCGGCCCGGCTCTGGGCGAAGGCCGGAGCCGGGGTGACCGGGCTGGTCGCGACGACGGTCAGACCCGCCAGGGTGACGGCGAGGAAACGCTTCATTGGACCACCACCACGTCAGGGGCGCCGCCACGATAGATGCGCACCGCCGAGCTCTGACGCGGCGAGGCGGCCACCCGGCCCGAAGGACCGCCGGTGTCGGCGTAGGAGCGCAGGACGAGGCTCAGTTCACCCTCGGACTTGGCCAGAGCCAGCGCCTCGGCGTCGAGCGGCCCGACCTCGAGGGTCGCCGTCGCGCCGATCACGGCCTGGGCGTCGTCGCCCGCACGGGTGGACTGGTCTATCGCCAGCACCTTGATGTTCTGCATGACCGTCGCCGAGGTGAATTTGGCGCGGTCACTGTCGGAGTTGCCGACATTGGACAGATTGGTTTCGCGGGTCAGGACCACATCGACCCGGTCGCCCGGCAGGATGAAACCGCCGGCGGCCGTCTCCACGGTCACGCGGATCGCCATGGCGCGCATGCCCGGCTCGAGATAGGCTGCCATGTAGCCGCTGTCGCCGGCGCGCACGATCTTGCGCATGACGATGGGCTCACCGGCCAGAATGGGTTCGCGAACCACCGATCCGATGTAGTCGGCCTTGGCGCCGCCCGTGGCGAGGTCGGTGGCGGCGCGGGTCACGGAAGCGACAGCGCCTTCAGGCTTGTCATCCGCCTTTTCCGCATCGGCGGGGGTCGGCGACGACGGGACCGGCACCGATCCGTCGGTGATGAAGACCGGATTGACCTCATCTACGGGCCAGTCCTTCCAGGTCATGTCGGCGTCCGTCAGACGCTGACCGGGCTGGAGATCCTTGGCGGCGACGAGAACCTTGGCCATCGGGCGGGTTTCGGCCGGAGCCGCCGTTGCGACGGCGGTCGGCTGGCCGGAGGACGACCCCATGGCGCGAACCACAAACGCCAGACCGATAGCGGCCACGGCGGCGATGCAGATCACGATGATACGGGCAGGCTTCATCGACGGTCTCCGGCGGGCGATCCCGGACACGTGAATCGGTCCTTCGGCCCCCTACCGTTAACGACCATGCCGGGCGCGGGTTAACGCGGACCTAAATCGTGGGTCGGCGGAGCGGCCGGCGCTCTCAGCGGCTGATGAAAAGCGCCACCAGAGGAGACGCGGGATAGGCCAGCAGGGCTCCGGCTGCGATGGCGACGCCGTAGGGAATATCACCCTTGGGCTCCATCAACTGGACGACCCAGCCCGGAGCGCCGGCCAGATAGGGGCGCGAGTGACCCCGCGCCAGCATGAGGAACAGACAGAACAGCCCGCCCATCAGACCAGTATAGACCAGGAACATGCCCGAGCCCTGAAGGCCCAGCCAGAGGCAGGCCGCGGCCATCAACTTGGCGTCCCCGCCGCCGATCCAGCGCAGGGCGAACATCCCGGCGCCGACCACCAGCGCGGCGAACCCCACGCCCAGATGGACAGCAAATCCGACCGGTCCCAGGCCCGAGATGAAGGCGACCGGCAGGAAGGACAGGACCAGCAGCCCCGAAATCCAGTTCGGAATCTTCATCGTCGTCAGGTCGTTCAGCCCGCCGACGATGACAAGAGCGGGCATGATGCCGAGAAGGGCCAAGATCACGGTGTCCATGGGCTCAGTGTGCACGGACGCGGTTAAGACCCGGTTTCCCTCAAGCAAAAAGGGCCGGAGCGTGATGCTCCGGCCCTTCCGATGCTCATGGTGCGGCCGGCTTAGGTGCTGGCCGGAGCGGAGCCCGCCATGCCGTCGGTCACGGCCTGGAACTTGTCGCGGATCGTAGTGCCCAGCGCGGTGACGGCCGAGATGATCACGACGGCGATGAGGGCGGCGATCAGGCCGTACTCGATAGCGGTGGCGCCCGACTCGTCGGACATGAATTTCGAAACGAACTTGGTCATCTGGTCGTCCTTTCCCCTTGGGAGCAGCTGATCGGCAAACGAGGAAGCCGGTCACCCGTCCACCCCTACAGCTTCAACATGAGACAGCTCAGGTTAAACCCACGCGTACTTTTATGTTTACCGTCGCGTTTACTTTGATCGCCGGATTATCGGCATTCCAGCAAAACAAAAGGGCCGGGGCACGATGGCCCCGGCCCTTCGCCGGTTTCAAGACCTTGCGGCAGCGTTTAGGTGCTGGCCGGGGCGGAGCCCGCCATGCCGTCGGTCACGGCCTGGAACTTGTCGCGGATCGTGGTGCCCAGCGCGGTGACGGCCGAGATGATCACGACGGCGATGAGGGCGGCGATCA